>CAYXUF010000039.1:0-23893 GCA_964468155.1 uncultured Treponemataceae bacterium
GAAAGCCGGAAACTGCAGGACCATTTCCTGCTCCAGCAGCGTTTTCAGCAGGTCTTCCATTAGGCGCAGCCTCCTTGGGCTGGAGCGCTGAAGGCTATCGCTTCGACATCGATGGCGATCTGCAGCTCCTCGTTCGTCGGGACGACAAGGATGGTGGTGGGCGAGTAGAGTGTCGAGACAATGCCCTCGCGCGACCCGTTCGACGTGTTCTTGGCGTAATCCATGATGATGCCGATGTTCTCCAGGCGGTGGCAGATCCGCTCGCGCATCCGCACGCCGTGCTGGCCGATGCCGCCGGTGAAGACGAGGCCGTCCACCTTGAAGAGTTCGGCGGAATAGGCGCCGATGTACTTGCGCACCTTGTGGGCATAGACATCGAGGGCCTCGGTGGCGTTTTTGTTGCCCAGGTCGACGGCGCCCTCGATGTCGCGCAGGTCGTTCGAAATGCCCGAGAGGCCGAGGAGGCCGCTTTTCTTGTTGAGCATGGCGGTGAGATCCTTCGCGTTGTAGCCGCGTTCCTCCAGGAAACCGAGGATGGCCGGGTCGATGTCGCCGCAGCGGGTGCCCATCACGAGGCCTTCGAGGGGGGTGAACCCCATTGATGTCTCCACCGACTTGCCGCACTCCACGGCGGTGATGGAGGCGCCGTTGCCGAGGTGGCAGGTGATGAGGTTGGTGTTGTCGCTCGAGCGTTTCATCAGCTGGCAGGCACGGTCGGCCACATAGCGGTGGCTCGTTCCGTGGAAGCCGTAGCGTCGGATCTTGTATTTGTCGTAGAGCTCTCGCGGCAGGCCGTAAAGGTAAGCCGCGGGCGGCATGGTCTGGTGGAAGGCCGTGTCGAAGACGGCGACATTGGGCTTGCCTGGCAGCAGCTTCATCGCCTCGCGTATACCCGTGAGATTGGCGGGATTGTGCAGGGGGGCGAGCTCGATGTTCTCCTCGATAGCGTCGAGCACCTTGTCGTCGATGACGACAGAGGCCGAGAACTGTTCGCCGCCATGGACGACCCTGTGGCCTATGGCGTCGATCTCAGCCACGTCGCCGAGGATTCCGTATTTGGCGTCGACGAGGGCCTTTGCCACCCTGGCCATGGCGGGGCCGTGGCTGGCCATGGTTTCCTCCACCCTGATTGTCCCCTTCGGGGAGCTCTGGGCGAGGAAGCTCCCGGCTTCCCCGATGCGCTCGACGAGTCCCTTCCCGAGGCTTTCACGTTCGGGCATGCGGAAAACTTCGTATTTAAGCGATGAACTTCCGCAGTTCAAAACCAGGATTGTGCTGCCTTCCTTCCGCGCTTTCACGATGGATGCTCCTTGTCGGGACTCGAAAAGTCCGTGTTTTGCCCATTGTACCCCCATTTTCCCGGCTGGGACAATGCTAAAAGTTCGGGCTCATGTTCCAAACGCGGCGGGGCGGCAGTATAGTCGAGGTGGAGGATAGTTATGGATATCATCAATTCCGGGCTTTTATCGCGCGGCATCGCCCTGCTTCTCAATGAAGCCTATGCCGGCCCTTCGGGCAAGGGAAGCTGGTTTACCGATGAGGATCCCGACTCAGGCCTTCTCGGCACGCTGGAAACCCTCTCGGCAGCCCAAGCCTCGGTTCCCCTCACCGAGGGCGACGCGGCGACCGCCGCATCCCACGCTTCCCATCTCCGCTATGCCCTGCACCTGGCCAACAGGGCCATGAAGGGTGAGAATCCCTATCGCGACGCGGACTGGAAGGGCAGCTGGATAAAGACAAGGGTGGACGAGTCGGCGTGGAAGGATCTCAAGGATTCCCTGAGGCTGGAATTCGAATCGCTCAAGGCGGCTGTTTCCGATCCCTCCGTCTGGAGTTCGGACATGAGGGTGTTCGGCATGATCGGCAATATCGCCCATTCCGCCTGGCATCTGGGCGCGATACGGCAGGCTTTAGGTCTTGTGGCGACGCCCGCGCCGAAGGAGAAGCATTGATGCTGACGCGACGGCTCGACGAAGCCAGGGATGCCTGGAAGAAAAAGGACGGCGAAGCGGCCAGGCGGGCCCATCTTCCTTCCGCCAAGCCCGCCTTTGCCGAGGAAAAGCATACGACGGGGCGGGGCAAATACATCAAGAGCGTTATCTATGGCGGTCTGGATGGCACCATCACCACCTTCGCCGCCGTGGCCGGCGTGGCGGGAGCTGCCCTTTCGCCGGGCATCGTCCTCATCATGGGCCTCGCGAACCTGGTGGCGGACGGCCTTTCGATGTCCATAGGCGACTATCTCTCCTCCAAGAGCGAAACCGAATACGAAGCCGCCGAGCGGGCGCGCGAAGCCTGGGAGGTGGAGAACTATCCCGAGGGCGAAAAGCGGGAGCTGAAGGAAATCTATGTCGCGCGGGGAATGTCAGAAAAGGACGCTGACGATGTGGTGGAGATCATCGCCAAAGACAAGGAATCCTGGGTGGATACGATGATGATCGAGGAACTGGGCATAATTCCGAGCGATGAATCGCCCCTCGGGAATGCCCTGGCGACCTTCCTTTCCTTCGCGGTATTCGGCTTCCTGCCCATCGCCGCCTATGTCTTGGCTCTCTTCATCCCGGCGCTGAGAAATGCCCAGTTCCCCCTCGCCTGCGGGCTTACGGGCGCCACTCTCTTCGGTCTCGGGGCTCTCAAGACATCGATAACCGGAAAGAGCTGGCTCGTCTCAGGGCTCGAGATGCTCGTGGTGGGGGGTATAGCCGCGGCAGCGGCCTATGCCATGGGCCTGCTTCTGGGCGGCCTTGCCTGACTCATGCGCGATGGCGCTTCCTGATATGCCTCAGGATTCCGTCGTCGCCAACTTCGTAGACAGACTTTTTTATCGGCTTCAGGAAGTACACGAGACCGCCTACAAGCAGGTGGAGATAATAGGCCCCGAAGCGCCAGATGAGGATGGCGCTCAAGGTGGCCGCGGGCTTTCCCGTCAGCGCGCTCAGCACGAGGAGGTATGTAGCCTCGATGCTTCCCGCGGCCCCCGGAGTCGGTATGAACAGCGAAACGAGACCGCAGAGCACGTACGACAGTAGAAACTCAGGGAAGGGCGAGGCCACGCCGGTGAGGATTCCGAGCGGGATATAGAGGGACGCGGCCCAGAGAAGCTGCTCGCCCAGGAAGATGATGATGTCGAGCAGCATCGTGCCCATGTTGTTGCGCCACAGCACCTTGAAGCCATCCCCGAGCCCCTGGCTCCATACCGAAATCTTCTCGGCCCAGCAGGGATTCTTCGTGATCCTGGCGATGAGCCTTCCCAAGCCTGATTTCTCTGTTCTGAGCGCGAGAACGCCGAGGAGATGGGGGTTCAGGAAGGCCAGGAGGAGGATGACAGTCATCGCGATAGTGATGAGCATGCCCGCGATGAGGAGGAAGGCGCCCTTGCCGAGGGAGGCCATCATGCCGATGCCCTTGTGGAAGAAGATGGCGACGATGAAGAGTTGGACGAGGTTGCCTTCTATGAGCCGGGAAAAGATGACATTCGAGACGACGGTCGATTCCAGGCCCAGCTTGGTAAAATGCATGACCTGGAAGGGTTGCCCTCCCACTGAGCCAGGGGTGATGTTGCAGAAAAAATAGCCGATTATGTTGTTGTAGAGCCCGTCCCTGAACGATACCTTGATGCCGAATTTCGGGAATACAAGCTTGAAGCGCAGCGTATCGATGATATAGACGACGAAGACGATGGCGAAAGGAGCGAGTATGGCAAAGAGGGAAGCCTCCTTGAAGGCTGTCGCCAATTCCCTGAAGTCGATGAGGAGACCCATGAAAACGTTGATCAGCAGGCCGGCGAGAAGGGCGAGGAAGATGCTCTTCACCAGTTTCCTGGATTCGCTTTTTCCGACCGCTTCAGGTTCTTGATCGCTGCAGCTGTTTTCCATCTTTGAAATATACAATGATCCGTGCTAGTTTTGGCAAGTAGGATCGCATATGGAGGAAATCATGAGAGCAAGAAGCCTTCTCGTTGCTGTCATCGCCCTTGTATCCCTCGCCGCAAGCCCCATGTCGGCCCAGGCTCAGGGCATGGAATTCTCCTTCGAAGGCCCGAGGCTCAACAGCGTCATTTTGGGCGGCGTCCCCCTGCCGACAGGGGCCGACGTGGAATTCCGCTTCCCCTTGAGAGATTCAGGACTCTTCTTCACGCTGGAACTCGGCGCAGGCTATGAGGATCGCTTTATCCTGCGCATGGCAGACGGTACCCCCATCGCGAAACCCGATAGTTTCGACGCCAGCGACCAGAAACAATGGTTCTACTGGCCGAATGTCGAGGTGGACGCTGGCCTCGTATACCGGCTCGGTTCGGGCGCCGGGGCTCCTGTCGTGGAGCTCTTCGGCTTGGCGCGTGGTCGCGGCGAGATAAACTCTCCCAGCCAGTCGACGGCCATATTCCCCGATGCGAGGGAGTTGCTGGCACTTTCCTTTATAGCGGGAGCGGGCGTTGACGAGGTCGAGAAAAGCCCTCGGCGCTTTAAAAGCGGGTACTCAGGCGAGCTCTCCTTCGAATACGCGCCTTCCTTCCTGGCTTTTGCAGGGGACACGGACTTCTTCAGGGCCTCGGCGACGATCGAAGGCTACCTGCCGATCTTTTCGATCGGAGCGAGCGACCTTAAAGCTCTGTCGCTCTATGCGGGTGGCTACATCACCGCCGATGCCGCGACGGGGGAAGCGATTCCCCTCTATGTGCTGACAAGCTTTGGTGGACGCGAACTGAGGGATGGTCTGGGAAGTTCTATCCGCGGCTACCGGAGCTGGGGTTACGAAGCCGCCCTGAAAGCCGAAGCCAGCTTCGAGCTGCGTCTTGTAGGGCCGGGGCTTTTCGGCATCGCAAGCCTCAGGCCTATGGCCTATGTTTTCGGCGATTCAGGCTGGTATGGCGGGCTGTACAAGAGCCCCGACGCGGCGACAGGCGGCGACAAGGATGGTCTGATCGTCTCCGCTGGAGGAGGCTTTGCCCTCGGTGTCTTCGATTTCGCCTATATGGGCCTGCGCGCGGGCTGGAAATTCCCTGTCGACGACCCCCTCTACGCTACCTACTTCCCAGGCGCGGAAAAATTCTTCTGGGGCATCACTTTTCTCCTGCATTTTTGATTGTTTATATATTGGCATATCGATATATATAGTGTAAAATATCCTCCGTCCGGGCTCTAAAGCCCGGGGTATTCCACAGGAGGATGTTCGTATGAACCGTAAAATCATTGCGTTCCTCGCCATTTTTGCTCTCGCCGGGTCTGCCGTTTTCGCGCAGACTGCCACCAAGTATTTCGTAGCCCATCAGGGCGGCTACGTCGGTGCGGCTACCGTCACCGTCGGCAAGTCCGGCGAAGTGGTGTCGGCCTCGCTCGAAGAGTGGCAGGGTCCGGGCGGCTGGGCCGAGAACAATTCGCCCGATGGCAAAGCCATCGTTGACGGCGCGATTGTCCGCACCCCTGATCCCTTCGCCAACCTGACGAACAAGGACCCCGAGATCAAGGGTTATATGTTCTATATCCTGAACGACCCCACGGGCAAAGGCCCCGGCGTCTGGTCGCAGTACACTCCCGGCGCCGAAAAGTTCGCAAGGCCGGCTCGCCAGTATGAGCGCGACTTTGAAGGCCTCATGGCCAACCCCCTGCGCGCCGCCGCCTATGTGAAGGCCGCCAGGGAAGACAAGCTCGTCAACGTGAAGATCGACGGCCTCAAGGTCACTGTCGGCAAGAAAGCCTCCGAAACCGTTCACTACGGCGCCATGGACAAGGCCGACAAGAACGCCAACTACATGCCCCTCACCAAGGATTCCATCGGCTATCGCTACAACAACCTCGCCACCCTCAACTTCTTCAAGGCTAATCCCGCCGCCGACTTTGGCGCCGCCACCGTCCAGAAGGTGAGGATCGCGGTGCTCGAGAACAAGGATGTCGACGCGGGCGCCAAGGCTGCCGACTATGTCGCCGCCGAGGACAATGTCTACGTCGTGGCCGACGCCGTCACCGGCGCCACCTATTCCGACTTCCAGCACTATTCGCTGGAACTCCAGACGGCCTACAAGATGGCCATCGCCGATGCTCTCGTGAAGTTCTGATGTAAAAGCGGAGGCGAGCAGCCTTCGCTGAAAGCGTCGCAAGGCGGCTGCTGCCGTGAAAGCGGCTGCTGCTGAGGCAGCTTTGAGGGGCCGGCCGGGAATCGCTTCCCGGCCGGCCTTTTTTATTTGGCGATTGTATAATCAATTGGACGGGACGACGGGATTTTCAGGATGTACGGGAAAAATCCCGCTGAGCGGGGTCGGGTTGCCGGCCCAATGACAGGCGGCCTGATGCGGATGATAAGGATATATTGGCGGGGGTTCTGTGAATCCTGGAGGTCCTGTTGTCCTGTCATTTTCCTGCATAAAAAAAGGCTGACTGCCATCACGGCAGTCAGCCTTATGCCGGCAGTGGGACTTGAACCCACACGCCCTCGCGAGCAGCAGATTTTGAGTCTGCCGTGTATGCCATTTCACCATGCCGGCTCAAGCCAAACTTGTACTATATTCATCGGGGCGAGTCAATGCGCCTTGCTGCCGAGCCGCTTCCAGCCGAGCGGCTCCTGGCCGAGCGGCTTCCAGCCGAGGCTTGCGGACGGCCATCGGTCAGGCTACAGTACGGTCATGGATCCGATCTTATCGTGGGGCATGGATATCGTCCGCTCCGTACAGGAATTTTTCGGCCCCGGTCTGCTCGTCCCGATGAAGGTTGTCACCTTCCTCGGATCGGAAGTCTTCGCCATAGCGGCCCTCCCCCTGATCTACTGGTGCGTGGACAGACAGAAGGGCGCCAGGATCGGCATCGTGGTACTCGTTTCCTCCTTCCTCAACCTCTGGGTCAAATTGTTTTTCCGTCAGCCCCGCCCCTACGATTTCGACCCCGCCATCGGCCTTGCCCGCGAAAAAACCTTCGGCCTTCCCTCGGGGCATTCGCAGATGAGCATCACCTTCTGGGGCTCCATGCTCACGGTTCTGCCACGGCTTCCCGGAATCATCATGCTCATCGCCATACCCATCATGGTCGGCCTCTCCCGCCTCTATCTGGGCGTGCATTTCCCCACCGACCTTTTCGCAGGTTGGGCCTTGGGCGGCATCATCCTTGTCCTCTTCTTCACTCTCGGTGCCAGGGTGGAAGCCTATCTGCATACCTTAAGTTTCAGGATGCGCCTCGTGGCCGTATCCTGCGTCGCCCTGTTGATGAATATGGCAATGCCCTCCGACACCCTGCTCTCGGGCGCCTTTTTCGGGAGCGCGGCGGGTTTCGCCATGGCGAGCAAAAGCCTCCGTTTCGACGCCGGGGGAGCTTTGGGCAAGCGTCTTCTCCGCTACCTTCTGGGTATTGCCTGCACGGCTGTCATCTATCTCGGCCCGAAAATGCTGTTGGGCGAAGAACTCGGCTCCCAGGAAAGGCTCATACGCTTTCTGCGCTACGGATTCATTGGGCTGTGGGTGGCTTACGGCGCCCCGTGGTGCTTTTACAAGCTGGGGCTCGTTTCGCTCGAGGCTGCCGCCGATGCGCCTGGCGTTGGATCGGTTCAGCGCGATCAGGGCTGATCGAGTTCGCTCAGGCTGTATTCGGTGTTCGACAGGGTAAAGATTTTATTCGTTCCCGGAGTCATGTACACCCTGTTCTTGTTGTCTATAAATATGGCGTGGATGCCGGGCAGTGTTTTTGCGAGCTCCATGCCCTTTTGAAGGCCCAGGGCGAAGAGGGATGTCGAGAGCGCGTCGGCGTCCATGCTGCTGGTCGCGATGATGGACACGGAGACGAGGCCGTTGTCGACCGGGTATCCTGTCTTCGTGTCCAGGATATGATGGTAATGTTTGCCCTCTTCGACGAAAAAGCGCTCGTAGATGCCCGACGTCACCACCGTCATTGCCTGGCCGGTCACAAGGCCGATATAGTCGCCCCTGTCGGAGCGAGGATCCTGCACGCCGACGCGCCAGGGTGATCCGTCCTTCTTTTTTCCGAAGACAAGGACGTTGCCGCCCAGATCGACGATGGCCGCTTTCACCCTGTGCCTGGCCAGGATTTTCGCCACCTCGTCGGCCGAATAGCCTTTGGCTATGGCTCCCAGGTCCAGCCTCATGCCTGGTGCGGAAAGCTTTAGGGTCAGATTCTTGGCGTCAAGTTCCACCTTTTTGTAGTCCACGAGTCTGAGCGCCGCCGCTATTTCCGCCCTGGGAGGCACCTTCGCGTAATCCGTCCCGATATTCCACAGCTTTACGAGGGGGCCGATGCTGATGTCGAAGGCGCCCTGGCTGAGCTTTGCGTATTCGATGCCCTTGGCCACGACCTCGAAGGTGTCGGCCGACACCTTGACGGCCCGCAGTCCTGCTGCAGCGTTCACCTCGGCTATTTCGGTGCCATCTTTATTGGCGCTCATCCTGTCTTCGATCGTCTTCAGGCGGGCGAAGATTTCGTCGGTGGTCTTCGTCGTTCCGCCTTCGAGAATCCTGACGGAGCAGACAGTGCCGAGGACGAAATCGGTGCGTGAAATCTCGCTCTGGGCTGCCGGAGCGCAAGCGGCGAAAAAGAGGGCGGCTATCGCCGCGATCCAGTAATATTTCATCGTGAAAGTTCCCTGCCTATGGTCGTGCGCGGGCCGTGGCCCGGATACACGGTTGTGTCGGGAGGAAGAGCCGCGAGGCGCACAAGGCTGGCCTGGAGGGCGGCAGGATCGGAATCGGGGCCGTCGGTACGTCCCTCGCCGTCCCTGAAAAGGGTATCCCCCGAAATGAGTATGGCCGATTCGCTGTCATAGAGGCATATGGATCCCGCGCTGTGCCCCGGGCAGTGAAGCACGCTCAGGGCCGTTCCGGGCAGCATGTCGCCGTCGGCCAGTAGGATCGTGGGTTCGGGCAGGGGCTTCCAATAGCCATGGAAAAATCCGGCCGCGTTGATCCTGTCGAAGAGGTCCTTGTTCGTCGCCTCGCCCCTGGCGCCCAGATAAGCGGCATCGAGGCAATGGATGGCGATGCCGGGAGGATCGTCCTTCCATTGCTCGAGGAGTTCGGGGAGGGCTGCGGTGTGGTCAAGGTGGCCATGGGTGAGGACGATGAGGGAAATGCCCATGCCCTTTTCCGCCAGGAAGCGCAGGATGGCCTGGGCATCATCGCCCGGATCGACGAGAACGCCGGATCCCGCGGCCGAGTTCGGATCGCCCGACTGAATGGCGTAGACATTCTCGCCGATCGGGCCGACGCGGAGGCGCTCGATGCGCGAAATCACTCTGCCTGTTCCTTTTCCTCGGGGTTTTCGCCCTTCTTCTTGGCTGGCTTGATCTCGATGGGCCTGTTCCTGAAGGAGATTCCATTGCAGGCTGCGATGATTTTCTCGGCATGGATTTCCGGAACATCGATGAAGGAATAGTTGTCGAGTAGATGGACGCGGCCGAGATCCTCATCGGTGAGGCCGGTTTTTTCGCCGATCAGGGTGCGCAGTTCCTGGGGGCGGAGGCGCTGGCGTTTGCCCATGGAAACGAAGAGCGGCACCATGCCTTCGCTGGTTTTCCTCGTCACCGGGCTTGCGGCGGGGGTTTTCGCCTGCGCAGGTTCGCGGGGCGCCCTGGCGGGAGCCGGTCCGCGGGAGGCCCTGGGCTGGGCCGGTTCTCTCTGGGGTTTTACGGGGGTGATGATGGGCTTGGGGGCCTGGACGCGGGTGATTCCCGCGGCCCGCAAAATGAGGAGGGCTGCCGCGTAGGAACGCATGTGAAAAGGTATGCGCTTCCTGAAAATCGACCTCACCTTGGTGAGCATGGCAGGATCGAGCGGCGAGCTGAGCTCGGCGAGGATGCCGTCGAGGAAGGCGTTCAGCGCCTCCTCGGGGATTTTGTTCGGTTCTGATTCAATAGGCACAAGGTTCTCCTTAAACCACGATTCGGAGTGCCACTATTGTGCAATAAAGATTCAATCAGGACAAGCAGATAGCCCGGCAAATCGAGAAGTTTGGCCGCCTGGCCGGTGGAATTTGGCGGTAGCCGCCGCAGGTGTCGATGGTGTAGAATCATTTCATGTCTTTCGATTCTTTTCCTGTATGCCTGAGCCTCACCGGCAAGACTATCGCGGCCAATCTCGCGGCCGTGGAGTCCCTGCGCTCCAAGATTGATCTTGTCGAACTGCGGGCCGATTGCCTCGACCCCTCCGAGAAATTCGATCTGCGTTCATTTCCTGAAAAGGCCGGGCTTCCCTGCATTCTGACCGTCCTTCGCAGCTGCGACGGCGGTTTCTTCCAGGACGGCGAGGGTGTGCGCCTCGTGATGATCGCCAAGGCTCTGTCCTATGCCAGTTCGGACACCAAGGCCAACTTCGCTTTTGTCGAGCTCGAGCATGACTTCCACATGACGGCGATCGAGGAAGCCTGCAGGACCTTCGGAACGCGGATCATACGCACCCGGCACTATCTCGACGGCATGCCCGAAGACCTGGACGCCGCCTGGGAGCCCCTCGTCGAGGAGGAAGACGAGATTCCCCAGCTCGCCGTTACGCCGAAGAGCGGATCGGATCTGAACAGGCTCTTCGCCTGGGTTGCCACCCTGCCTGTGCGCGATCGGCTTGTGATAGGCATGGGCGCCTACGGCTTTCCCTCCAGAGTCCTCGCCCAGCGTCTGGGTTCCCTCTTCACCTACACCAGTTACGGGTCAGCTGAGCTGCCCGTCGCCGCCCCGGGGCAGACGACGCCGGCATCCTTTGTCGATATCTACCGCGGCAAGGAAACCGGGCAGAACTCAAGGCTCTATGCCCTCCTTGGCGGAACAAGCATTCTCTCCTCGCTCTCGCCCCTTCTCCACAACACGGCCTTCCGGAATTCGGGTAAAGATGCACTGATCGTCCCTTTCCCTTCCGAATCGATAGAGTCTGCCCTCGAGAACATGAGGCTCCTCGGCGCCCGCGGGGCTGCCATCACCGTCCCCCTCAAGGAAGATGTCCTGCCATATCTCGCTACGGTGTCCACCGACGTTCAGCGGATTGGGGCATGCAATACCCTCGTCGCCGTCGAGGGCGGCTGGGCCGGCTACAATACCGATGCCGACGGTTTCGAGCGGAGCGCGCTCGAGTTTTTGGGTCGAAAGGACTTTTCGGGCATGAAGGTCACTCTCATCGGGGCGGGGGGAGCGGCCAAGTCCGTAGCCCTATCCCTGCACCGCAGGGGCGCTTCCTGCGTCATCCTCAACCGCAGCCTTTCGACGGCGCGGGATCTGGCGCGGAAGTACGGCTTTATATGGGGTCCCCTCGACGACAGGTCCATCGATGTCATCACCGTCTATTCAGACCTGATCATCCAGGCCACGAGCGTGGGCATGACGGGCGGCGTACCGGGCGATCCCCTCGAATTCTACGAGTTCGACGGCCATGAAAAAGTCTTCGACCTCATCTACAAGCCTTCAGCCACGCAGTTGCTGGAAAGGGCCAAGGCTGCAGGATGCGGCGTGTCCAACGGCTACGGGATGCTCTGCTATCAGGCGGCGGGGCAGTACAAACTCTGGATGGGCGGCGAAGAGCCTCCCCGCGAGTATTACTCGAAACAGGAATAGGAGCATTCATGGCTAAATCAGCCTTCGTCGCGATAGTCGGCCGGCCTTCGTCGGGAAAATCCACACTTCTGAACGCCCTCTGCGGCGCCAAGGTGTCGATCGTGTCGCCCGTACCCCAGACGACCAGGAATACGGTGCGCGGCATCGTCAACAGGGCCGCCGGCCAGATCGTTTTTCTCGATACGCCGGGTTTCCACCTCTCCGACAAGAAACTCAACCTGAGGCTCAAGGACATCGTGCTCCGAGCCCTGGCCGATGCCGATATCGTCGTCTATCTCATCGACGCCACCCGCGAGCCCGGACCAGAGGAAGAGGCCATGGTTGCGGCCCTCACCGCCTCGAACATGCCCATCATCGCCGTCGTCAACAAGATAGATCATGCCGAAGCCCAGCCCGAGAGGGCCGTGGCATTCGTCGCCGGGCATTTGCCGGCAGCCACGGTGCTCCAGGTTTCGGCGAAGGAAAACAGGGGCCTGGATGTCCTTGTCGAAAAGCTTCTCGGCGCCGCCGAGGAAGGTCCGGCCTGGTATCCCGAGGAATACTACACCGACCAGGAACCCGTATTCCGCATCGCCGAGATCATCAGGGAAAAGATCATCCTCCACACGCGCGAAGAGCTGCCCCACGCCGTGTTCGTCGACTTTACGGATTCGCGCAAGCTGGAGGAGGGCGGCCTCGAGGTCAACTACGACATCGTGGTGGAACGCGAGAGCCAGAAGGGCATCGTCATCGGCAAGGCCGGCTCGATGATCAAGCAGATCCGCGAGGAGGCTGAAGCCGATTTGGCGGAAATCTTCGATTATCCGGTGAAGCTGAGGCTGCAGGTGCGGGTGGATTCGTCATGGAAGCACGACGACAAGCGCCTCGATTCCCTCATATTCTGAAAGCGGCGCCTTGCGACCTATTCGCAGATTATTTTCTTGAAGCGCTCGGGTAAGCCCTCGAAGCCTGAGTTCATGCATTCGTCGAGAGCCTTTTCGGCGCGGGGGAAGACGGCTGTCGCCAGGAATTCCTTCTCCTCCCTGCTGAAATCCGAGAGAACATAGCCCGCGATGTCGTCATGGTTGGGTCTGCCGATGCCGAAGCGGAGGCGGGCGAAATCACGGGTGCCCAGGTGCTTTTCCATGGAGCGCAGCCCGTTGTGCCCGCCCAGGCCCCCCGAAAACTTGAAGCCGAAGGCGCCGAAGGCCATTTCGAGATCGTCGTGGACGGCCAGCACCTCGGCGGGTTCGAGCCTGTAAAAGCGCATGAGTTCGGCGATGCTCTCGCCCGAGTTGTTCATGTAGGTTTCGGGCATGAGCAGCCACACGCGCCCGCCCGGCAGCTCTTTCGATGCGAGCTTCCCTTTGAATTTGCGTTCCCAGGAGAGGCTGCCCTTGAGCGGGAGGGAGTCGAGGAAGAGCCAGGCGACGTTGTGTCTGTTGCCCGAGTATTCTTTTCCATAGTTGCCAAGGAAAGCGTAAAGCCTGATCATCCCGTGATTCCTCGATTGTCGTGTCGATGCTACTATATCCCATCGGCAGGGGCTTGATGAAGGCCTGTCGCTCATTTTCGATACTGGGGCAGAGGCAGCATGCAAGCATCGGATTTTCTGAAAAGCTATGAGAAGGATGAAAAGGGCTTTACTGTTTTGGTCATTCGCCGCGGCGGGAAGTCCCTTGCCGGGAAGTCCCTCGCCGGCGGAGCCATGGAAATCGTCGCCGACATCCCCATCGCGGAGATCAGCGGCGAGGCGGGCTGTGCAGCCGATTTTGCCGATGCGCGGAACAGGCTTGTCCTCGTCAGCGGCTGGCAGTCATGGTCCTTTTCGGGGGAACTCAAGCGGGGCGAGCGGCCACGGCGCGCCTTGCTCAAACCAGCGTTGAATCTCTATGTCGACCACCCCGCCGAGCAGGAAGTTCGGGCTCTCGCCAGACAAGGAAGGAAGAGTCCGGCCCTGCTCCGGCGATCCGATCTCAAGTCGCATTTCTATGTCGTTCTTCGTTCCGGGAAGTACAGGTTGGCTTTGGTGTCGCACAACGCAGCCGGCGGCGAAACCCGTGCTGATGCCGCATTGCCGCCCGTCACCTTTTTCGTGGGCGCATCCACGATCCGCGTCGCTGTCTTTGCCGATGGCGCATCGTTCGGAGCGGGACAAACGATAGCGCGCATCGCGATCGTGCCTGCTTCGGATTATTTCGATCTCAAGGACAGGCTGGCCGCGCTCTTCGCGGCTTCCGGGCGGTTCGATGAGTTGGCCTTCTGCGGCGCCGATGCCGCGAGGCGCGAACCTGTCGGAGGCTATGAGACCTGGTACAACCATTATCTGGACATCGACGAGAACAGCATCCTTGGCGATATCGAGACCCTGGAGACGAACGGGAATCTTGTCAACTCCATGTTCCTGAAGAAGGGCAAGCCCGTGATCTTCCAGATCGACGACGGCTGGGAAAAATGCGTGGGCGATTGGCTGCCTCACGAAAAGAAATTCCCCCATGGCATGGCCGGAATCGCCGCGCGGATAGAGGCGAAAGGCATGATCCCGGGGCTTTGGCTGGCCCCCTTTCTCGCGCTGCCAGGAAGCGCGACGGCGCGCGAGCATCCCGAATGGATACTGCGCGACGCGCAGGGAAAGCCCCTTGTTGCAGGATGGAATCCCGGCTGGGGAGGGGATGTCTTCTGCCTGGACCTTTCGCTCCCCGAGGTTGAGGAATACCTCGTCGAGCTCTTTGAAACCATCGTCAATGGATGGGGCTTTCGCTATCTGAAGCTCGATTTCCTCTATGCGGGGATGCTGCGCGGCGTCCGCGCCGGAGCGGCCGGAACCTCCTGGGAACACTACCGGCGCGTGCTGAAGCGCATAACGTCAATGAAGCACGACGGCAAGGGAAGGCCGGTGGCCTGGCTCTCCTGCGGCGCCCCCTTCGAAAGCACCGCCGAAATTATGCCCCTCATGCGGATCGGCGCCGACACGAGGGAGGATTGGGATTGGCCCCTCTTGAGGCTCATAGGCCACCAGGGCAGGCCCTCGGCCAGGGTCAGCCTCGGCCACAGCCTTGCCCGGTCTTTGCTCGACGGAACCCTCCTCCTCAACGATCCCGACGTCATCTTTTGCCGATCGCACAACACGAGCCTTGCCGACAGCGAAAAATTCCTCATAGGCCTCGTCGCCCGCATGTTCGCCTCGCAAATCCTCGTGTCGGACAATCCTTCCGAGTTCGGGGCGGTTCAGGGCAAGGCCGGTTCCTTAAGCGAGCCCGAATTCACGAGGGAGCTTCTCGCTCTGTACGAAAAACTGGGCCACAGGGAGTTCGGCGTCGAGCGGTATTCCCTTTCCAGCCGCGATATCTATCGCTTCTTTTCCAGGGATGGCAGCGTACATGGCATCATCAACCTTTCCGGCCGCGGCCAGACCCTCGTGACCGAATCCCCGGACGGCGAAACCCTTGGTTCGGGCGAAGCCCTGACCGCCCTCGTTCCGAGGCATGCCCTCGTCATTTTCGGCTTGCGGTAAAATGGGTCGCCCCCTATAATGGTGGCTCAATGGAAAAAACCACCTACGTCATTGGACACAAGAACCCGGATACCGATTCAGTCGTCGCCGCAACCGCCTACGCGGCCCTTAAAAGAGCGCTGGGATTAAAGGGAGCCGTGGCCGCGAGGGCGGGAGCCGTCAATCCCCAGACCGAATACATCTTTCATCGCTTCGACGCCGTTCTGCCTGAATTCATCCCCGACCTCGTCCCCAAGGTTGCGTATTACCTTGGCGAGCCCCCAACCTGCGTCGACGAGATGATGCCCCTCTGGGAAGCCCTCTCGGTGATGGAGAAGGCGAACCGCCAGGTTCTGCCCATAGTGGACAAGGCTGGCCATTACATGGCCATGCTCCACTATTCGGCCTTTGCCCAGAGCATCCTCACCAAGATCAATCCCCGCCACAAGGCCGTGATCCCCACCTCCCTCCATCATCTGATCGAAACGATCAAGGCCCAGCCCATCGTCATCTTCGACAAGGACACGGTGTTCAACGCGCGGATGGTGGTGGCGGCCCTCAGCACGGAAAAATTCCACGACTACATCCACGCCGAACCCGCCGACAACAAGATCGTCCTCGTGGGCGACAGGGAAGAAGCCCAGCGCATCGCCGTGGAGGCGGGCGCCAAGGCTATCGTCATCACGAACGGGATACTGCCTTCCAGGGAAGTGAAGGAGTTGGCCGAAAAAAAGGGCGTGTCCATACTCACCTCGCCCTACGACACCTCCTCCACGGCCCTCCTCGTCCTGTATTCGGCGCCGGTTATCACCGTGGCCGACCAGGGAATAGCCCCTTTGAGCCGCCGCGACTGGATCAAGACGGCGAAGCAGGCCATCGCCAAATCCCCCAGCCGCTCCGTGCCCGTGGTGGACGACGAGGGGAAGGTCATCGGCCTCTTCACCGAGGGCGACCTCATCAAGGAAGCCAACATCGAAGTGATCATGGTCGACCACAACGAGTTCAGCCAGGCCGTGGAGGGCATCGACCACTACCGCATCCTGGAGGTGATCGACCACCACAGGCTGGGATCCTTTTCGACACCCTATCCGATCACCTTCATCAACAAGGTCGTGGGGTCGACGAGCACTATCGTCGCCTCCATGTTCAGGGAAACGCGCACCCCCCTTACGAAGCAGCTCGCCTCCATCCTCCTCTGCGGCATACTCTCCGACACCCTGGTGCTGAAATCGGCAACGACGACGGAGGTGGACAGGGACATGGCCGAATACCTGTCCTCCATCACCGATCTCTCCATCGAGGCGATCGGGATCGACATCATGACCTCGGCCTCGGAGGCGGCGCGTCTGCCCGTCGACAAGATGGTGAGGGTGGACAGGAAGGAATACCTCTCCTCGGGGAAGAAGCTGTCGGTGGGCCAGATAGAGTTGACGAGCACGGCCGAGATCATGGAGCGAAGCGACGAGGTGCTGGAAGGGCTGAAGCTGCTGCGCGGCGAAACGGGATGCTACCTGGCTTCCCTCATGGCTACGGATATCACCAAGCTGGAGAGCATCCTCTTTCTCGACGCGGAAGCCGATCTCTACAATTATGTCAACTATCCTTCGCCGAAGAAGGGAATTTACATGCTGAAGGATGTGCTGTCGCGCAAGAAGCAGCTCATGCCCGCCCTCTTCGAGATGGTGGAAAAAGCCCAGGAACGCTAGCCGCTGCTGCGGCTTAGCCACAGTAGTGGCTTAACCGCAGTAGCGGTTTAACCGATGGCTCCCGATGCCAGGAAGGGCAGGGCTATGAAGTTGCCTATCATGCCCCCAATGCTCGACAGAAAGAACACGAGGAGTATGTGGGTTACCCTGTTGCGGTAGAAGCCCCTGGCGCTCGTCACGTCGTCCGAGAGCCTTTCGAAATCCTGAACCGTCGGTTTTCTCAGGAAGGCTTCTGCGCCGCCCGCGAAGAGGCCTATGCCCACGAGGGGGTTGAGGGTGGCGATGGGGGCCATCAGGAAGGACACGGCTATCGTGCCTGGGTGGGCGAGGCAGAGGGCGGCGCCGAGGGCTGAAAGCGATCCGTTCAGCAGTATCCACCTGAAGATCATGGCTAGGCTGGCCTGGGTGCCCGAACGAAAAAAGCCGATGACGATAAAGGCCAGGATGACGAGGGGAATGAGCCAGCCGGCCGACTGTGACAGTTTCGAGGGCGGCGGCACCGAATCGATGTCCTTTACGTCGGGGCTCGCTTCGCCCGAGCCCAGCCTTCCCAGCCAGCGCTCGATGCCGGCCATATGGCCAGCGCCCACGACGGCGACGATGCTCTCTTCCTTCTGGTCGAATATTTTGGACGCGAGGTAGCGGTCGCGCTCGTCGATCAGCACTTCCTTCACCGAGGGCAGGTAATCGGCCAGCTCGTTCATCATCTGCTCGAGCTCGTTCTTGTCCTTCAGCTGCTCGATTTCGCTTTCGGAGAGCTTTTCGTTCGAAAAAGCCGAGCTGATGAGGCTGGCCATGAGCTTCGCCTTGTTCCAGAAATTGGACCTGGCCCAAGCCCGTTTCAAGGTGATCTGCACATCCCTGTCGCAGCAGGACCAGGGAATGCCCGCCTCCTCGGCGGCCTTGACGGCGGCTATCATCTCTTCGCCCGGTTTGGCGCCTATGCCTGCGCCCATGCGTTTCTGGAAACCCGAAAGGGCGAGGTTGGCGAGGAGAAAGAAGCCCTTGCCCTCCTTGAGCACCTTTGCGATGTCGAGGCTTTCCCAGCGTGAGCCCTGCGTCATGGCCTGATAGCGGGTTTGATCGATCTCGACGCAGACGCGGCCCGGTTTTTCCTGGGCTATGATGGCCGACACTTCGGCCACGCTCTCATGGGAGATATGGGCTGTTCCCACAAGGGTGATGCTGCGGCCGGCAAGGTCAATTTTACGTATCGTATTCGACATCGTGAATCCTTTTGCTTCAATCGAAGGGATAGTACCCTTCTTCCTTCCATCCCGACAAGATGAGGCTCCTCTTCTTTCCCGTCATGGCCGAGAGAATGAAAAGGTGCAGAAGGGGTCGGACGAAGGAGGCAGGATAGCCGCCGCGCAGGGCTCCCTCGGTTTCCGAAGCCGCCCTGATGACGCGTTCGCAGTCCTCGGCCGTAAAGCGGCGCATGGCCTTCCTGAACTTGGTCTGCCCCGTCTTGCTGCTTATCTTCTCGGTTCTGAAGGCTTCCTCGGGGGATTGGCCTGAGGCGACAGCCTGCTGGAGCCGCTCGAGCCTGCGGAAGCTCCACACCAGGGCGGCGACGATCTGCGACGGTTCGCTCTGCCTGTCGGCGAGGAGGGTGTCGAGGACGCCCAGGGCTATCGAGAGCTCGCCTGAGGCCATTCGGTCGAAGAGGCTGAAGGCGTCTTCCTGCCGCGATTTGGAGAGAACGGCTTCTACCGCCTCGGCATCCAGGCGGCTGCCCGCCGGAAAGCAGGCGGCGAGGACGGTGCAGGCCGATTCCAGGGCCGAGGTTTCGTTCTCCACGAGTTCGAGGATGGTTTCGATGGCGGCGTCTTCGGCCGAGAGCCTGTCGCGGGCGAGTTTTTCCCTGATCCAGGCAGGCTTTTCCGAGTCCCTGAGCTCCCAGAACATCTTCTTGTTGGCGGCGCCCACCGCGGCCTCGATCTGTTTCGGGAGGGAATAGCCTTCCGTCACGAGGAGGAGTACGGCGTCGTCGGCGGGGTTCCTGATATAGCTTTCGAGGGCGGCTATCGCGGCCTTGCCGGTTATGGCTTCGGCGCCGCGGTATTCCAGAACCCGTCGCGACGAGAAGAGGGAGGCGTTCTGCAGGAGGCCGACAAGCTGCTCGGCCGTAAGTTCGCCTGCATAATAGCGGCTGTACTCGGGGGGAGCCCCGTCCTTGGCGGCGAGGGTGGATTTGAGTTCGGCGACGAAGGCCTCGCGCTTTCCCGTTTCGGGACCGGCGAGGATATAGGCAGGGGCTGGTGCTGGTGTGGATGGAGGCATGGGGCTTCAGTAGCTCCGGATTATCGCTTTGAGCGTGCCGAGGATGCGGACATCCTGGGTGAAAATAGGGGCATAATCGGGGTTCTCGGCCTGAAGACGAATCCTGTTGTTTTCCCTGAAGAACCGTTTGAGGGTAGCCGAATCCTCGATCAGGGCGGCGACGATCTCGCCGTTTTCGGCCGTGGGGCCTTGGGCTATGACGGCCATGTCGCCCGAGTGGATGCCCGCGTCGCGCATGGAATCGCCCTGTACCTTGAGCGCGAAGCATTTCCCGGCGCGGACGAATTCGGCGGGCAGACGAAGTGTCCCCGTCCAGTTCTCCTCGGCGAGTATGGGGTTGCCCGCGGCGATGTTTCCCAGGATGGGGATTTCGCTGATCGTGGCGTCGTCAGCTTCTTTTCTGGCGACGATTTCGATAGCTCTCGACCGATTTTCCTGGAGCTTGATGGCGCCCTTCTTTTCCAGGGCCTTCATGTGGTCGTAGGCGCCCTTGATCGAGATGGAAAAGGCCTTGGCCGTCTCGCGCACGGTGGGAGGATAGGCGTTCTTTTCGATGAAGCCGGTGAGAAAGGCGAGGATTTCCTGCTGGCGCTCGGTCAACTGCTTCATTGCGAATTACTATCCTTATGTATAGTATATTCCATCAAACCGAGGATTATGCAAGTAGTAAAAAGGAAATAGCGGCATAAAAGCCAGGCTGCAGTTCGGCTTAACCCAGTTCCTCGTTGAATCCCGACTCGAAGAGGGCCTTGATGGCGTCGGCGGCTGCCTGCTCGTCGGCGCCTTCGGCGGTGATCTTGATCCTGGAACCGAAGCTCGCGGCGAGGGTGATGATGCCCATGATGGACTTCGCGTTGATTTTGTTGCCGTTCTTCTCGAGGAATATCCGCGAGGAAAACTTGACGGCCGTCTGGGCTATGAGGGCCGAAGGTCGCGCATGGATGCCTGCCCTGTTCTTGATCGTTGTCTCTAACTCAACCATTGTTTGCTCCGGTGGGGGTCAGTAGTCGTCGCGTGAAAAGTATAGGGCTCGCGCGTTTTCGCTTTCAAGCCAGCGCATGATGTTCTGGTTGAACTCTTTGGCGGAGTGGTATCCCATCTTCTTGAGCCTTTCGTTCATTGCCGCCGTCTCAATGATGATGGGGATGTTGCGCCCCGGCTTTACGGGGATTTCCAGCTTGGGCACCTTCACGCCGAGGATTTCGGTGTTCAGCTCGTCGATGCCTATCCTGTCGTACACCTTGTTGGGATCCCAGTCCTCGAGCTGACAGACAAGCTGTATCTGCTTCTTGTCGCGGATGGCGCCGACGCCGAAGAGGTGGGTGATGTTGATGATGCCCAGGCCCCGTATTTCCATGTGGTGGCCGATCACCTTGTTGGCGCCCTGGCCCATGAGGATGGAGCCGTTGACGCAGCGGATTTCGACTACATCGTCGGCGACCAGGCGGTGGCCCCGCTCGATCAGCTCGAGGGCGGTTTCGCTCTTGCCGACGCCCGAATCGCCGATGAGGAGGATGCCGATGCCGAACACTTCGACGAGGACGCCGTGTACCGTCGTCCTGGGCGCGAAGATGTCCGAGAGGACGCGGATCACCCTGCCCGAAAATTCGCTCGAATAGAGCTCGGTGGTGAGGATGGGGCAGCCGGCCTTTTCGGCCGCTTCGAGGAAGCTGTCGGGAGGCAGAAGAGAGCTTGTGAAAATGCAGCAGGGGATTTTATAGGAAAAAAGCGTTTCTACCGACTCGGGGGAGCCCTCAGCCACGAGTTTGCCCAGATAGGCGCATTCGCCGCGTCCGAATATCTGCAGGCGGTTCCATGCGAAGGATTCATAGAAACCGGCCAAGGCCAGGCCGGGCCGATTGAGGTCGGGTACGGTGATCTGCCTGCCCAGCCCCGCCCTCCCGGCGACGCAGGTGAGGTCCAGGGCGTTCTGTTCCTTCAGATCGAGATCGATGAGGTCGAGGACGGTAAAACCCTTGGGTTCGTTGCCTATCACGCCACCGAGTGTACTACGAACCGGCGACAAGGTAAATCCGCCGTCCCGATCATGTCATTTTCTCTCCTGGACTTTCTGTTTTTCCTTGGAGATTTTCTGGTCCAGCTTGTCCATGAGGAGATCGATTCCGGGATTGATCTCGAAGGAGCTCACCTGGAGATGGGCCTGCACGCCCCAGCGGAAGTTGGCAGTCACCTCCAGCTTGTAGTTTTTGGAATCTTTCGTAAACACGAACAGAAGATCGACGATCATGTCCTTCGCGTACCCGATCCTCTCCGCCCTGGTTGCCAGATACTGCCGGCTTTCTTCGCTGAGGTCGAAATGTACGGAACGAACGTCGATATTCATGTGTGCCTCCTGTATCGAATTGCGCGGCACAAGCCGCGCTCAGCGCTTGTGGCGGCTGAAGGACGAATCCATATCCAGCTCGCCTCTGTATTTTGCCACGGTTCGCCGGGCGATCTTGATGCCTCGTTCGGCGAGGAGATCGACGAGCTCCCTGTCGGAGAGGGCTTTCGCTTCACCCTTCTCCGATTTCAGGATCTCGCGCGCGAGTATCTCGCGAAGCGTAGCCTTGACGCCCTCCTTCGAATGCTGGTCCGTGCCCGAGGTGGTCGAGGGTACGGCATTCGTGAAGAAACGCCTCAGCTCAAATATACCCCACTCTGTCTGAACATACTTGCCATTCGCTATTCTCGACACCGTAGTCTCGTGGACACCGATCTCGTCGGCTATGTCCTTGAGCGTGAGGGGGCGCATCGCCGCAGGTCCGTCCGTGAAAAACCTGGCCTGGGATTTCACGATAGCCCGGGCTACCTTGAGCAGGGTGGAATTGCGCTGCTGGATGCTTCCGATAAAGAACTTGGCCCGCTCGATGTTGTTTTTGGCAAAGGACACCGCTTCCTTCTGGCCGCCTTTCTGACCGTCCTTCCTGGCCGTGAGCTCTGAAAAAAAAGGGTTGATGCCCAGGACGGGGATTATCTCGTCGTTCAGCTCGATGATGAATTCGTTATCCTCGATACGTATTGCCAGGTCGGGCACGACGTAACGCGTTTTCTCAGTGGAAAAAAGCCTTCCGGGAAAGGGGGAGAGGGTTTTGATGTAGGCGAGCAGCGCATCGAACTGGGCATCCTTGAGCTTCAGGCTCTTCTTGATTTCGGCATGCTTGCCCTTCTCCAGGCTGTCCAGGTACTGGGACAGTGTCCGCGCGGCGCCAGCCGGAGCTTCCGGGTCCATCGCCGCCTGCACCCGAAGGCTTTCCCTGTAATCTGCGGTACAGGTTCCCCTTGGGTCGAGGCCTTGTATGATGGTCATCATCGCCTCGACTTCCTCCCTGGAAGAGTGGGAGGAAAGCTCCATGGGATCGGTTATATGGAATCCGTCCTCATTGAGATTCTGGATGAGCCTTTCGCCCAGCTCCCTCATGGGAGCTTCGAGGGGGAGGATGCGAAGCTGGGCGAGGAGGTGTTCCTGGAGGGTTTCCGGAAGGGCGATAGCTCCTTCAAGGAATTTTCGCTGGGAATCCTCATCCTGATAGGAAGAGGAGTAGCCGAAATCGGCGTTTTCATCCTCCCAGGAGTCCTGGACCGCTTCGGCTCTATCCTCGGCGAAGGTCTCCAGGGAGACTTCCATCCTGTCATCGAGTATTTCGAGGGCTGGATTCGCCTCGAGTTCGGTTTGGATCTCTTCCGTCAGTTCCGCGATCGGCATCGCGAGTATCTTGATGGACTGGAGCATCCTGGGGTTGAGCTTCTGGCGCTGTTCTACAGCCAGAACCGGTCTTTGTACCTGCAAACAAATCTCCTCTCTCCCTTTAAATGTAAGGTACAATCCCACAATGTCAATATGAAGCCCGCTCTTTCATCGCCGGAATGTTGACGGTCGCGGCAAGTCTTATTACTTTATTGTTTACGTTCATTTTCAGTTTCAATGCTCCGCAAGGTAGGAATATGTCCAAACACAAAGATGTTTCCAAAACGAGGGAGGCGGCAGCCACCCCTCCCCCAGTCACGGAGGCGGACGCCCTCGTGCCTGAAACCCAGGCCGCGGCCTGCGATGCTACGATTGCCGAACTGGATGCGGTCCGCTCCGAAGTGACCGCGCTCAAGGCCGAAGTAGCCGAGCTCAACGAGAAGTATTTGAGGAAGCTGGCCGATGAGGTGAATTTCAGGAAAAGGATGCTGAGGGAGAAGGAAGAGGCCCAGAAGTATGCTGTCGCTTCCCTGCTCGGCGACCTCATACCTATCCTGGATGACTTCGACCGCGGAGTCGCCAGCGTCGAAACCACAAAAAGCTTTGAACATCTCAGCGAAGGCGTCCTTCTCATCAAGAGGCAGTTGTCGCAGATGCTCGAAAATAAGTATGCTTTAAAGAGATTTGAATCGAAGGGAACGCCCTTCGATCCCAACCGTCATGAAGCGCTGTTTGCCGAGCCGGCCGATGTCGAGGAAGCCACGGTGTCCGAGGAGTACCTTCCTGGCTACGCCCTGCACGACAGGGTGCTGCGGACGGCCAAGGTGAGAGTGAAGATTCCAGGACCGAAAAAACCGGCTGAACCAGCCGGGCAGCCTGCCGCTGATGGTCAGGCGTGAACATGAAAGTTTTAGGAAGGAGAAAATAATATGGGTAGGATCATAGGTATCGACCTCGGTACAACCAATTCCTGCGTTTCGGTGATGGAAGGCGGCGAGCCGATCGTCATCTCCAATTCCGAAGGCCAGCGGACCACGCCGTCCATCGTCGGTTTCACGTCGAAGGGTGAGCGCGTCGTCGGCCAGCCCGCCAAGAACCAGATGATCACCAATTCCGAAAGCACCGTGTATTCCATCAAGCGCTTCATGGGCCGCCGCTTTTCGGAAGTGCAGTCCGAAATCAAGATGGTGCCCTTCAAGGTCACCGACAACGGCAACG
>CAYXUF010000040.1:0-23342 GCA_964468155.1 uncultured Treponemataceae bacterium
GAAAGCCTCACCAACTCGATCGAGGAAGGGGCTCTGGCCTACATCAAGCGCATCGACGACCTGGGCGGGGCGGTGAAGGCTATCGAGCAGGGCTACATCCAGCAGGAAATCCAGGATTCGGCCTATGCCTGGCAGATGGATGTCGAAAAGAACGAGAGGATCGTCGTCGGCCTGAACAAGTTCCAGGTGAAGGAAGATCCCCCCAAGGGCCTCCTGCGCGTGGATCCTATCGTCGGCCAGAACCAGGTGGCCAAGATCAAGGCGCTGAAGGCGAAACGCGACAGCGCGGCCACGGCAGCCGCTCTCGCCGCCCTCAGGAAGGCGGCCAAAGGCAGCGACAATCTCATGCCTTACATTCTCGCCGCGGTGAAAACCTACGCCACCCTGGGCGAAATCTGCGATGTGATGCGCGGCGTCTTCGGCGAGTATCGCCCCAGCGTCATGTTCTAGAAGGGAGTTGAAGCATGGAACGTAAAATACGCGTCATCGTCGCGAAACCGGGCCTCGACGGCCACGACAGAGGCGCCAAGGTGATAGCCCGTGCCCTGCGCGACGCGGGCATGGAAGTGATCTATACAGGCCTGCGCCAGACGCCCGAGCAGATTGTCCAGGCCGCCATCCAGGAAGATGCCGATGTCGTAGCCCTTTCGATTCTCTCGGGCGCCCACAACCATCTCTTCCCCCGCGTGGTCGAACTTCTGAAGGAAAAAGGCGCCGACGACATCCTCGTCTTCGGCGGCGGCGTCATCCCCGAGGAGGACATACCCTTCCTCAAATCCAAGGGCATAGCTGAAGTCTTCGGCCCCGGCACACCCACCTCGGTGACCGTGGATTTCATCAAAAGCCATCTCAAGCGGGCATAGAGCCTTACAATGATCGATACTCTCGCCCGGCGCTGCCTCGACGGCGACCTGCGCGCCGTGGCCCGGCTTATAAGCCTCCTCGAGGATGGCGACAGGGTTGCCTTCGGCAGCCTGGCCACCCTCAAGGAGAGGGCCGGTTTCGCCCACGTGATCGGCATAACCGGCCCGCCGGGCTCGGGCAAATCCACCCTCACCGACAAGCTCATAGGCCAGTTCCGCGCCGAGGGCAAGC
This sequence comes from uncultured Treponemataceae bacterium, assembly GCA_964468155.1. GTDB lineage: Bacteria > Spirochaetota > Spirochaetia > Treponematales > Rectinemataceae > CAYXUF01. Next base: position 1,096 of record CAYXUF010000040.1, read on the forward strand.
GCGTCGGCGTCATCGCCGTCGATCCATCCAGCCCCTTTTCGGGCGGGGCCATCCTGGGCGACCGCCTGCGCATGCAGGGGCATGCCACCGATCCCGGCGTCTTCATCCGTAGCCTCGCTTCGCGCGGACGTCTTGGCGGCCTTTCGAAGGCCACAGCCTTCGCCGCCCGTGTTCTCGAGGCGGCCGGCTACGACATCGTCATCATAGAGACGGTGGGCGTGGGCCAGTCGGAAGTGGATATCGTCAAGGTGGCCGACACCGTCGTCCTCGTCTCCGTCCCCGGCCTCGGCGACGATATACAGGTTATAAAGGCCGGCATCATGGAAATCGGCGACATCTTCGTCGTCAACAAGTCGGACAGGGACGGGGCCGACAGGGTCGTTCGCGAAATACGGGCCATGCTCGAAACCCAGGCTATGCTGCAGCGCGGCCGGAGCGTGGCCGCGGGACCCGATACCCTCGCGACGCGCAATACCGAACTGCTCCACCATGGCCAGATGGACCTGCGCCCCGAAACTCTCCCCGCCAAGGTGGATCCTTTCGCCCTGCCGCCCGTCCTCAAGACGGTGGCCGAGACGGGGGAGGGTGTTCCCGAGCTCTGCGCCGCCATCCTCGGCCGCTTCGAGACCGTGAAGGCCTCGGGCGAACTCGAAGCCAGGCGCCAGGCTTCCATAAAATCCCAGCTCAAGGATCTCGTAAGCTGGCAGGTGATGGACGCTTTTGCCGACAAGGATGGCGACATCCATCTGGAAAAACTGGCCAGTGATGTCCGGAAAAGGGACATCGATGTATATTCGGCCTCAAGAAAACTGTTTTCAGCCCTCATGAAAGGAGAAGGACGATGAAACTTGAAAAACTGGATCATATCGGCATCGCGGTGGAGAAGATCGACGAAGCCCTGCCTTTCTGGGAGGGAGTGCTCGGCCTGCCCCTGCACGGCACCGAGGAAGTGAAGGAACAGAAGGTGCGCACCGCCTTTCTCCCGGTGGGAGATTCCGAAGTTGAGCTTCTCGAATCCCTGGACGCTGAAGGACCCATCTCTAAATTCATAGCCGCGAAGGGACAGGGCATACAGCACATCGCCTTCAGGGTGGACGATATCGATGCCGCACTCGCCGAGCTGAAGGCCAAGGGCCTGCGACTCATCGACGAAACGCCCCGATACGGAGCCGGCGGGGCACGCATAGCCTTTCTTCACCCCAAGGCGACGGGCGGCGTCCTCATCGAACTCTGCGAGCGAAAATAATAGTGGCACTATATAGTACTATCATAAATATTATATATGATATATGATTATAAATATATATAGTAGTAGTATTTAAAGGTATAGATATTTTTTTATTCCGGGTTTATACTCGGAACACTGTAAAATTCAAGGATGGTCGGCGCATATGGACGAAAAGCTAAAAGAGCTTGAAGAGCGGCGCGCCAAGGTGCTTGCGGGCGGTGGCCCCAAGCGCATTGCCGCCCAGCACGCGAAAGGCAAGAAGACAGCCAGGGAAAGGATCGAAGCCCTCGTGGACGCGGGGTCCTTTGTGGAACTGGATGCCTTCGTCGAACACCGCTGCACCGATCTGGGCATGGCGGAGGTGGAAGCGCCGGGCGAGGGTGTCGTCATCGGCTACGGCACGGTGAACGGACGCACTGTCTATCTCTTTGCCCAGGACTTCACCGTCATCGGCGGATCCCTAGGCGAGATGCACGCTGCCAAGATCTGCAAGGCCATGGATATGGCCGTCAGAGTCGGATGCCCCTGCATCGGCATCAACGATTCCGGCGGAGCAAGGATACAGGAAGGCGTCGACGCCCTCTCGGGCTATGGCGATATCTTCTATAGAAATACCCTGGCATCGGGCGTCGTGCCCCAGATATCCGTCATCATGGGTCCCTGCGCCGGCGGCGCCGTCTATTCGCCCGCCCTCACCGATTTTGTCTTCATGACCGAGGGCTCGTCGAACATGTTCATCACGGGACCCCAGGTCATCAAGGCGGTCACCGGCGAGGATGTTTCGGCCGAGGACCTCGGCGGCGCGCGCGTGCACACTGAAGTGTCAGGCGTAGCCCAGTTCCGCTTCGCCGACGAGGAAGCGACCATCGCGGGCATCCGCAAGCTCCTTTCCTTCCTGCCCCAGAACAATATAGAGGACGCGCCCCTCGTAAAGAACGGCGACGATCCCTTCAGGGCCGACGCCGATCTCGCAGGCCTCATGCCCGATTCTCCCAACAAGCCCTACGACATCAGAACCGTCATCGAGCGCGTCGTCGACCTGGGCGACTACCTCGAAACGCAGCCCGACTACGCGAAGAACATCGTCACCTGCTTCGCAAGGCTCGGGGGCCGCTCGGTGGGCATCATCGCCAACCAGCCCGCCGTCATGGCCGGCGTTCTCGACATCAACGCGTCGGACAAGGCCTCGCGCTTTATCCGTTTCTGCGACTCCTTCAACATCCCCCTCGTCACCTTTACCGACACGGCGGGCTACCTTCCCGGCGTAGGCCAGGAGCACGGCGGCGTGATCAGGCATGGAGCCAAGCTCCTGTATGCCTATTCCGAGGCGACCGTGCCCAAGCTCACTGTCATCCTGCGCAAGGCCTACGGCGGCGCCTACATCGCCATGTGCTCCCGCCATCTCGGCGCCGACCAGGTGCTCGCCTGGCCCACGGCCGAAATAGCCGTCATGGGTCCGGACGGAGCAGCCAACATCATCTTCAAGAAGGAGATCGACGAGGCGGCCGATCCCGCTCTCGCCAGGAAAGAGAAGATTGCCGAATACAAGCACAACTTCGCCAACCCCTACAAGGCGGCGGTGCGGGGCTACGTGGACGACGTCATCGACCCGGCCCAGACGAGGGCGAGGCTCTGTTCGGCCCTCACCATGCTCCTCGGCAAGCGGCAGACCCTTCCCGCGCGCAAGCACGGGAACATGCCCGTCTGATGGGGGATTTAAATGCTCAATAAATGGATGATCCTGGTCGCGGGAGTGGGCACGGTATTCGCGGCGCTCATCGCCATCATCGCGATGCTCTATCTCTTCCAGATACTCTTCGGGAAGCGCAAGGAGAAAAAGCGACCCGACCTTGCGCCGATACCCGAGGTTTTCAGCACAATCGCCCCACCTGCCCCCGTGGCGACACAGGCTCAGGCGGGGTCAGGCGAACTTGTCGCCGTCATCGCCGCCGCCATCTCGGCAGCGACAGGCACTGCGGCATCGGCCTTCCGCATCACGTCGATCAGCCCCTCGGCCGACAACGAAAACGGATTCAATACCCCGATATGGGGACGCATCGAGCGATTCGCGCAGAAATAAGCGCCACAAGGAGACTATATATGAAGCAGTATAAAGTGACCGTCAACGGACAGAGTTATGACGTGAGCGTGGAAGAAGTCGGCGCCGCCGGAATGCCCGCAGCCAGGGTTTCGCAGCCAGCCCCCGCCGCGGCTGCTCCGGCAGCCCCTGCCGCTCCCGCGCCGGCTCCCGCTCCCGCCAAGGTGGCAGCCCCCGCCGTCGTCGGTTCGGCTGTCGCCGGCGCGCTCAGCGTCAAGGCGCCCATGCCCGGCACGGTGATGGCCTTCAAGGTGACCGTCGGTCAGGACGTGAAGCGCGGCGACGTGCTTCTCATCCTCGAAGCCATGAAGATGGAGAATGAAATCGTAGCGCCCCAGGCGGGCAAGGTCGCCGCTCTGAGAGTGCCGGTGAGCGCGTCGGTCAACACCGGTGACGCCCTCGTCGACCTCGCCTGAAGGGGGGCGGTTTCCCCATGAGTGAGTTCCTGACAGAATTTATACAATCCACGGGATTCGTCAACATCAGCCTCGGCCAGTTCATCATGCTGGTAGTAAGCTGCGTGCTCCTCTATCTGGGCATCTACAGGAAGTACGAACCCCTTCTCCTCGTGCCCATCGCCTTCGGCATGCTCCTCGCCAACCTGCCCTTGAGCGGCATCACCGATGGTCCCTTGGGTAATCAGCCCGGCGGCCTCATCTATTACCTCTACCAGGGCGTCAAACTGGGAATCTATCCGCCCCTCATCTTCCTGGGCATTGGGGCGATGACGGATTTTGGCCCACTTATCGCCAACCCTTCCAGCCTCCTCCTCGGCGCCGCTGCCCAGATAGGGATTTTCATCCCCTTCATCCTCGCCACCTACCTCGGATTCGACCTCCAGGCTGCGGCTAGTATCGGCATTATTGGCGGAGCCGACGGCCCCACGGCCATCTACCTCACCTCCAAGCTCAAGCCCGAGCTCCTGGGGCCTATCGCCATCGCGGCCTACTCCTACATGGCCCTCGTTCCCCTCATCCAGCCTCCCATCATGAGGGCGCTCACGACGCCCAAGGAGAGGGCGGTGAAGATGGCTCAGCTGAGGGAGGTCACGAAGACGGAAAAGGTGGTCTTCCCGATAGCGGTAACCCTCCTCGTCGGCCTCCTTCTGCCCGCAGCCGTTCCCCTTGTCGGCGCCCTGATGCTCGGGAACCTCTTCAAGGAGACTGGTGTCACCGAGAGGCTCTCCAGCACAGCTCAACATGAACTGATCAATATCCTCACCATTTTCCTCGGCATATCGGTGGGATCGACGGCCAGCGCCGAGCGCTTCCTCAACCCCGAAACCCTCAAGATCATCGCTCTCGGCCTCTTCGCCTTCTCCTGCGGCACGGCAGGCGGCGTCCTTTTCGGAAAGCTGATGTATGTCGTGACCGGCGGCAAGGTGAATCCCCTCATAGGCTCGGCGGGCGTTTCTGCCGTTCCCATGGCTGCCCGCGTGTCCCAGGTTGTCGGCGCCGAGACGGATCCGACGAATTTCCTCCTGATGCACGCCATGGGACCCAACGTCTCGGGCGTCATTGGGTCGGCCGTCGCGGCTGGTGTCTTGCTTTCGATACTGGGCTGACATTACAATTCCCAGTGCAGGCGGCGCCGAAAGCGGCGCCGCTTTTTTTATAATCGAGGGGTGGACAGCCACCGCTTCGGGGAGTCGGTATGAATGTGCTGAAATTCGGAGGAGCTTCCGCGGGCAGCGTCGAGGCGATTGAAACCCTGGTGGAAATCGTACGCGACAGCGGAGAAAAAATAGTCGTCGTTTCGGCTTTTTCCGGCATGACGGACGAACTCATCGACATCGCGCAGTCGGCTAAGCGGCGCCAGGAATACCAATCCCGGCTGGATGCCCTCCTGACGCGGCACAGGTCTGTAGCCAGGCATTTTCTCGCGGCCAGAGCCCTCGAATCCGCCTTTTCGGAGATCGAAGGGCTGTTCGCCGAACTGCATGATCTTCTGCGCAGCGTGGAATTGCTGCGGGAGTTGACGAAACGCAGCCTGGACCAAATCATGAGCTTCGGCGAACGTCTCTCGGCGACGATTCTCGCCAGGGTATGTACGGCGAGAGGTTTTGCTGCCCAGTTCGTCGATGCCCGCGACATCGTCAGGACCGACGACAATTTTGGCCAGGCGCGCTGCCTCAAGGCTGAAAGCTGTCCCCTGATCGTCGAACGACTTTCCCGCCTCGACAGCATTGCCGTCATTCCCGGTTGTATCGGGGCTACCGCTGACGGCGTCACGACGACGCTGGGCAGGGGGGGCTCCGACCTTACGGCATCCATCATCGGATCCTGCCTCGGCGCGGACGAGATACGAATCTGGTCCGATGTCGACGGCATGCTCACCGCCGACCAGATCCTCGTGAAGGAAGCCTTTCTCATCGAGGAAATATCCTACGACGAAGCCCTGGAAATGACGCATTTCGGGGCCAAGGTTCTCAATCCAAGAGCCCTGTTGCCTGCCATGGAAGAAGGCGTGACCATACGGATACTCAACACCTTCAACCCGAAAGGCAAGGGTACCCGCATCGTAAAGCATGCGGGTAAAAGCGGATACCCCGTGCGCGGCCTCGCGTCAATCCCCGCCGTCAGTCTCCTCACCATCAGAGGTCTCGGGCTTCCGGGCGTCACGGGCATCGCCGGCCGCATGTTCGGAGCCCTGGCCCGTCGGAAGGCGAATGTCATCCTCATCAGCCAGGCCTCTTCGGAGCTCTCCATCTGCTGCGCGATCAGCCCTGAGGACGCGGTGGCCGGACAGGAAGCCCTTGTCGAAGAATTCGCCGTCGAGATCGAGGCTGGTTTCATCGGCGTCCCATCGGTAGAGAATGATCTCTGCGTCATCGCCGTCGTGGGCGAGCAGATGAAACAGAGGACAGGCATAGCAGGCAGGGTGTTTTCCGCCCTGGGAAGGAACGGCGTCAATGTGGTGGCAATAGCCCAGGGTTCCTCCGAGCTCAACATCTCCATTGTCACCTCGGCGCGCAACAGGGCCAAGGCGCTTAATGTCATCCATGATTCCTTCTTCCTCGCCGGCATGCGAACGGTCAATCTCTTCCTCGTGGGTACGGGGCTCGTGGGCTCCACCCTCCTCGCCCAGATTGCCGACCAGAAAGAGAGGCTTCTGCGCGAGCATTCGATCCGGATAAACCTTGTCGGCCTGGCCAATTCCCGCACGATGCTCATCGATCCGAACGGCATCGACACAGGCGACTGGAAGCCGCGCCTCGCCGAGGGGAGGGTTGCCGATCTGGCCGCCTTCATCGAGGCCGCCAAGGCATTGAACCTGCCCTCGGCCTGTTTCTGCGACTGCACGGCGAGCGAGAATCCGCCTGATCATTACAGGGAACTCTTCGAAGCCTCGATTTCAGTGGTGACGCCGAACAAGCGAGCGAACGCCGGCCCTGCCGGGCGATACAAGGCGCTCAAGGCGGCAGCGAGGGAAAAGGACGTGGATTACGGCTACGAAACGACCGTGGGGGCTGGCCTGCCTGTCATCGGAACCCTCCACGACCTCGTCGCCTGCGGCGATACGATTTCGCGCATTGAGGCCGTGCTTTCCGGAACCGTGAGCTACATTTTCAACCAGCTGGGCGAGGGAAGGAGCTTCTCCGCCCTCGTGCTCGAAGCCAAAGCCAGAGGGTATACCGAGCCCGATCCGCGGGACGACCTCGGCGCAATCGATATTGCGCGCAAGACTCTCATCCTTTCGCGGGAGGCTGGCTTCACCTTCGAATTCGGCGACATCAGCATCCAGCCCATCCTTCCCGAAAGCCTTACCAAGGCGCCTACCGTCGAGGCCTTTCTTGCCCTGCTGCCGAAGGCCGATGCTTCTGTCGAAGCGCTCGTCAAGGCGGCGGCGTCGCGAGGGAAGGTGCTCCGCTATGTGGCGACCATACTGCCCGATTCGGCGTCCCTTTCCTTGAGGGAGTATGGACCGGAGAGCCCCTTCTACAACCTTTCGGGCACCGACAACCTCGTGATGTTCTCCACCGCCCGCTATTCGACAAACCCTCTCGTAGTGAGAGGGCCGGGAGCCGGGGCCGCGGTGACGGCAGGCGGCGTCTTCGCCGACATACTGAAGACGGCTCAGTCGTACCTGTAGCAGGGTTTTTCGCCGTAAAAGATGTATCGGCGGGAATCGCGCTAAAAAAAGGGCTGTCCGGGATGAGATTCCCGGACAGCCCTTTTTTTGGCCTTTATGCTTTTACGCCGCTGCGCCGTGCTGACGCAGGACGAACCGCTAGACCGTGAGCGCTTTTTTCTTGTTGTACTTGATCTGCTGGAAGATAAAGACTGCCGCGCACAGCCCGATGCCGACAACGTCGGTGACGAGTCCCGGATCGATCATGAGCAGGCCGCCGATGAATGCCAGAATTCTTTCGGGCCAGGTCATCGTCGTCCTGAACCAGGCGCTCACCGCCGCCGAGACGGCCGTGATGCCTACGAGGCTCGTGATCAGCATCCAGATCAAGCCGACCGGTGTTACGTTGAACAGCAGCATCTGCGGGTTGAGCACGAAGATGTAGGGCACGAGGAAGGCCGCGACAGCCAGCTTCGTGGCGGCGACCCCCGTCTTCATCGGATTGGCCTTGGCTATGCCGGCCCCCGCGAAGGCCGCCAGCGCAACGGGCGGGGTGACGTCCGCTATGATGCCGAAATAGAAGGCGAACATGTGGGCAGGCAGCATGATGTAGGCCGGAGCCACGAGGTTGGGATCGAGGCCGGCTTTCTGCGCCATTATCATGACGATGGCCGGCGCGGCTATTGTCGACGTGATGACATAGTTGGCCGTCGTGGGAACGCCCATGCCCAGCAGGATCGATGTGATCATGGTGAAGAAAAGGGTGATGACCAGATTTCCGTTGGCGATATCGACGAGAACGGATCCCAGCTTGAGCCCCAGCCCCGTGAGGGTTACGACGCCGATGATGATGCCCGCACAGGCTGTGGCCGCTATCACGCCGAGTGCCCCCCTGGCGCCAGCCTCGAGTCCCTTTATTATCTCTATCGGCTTGATGCGTGTGGACTTCCTGAGCATCGAGGAGAGAATCGAGAGAATGATGGCCCAAAGCGCCGCCTTCATGGGCGTGAAACCCGTGACGAGGAGATAGACGATGGCGACGAGGGGAATGATGAGGTGGCCGCGTTCGAGCATGATCTTCTTGAACTTCGGCAGATCCTCGCGTCTCAATCCCTTGAGCCCCAGCTTCTTGGCCTCGTAGTGCACGCCCGACCAGACGCCGAAGTAATAGAGAAGGGCGGGGATGGCCGCTGCCGCTATGATGCGCGAATAGGGAATATTGGTAAACTCGGCCATGAGGAAGGCAGCCGCGCCCATAATGGGCGGCATGAGCTGTCCGCCCGTGGATGCGGTGGCTTCGACGGCGCCGGCGAACTCCGGCTTGTAGCCGAGCTTTTTCATCATGGGAATGGTAAAGGATCCCGTGCCGACGACGTTGGCCACCGAGGAGCCTGATACGGTGCCCATGAGGGCGCTGGAGAGGACGGCTACCTTGGCGGGACCGCCCGCCGCCCAGCCGGCCACGGAGTTGGCCAGATCGATGAAGAGCTGGCCTAAGCCCGTCCGCTCAAGATAGGCGCCGAACAGTATGAAGAGGAAGATGAAGGTGCTCGATACTCCCAGGGGAATGCCAAAGATGCCCTCCGTCGTATAATAGAGGTGCTGGACCAAGGTGTCGACACGGGCTCCCCGGTGGGCGAGCTTGCCGGGAAGGTATGGTCCGACAAAGGCGTACGTTATGAATACGAGGGCGACGATGACCATGGGGAGTCCCACGACCCTCCTCGCCGCTTCCAGAACGAGGAGAATTCCGATTATGCCGGCTACGAGGTCGAAGATAGTTGTAGAGCCTGCCCTTCCCACGAGAGCCTGATAATTGATGACGATGTAGAGAGGAGCCAGGACGCCCAGAACGGAGAGGAGGGCGTCGAGGGGGTGGAGCTTTGTCCGCGACCATTTCTTGCTCGTGGGGTAGAGGAGGAAGATGAGACAGAATCCGAAGGAAAGGTGTATGGACCTTTGGATCATCGCATCCAGGACCCCGAATACCGCCGTATAGAGCTGAAAAACGGAAAAGGTGATGGCAAAGGCCGCCACTACCTTGGCAAAAAAGCCGGTATAGACACGATAGTCCGATTCCTTGTCGAATTTCTTCAGAATCGCCTGGCTATCGACCGGCTGATCATCGTTGATGATTTGTTCGCTCATGGATGAGCCTTCCTCCTGGAAAAAATTAGTATCTTTTTCCCTGCCTTCAGGGTGATCATTGACTCTGCCGGTACCCACTCTATGAACGGGTAAAACTTGCCATCGATAGAAAGACCATGACCGGGCAAATGCGACACCATGATGTCGAGCCGCGTGAAGGTTCTCCTCATATCGACGACAAAGCGGTTGTTTTCTATGCGGAAAGCCTCTCCTCCATCCGAAGGCATGCCCACGCCGTAGCTGTCGTAACGCAAACGCACAAGCTCCAGAGCCTTGCCGGCAACGACATATTCTTCATCGACGGGTGTCATGTGGATCGAATGGATATATCGGTGGATAAAGCCTTCTTGCCCCAGTGGGAGCTCGGCCAGCTTTCTTCCTTCATTATCGAACAGCACAAGCGAGGGCAGGGCAAAAAAGCTCAGCATCCCCGCAGCGAAAATCAGGAAGAAGGCAGCTATGACAGCGGCAAAGAATAGCTTTCCGTTGCTCGCTCCCATAGTGCCTTCCTGTCAAGAATCAGCTATTTGTTTTCCTTGTAGAACCTTTCGGCCCCTGGATGCAGGGGAATCGACATGCCTTCGAGGGCGGTGGCGAGCTTTATGTTGGCACCCTGGGAATGGGCGGCTACAAGCCTCGGGCCGTTGGCGAACATTGTTTTGAGCATCTGGTAGACGGTTTCTGCATCAAGCTTGGCGCTGACGGCGAGCATGGACTTCATGCAGAGGGAGGGCGTGTCCACCGTGATGCCGCTGTAGGTGTTCGCGGGAACGACCGTCGGGGCATAGAACGACCACTTGGCCATGAGCTTGTCCTGGAGCGCCTTGTCGACTGGCACGAGGACCGTTTTCTTGGAGATTGCCAAATCCGAGATAGCCGCTATCGGGAAGCCGCCGGTGGTGAAGGCGGCGTCAATGTTGCCGTCTTTCAGGTTGGAAGCGGATTCGGCGAAGGAGAGGTACTGAACCTTGATGTCGGCATAGCTGAGTCCGGCAGCCTCGAGGTACTGCTTGGCATTGGCTTCGACGCCCGAACCGGCCGCGCCGACCGATACCTTCTTGCCCTTGAGGTCATACACGGATTTGATGCCTGAAGACTGGAGGGCGATCAGCTGTACGGTTTCGTTGTAGAGGCTGGCCATACCGAGGAGATCAGGTACCGGCTTGCCGTTGAACTGGTCGAGGACGACGCCATCGTGGGCATAGTAGGCAACATCGTTCTGGATGATCACCACGTCTACCTTTCCGTCCTTGAGCAGGGTGACGTTCGCAGCCGAGGCTCCCGTGGATGTAGCCGAAGCGTTCATCTTGGGTATGTTCTTGTTCCAGATCTCGGCCATAGCGCCGCCGAGAGGATAGTAGGTTCCGGCGGTGCCGCCGGTTCCGATCGTGATGAATTTCTGCTGCGCCGAAACGGCGCCGACTGCGATGAGCAGGCAGAATGCAATTGCCAATAGCTTCTTCATTGAAACCTCCCAAACCATGAATGCGTCTAAGTCAGCCAATTCAGGCTGCTCTAACCAAGGCATTATAGTATGGAATTGGTCATCCAGCAATCTGTTTTTGCGATTTAAAAATCCGTGGATGCAGGGAGTAAAAAAAGAAGGCTTCCGGAGAAGGAGGCACAACCCGGAAGCCTTCGCATCCGATCCATCGGCGATTGCCGTCAAATCAGGGCTGATGCGACTATACCGGAAAGTGAAAATTTTGGTCAATACAATATCGATAAAAATTGCTTAATTTCAGTTTTTTCCCGGAAGCTTCGCATGGGAAGGCAGCTTCGCGATTGCGCTTCAGCCTCTCCTCGTGTATCGTAGCTCACTGTCGGGGAGGTTTGTCCGTGATTTCTTTTGAATACTGGAACGATGGTTTCGTTTTGACCATCGAAGGCATAAGAATCCTGCGCCATTCTTCCTCCTCCCCGGCCATCTTCCTCGGCCTGCCTCAGGAAGGCAAGTCCAAAGAGACCTGGCAGGGGCTTGGCGCAGCCCGCCTCATCAACGAGGGTCCGGATCTCACCGTCCTGGACTTCGGCCAGGATTGCACCATCCGCCTATCCTATCACGAGAGGGTTCTCCATATCCGGCCTTGCCTTTCGGGCGCAATGCAGGGGTCCTTCAGAATGCGTTTCGGCGCCCATCCGGGTGAAATGCTTTTTGGCTGCGGCCCCTCGACAACGTACGATCTGAAAAAAAAGAGGCTTGAACTCCCCGCCGGGGACGGCGGCGAAGCATCGCGCCGCGACCCTTCGGTGCTGTCCAGCCGGGGCACGTGGATCCATGTGGATGGCGCTGGATCGACGGACTGGAAGTTCAGGAGCGCCGTCACCGAGCTTTCCTGCTCGCCGGCTCCCAGGGAAATAGCCCTCGGTTTCGGGAAGTCGCTTTCGGGCGGACTCGAGCTTCTAACGCGGCACAAGGCGGGGATGAGGGAAAGGCTGCCCGAGTGGCTCCAGGCTGGCCCTGTCATCGAGGAAGGGGGGAAGGAATTGAGGCAGGAAGCCTCAGGCGATGGGGAGGAAGGGCGTCGCCTGGGCAAAGAAGCCTGGGAAAGCATCCTGCGCGCCGCGTCGGCGAGGGTTATCCATCGCCCCCTGGAGGGCTTCGGGAACGCCTCCGACTTCACCTGCATTCTCCTTTCGCTTTCCTTTGCGGGATATGGCCAGGTCGTTATGCCCGACGGCCTGGAATTGGCGGCCTTCAGCCCTCTCTTTGTCTCGAAGGAACACGCCGAGGGGCAGGGAAAAGCTCATATGCGAAGGCAAGCCGCATCAGCCCTTCTGTATTCGATGCTGAAGCCCTATCGCGATCACTGCTCGAATGAATGGGTGGAGAAGGGTATACCTGCCCTGGCCCATCCTGCCCTGATGTATCCCGCCGAACCAGGGCTTTTGAAATTGAACGATCAGTACATGTTCGGCCCGGATCTGATCATCGCCCCTTCGCAGGAGGGAAACACCCAGGTTCGTCGGCTCTTTCTGCCCGACGACGAGTGGATCCACCTATGGACCTCCCGCCATTATCATGGGGGGACGACGGTCGTCCATGCTCCGGAAGGAAGGCCAGCGGTTTTTTACAGAAGCCGGAGCTCATTTGCAGGGCTTTTCAATGCGCTGAGGATAAAGGCTACCAGGCTTTAGGCGGACTTCAGCCCCGACGGACGAGAAGGGCGACGGCGCGGGCTTCCACGGCATTCCCCGATCCCACATCACCGAATCCCTCGCAGGTTTTGGCCTTGACCGATATGGCGGAGAGGGGCAGGTCGAGGGTAGCGGCGACGGAACTGCGGATGGCCTCGCGGAAGGGCGAGAGCCTTGGTTTTTCGAGGATGACGGTGCAATCGATGTTGCCCACCCGCCAGCCGGTCTTGGCCACTTCATCCATGGCCATCCTCGCCAAATGCCCTGAATCGGCATTCTTCCATCGGGGATCGGAGGGCGGAAAATGGGAGCCTATGTCGCCGAGGGCCGCGGCTCCGATGAGGGCGTCAATAAGGGCGTGCCACAGCACATCGCCGTCCGAGTGGCCAGCCTCGCCCTTATCGTGTTCCACGTGGACCCCGCCCAGGAGGAGTCTGCGCCCGGGCACGAGGGGGTGGATATCCCAGCCTTCGCCGATCCTGAACGCCGCGGCGTCAGCCTGTTCAGGCAGGTCTTCCCTGTAGGTCACTTTCCTGTTGTTCCTGTCGCCGGGCACGAAGGCTACCTTGCCGACATGGCGGTCCCATACCGAAGCGTCGTCGGTGCAGAACCAGCCTTCCGCGGCCGCGGCAGCATGGGCTGCAGCGAGGGCTCCGAGGGCGAATCCCTGGGGCGTCTGAGCTGCCTTTATCGCGTCGCGCTCGAGGTGGCTATCGATAAAGCCGGCGGGAGATACGGCCTTGGGCGTGTCCGCCAGATCGGCAAGGGGGATGCAGGCTCCGTGTATCCGCGTCGAAGCGATGACGGCGTCAATAAGCTCGGGCGATGCCCAGGGGCGAGCCGCGTCGTGCACAAGGACGACAGCCCTTGCAGGATCGATGGGGTTGCCGGGGTTTGACGTGCCGCAGGCTTCCATAAGGGCATCGAGCCCATTTTTTACCGAGGCCTGCCTGGTTTCGCCGCCCTGGATAAAACGCATGCCACAAGGCAGCCCGCTGAGCTTGGCAGAGAGGCTGGGATCGATGCTCGCCGCAACTTCATCCAGGCGGCCGGCCGGGTAGGTGATGACGACGCCGGCCAAATCCCTGCGGTGGAGAAAGGCCTCGAGGGAGCGCTGGAGGATGCTGGTTCCTTCCAGACAGAGGAGTTCCTTCTTCCCGCCGCCAAATCGTGAACTTGAGCCGGCTGCCGTCAGGAGAAGGAATACCATGCCGTCGAGGGGCAGGCGGAGGGCTTCGATGAGGTGGCGGGCATCCAGCGGATCGGTGCCGGACATCGAGTTTCAGCTCTCGAGGCGGGCGTGAATGAGTTCGGCTATCTCTTCCTTTGTCTTTCCGAGCGAGAAGGAAATCTCGTCCTGGAGGAGATTGATGGCCGAATCATAGAGCTTCCGCTCGAGGATGGGAAGTTCCTTGATCTTCGAGCGATGGTAGAGGGAGCGGACAACGGAGGCAATGTCCATGATGGACCCTTTCTTGAGGAGGTCGAGGTTCATCTGATAGCGGAGCTTCCAATCTGTCGGGATGGGGGCGTATTCCTGGGAGATGAAGGCAAGGGCTCCTTCGGCTTCGGCCTGGGGAACGATGGGCCGCAGGCCCAACTGGTCGGCCTTGTCCACCGGCACCATGACTGTCATGTCGGAAAACTCGAGATAGATGATATAGTAGAGAATTTTGGAATCCTTGAAGGATTTTTCCCTGATCTCGAGTATGCGTCCTACGCCCTGGCTGGGATAGACGACGCGCTGATCTATGCTGTAGGCGGGGACCATCTTGTTTTCCATAGGGAGCCATTATATCAAAAAAAAGTGCTTTCGTCAAAGCATAGCGGAGCCTCGCCGTGTCGAGGCTCAACGGCGATGCTCCGCGGCGAAGCCGAAGCTTGTTATCCGTCCACCCGAAGTGTATTCTTCAGCACAGATATGGAAAAACGGCGATCGCCCGATTCTTTCGGCCTTAAAGCGGCCGCTTTCCCCCTCATCGTACTTCTCGTCATCGTCGCGGGTCTGGTGTTCAGGAACGATATTGTGGCCATCTACCGGAACAGGGAAGCGGCAAGAGCATGGATCGAGGGCCTCGGCTTCTGGGGGCCTTTCGTCTTTATCTGTCTGCAGGTGCTGCAGGTAGTCATATTCGTTATCCCCGGCGAGCTCACCCAGGCTTCAGGCGGTTTTATCTTCGGATTCTGGGGAGGAACCGCATTGAGCCTGGCGGGTATAGCCTTGGGATCTATCATCAATTACGGAATCGGCAGGTTCTCGGGCCGTCCCTTCCTTCGCCGCATACTGGGAGAGGAACGCCTCATGCGGGCGGAAAAGGCTCTGGGCGATCGCAAAGCAGAGGCAGGCCTTTTCCTCCTTTTCCTCGTGCCGGGCATTCCCAAGGACATTCTCTGTTACGCCGCCGGCATGGCACGAACGCCCCTTGCCCTGTTTATGGCCGCCTCCATGACGGCACGACTACCCGGCATAGCGGGAAGCAGCCTCATCGGCATGACAGCCTACGCAGGCCGGATCGGCATCAGCGTTTGGCTTCTTTCAGGGGCTGTCGTCCTCCTTGTCGCGGGCATACTATGGCGCAAGCCTCTGGAAGTCTGGCTAGCCAGGCGGTTCTTTGAGAAAGGGGGTCGCTGACATGGAAGAAGGCTCCTCGAACCTGTGGTGGAAGGACGCCGTCTTCTACCAGATATACCCGCGCAGCTTCAGGGACGCCAACGGCGACGGTACGGGCGATCTGGCCGGCATAACCGGCAGGCTTGAGTACCTCGCCTGGCTGGGAATCGATGCCCTCTGGATATCGCCGTTCTTCACCAGCCCCATGAAGGATTTCGGCTATGACGTGGCCGACTACAGGGGCGTCGATCCGCTTTTCGGCACTCTGGAGGATTTTCAGCTGCTCATCAGCGAGGCTCGGAAGCATGGAATCAGGATCGTCATCGATCTTGTGGCCAACCACAGCTCCGACGAGCATCCATGGTTCAGGGAGGCGAGGGCCTCGCGCGCCGCCCCCAAGCACAATTGGTATATCTGGGTGCCGGATTCCGGAAAGCCGCCCAACAACTGGAAGGCGATCTTCGAGCTGGGGACAGCCTGGCATCCCAATCCGGCGACGGGCGAACGCTACCTGGGCACCTTCACGCGCCACCAGCCCGAGTTCGACTGGCGTAATCCGGAAGTAGGCGAGGCCTTTTACGACGTCATGCGATACTGGTATGCGATGGGCGTCGACGGGTTCAGGCTCGATGTCGCCACCGCCTACATGAAAGACCCCGAGCTGCGCTCCAATCCCTTCGCCTTCAAGGCGGTTCCGGATTTTTTCCAGAAGCACATCCACGACCGCAACCACCCCGATTTCCATGGCGTCTTCAAGGCGATGCGGCGCGTCGCCGATGGCTGGAGCTCCGATTCACCTCTGGCGAGCGAGGCCGGCGAGAGGGTGCTCATCG
The DNA here is from genome assembly GCA_964468155.1 of uncultured Treponemataceae bacterium. Lineage (GTDB taxonomy): Bacteria > Spirochaetota > Spirochaetia > Treponematales > Rectinemataceae > CAYXUF01. The sequence continues at coordinate 17,223 of CAYXUF010000040.1, forward strand.
GCGAAACCTATGGGGAGGATCCCGATCTGGCTGCGGCCTGTCATGGCGAGAACAACGACGAGCTCCACATGGCATTCAATTTCGACTTTCTGAATCAGCCCTGGAAGGCCGAGGCTTTTCGCGCATCGGCCGAACGCTGGTACACGCTTCTGCCCGCCCTGGCCTGGCCCAACTTCACCTTGAGCAACCATGACAAGCCGCGCCATGCCTGGCGCTACCGTTCTCGCGATCCAGGGATCACCGAGGCCCGCGCCAAGGTCGCGGCCGCCATGCTCCTCACCCTTAAGGGGACGCCCTTCCTCTATTACGGGGAGGAAATCGGCATGACCTGTTTCAGGCTGCCCCGATCCGCCCTGCGCGATCCCCTGGGCATCAGAACCTGGCCTCTTTCCTCGCTTGGCCGCGATCCCGAACGCAGACCGATGCAGTGGGACGGTTCTCCCGACGCAGGCTTCGGTTCTTTGAACCCCTGGCTGCCCCTCAATCCCGATTGGCGGGAGTGCAACGTGGCCGCGCAGCGCCAGCGTCCGGATTCCATACTTCTGTGGTACAGGAGCCTCCTGGCGCTGCGCCGCTCCGCGCCTCCCCTGCGCGGAGGCTCCCTGCGCTTCCTTGATGCCGGGTCTGGCATCCTCGCCTTTGAACGGGAGGGCGAAGCTGGGCGAGACAAGGTCGTCGTCTATCTGAATTTCACCGCCCGACCGACGTCGATCAGGCTGGAAGAGAGCCTTGAGGTTCTCCTCGGCAGCGCCCGCCGCGTGGACACTGCCCTGCCTGCGGGCACCTGCCGGCTTGGACCCTGCGAAGTCCTCATCGCGCGTCCCGCCTAAGCCCTGGAATCAGGCGTCGGCAGCCGGAAGTTCTTGGCGAAATGGCGGGGCTTGCCCCCTGCCATGGCCCTGTCTATCTGATACTCCTGCATGCGCGCGAAAACATCGAGCAGCCTTTCCTTGTCGGGGTAGTCCTCCAGCCCCGCCGATTCCAGGGCGCACAGAAGTTCGTGCACTGTCTCGAGGGTGGAGAGGCACAGGGGGCCGGGCTGCCGCTTGATGATCCAGCGGCTGGGGCTTGCAGGCGTGAACATGAGGCGGGGAAGGGCGAGGAGCCCCGGGCTTTCCCTCAGCACGGCCTTGGAGCAGGCCCAGGTGGCGTCGACGAGGAAGGCTGTTATCCTCCGCCCAGCGGCTGCCGCCTTCAGTCTGGCGACCGCCTCCAGCCCCTCGGCGGCAGCATCCGAAAGATCGATAGATTCCTTCCCCGGATAGAGGAGGACGGGATAGTTGGCTGGATCATCGATGAGTTGCCTTACGCGGGGATGATTGTCGAAGGCGATGCCGGGCAGGAGTTCGGCGTCGGCGATATTGAGGCAGGTGAGGCGCCCGGTGCCGCAGCGTTCGCGCCGCCACTCCTTGGGGTGGATGAGGAGCACGATCTTCGTGCGCAGAACCATCGCGGGTTCGGCCGGGCAGAGGCAGGATTCGCGGGGGCGTCGGCATTTCTGGCAAATATCCCTGTACAAGCTTCGTTGCTCCTCCAAGCACTATACAATACAATGCCCTTGTCTGGGGGTACCTATGGATGATTCGGCGAATTTCAGCATAGCGGGCAGGGTGGCCGTCGTCACGGGGGCGAGCCGGGGACTCGGTCGGGGCCTGGCCAGGGCGATGGCGCGTTCCGGGGCCAAAATCGCGGCAGCCGCGCGCAGCATGGCCGAACTCGAAACCCTCGCCAGCGAAATCCGGGCCGATGGGGGAAGCTGCGAGTGCTTCGCGATGGACCTTCGCGATGTAGGCTCCATAGCTTCGGCCTTCGCGCGCATTGTCGAAAGCTTTGGCCGCATCGACATCCTCGTCAACAACGCGGGCATGGGCAATCCCATCCCGGCCGTCGACATCAGGGAATCCGACTGGGACTGGATGATGGACCTCAACCTGAAGGGCAGCTTCTTCTGCTGCCAGGAGGCGGGCAAGGTGATGCTCGCCCGGGGGAAGGGGCGAATCGTCAACATAAGCTCCCAGGCTTCCGTCGTCGCCATCCCGGGCGAGGCCGTCTACTGCGCCTCCAAGGGAGGCCTCAACATGCTCACCAAGGTGCTCGCCGCCGAATGGTCGGGAAGAGGCGTGACGGTAAACGCCGTCGGCCCCACCTTCATCCGCACCCCCGGCACGGCCGAAAGGCTGGACAACCCTGATTTTCTCGCCGGCGTTCTGAACAAGCTCCCCCGGGGCCGGGTGGCGACCATCGAGGACGTGGCCGGCGCCGTCATCTATCTCGCCTCGGACGCCTCCGACATGGTGACGGGCACACTCCTCCTCGTCGACGGGGGCTGGACTTCGCTCTGAGAGCCCCTTCTTCAGGCCGGTTTGACGATCTCCCCGTAATTCCATATTTTCAATGAAGAACTGCCCGCCGCAGATGCGTTTGAAATATAGGCGAAACGGCTTTCAGCCAGCGCGTAAGGAGATATATCGTGAAAGTTCAGGAGAACCCCAAGAAACCTCTCTTCTATTACTATGGCATCGTGATGCTCGTGGTGTTGGTCCTGAACGCCTTCGTCTTTCCCTCGCTCGTGGAGAATAAGGTTGTACAGACCGACTATCGCAGCTTCCTGTCGATGGTGGATAAAGGATCGGTGGAGAAGGTTCAGATCGACGCGACCCAGATCAGCTTCGCTTCCAAAGGCAGCGACGGGAAGGAAACAGTCTATGTGACGGGGCGCGTCGATGATCCCAGCCTCGTCAACCGCCTCTATGGATCGGGGGTCGAATTCAGCCAGGTTATACCCAAGGTGAATTCTCCCCTCATGTCCCTGCTCAACTGGATACTTCCCTTGGCCCTCTTCATCGGGCTGGGACAGCTCCTCGCCGGCAGGATGGCCGGCAAGATGGGCGGCATGGGCAACGCCATGGCCTTCGGCTCAAGCAAGGCCAAGATCTATGTGGAAGCCCAGACGGGCAAATCCTTCGCCGACGTGGCTGGCGAGGACGAGGCCAAGGAAGCCCTCCAGGAGATCGTGGAATTCCTGCACAATCCCGGCAAGTACAAGGAAATCGGCGCCACGGTTCCCAAGGGAGCCCTCCTCGTAGGCCCCCCCGGCACGGGCAAGACCCTCCTCGCCAAGGCTGTGGCCGGCGAATCCAAGGTGCCCTTCTTTTCCATATCAGGATCCGAATTCGTCGAAATGTTCGTCGGCATGGGGGCCGCAAGGGTGCGTGACCTCTTCAAGCAGGCCAAGGAAAAGGCTCCCTGCATCGTCTTCATCGACGAAATCGACACGATAGGCAAGTCGCGCAACGCGAACATGTACGGGGGCAACGACGAACGCGAGCAGACCCTCAACCAGCTTCTCACCGAGATGGACGGCTTTGGGGCCGAGACCGGCGTCGTCATCCTGGCCGCTACCAACAGGCCCGAGACTCTCGACAAGGCCCTCCTCAGGCCCGGCCGCTTCGACAGGCGCATCCCCGTGGAACTGCCCGATCTCGCCGGTCGCGAGGCCATCCTCAATGTCCACGCCAAAAAAGTGAAGGTGGGGGAGGGGGTCGACTTGAACGCCATCGCTCGGGCCACCTCCGGCGCCTCGGGCGCCGACCTGGCCAACATCATCAACGAAGCCGCCCTCCACGCCGTCAAGATGGGTCGCCAGGAGGTGAAGCAGGTCGATCTGGACGAATCCGTCGAAGTCGTCATAGCCGGCTATGCCCGAAAGAACGCCGTCATCTCCCTCAAGGACAAGCAGACTATCGCCTACCACGAAATCGGCCACGCCCTCGTCGCCGCCAAGCAGAAGAACTCGGCGCCCGTGCACAAGATCACCATCGTGCCCCGCACCTCGGGAGCCCTCGGCTACACCATGCAGGTGGACGAGAGCGAGCAGATCCTCCTCACCAAGGAGCAGGCTCTGGACAAGGTGGCCACTCTCATGGGAGGCCGCGCCGCGGAGCAGATCATGTTCGGCACGGTAACCTCGGGCGCAGCCAACGACATCGAACAGGCCACCAAGATGGCCCGCGCCATGGTCACCCGCTTCGGCATGAGCGAAACCTTCGGCATGATGGCCCTCGAAACCGTCAACAATCCCTATCTCGGCGGCGATTCCACCCTCCTCGTCTCGCCGGCCACGGCCGCCAAAATCGACGATGAGGTTCTCGCCATCATCAATCTCTGCTTTGCCAGGGCCACGAAAATTCTGGAAGACAACAGACCCAAGCTGGAAGAGTTGACAGCCTGCCTTCTCAAGAAGGAAACTATGACGGGCGAGGAGTTCATGAAAGTATTGAACTGCCCCGGACCCTGCGAGAACTGCTGAGCATCCTGCGGCCGCCTGAGCGATGCTCGCCGGCTTGAGAGGGGTTGGGATTGAAGCGTCTGCAGAAGATTCTTTCCAGCAAGGCTAACCTTGTCTTTCTCGCGATGCTCCTCCAGCTCGCGATTCTTGTAGGCGGCCTCATCGCCTTCATGGATTCCTTCTACATTTTTTACAGCCTGAGCATCGCCCTGAGTTTCGGCGTTGTGCTCTGGATACTCAACGACACGAGCAATCCCGCCTACAAGATCGCCTGGCTTATTCCTATTCTTGTCTTTCCGGTATTTGGCGGGATCCTCTATCTCTTTTTCGGACGGATCCGCCTGAGCGGGGAGATGAAGCGGCGGATCAGGGAAAGCGAAAGGAGAGTTCGGCCCCTCGTGACTCAGGGAGCCGAGAACCTCAAGGCGCTGGAATCCCTCAATATCGATGCCGCCGTGCAGTCGCGCTATCTCAGCGTCAATGCCAGGAGCCCGGTCTGGAACGGCACCGCCACTGAATACCTTCCCTCCGGGGAAAGCGCCTTCAGAAGCATAACCGAAGCCCTGGAAAAGGCCGGGCATTTCATATTCCTGGAATTCTTCATCATCGGGGAAGGCCGGATGTGGGAGACGATCCTCGCCATTCTGGTGGAAAAGGCCAGGCGGGGCATCGACGTGCGCGTCATGTACGACGATTTCGGCTGTCTGGGCCGATTGCCCCCCAACTACGACAGACATCTCGAGGCTCTGGGCATCAGGTGCGCTGTCTTCAATCTGCTCAGGCCCTTCCTCTCCGCCAGCTACAACCACCGCGACCACCGCAAGATCCTGGTGATCGACGGGCGGGTCGGGTTCACGGGCGGCATCAACCTCGCCGACGAGTACATCAACGAATACAGGCGTTTCGGCCACTGGAAGGACAACGCGATCAGGCTGGAGGGCGATGCCGTACAAAGCTTTACGCTGATGTTTCTCAATCTCTGGAGCCATGCCAGGCGAAAAAAGGATGACAACCAGCTCCATGACGTCTTCCCCGTGGACGAGTCCCCTCGCGTCGAGCCTGACGGCTTCGTTCAGCCTTACGAGGACAGCCCCCTCGACGCCGAACTCGTGGGCGAGAATGTCTATCTGAACCTGATAGGCAAGGCCAGGCGCTATCTCTATATCACCACGCCCTATCTCATCGTCGACAACGAGATGCAGATGGCTCTCGTCCTCGCCGCGAAAAACGGTCTGGACGTACGCATCATAACGCCCCATATCCCCGACAAATGGTATGTCCACGCCGTCACCCGCGCCAACTATCGGGCCCTCGTTGCCGGAGGCGTGCGGATTTTCGAATACACGCCGGGCTTCATCCATTCCAAGACATTCCTGGCGGACGACCTGTTCGGCACGGTGGGCACCATCAACCTCGATTTCAGGAGCCTCTACCTGCATTTTGAGTGCGGCGTCTGGCTCTGCGGCTGCAGGAGCCTCATCGCCATGCGCGACGACTTTCTTGCCACCCTGGGCGAATGCCATGAAGTGACCATCGCCGATCTCGATGCCGAAAGGATCTATCGCAAGGCTGCCGGCTGGCTGCTCAAGGTCTTCTCGCCCCTGCTTTGAATGGACGGGCTCCGAGCGGGATTATCGGGGCGCATAAAAAAGGCCGACCAGAATTGGCCGGCCTTATAGCCCCTACGGGAGTCGAACCCGTCTTTCCTGATTGAAAATCAGATGTCCTAACCGATAGACGAAGGGACCGCTGCGCGTTTGCGAGGTGTCTCGCGTGTCGAGGTGCGCTCTAGAAACAACAGATTTTAAAAGCGCAAGCACGTAATCTGCAAC
>CAYXUF010000041.1:0-21284 GCA_964468155.1 uncultured Treponemataceae bacterium
CACCCCCACCTCGGCCCTAGCAGGCATGGGCATGGACAAGACCGTGGCTCTCATCACCGACGGAAGGTTCTCCGGCGCCTCGCGGGGCGCCTCGATCGGCCACGTTTCGCCCGAAGCGGCGGGCTGCGGCCCCATAGCCCTCGTGCGCGAAGGCGATATGATCAGCATCGACATACCTGCCAAGAAGCTCGACCTCCTCGTGGACGCAGCGGAGCTTGAGCGCCGCAGGGCAGAATGGAAGCCCTATGTTCAGCCCACCGACAGCCCCTTCCTCGCCCGCTACAGGCGCGTCGTCACTTCCGGAGTAAAGGGCGCCGTGCTGGAGTAGTTTCTTGCCAGCGTCGCCGATTGGCGCCGCGCGACCCCCGGGAGATTTCTTCCGGGGGTTCTTTTTCGCTCTTGAATACTAAACAAATGTATAGTTATAATTGAGACATGGAAGGTAGCGAGTGGATGCCCGACGTCCTCTTTGGCGTCGCGGTTCAGGATGGATGGGTGGATTGGGCCAAGGCTCTTTCGTCCTACCCCGAGCTCGGGACGGTAGAATTGCCCTTTGAGGCATGGGCGGGTTCTTCTTCCCAGCCCCTCGATATCTGCCTGCGCCTTGGGGAAGCCTTCGTGGCGCCGGCTTTGGGCGAGGGGGACATCCGGGCCGAAGTGGCCTACCGTGCCGCTGTGAAGGTTGTGAAAAGAGGGGAAAAGCCGCAGCCTTCAGCCTTCCTCCTCGAGTTTCCGGCCACCATCACGCACAGCACCGCCGCGCGCCGCCACCTCGACCGCGTGGTAAAGGACCTGGAGGGCCTTCCTCTGGCCGTCGCCTTCCATGGCGCCGACTGGTATTCTGCCCGCGTCATCGAGGGGCTGAAGGCGCGCGGCGCGGCGCTTTGCCTCATCGACGGGGCCCGGGAGCCTGGAGCTCCTCCTTCCATCGATATCGTCACCTCTTCCCTCGTCTATAGTAAGCTTCGCGACGATACAGATCCTTCCGTCTGGCTGGCCCGGATCGAGGCTTTGGCATCCCAGGCCGAAACCCTGAGGGTGGTTTTTTCGTGCTCCGGCGGCAGAGGAAACGGGGCAGCCCTGGAAAAGGCTGCCCTGATGGCCCGGCTCTGGCTGGCCAGGGCAGGAGGCACCTGATGGGCGGCACTATCCTCCACATCAACGCCGTCGGCCTCATGGCGGCCATCGAGGAAGCGGGCGACCGCAGCCTCCGATCGAGGCCCTTCGTCGTCGCGCGCGAAGGCGCCCTCCGCTCCATCGTCCTCGACTTGTCGCCGGAAGCGCACAGGGAGGGCCTCAGGCGCGGCATGATGCTTTCCCAGGCCCAGCGTTGCCTGCCTGGCCTTCTTGTGAGGCAGCCTCGGCCCGAGCTGTACCAAAAAGCGGATGAGGAGATGTGGCGCATAGGCTTGTCGTTTTCGCCCCTTGTGGAGAGGGCAGGGCAGGGCCACCTCTTCATCGATCTTGCAGGCACCTCGCGCATCAACGGCCCTCCCCAGGACGCAACGCAGGCCATAAGGATGAGGATTCGGGAGGCGACGGGCATCCATCCCAGCCTCGCCCTCGCGTCCAACAAAACGGTATCCAAGGTCGCCACGCGCGTGTTCAGGCCCGGCGGCTTTGTCGCTCTTCTCCCTCATGAAGAGAGGGGCCTTGTACGCCTTCAGCCCGTCGAGCTTCTGCCTGGCGTTGGACCTGTGCTGAAGGACAGGCTCAGCCTTCTCGACATCGACGACATCGGGGGCCTGGCCGATCTCGGGGCATTCGAGGCGAGGGCTATCGGCCCGCGCGGCCCCGACCTCGTGGCCCGAGCACAGTGCATCGACGCGTCGCCCGTCAATCCCGAGCCGCCCGAGCGCCGCTGCCTGCGCGAGGCTGTCGTACTGGAACCCGACACTGCCGAGGCCGAAGCTATCAGGCTCCGCCTCGTCTACCTCGCCGCCATCCTCGGTTTTGCGGCGCGCCGGGAAGGCTTCGGTGCCCGCTGCGTCATGGTGAAGATCGACTACAGCGACGGGCGTTCTGTCTCGGCCTCGTCCCGCCAGCCGCGCGTCCTCAGCCGCGACGGGGACATTGCGGCCCTCGCCTGGGCGACGGCCCAACGCGCCATGGAACGCCGCGTGCGGGTGCGGCGCATCGCCCTTGAACTTTCGGGCTTCGCCGCAGCCGGCCCCGAGCTCGACCTCTTTGAACCAGCCCTGGCGAAGGAGGCCCGGCTGCAGATCGCCCTGGACAGGGTTCATGGGAAGTATGGATTCCCCGCCTTAAAGCCCTGCGCCCTTCTTTCTGCAGGCCTCCTATCTCCCGGCTTGGCAGGCGGCAATTGACGATGCTCGTGCCTCTTGTTGTACGTTCTTCATATTCCATGGGGAGGGGCGTCGTGGCTCCCCATGAATGGGCTGCTGCGGCGAAGGCCGCCGGCCTGTCCCAAATCGCCCTGACGGACAGGAACGGTCTCTATGGCATTCCGGCCTTTGTGGAGGCCTGCGAAAAGGCGGGCTTGGGGGCGATCGTAGGTACCGAACTCGTCTATGAAGGGGGGAGAGCCATCCTCATCGCGGGGGAAAAGGCGGGTTTTTCGGCGATTTCGCGGCTTTTAACAGCCCGGGCAGCCAGCCTGTCCGCCAATCATGCCGCCTTCGACGCCCGGGCGGCGATCGTTTCCAGTTTGGGCGAGGCAGAGCCCGGCGATCTTTTTGTCCTCAGCGACGACGAGGTATTGCTGGGTGGGCAGTACGGCGGAGAGGCTCTTTTTGCCCTCGTCACCCAGTGTAACAGGGCTTCCTGGCGGCGCCTGGCCGCGACGGACCGCAGGCCTGTCGCGGCCCCCGAGGCCAGCTTCCTCGACCCGGGGCAGCGTGAAATCCAGCGCCTCCTTTGCGCCATCGACAGCCAGCGCTGTGTCCACGATATAGGGGATGCCAATCTCGACCCGCCTGAGGCTCTCTGGGGCTCTGCCATTGACTTTGCATCCTGGTCGGTCCTCCCCCCGTTCAAGGTTTGGATGGAGGAAGCCTTCGCCTCCAACGCCCTCATCGCCCGCGAAGCCCTGGATAAGCCCTTTTCCGGTTTTGTCTTTCCGCGCTACGGGATGGCTGAACAGCCCACTGCCGTGCCCCGCGCCGCGCCCGATTCTCCGGCCCTCCTTCGCGCCCTTGTCCTCGAGGGCGCGGCGCGCCGCTATGGAACAGTCACCGCCGCGGTAAAGGAGCGGATCGACTACGAGCTGAAGCTCATCGAATCCAAAGGATTTTGCGACTATTTTCTCGTGGTGCGGGACATTGTCAGGCGAGCCTCGCGCATCTGTGGTCGGGGCAGTGCGGCGGCGAGCATCGTCGCCTACTGCCTTTTCATCACCGAGGTCGATCCCATCCGACACAATCTCTATTTCGAGCGCTTCCTCAACCCCGGACGGAAGGATCCGCCCGACATCGACGTGGACTTCGCCTGGGACGAGCGCGACGCTCTCCTGGCCGAAGTGATAGAGGCTTATGGCCCTGAGCACGCGGCCAGGGTGGCCAACCACAACTGCTTCCGCTCCCGCTCAGCCCTGCGGGAGACGGCCAGAGCCTTCGGCATGCCCGACGCGGAGATTTCCTCCTTCGAAAAAACCCTGCGCGTCGACAAGGACGATACTATGGACAAGGCCGATTCCGAGTGGAAAAAAATTGTCGACCTCTCCGCGTCCGTCGTAGGCCTTCCCCGTCACCTCGGCACCCATTCAGGCGGCCTCATCATCGTTCCCGACCTCCTTGCCGACCACGTTCCTATCGAAGCGACGGGCTCCGGCATCAGGGTGACAGCCTGGGACAAGGAGGGCGTCGAAACCGCTGGGCTCGTCAAGATCGACCTTCTCGGCAATCGCTCCCTCGCTGTCGTCAGGGACGCCCTCGCCGCCATAGCCGAAACGGGGCTTCCCTTCGATCCAGGCAACTGGCACCCGATCGACGACCCCGACACGGTATCCCTCCTTGCGCGTGGCGACACGATGGGCGTTTTCTATGTCGAGAGCCCCGCAATGCGGCTTCTCCAGACAAAAACCGGCAAGGGGGATTTCGAGCACCTGGTCATCCACTCCTCCATCATCCGCCCCGCCGCGAACAGGTACATCGACGAATACGTCGACAGGCTGAAAGGCAAGCCCTGGAAGGCCTTCCACCCTCTCCTGGAAGGCCTCTTCGATGAAAGCTACGGCATCCTCTGCTACCAGGAGGACGTATCGAAGGCGGCCATCGCCTTGGCTGGTTTTTCCTCGGCCGACGCGGATGCCCTCAGGAAGATACTGGCCAAAAAAGACGCCGACACGCGACTTCAGGAGCACTGGCCCGCCTTCCTGCAGGGGGCCCGCTCGCGAGGCGTGGACGATGCGTCGATTCAGGCCGTCTGGGACATGATGCGTTCCTTCTCGGGCTATTCCTTCGTGAAGGCCCACTCCGCGAGCTACGCCATGCTCTCGTTCCAGTCGGCCTTCCTGCGCGCCCACTGGCCGGCGCAGTTCATGGCCGCCGTCATGTCCAACCATGGCGGCTTCTATTCCACCCTGGCTTACGCGAGCGAATCGCGCCGCATGGGATTGCGCCTCCTTCCGCCCGATATCAACGAAAGCGGATGGCGCTGCCGGGGAGGGGAAGGCCTTATCCGCTTCGGCTTCTGCATGGTGATGTCGCTGGGCAAAGCCGCGGCCGAGGCCCTCCTCGCCGAGCGCGGCAGGGCGGGGCCCTACGCTTCCGTCGAGGATTTCGCGCGCCGCATCCGTTTCGAGCGCACCGATGCCGAAGCCCTCGTAGGCTGCGGGGCTTTCGACAGCCTCCTGGGCGCCGATTCCCGGGCTGGGGCCCTCATGGCCCTCCTGTCGATCTGCGCGTTACGGGAACATCAGGCTCCCGCGGTGGAAGGAGGACAGGATCCCAGGATTCGCAGGATTTCAGGAAGTCTGTTTTCCGAGGATGAACTCGATCCAGGTGGCTCATTTACAGTAGCGCGCCGCGGGGCAGCCGATAACCGCGAGGATGCCGAACGCCACTGCGTCGCCCTTTCCCCCCGAAAACGCCGCCAAGCCGAGTTCAAATACCTCGGCACCACCCTGGATTGCCACCCCCTGGAACTCTGGCCCCGCTTATTCGCCCAGCCCCGGCTCCGCGCCCGGGATCTGCCCCGCCATGTAGGCCGCCGAATCCGCCTCCTGGCCTGGCCCATCACCGCCAAGCCGGTTCTCACCTCCAGCGAAGAACCCATGGAGTTCGTCTCCTTCGAGGACGAGACCGCTATCTTCGAGGCTGTCCTTTTCCCCGACGCATTCAAGCGATTCCGCCACCTCCTTTTCGAAGAAGCCCCCCTCTGGGTCGAGGGGTTGGTGGAAAAAGATCGGGGCGCCCTGAGCCTTACGATAGAATCGATTAAAAAAGGGGAATAAGGTTGAAGGAGGATTGAATTTTATGTACCGTAAAGCATTGGAAGATAGAAATTTGTAGAGTATTATTATGCGAGTGGGAAATCCCATATAGGGGGCAATATATGAAAATAACCAAAGAATATGATTCTCGAGTAGATATAAAAAAGCGTGTAACTCTTCGGGGGGCCAAATAAGACTATTATCGGATTCAAGAATTTGCCGATGGGCGCATAATTTTAGAACCGCGAGAACTAGTTCCGCCATTTGAAATTTCAAGACATTCACTTTCCACGATAGATGAGAGTATTAAAAACCTCAGAGACGGAAAAGTTTCGGATCCAGTCGATCCCTCATCTTTTGCTGACGAAGAGCAGGGTTGATGTATGTTTCTGATCCGACTTGGAGTTCCCGAAATGGAAAGACTCTGGGTTGACTTAAAGTCAAAAGCCTTGACTGAAACATTATCAAAGGATGAAGAAAGCCTTTATAAAAGTGGGGGAAGGCTATGGTACACTTTGCACGTGATCCCCAATATCCTGGCCTACATAGTCACGAAATTTCTGCGTTATCTCGTCGTTATGGTGAAAAGGTATGGCAATCATACCTTGGGAACCGATATCTATCTGCCGCGAGGATGTAGTGGGTATACGGACCCGGTAAAGGTGATATCACGATCATTGGCCTATAACCTCATCCGGAAGATTCAAAGAGTGCTGGATACTTAAAGGTCAAGCTCTCTAATATTGGGGAAGAATAGCAGTATCTTCAAATCACTACTTCACAGATACATAGCAATTATCCCTGATGTACATCCGCCAGGGGAACTCGCTGGCCTCCTCCGCGTAGTCGATTCCGATCCTTCTCGACGAGACGATTCCAAAAGGATCACAGGGATAATCCGCAATAAATAATTCGTCACCGCAGAGATCCACGCCGTTACATCCCCGATCGATCCCCATGGCTTGGCACAATTTCCCAGGGCCGTTGGTCAGTTGAACCAGTTGCTTTCTCCCCAGCTGCGCATGCGTCATTCCAAATCTGTTTCGAGCCATGAGATCGAGTCCGCTGACCGGTTCTGCGGCTCGAATTAAAACGGCCTGGGGAATGCCATTGCTGCCAGTCACAATATTGAAGCAATGGTGCATGCCATAGATGAAAAAGACATAGGAAAAACCCGGCTCTCCGTAAATCACTTCGACCCGGGGTGTTCTCCGCCCACCGAAAAAGTGCGCGGCCTTATCATCCGTGCCCATATAGGCTTCGGTTTCCACGATCATCGCTGAAAGTGCCTGCCCATCGACAATTCGAACAATGAGCTTTCCCAATAGATCTTTGGCGACGCACAACGCGTCCCTGGCGTAGAAATCCCTGGCTAGTCTAGTCATTCAAGATAATCCTCGACTTCGATACCGTGCGGGCTTTCCGATGTAAACATATAACAAACCGGAGATCCCGAAGACTATGCCCGCTATTATCCAGACCCCCGAAATCTGGAGCGTTGTAACCAGCCTGCTGAAGAGGACAGATCCAATGATGCCGCCTAACTGCAGCATGAGGGATGAAAATGAAAGAAGTGATGATCTTTTATCGTCGGGAAGGAGGGAATTGATCATTGTGCTCTCTGGAATATTCATCATACCATTGATCATGAACAAAAAGAGATAGATGCCCGTGAAGGAAAGGATGTTTTTTTGGAGTGCCAGTAGAATGATTAAAATTCCCATTATAATTCTGGATATGACAAGGATAAGGTTTTTGGAAACCATACGCAGGCGCAGCAAAAGATTGATTATTCCCAAGCCCAACAGGGAAGCCAGAAAATACCCACTATTTATAAAACCAAATATCCAGGTCTGGGAATCTGATCCTAAAATGCTCTTTACATTAGGCTGCCAGAACACTTCCATCGCGTTGAAGGAGAAGCCCCAGACCATCGTTCCAAATACCAGAAGCAGGATGCTTCGGTCGTTCATGATAATTTTCGCCGATTCTCGCATGTGATCGCCCAACGTCTTTCTTTCCTTTTCTCCGTATTCTGATTCATTTACGCTGAGCAGAGTAAAAAGGAATAATATCAGCAGAACACATATTTGGATTATCAGATTGCCGCTATACTTATTATTGTTGGGAAAGATTCTAGCACAGACAGTAGGTAGTAATCCTCCAAGCAAGGCGCCGGTTGCCAGGCCGATTATCTCACCGCTGTTCATCCAGCTGATGAGCTTGTGCAGGTTTTCCTTGCCTTCTACGCGAATATAATTATTGATGAACAAGGCTTCCACTGATCCGGATGAAAAAGCCCGCGCTATGCCATACAAGGAAAATCCTACGATGAGCCCGCAAACGCTGTTCGTCATTAGGATCACCGCATAGCCGGCGATGGAAACAACTAAGGAGAACAGGTAAATTTTCTTTTGTCCGACCATGTCCGAAAGAATTCCGCTGGGAAACTCGAATACAACGATGAAAAGGGAAGCGATTGCCATTACCAATCCCAAAGTGTCTAACGTGCATCCCTTCGACAGCATCATGAGTGCTAGGACAGTTGTGCTGACGCCGGTCACGAACCAGTGGAGGAGTCTATTGATGAAAGGTACAAGCATGGAGTTTCCTCTGAGTGCGCATGAGCATGGCACTGCAGAAGATTGTGCCATGGAATACCGGAAAAAAGGTAGCTCATAAGACTAAATGGCTAAGGGTTCTTGACAAAAAACTGTAAATTCATTAAATAAGATATCGCTATCTGATTTAGGTATAAGGAAGATACATGGACAGGATAGTCGGTATTTCAGACAGAACCAGCGCGGCCCTCCATGCCTTGGCGCTGGCTGACTGCAACGGGGGAAGCATTGCGGCGGGTGCCGCGGCCCAGCGGCTCGGCTTGTCGCCTAGCTATATGGCTAAAATCCTCCAGAGCCTGGCGGCAAAGGGTGTCATCGATTCAACTCGGGGCATTGGGGGAGGCTTTTCGCTCAAGAAGCCGGCGAGTCAGATGGCATGCCTGGAGATATTGGAAGCCCTGGATGGTCCGTTGTCGTCCAATTATTGCCTGTTTCCAAAGCCAGTCTGCGTTACCAGGACCTGCGCCCTTCACAGACTCTGTGTCGACGCGAAGCGGCTGCTGGTCGATACCTTGCGGAAATCCACGATCGCCGATATTGCGGCGGCATTTTCTTGCGGTAACTGAATAAAGGTGTACAATGTATACGGTGCCCCTGGGGCATCAGAATAGTAGATTCAAGGAGAATCCATGTTCTGCCATCAGTGTCAGGAAACAATGAAAAACACGGCCTGCGCCGCCGCGAAGGGCGTCTGCGGCAAGACCGCCGAAGTATCGGATCTTCAGGATCTCGTCCTCCATGTCTGCAAGGGGATCGGCTTCTGGGCGGTAAAGGCCGTCGAAAAGGGCATTTACGACGAGGATGCTGCCTTCTTTGTCGACAGGATGCTCTTCGCCACCATCACTAATGCCAATTTCTCCCCTTCCGACTTCGAGGGCTGGATCGTGGAAGGCCTCGCCCATAGGGATTCCCTGCGTGCTGCCTTCGTGGCCGCCGGCGGAAAGGTTGCTGGAGGTTTGCCCAGCGCCGCCACCTGGAGCGCCGCCAACGTGGAAGCTATTCGTGCCGCCGCATCGGCCGGCATCGGCGGCTGGAAGGAAATCGCCGATGAGAACGTGCGCGCACTCCAGTCCCTGGTGCTCTACGGGCTCAAGGGCATGGCAGCCTATGTGGAACATGCCTGGGTTATCGGCAAGAAGTCCAAAGAAGTCTTCCAGTTTATGCTCAGGGCTTTGGCCGACCTCACGGACAACTCCAAGAGCCTGGACGAGCTCACCGCCTTGGTGTTGGAGACGGGAAAATTCGGCGTGGACGCCATGGCGCTTCTCGATTCCGCCAATACCGGCACCTACGGCAACCCTAGGATCACCAAGGTGCGCACCGGTGTACGCAACCGTCCTGGTATCCTTATCACCGGCCATGACCTCGTCGACCTGCATGACCTGCTTGAACAGACCAAGGGTAGCGGAGTGGACGTATATACCCATGGAGAGATGCTTCCCGCTCACTACTATCCCTTCTTTGAAAAGTACGACAACCTCTATGGCAATTATGGCGGCGCCTGGTGGTCCCAGACCCAGGACATCGAAGCCTTCGGCGGCCCCGTCCTCTTCACTTCCAACTGCCTCGTGCCTCCCCGGGAATCCTACAAGGCTAGGGTCTTCACCACAGGCGTGGTCGGCTTCGATGGCTGCACCCACATAGCCGATCGCGAGCCGGGAAAGATGAAGGATTTTTCGGCAATCGTCGCCCTGGCTAAAACCTCCCCTTCGCCCAAGGAGCTGGAAAATGGCACCATCGTCGGCGGCTTCGCCCACGACCAGGTCTTCGCCCTGGCCGACACCGTGGTGAGTGCGGTCAAGTCCGGAGCGATCAAGCGCTTCGTGGTCATGGGCGGCTGCGACGGACGGCAGAATGGCCGGTCCTACTATACTGACGTGGCGCAGGAGCTGCCCAATGACGCTGTCATCCTCACTGCGGGCTGCGCCAAGTACCGCTACAACAAGCTCGATTTGGGCGATATCGGCGGCATTCCGAGAGTACTGGACGCAGGCCAGTGCAACGATTCCTACTCCCTAGCCCTCATCGCCCTCAAGTTAAAGGAAATCTTCGGCCTGGACGACGTGAACAAGCTGCCCCTGTCCTTCGATATCGCCTGGTACGAGCAGAAGGCCGTGCTCGTACTCCTCGCCCTTCTCTCTTTGGGCTTCAAGAACATCAGGCTCGGGCCGACCCTCCCTGGATTCCTTTCCCCGGCGGTGGCGACCGTCCTGGTGGAAAAATTTGGCATCAAGGGCATCGGCAACGCCAAGGATGACGTCGCTGCCATGGTGGCTGGGGCTTGATCCCTCGTATCAACGCGGTATTACGACACAAGGCAATGCATTGACAGAGTGTCATGAGGGGCGGCCGGGCTTTGCCTGGCCGCCCCTCTATCGTTGGTCGTACTACCATTGACAGCCCCACTCTCAAGGTCTATAGTCCAATCAAGATATATCGATATATTGATATATAAAGCTGGAACGATTTTTTCAAAGCCGAATCGAACGCGTCTCTAGCCTGAGCGGCTACTCTTCCAGCAGTATAGTGCCTTATCGCAAAGGAAAATGTATGGATATCGAAAAAGAGCTCTCCGAACTCAAAGCCAAGGTCGACGCCATGCCTGGCGCCGAGAACAAGCTCTCCATGGTCGTCTTCTCGGGCGACCTGGACAAGCACATCGCATCGATGATCATAGCCACGGGAGCGGCGGCCATGGGCATGAAGGTCGTGCTTTTCTACACCTTCTGGGGAACGGCAGCCCTGCGCGATCCCGCCAAGAAAGCCGGTGGCAAGAACTTCCTGGGCAAAATGTTCGGTTTCATGCTCCCAAAAGGACGCAACAAGCTCACCCTCTCCCAGATGCACATGGCCGGAGCCGGCACGGCGATGATCAAATACCTCATGAAGAAAAAGAACGTCGCCAGCCTCGACCAGCTTTTCGAAGTGGCCGCCATGCTCGGCGTCGAAATCAACATCTGCGAGATGTCGATGGATCTCATGGGCATGAAGAAGGAAGAGATGATCGACTACCCCAACCTGAAGGTCTGCGGCGTGGCATCTTTCCTTGCCGACGCCAAGGAATCCGCCGTCCAGCTCTTTATCTGAAGCGTATCATTTTCCGCAAGGAGTTACCTATGTCCGATTACACCGTATCGAAAACTCTCGACTGCAAAGGGCTCGCCTGCCCGATGCCCATCGTGCGCCTGAGCATGGAAGTAGCGAAAATGAAAGTGGGCGAGGTTGTCGAAATGCTCACCACCGATCCCGGATCTCTCGCCGACGTGCCCTCCTGGGCCAAGTCGACCGGCAACGCCGTCCTCGAGACGAAACAGGAACCCGGCCTCATCCACTTCTTCGTCAAGCGCCAGAAGTAAGCCCCGCCATGGACCCCCAATCATCGATTCCCGCCTCAGGGATCGCCGCCGTGAGCGCCGCGACGCAGGCTGTCGTCCGCAGCGGCTTTGGCCTTTTTCTGGATAGAGTCTACTACTTCATCATGGTGCCTTTCCTCTACATCGCCATCGTCGCGATGTTCGCGGGCATAGCCGTGAAGATAGCCTCGATCCTCTCGGCCCCGGCGCCGGCTTTCAGCCTGAAAACCTACCCGGTGCGCAGACATCCAACCCTGGCTGCCCTCGGCGACACCTTCGCCATGCCCCAGGTGAGGAAACACAAGCCCCTCTTCTGGTTCTTCCTGATGTGGTTCCACGTCGGCATACTCTTCCTCATTCTCGGGCATTTCGACCTTTTCCCAACCATCAACATAATGTCCCCCGAATCGCGCCACATGGTTGGAGCCGGGTTTGTGGGCGTCTCGGTGACGATCCCCGCTTTTTATTTTCTCTTCAGGCGCTTCAGGGGACAGGATAGGCAGATCTCCGTGCCCGCCGACTACCTTCTTCTTCTTCTCCTCCTCTTCACCTTCCTCCTGGGCGACCTGATATCCTGGGGCAACTCCTGGACGGCCAACGGCTTCGTGATGACGAAGGCCGATTTCGCCAGGTATTTCGGCATCCTGTCGAGCTTTTCCTTCGCCGATCCGCGGACAGTCCTCCACGGGTCCCACTACCACTTCATCGTCCTCCATGTCTTTCTCGCCGAAATCTTCATGGTGATCCTGCCCTTCAGCAAGATCGTGCACAGCTTTTTTAGCCTCCCCTTGAACATACTGAGGAGGAAATTATGATGGATGAACCGACGACGCTACATCTGAAAAACCTCTTCGAGACGAAGCTCTCCAGAGCCATGAGACTTTACCTGGACACCTGCGCCCGCTGTGGCCTCTGCGTGGATGCCTGCCATGTCTACGCCTCGATACCTGAGACAAAGTACACGCCCGTGGGCCGAGCCGAGGTTATCCGCAAGCTCTTCAAGCGCTACTTCAAGCTCCAGGGAAAATTCGCCCCCTGGCTGGGCGAGACTATCCCCTTCGACGACATAGGCATAGACAAAGCCTATGAAGCCGCCTTCTCCTGCACCGGCTGCCGCCGCTGCGTGGGCTTCTGCCCCTTCGGCATCGACACTCAGCAGGTGATGGGAATCGCCAAGCTCCTCCTCATCGGCGTCGAAAAACAGCCCCAGCTCCTTGCCATGCTCTCCGACATGTCGATCGCCAAGGGCGAAACCTACGTCGACTCGCGCGACAACTACCTCGAGGCCCTCAGGAATCTCGAGCCAGAGGTGGAAAAGCTAAGCCCCACGCCCGAGGGCAGGGACACTATCCCCGTCTCCGTCCCCGGCGCCGACATCCTCTACGTGGGCCTTTCTGGCGCCCACTCCATCGTGCCCGCCGCCGCCATCATGAACGCCGCCAGGGAAAACTGGTGCCTTTCGTATTTCGAAGCGGTCAATTTCGCGGCCTGGCTGGGCGACTCCAAAAAGCAGACGGCGATTTCCAGGCGCATCGTCGATGAAGCCGAACGCCTCGGGGTGAAGGAAGTGGTCGTCGTCGAGTGCGGCACGGCCACACGGGTCCTCAAGTTCCAGTCGGGCAGGCATTCGTTCAAGGTGCTTTCCATCGTCGAGCTCATCGATCGCTACCTCGCCGAAGGGCGCATAACGCTGAAGCCGGGCACGATTCCGGGCAGGCTCACCTACCACGATCCCTGCCAGCTCGCCCGCAACTCAGGCGTCATCGAGGAGCCCCGGCGCATCATAACGGCCCTCGGTGCCGATTTCGTGGAACTGACCCCGACCCGCGAGGACAACTGGTGCTGCGGCGGGGGCGGGGGACTCATCTCCCTTGGAGAACAGGATTTCCGGATGAAGTCGTCCAGGGTCAAGGCCGACCAGGTGAAAGCCGCCAGGGCGGCGATGATCTGCACGGCCTGCGAAAACTGCCACACCCAGCTCACCGAGCTCAACGAGCACTACAGCCTCGGCATGGAGGTCGCTTCGCTGACGAACCTCGTTGCCCACGCACTTGTCTAGGAGCGTCCCGCGTACTAGTCTGAAGCCATGAAGCGCAGATTCAGGGCCAAGGCGAAACCGGGCAAGGACGAGGCAAGGAAAACGAGGCACGCCTCGCGGCTTCCCTTCTCGGGGGTGTCGGAGGAGACGGCCGGACTCCCGCCGGGCTCGGCGCGCTACATAGGCGATACCGAGCCCACGCAGGCCACCTATTCCCTCTATTCCTACGACGAAGCATCAGCCGTCATGCGGATACCCGAGGACGTCAACGAGCTTGTCGCCCTCATCGATCCCGACATCGTCAACTGGATCAACATCAACGGGCTCTCGGGCGGGGCAGTGGAAAAGCTCTGCGGGATGCTCGGCATCCATCCCCTCGTGGTGGAGGACATTCTCAGCGTCGAGCACCGCCCCAAGCTCGAGAATTACGACGACTATCTCTTCCTCATCACGAAAATGCTGACAATGCACGACGACGGATCTATCGAGTACGAGCAGGTGAGCTTTATTCTGAAGGGCAAAATCATCATTTCCTTCCAGGAGCGCCCGGGCGACTGCTTCCAGGCTGTGCGCGACCGCATAATGGCGGGCGGGGGCCGCCTGCGCAAGTTCGGGGCCGACTACCTCCTCTACGCCCTCGTGGACAATATCGTCGACTACTATTTTGTCGTGCTGGAACGCCTGGGCGACAGGCTGGAAACCTTCGATGAAACCCTGGGCGCCGAGGACGACAGCCTCTTCATACGCGATCTGCAGGCGCTCAAGCGCGAACTGGCGCGCATGCGCAGGGTGATCTGGCCTGTGCGGGATTCGATCAGCGCCCTTGCGCGCACCGATTCCATCCAGATGCAGCCATCCCTGGCCCCCTACCTGCGCGACCTCTACGAAAACTCGGTGCAGGCTATCGAGGCCCTGGAATCCTACCGCGAGCACACCTCGTCCATCATCGAGCTCCATCTCACCGAGGTGAATACCAACATGTCGCGGGTGATGAAAGTGCTCACGATCCTCTCGGCCATATTCATTCCCATCACCTTCATTGTCGGGCTCTACGGGATGAATTTCCGCTACATGCCGGAGCTGTCGCAGCCCTGGGGCTATCCCGCCGCCCTCGGCTTGATAGCCGCGGTGGTGGTCGGTGAGCTTGTGTATTTCAAGGTGAGGAAATGGATTTAGGCGCCAGAACCTCCCGATCCTGGGGATCCTGTGGTCCTGTAATCCTGTCGCCTTCCCTGTCAGGGGCAGCGCAACGAATTCGACGGGATGACAGGACTTCAGGAAACACAGGGGAACTTTAAGTCGCTAGTAACATGCTATCGAGTCAACATTGATCAATCCTGTGTCATTGCGATCGCGTCTAATCTCAATACTGTGGGTTCCCGGATTCAGCGGTATCGAGACTGAAGCTTTTGCCCAGGCATCCCAACTCGGGCTGCGGGGGCAACGCAGTTCGGCCTGCTTGGCATTATCCACGTAGAGTCCGACAACTTCATCCCCGAACCCCGCCGTGTACCGAAGTTCAACAGTAACCGGTCCCGCTTGGCGAATGGGCAGCATAAATCGTATGGCGGCCCCAACATCGCCAAATCCCGCCACAAAACCCAGGCCGGTATAGCCGCTGTGATCGGTTTCAACTTTCGCGGAGCCCGAGAGAACGCAAAGTTCTGCCTCGATTGAAACAGCGGCAGGAAGGGCGGATGGCAGTCTGGCCACTGATGTGTACGGAGGCATGGCCGGGGGGAGAGGGGTAGTCGTACTCATCGTTGCTGTGGTGGAGGGAGGTGAAACGCCCTGTTTTTCGATCTGAATTTTATCGATGTTGATGGCGCCGCTGTCCTTTAGATCCCGGCGGATTTCCACTTCATGACTTCCACCTGCCAGATTGATTTCTACGCTGACAGTCGCCCAGTCATCCCAGCTGGGTGTTCCCTTTGCACGAATATCGGCCGCCTTTTTGCCATCGATGTAAAGGCCTACAGTCTGGTCTCCCCAGCCTGCCGAATAGCGGATGGAAAGTGTTGCGAGTCCCGTCGAAGGCACAGAGACGGGGATTGCAACCGAGGCGCCTGCATTTTCAAATCCGGCGACAAAGCCTTTGCCTGAATACGACATATGATCGAAGGCGATCCTTGCGCTTCCACCGAATCTGCCCTCCTCGGCCTCGTAGGTTACAGCATTGATGGTTCCCGATTGGGGGACTCCTGCTGAAGGCGGCAAGGAAGGCGCCGGGGGAAGATCGAGGAGGATCCAGTCAAAATTTACCGTTCCTGAGTCCTTGCGATCCCGGCGAAGTTCCAGGACCTTGTTCCCTGCGGTCAGTTGAACAGAGGACGAGGTTGTTGCCCAGTCATTCCATCCGTTGGTACCGACAAGCCGCAGATCCGTGATCTTCTGGCCGTCAATGTAGAGCCCGACGGTCTGAGCCCCCCATCCTGAGGAATAGCGAATTGCCACCTTGGACATACCTGGGGCAGGCACCGTGAGCTTAAATCCCATAGAAGCACCGATAGCATCGAAGCCAGCCACGAACCCCTTGCCTGAAAAGCCCGAGTGATCGGTCATTATCCTGGCACCGCCGGAAAGTATGGCTTGTTCCGCTTCCATTTGAACAGGGTTGAGTGAGGGCGGGGTCTGAGCGAAGCATACCAAGGCTGAAAGAAATGAAACAATAAGCAGAATGGTGCGTTTCATTTTTTGCTCCTGAAAAGATTGTAAGCCAGCTTTTTTCCATCTACAAGATTGGGCTGATACCTTCTTCTGATTTTCTGGCGCCGCCATGCTATCCAGGGATTCGATTCCATGGGCAATTCTAGCACTGTCTCCTGTCTTGTGATTTCTTCTTAATACGATATATTTTGACGGGATGACAGGACTTCAGGAAACACAGGGAAACTGCTGGTCGGCGATGCCGTGGCAGCGATGAGGAAGGTAGATTGTGGGGCAGGCAGGCCTTATGGCAGGCGACAGGGCGGGTTGTGGTTTTCTGATTGCATCAACGAGAATCGATATCCCAGACTTTTACCTTTATGCCGCGGGCTCTGAGGATGGGCGCCTGAATTTTTTGCAGCGCCACAACCATGCGGACTTTTTCCTCGAAGGGGAGGCTTGCAAGCTTCTGTCTTCGGGCTTCTTTCTGTTCAAACGAGCGCTCGGCGATTTTCTTCAGCTGGTCCATTTTTTCCATATGCCCTTCAATCCGTAGCGCTGTAACAGTTCCTCAAGCAATGCCATATTAGGCTTTGCTTGGGCAAGTATCATTTCTACCCGGATTTTATCCTTTGGGCGCCCGGTCTGCAATGCGATCGCAATCAAGTATTCAGGACTGAAAATCCTTGTCGTAATGCCTTCATAAAGTATCTCTACAGCTTTTTCGAGCGCTTCCTCAACCAAAGCGTTATATGCGGTAAGAAATTGGACAGGTACGCCGCCAATTTCAACATGTTCTCCAGATACTAAAAAACCCTTTTGAGTTAAGGCTTTATACAGTGGAGCCAGGCTGATCAGTCCCGATGAATCGGTTTGAAATGCGATGAAAATATCCACATCAAAGGTCGACACGGGCTCGGTATAGAACACCGCCGCCATCGCTCCGCCAATGGCGTAGCGTCCGATTACGCCATCGCGCTCAAGACTATTAACAATCTGGAGAGCCAGCTTCATGTGAGGTATCATACCTCATATACGCCTATGAAACAGCTCTCTGCTTCAAGTGATGTGCATTCCTGTCGATCCTGCTCATCCCGTCGTCCTGTCGAGTCCGCGAAAACTGATTGGAATTACCTGCAGGCTTCGCAGAGCGCGAGTACCAATGGGCCGGTGCCCTTGTAGTCGTCGGACACGACAGGCTCGCTCATGTAGTAGGCGTAGGAGCCGTCGCGGTAGGGCTTGCCGCCGAGGCCGGCCACCTTGCAGATGCCGCCCACATGGATCCGGCCTTCGGCATCGCGGGAGATAAAGCGATCTTTCACCCCGGCGAGCGCCCTCTCGGCTGGTTCAGCGAAAGCCGCAGGTTCGAGCATCCCCACGCGCATCCCTTTGTAGAGAGCGTACGCGAACATGGCCGAGGCCGACTCCTCGAGGTAATTGCCCGGTTCGCCGGCCATGTCGAGGATCTGGAACCAGAGCCCCGAGCCGTCCTGGACGGCGGCAACTGACTTCATCAGGTCCCTGAACATGGCGATGATAGCCTTCCTGTCGCCATGGCCGGCCGGAAGCCAGTCCAGGGTATCGATCAAGGCCATCGAAAGCCAGCCGACGGCCCTCCCCCAGATGTGGGGCGAAAGCCCCGTCCCTGGATTGGCCCAGTCCATGACCCGCGATTCGTCCATGGCGTGGTAGTACAGCCCCGTCACCCTGTCCCTCATCGCATCCCTCGTGTGGAAAAACTGGGCGCAGAGGTCCTGGAAAAAGCCGGGCCGGGAGAATTCGGCGGCATATCGCGCGCAGAAGGGGCCGAACATGTAGAGGCCGTCCAGCCAGATCTGGTTGGGATATATTTTCTTGTGCCAGAAGGAGCCCGAGGGCGTGCGGGGATGGAAGGCCAGCTGGCCCATGAGCCGCTCCACGGCTATCCTGAAGCGTTCTTCCCCGCTCTCCTTCCACATCCCGAACACGAACTTGCCTGAGTTTATCTGATCCAGATTGAACTCATCCTGCCTGTAGCCGACGATAGTGCCGTCCGGCTCTATGAGGGCATCGGCGATCGCGCGCAGGGCAAGGTCATGGGCGCCGCCCAGATGCTGTTTCGAAGCCTCGCTTACCGCCTGGAGGATGAGGCCGTTCTCGTAATTCCAGCGCGCCGTGTCGGGCCGGCATGCCCTGAGGGCTGCTTCGACGAGTCCAGAGAGCAGTCTGCGGTATTCGACCTGTTGTGTCGTGTCCATGATGGTTCCGTAAAGGAGGCGCGGCCGGAATACTTCCGGCCGCGCCCGTCTATTCAAGCCTTATAAGCCTTATTCGGCCTTATTTCAGGTACCCGTTGTCGTCCATCTGGGCCTTGGCTGCCTTTTCCCAGGCCGCTGCGCCCAGCTTGTCCATCTGTGCCACGAAAGCGTCGAAATTCTCCTTCGTCAGCGCCGTCTTGCCCAAAACGAATTCCTGCACGCCCTGGTTGATAAAGCGCTTGAGGTCGGCGTTGTTCGGGGAGGGAGCGATGGTGCCGGCGCCGGTGACGTTGATCCAGGGATAGGACTGGAAGGTCTTCAGGTAGGGCATGGGGCCTATCGTGCGGCCGTTGGCCGTCTTGTAGTAGGGATAGCGCGCGCCCAGTTCGAGGGCGGAGTTGTAGAAGACCATGTTGCGGAGCTGGGTCACCGTCTGTCCCTTGGGGGAAGAGAACTTGGTGTCGGCGGGCACGTTCTTGTCGGTGATGTCGCCATTGGCGTCCACCGAATAGTTCACGCCTTCGACGCCCCAGCCTATGAGCCTGTAGCCTTCATCCGAAGCCATCCAGTCGAGGAACTTGGCGATCGCTTCCTTCTTGCCGGCCTTGATAGCCTTGGGGGAGACGGCGTAGATCCTGTAGTTGGCGTCATAGATGCCTGTGGCGGAGAGGCCTTTCGGACCCTTGGGCGGGGGAAGGGCGGCCCATTCCCCGTTGGGGAAGTTCTTGTCGAAGGGCGCGTAGTTGGCCTGGGCGGCGAGGGCGGCCATCTGCTCGCGCATTACGCCGAACTTGCCCTGTTTCCACGCGGCGCGGAAATCGTCCTTCTTGAGGGAAGGCCAGTCGGGGTCGACGACCTTGTTTTCCACCATCTTGTTGACAAACTTGAGGGCTTCGAAGAATTCGGGTTTTTTGACGTTGAGGCCAAAATTCTTCTCGGTCATGTTCCATGTGCCGGCTACGCCGAAGGCTGCCATGATGGGGTCGAAACGGCGGCCGAGGTACTGCTCCTGGTCGTAGAGCTCGACGAAGGCGCCGTAGCCGTAGGTGTCGTTCTTGCCGTTGCCGTCAGGATCCTTGAAGGTGAAGGCATAGCAGACGTCATAGAGCTCGTCGAGGGTGGTCGGCATCTTGAGGCCGAGCTTGTCGAGCCAGTCCTTCCTGATGACGAGGCCTTCGTTCTTCTGGAGGGAACCGGGGAAGGCGAAACCGTAGCTCTTGCCCCTGATCGTCGAGAAGGCGATGGAATCTTCGTTGAAATAGTTCTCGGCCCTGTTGGGCATGAGGGGATACATGTCGTCCACGGGAGCCACGAGGCCCTGCTTGATCAGGGTCTGCCAGGGATCGCGGCGCACCATGAAGAGGTCGGGCAGCTGGTTGGCGGCCGCTGCGGCGAGGATTTTCACGTCCTGGTCGTTCTCGTTCGAAGGTTCGGCCGTGATCTTGAGTTCGATCCCGAACTTGTCGCGCAGAATCTTGTACACCACCCAGTCGTCGGGGGGCGGACCCGCCTCGGTGATGGCCGCTCCATACCACATCTCGATCGTCACCGGCTTCGCGCCCTGGGCGAATGCCGATCCGATGCAGGCCATCGCGAGGATGAGCGTCATCATGATCCTGATTGTTCGCTTCATGGAAACCTCCTTGATCTATAGCGACGGGGCTAAAAACCCCGAAACGGAACCCTGTTCAGGCGGCCGCGTCAGCCGCTCAGCCCTTCACGCTTCCCAGCATCGTCCCCTTCACGAAATATTTCTGGATAAAGGGGTAGGCCACCAGCATGGGAATCGCCGCCAACAGCACGCTCGCTGCCTTTATCGCCGCTATCGGCGCCTCGCCGAAGGCGTTCACCTCGACATATTCGTTCATCCCCGAGGAAAGGAGGATGTTGCGCAGGAGGATGGGCAGGGGCTGGAGGGCGCTGTCGTTGAGGTAGAGCATGGCGTTGAAGAAATCGTTCCAGAAGTGCACCCCGTAGTAGAGGCCTATCGTCAGGAGAATGGGTTTGGAAAGGGGAAGGATGATCCGCAGGAGAACCGTGATCTCCGAGGCTCCGTCGATGCGCGCCGATTCCTTGAGTTCCTCGGGGATGCCCTCGAAGAAGCTCTTCATGATGAGGGTGTTGTAGACGCTGATGGCTCCCGGCAGGTAGACGGCGGCAAGCTTGTCCACCAGCCCGAGTTTGGCGACAAGCAGGTAGTTGGGTATGAGGCCCACGTTGAAGAGGTAGGGCACAAGGACGATGCCATAGAGGATTTTGCGCCCCGGCAGGGTCTTGATCGACAGGATGTAGGCAAGGGGCACCGTGAGGAAGAGGGCGGTTCCCACGCCCTGGAAGAATATGCGGAAGCTGTTGAAGGTCGAGGTGAGGAAGGCCCTGTGGCCGAGGAGGGCTTCGTAGGCGGCCGTCGACCATTTCCAGGGCGCGAGGAGCATGCCGTCCAGAGCCGAGCCGATGAAGGTGTTGGGCCTGAAGGAGAGGGTTATGGTGCTCCATATCGGTATCACGAAAATCGCGAGGATGACGAAGAGGCTCGCGTCGACGAGGACGTGGAAAAGTCTGTCGCTTTTCGTCAGCCGTATGCCGCTTTTCATGCTTCCATACCTCTTCAGTACAGCCCTGAATCCGTGTATTTACGGATGAGCTTGTTGGAAACCACGATGAGAATGAGTCCGAACACTCCCTTGAAGAGGCCGACGGCCGTCGCCAGTCCGAAACGGAATTCCAGGAGACCCTGGCGATAAATCCACGTGTCGATGATGTCGGCCACGCTGTACACGGGCAGGGAATAGAGCATGAAAATCTGGTTGAAGCCGGCGTCGAGGATGGTGCCCAGCCTCAGGAGGAAAACCATCACTATGACGGGGCGGATCGAGGGCAGGGTGATGTAGCGCACGCGCTGCCAGGCGCTCGCTCCCTCGACGGTGGCGGCCTCGAAGAGGGAGGGGTCGATGCCCATGAGCGCCGCGAGGAAGATGATGGCGCTCCAGCCCATCT
>CAYXUF010000042.1:0-21106 GCA_964468155.1 uncultured Treponemataceae bacterium
GCATGCGGTTGATGCCGATGAGGAGGGTGTA
The DNA here is from genome assembly GCA_964468155.1 of uncultured Treponemataceae bacterium. Taxonomy (GTDB): domain Bacteria; phylum Spirochaetota; class Spirochaetia; order Treponematales; family Rectinemataceae; genus CAYXUF01. Next base: position 32 of record CAYXUF010000042.1, read on the forward strand.
GTATTCCTGCTTTGTCGTGATCAGCAATGGCCACAGGTACTGGTTCCATCCGTAGATGAACTGGATCACGAACATCGCGGCGATGGGGGTGCGGGTCATCGGCACCAGGATCGAGCGGAAAAACTGCAGCGAAGTCGCCCCGTCGATCTGGGAAGCCTCGGCGATCTCACGCGGAACGGAAAGGAAAAACTGCCGGAAGAGGAAGACGGCCGTGGCCGAAACGATCATGGGAAGGATGAGTCCCGCGTAGGAATTGAGAAGGCCGAGATCGGAGATAACCTTGTAGGTGGGCATTATGCGCACTTCCACCGGCAGCATCAAGGTTATAAAGATGGCCCAAAAGCAGAATTTGCGCCCGGGGAAATTGAAGAAAACGATGGCAAAGGCCGCCAGGAGGGATACGGCGATCTTTCCGATGGAAATGCCCATGGCCATGATGAAAGAGTTCTTCATCATGGTGAAGGCCGATGCGCCCAGGTTTTTGGTTCCCTCCATGAGAGCCCGGCTGTAATTTTCGACAAAATGGGAGCCGGGATAGATGGGCATCGGCGCCGAAAGAATCTCGGCATTCGTCCTCGTTGAGGCTACGAAAACGAAATAGAGCGGGAATATTATGATGAGTATTGAAAGCCACAGGACAATATGAGGAAAGGCACGGGCTGATTTCTTGTGCTCTATCATGGCGACCTTCCTTAATACGTGACTTTCCGCTCTATGAAGCGGAACTGGAATACGGTGAGGCCAATCACCATGATCATGAGGATGACTGATTGCGCCGACGAGCCTCCGAGATCCAGGTTGATCACGCCGTCCCTCCAAACCTTGTAGACGAGAATCTGCGTCGATTTGCCCGGACCGCCCGCCGTAACCTGATGGACGATAGGGAAGGTTTCAAAGAAGCCATAGACCAGGTTCATTATGAGAAGATAGAAGGTAGTCGGTGAAAGCATAGGGAATATTATTGTCCAGAATCGCTTCGTCGGTCCCGCTCCATCCATGGCCGCCGCCTCCACGAGAGGGAGGGGGACGCTCTGGAGCCCAGCGAGGAAGAAGACGAAATTATAGGAGATCTGCTTCCAGCTCGCCGCGATGGTGAGGAGGAGGAATGCCTGGTTGGTTTTCAGGAGATGATTCCAGTCTACGCCCATCTTGTATTTCAAGAGCCAGGCGACCACGCCGACATTGGGATTGAACATGAAAAGCCACAGAACGCCGGCTACCATCGTCGCGACGGCGTAAGGCCAGATCATCATAGTCTTGTAGAAAGATCCAAGCTTGATCTTCTTGTTCGTCTGCACGGCGAGGAAGAGGGCTATCGTCATGGAAGAGATGGTGATGGCGAGGGCGAAATACACTGAAACCCTGAAAGAAGCCCAGTAGTCGGGATTGGAGAGGAGCTGCGTATAGTTTTCGAATCCAACGAAGATCACCCGTCCCCCAAAGGGGTCCTGGAGGAAGAACGACTGCCAGATCGCCTGAGCGGAAGGCCAGAAGAAGAAGATAAAAACGATGACCATCTGGGGAAGGACCAGAAGATAAGGCAATCCCTTGGAGGGGAATTCGTATTGTTTCGCCATGATGCATCCTAGCGCGGAAGAATGCGGCTGAATAGTCTCGCGCTTCAGCAGCGCCGACGATTCCTGCCTTGTAGTAAAAGGGCCGCCTTGCGGCGGCCCGATAATTATAACACAGATCAGAACAAGGTCGAGCTATTTATTGAGTCTTTCAAAGGCGCGGAGGGTTTCGTTGCCATCCTTGACCATCTTGTTGATGCCATCTCTCACGCTGATTTTCCCGGCGAGGATGTCTTCCCAGGTCTGGTCTTCGATTTCGCGGATGATATTGAAGTTTCCGAAGCGGATGCCCATGGAATTGCCCGTGGGAGCGGCGCGCAGAAGCTGCTTGATGGCGACTTCGGGGCCGGGATTGGTCTTGTAGAAACCCTGGGACTTGGTGAGCTCGTAGGCTGCTGTCGTGATGGGCAGGTAGCCGGTGCTCTGGTGCCAGAAAGCCTGGTTATCAGGCTGGGAGATGAAGGCCATGAAGTCCGCCACACCCTTGTAGTCGGCCTTGGGCTTGTTGTTGAACACCCAGAGGCTGGCTCCGCCGATGATGGAGTTCTGGGGAGCGCCCTTGACATCGGGATAGTACGGCAGTGTCGCAACGCCGAAGTCGAACTTGCAGGTGTTCTTGAAGTTGGCATATCCGCCGATGGATTCGAAATGCATGCCTACCCTGCCGGAAGAGAAGAGGGGATTAGCCTTGTTTTCGCGTCCGCCGTAGATGAAGACTCCGTCCTTGGATAGATCATAGATAGTCTGCAGATGCCTGATGACGGTTTCATTGCCGAACACCAACTGGGTGTCGAGGCCATCGAAGCCGTTGTTCTTGGTGCCGAAGGGCAGGTTGTGCCATGCGGAGAAGTTTTCGAGCTGGATCCAGGAGATCCAGTTGGTGGAGAATCCGCCTTCCATGCCGGAGGCTTTCAGCTTTTTGGCCATTTCGAAGAATTCGGGCCAGGTGACGGGGGGCTTCTCGGGATCGAGGCCAGCCGCCTTGAAGGCGTCCTTGTTGTAGTACATGACAGAGGTGGAAGAGTTGAAGGGAAGGGAGAGCATCTTCCCGTCGGAGGTGGAATAATAGCCGGTGATGGTAGGGATGTAGACCTTGGGATCGAATTTTTCGTTGTTCTCGGCCATGAGCTGGTAGACCGGCTTTACGGCGCCCTTGGCTGCCATCATCGTGGCGGTTCCCACTTCGTAGACCTGGATGATGTGGGGTGCCTGGCCTGCGCGGAACGCGGCGATTCCGGCGTTCATCGTATCGCTGTAGGACCCTTTGAATACGGGAACAACCTTGAATTCCTTCTGGGTCGCGTTGTATCTGTCGGCAAGCGCCTGAACAGTTTCGGCGTTCTTGCCGGTCATCGCGTGCCAGAACTCGATGTTCGTCTGCGCGTAGGCGCCGGCGACCATCAGGAAGACCATTGCCACCAGTGCAATTTTCTTCATCAACTGCCTCCTTGAAAACATGAAGCTAAAAACTTTACGCGGGCATTCTGCCCTTCTGTGCGCCCATCAGTGTAACCCGAGATGCGCGTGTTGGCAATGAAAAACGTGTTAATCAGGCATCAGTTTTCAGTGAAGGCCTCTTTCAGTGAAAGCCGCCGGGTCGGCCGAGAACTTCGAAAGCCCTGTCGGGGAAGTCGGTGATGAGGCCGGTGACGCCCCAGGCGACAAGCCTTTCCATGACTGCCTTGTCGTTGGGCGTCCATACGAAGACGTCGAAACCCGCCGCCCTTACCGCCTTCACCGTCGCCTCGTCGAGCTTTTTCCCGTTGGGGTTGAGGGCCATGGCGCCGATGCGTCTGAGGGCAGCCACAGGATCGGGTATGGGCTCGTCGATGAGGGCCGCCACTCTCAGCTCAGGCGCGGCCTTCTTCATCCTGACGAGATACTCGTGGTTGAAGGAGGAAATGATCACGGAATCTGTCATATCCATGGATGCGACGAGGCTGGCTGTCTTCTCGACGATCCAGGGATCGCAGGCGCGGCCTGTCGCGTCTTTTATCTCGATATTGATCTTCCAGCCATTGCGTTTCGTGAGTTCCAGAGCCTCGGCCAGCGTGGGAACCTGGAGGCCCGCAAAGCCGGCGAGATCCTTTTCCGTGATGCGGCCGGACGCGATCTGCCTGAAAGGATCGGCCTTTTTATACCAGGAGCCGGCATCGAGGCGCTTCAGCTCGGCGAGGGTAAAATCGTAGACCGTCCAGGGACTGCGGTCAGGGAAGAGTTCCCGGGCATTCGTGGTGCGAGCGAGGTTGTCGTCGTGCATGATGACGAGTTCGCCGTCGGAACTGGCGGCTACATCGGTTTCCCAGAATTCGGCTCCGCTCTCCCAGCCTTTTTGGGCGGCGAGGAGGGTGTTTTCGGGGGCTATGCCCCTGAATCCGCGGTGAGCCATGACAAGGATCGGAGAGCGAGCAGACATGTTTTTTTCCTTTTGGGCAGAGTCTTGGCCGGCTTTACTGCCAGGCGATACACAGCCTGTCAGGAGGACGGCTGCAAGGATGGCAGATGCCAGACCTGGAGGGATCGAGGCTTTCACGCGGCCATCCTACGATAGCCTGATCCGTGAAACAAGCCGGTCAGTCAGAAAACATTTACTTTACCCTCGGCTGCAGGCTATCATGCCATCATGAGCGATACCGATGCGTCGACAGTATGGACACTTGACTCCCAAACCGGGTTTGCCCATCCCCCAAGCGCTGCCCTGGAGCTGGAATCCCCCGAGCTTGACCCCTTCGATTGGCTCGTCCCCTGGTGGAATGCCGACATAGCGGGCGATGCCTCCTTGGAGCTGTTCCTCGCGGTGGAGACGAAAGCCGGATGGTCGCGCTGGTACCCGATGGGCCGCTGGTCGATGACTTCCTCTTCCTTCGCCTGTTCCGACGGGACGGCCAAGGTAGAAACGGATACCCTCGTCCTTTCGGCCAGGGCTCAACGCTTCAGACTCAAGGTCGAGACCTCGCGGGGCGCGGAAGGCACAGGCAGCGTCGTCATCAGGAGGCTGGGTGTCCTGACGAGGGACAGGGGCATCCCCCGAGCCCGACCTAGACTTGAGTTCCTCGCGGAGAGCGCCATCGCCATACCATGCCGATCGCAGATGGCCGAAGCCCGGGAAATCCGTGGCCGGATATGTTCTCCCACCTGCTGCGCCATGGCGCTGGAGTGGCTCGGCCTCTATTATCCGACAGCCTTCGTGGCTGCCGACTGTTATGATGCGGGCGCGAAGATCTATGGAAATTGGCCCTTCAACGTAGCCTCGCTCTGGCGGCTGGGACTGCGCTCGAGGCTCGGTTTCTTCCCATCGATGGAGGCCGCATCCGGGCTGCTCAAGGCAGGAAACCCCATCATCGCGAGCATAAAATTCGGCGAAGGCCAGCTGGGGGGCGCTCCCATCGCAAAGACTAACGGCCATCTCGTCCTCATCAGGGGGCTTGAAAGGGATGGGTCCGGAGCCTGGAGGGTTCTCGTGAACGATCCGGCTGCCGCCGATTCCTCAAGCGTCGGCCGCAACTATGCCCTCGACGAATTTGAAAGGGCCTGGACAGGGCTTGGATACGTCATCGAAGGGAGGGAAGACTTTCGAGAGCCCTCGTGTGTGGGTAGCGCGCCCTGAGGAAGTCGATGAGGGCCGAAGCTTCGGCCGTCCTGCCCTGACGCAGAAAAGCGAGGGCCTTGATCCTGAAGGCATCGAAGGCAAGCCTGTTGTCGAAGCGGTCGAGGTTTTCCGTCGTCGCCCAGGGTTCCACAAGCCTGAGCGCCTTTTCCCTCTGCTCGGCTTTTCCAAGGTCGAGCCGGCGCGCTTCACCGACATCCTTCGCCAGGGCAGGATACCCCGCCGAAGTCTGGAGGGTCAGGAAGATCACCGCAGCTGCGAAGACGGCGAAGGCCAGGCCGAGGAGGGTTTTCCAGGGGAAGCGGCGTCCGGGCTGGATCCGTCGCAGGGCGAAAGCCGCGGGCAGGCTCAGGAGGCTTAAGAGAAGGCCCGCAATCTCCCAGCCCGTCCGTCCATACCGTATTTCGACATGGCTGGTCGCAGGCACGATGAGCATGAAGCCCGGCGAAACGGGGTAAATCTTCTCCCCGCCGCGCGATCTCCAGCCGGGGGCGTAGGAAATCTTTATATAGTGCGGTCCTCCCGGGGCATCGGTGTCGAAACTGATGCCGAAGTTGTCGATATGTTCGTTCCTAATCCGATTCTGCCGCGGGGCGGCCGTCGGCGCGCCGACGGCCGCCTTTGCCAAACCCACGTTTCTGTATTCGTCATAACCCTTCCATAGTCCGCCAGATGCCTCAGCTAACGACACAAGCTTCTCATCGGCGAATTCCTCGCTGACGAAGGGGTAGCCGTAGAGCTCGTATTCCCTGAAATAGCGGTAGTAGTCGGTTTTGAATCCGCCCGGCCCTTCTTTCACGATGGAAAGGGAGGAGCCAGGGAGAATGGAAACATAGTTCCCCGGATACTCCTTGTATCGATATACGGCGAACTTGCCCTTTTCCGAATCCAGGGAGAAGTCGGGATGGGCGGCGAACATGGCTTTTATCTTGTCGGAATGGGTGATTATGTATCGGGCATTGAGGAGGGAGAAGCGGGCTGGCCAGGACTCCGGATCGATCTCCGAGTAGATGCGCTCGGCTTCGGGGTCGACGGGGTTGGGCGAATAGCTGCTTTGCAGATACGTCGCTGTCCTCGCCATCATGCTCGAGCCGTAATGGATGCCTTCTGATGTGGGGTGTCCCGTGAAGAGAGGAAGATTTTCGAATCCACGCTCCGAGCCGAAATCGCCGTTGTCGCGCTGGTCCTGCTTTTCCCAGAGAAAGCGCCCCGCATCGGGGTTTCCACGATAGGTTTTGCCCAAGTCGGCCAGCACTGGCCATTGGCTTTTGGCTTCATAGCCCGAATAGTTCCATCTGAACCAGGCCGGCGCGTTTCTCGCCATGGCGGCCGCGCCCGCGCAGGCGCAGATCGCGAGAATCAGGACGGCCGCCGAAGGCATGAAGGATCCCGGGAACCCCGTTTGGCCGCCCAGCACGCCCAGGGAACGGTTGAGCCAGCTTTCAATGAGTATGGATGCTCCGAGCGCGCAGAAGATGAGGGCGGAAGGGATAAAGCGGATATCGGGCATGCCGAGTCCGGGGGCGGCGAAAAAGAGAAAGGCGCAGGCGGTGAGGGCGTAGAGCATGAGGGCGAGGAAGCGGCGTTCATCGCGGAATGTTTTGCCCGCGAACAATGCTGTCAGGAAGATGATGCCCAGGGGAGCCCACACCCAGGCGAGGGTCTGCGTCGCAAAGTCCTTGAGCGATGAAAAGTACCAGATCATGCTGATGGGCTGTGCCCATCGCCGTGTCGCCGCCATGGGAAGGAGCCAGAAGGCCATCATGCAGAGGGCGAAGCCGTAGGTGACGAGGATCCTGAGAGTGATTTCGACCTTGGGGTTCTTGGTCGATCTGCTTCGTTTTTCCCCCGCCAGGGGGAGACGCGGCAGCAGCTTGAATGCTGACAGAAAGGGCAGGAAAAATGCGGGCATAAAGACAAAAAAGTGGGAAAGCCCTATCAAGCCCAACAGCAGTCCCGACAGTATGCCTTTGCGTTTTCTGTCGCCCATGTCCGCTATGACGGAGGCTACAAAGAGGGGAAGGATGGCGATAGCCCAGGAAAAGCAGAATTCTCCCGCAAAGGTGGAAAGCCAGTTGCCGCCGAAGATGGTGTAGGATTCGTTGAAAAGGAAGAGAAGGCTCGTGGCTGCGGCCAGGGCTCCCGCGCGTTTCCTGCCCGTTATGCTTGTGGCGGCCGCGAACATTGTCGCCGGGAGCGCGAAGCCTCCCGCCACCGTCGCGATCTTCAGGGCTACGGTGAGGGGAACGGCCAGGCCGAGAAAGGCGGCGGACAGGAAGGGGAGTATGAAATAGTGCTGGCCTTCAAGGTAGCCGAAGAAGTTGGCCTGGCTGAAACCGAAAAGCCTGCCTTTGGGAAGGAAGTCGTTTTTCAGGGTCGAAAGGACCTGGTACCAGGAGGCTGAATCGCCGCCGGTGAGTATGGTATCGGAAAAAAGGAGCTTAAGGTCGAATCGTGTCAGCAGAAGGACATAGACGAGGAGGAGGGTGAGGGCGGCCAGTATCGATTCGCGGAATTCCTTCCTTGCCATGGCGGTAATCTACTGTGCCAAAAAGGCGAGGGCCATGATGCACAGGGCTATGCCGATGCCGCGGCGCATCGTCATAGCCTCGCCGAAGAGCAGTACGCCTGCAAGGCTGACGAGGAGGGCTACGGCGCTCGCCATCAGGGGGCTGATGCGGCTCAAGTCTTCCCTGCGCAGGATAAAGGAATAGATGAGAAAGGAGGCGCCGTACATCGTGGCTCCTATTGCCGTATACAGGAGCCAGGTGCCTTTCCAGGCTTCAAAGCGTGCCGAGGCTTTGATGACGATCTGGGCGAGAACCGAGAATCCGATGCCGGCAATCAGCAGAATATTGTTCATGCTGGCTTGTTCCCTCCATCATGCTCGATGGATTCCGAGGCTTCCTTGACGATGTAGTAGGGCCTTCCCTTGGCTTCCATGAAGAGCTTGCCCAGATATTCGCCCATGATGCCGAGGGAGAGGAGTTGGATGCCGCCTATGATGAGCACGCTTATAAGAAGGCTCGTCCAGCCTTCCACTGTCCTGTCGGTAAAGAGGCGGACGACGAGGGCATAGAGAGCGTAGGCGAAGCCGGCGCCGGAGATGACGATGCCGGCGAAGGATGTAAGCCTCAGGGGCTTTACGCTGAAGGAGGTGATGCCGTCGAGCGCCAAGGCTATCATTTTCGACGCCGTGTATTTTGTTTCGCCGCTCCGCCTCGCGTCGGGTTCGAATGCGATTTCGGCGGAAGGAAGGCCCATCCATGGCATGGCACCCCGCAGGAAAAGATCCTGCTCCTTCATCGAAAGGACTATGTCGCAGGCGCGGCGCGACAGAAGCCTGAAATCGGCTGAGCCCTGACTGATTTTAGTGTCGCTCAACGCGTTCATGATACCGTAGAACATCATTGACGTTGTGCGCTTTATAAAGGTTGTGCGACCTTGCATTCGCTTCGTCGTAACGATATCGACGCCTTTTTCGTATTCGGCGATCAGGGCCGGTATGAGGGAGGGAGGATGCTGGAAATCGCCGTCCATCATCACGACGCAGTCGCCCGTCGCGGCCTTGATGCCCGCCCTCAGGGCCGCCTGGTGGCCGAAATTGCGGCTGAAAGATATGTAGCGGATCGTTGGATCCTTTCGCGACAGTGAACGGAGAACGTGAAGGCTCCTGTCCCCGCTCCCGTCGTCCACGAAGACGAGCTCGCGGGCGCAGGATTCTGGCAGGCTTCCGGCCAGGGCGTCAGCCAAGGCCTCGATATTGCCTTCTTCGTTGTACACGGGGATGACTATCGAGACGAGCATAGCGTCCCCCCTTTTTCTGCCTTTATCCCCTGTCATAGTGGGGCATGCTTTCGGGCAGCTGGATGGACAGTTCCACAAGGCCGGCAATCCTGCCGTCCTTCTTCCATGGTCCCTGCCAAATCAGTTTTTTTTGGCCAGCCTTTGAAATTGTGTAGATATTGGGTTTGCCCGAGGCGAGCATGGCTTTCATGGTTTCGATGGATTGGGGCTTGTGGCAGTCGAGGAGGCTCGAGCCCAGCGGTGGCGGGCCGCTTATTCCGCTGAAATTCAGGGCGGCTTTCTCGTTCATATACAGCAGCTTCATGTCGGTGTCGCAGACGGTGACGGCCGCGTCGATCGATTTCAGAACATCGGCGATGTCAAGGGATCGTGGTTCCATACGATCATCCTAGCGCATCGGCTTCAGCCGCGCAACCTTGATACGAATCCGAAGCCTCGTTACGATGAGGCTTCAGGAGGCCGCTATGGTAGCAGGCGACGGTTCGGGAGCTCTTCCCTGGAAGACGCTCTCCAGGAAGGAAGCATACAGCTGCGGCGTTTTCACGGTATTCGAACAGCAAAGTCTGGGCCCCGGCGGCAAGGAAGGCAGGTTTTCCGTCATTGACGCCAGGGATTGGGCAGTCGTCGTTCCCCTTGTCGGAAGGGGAGAGGATGCCCAGTTCCTCATGGTCAGGCAGTATCGGCACGGTTCCGACCGCTCCAGCCTCGAGTTTCCCGGCGGGGTCATCGAGACGGGAGAGGCTCCGGAAAAAGCCGCCGCCCGGGAGCTTGCAGAGGAGACGGGCTGGATTTCCGATACGATCTACCATGCGGGAACCGTATTCCCAAACCCCGCCATACAGTCCAACCGCTTTCACGTCTTCCTCGCCCTCGATCCCTATCCCGCCCTGGACAGGAATCTCGATGAGCACGAAGTGGTGGACGCCCTCCTTGTTCCCGCCCTGAAGGTGAGGGATGGTATGGGCGAGGGGGAGCTGAGCCACGCCTTGATGACAACGGCCCTCTTCCTGGCCGAAAAATGCCTGCGATCGATGGGAATCGCCGCGTACTGAAATATGGTCAGCGCACCGCCTTCAGCAATCCTCGGTTCGCCCGATAGAGAGCGAGGCTCAGGAAGGCGAAGACGCTGAAGAGGGCGAAAAGCCAGCGATAGCCCACGGATTCGACGATGAGGCCGCCGAAGGCGCTTCCGAGGAAGGCCGGCAGGCCCATGCCCAGGCCCATCAGCAGGGCCATGCCCGTCGTTCGCTCCGATGGAGGGGTTTTAAGGTTGACGAAGGCCAGCGATGCGGGCTGGAAAAGTCCATAGCAGAGCGAGTGGAGGAGCTGAGCGCCAATGACGCCGACACGGGTGGGAAAGAGGGCGTAGACAAGGAGGCGCAGGACTATGGCGGCCGAGGCTATGGCGACGGCCTCCATCGGGCTTCGCCGGCGCATGAATCGCCAGGCCATCATCATCATGGGAATTTCAACCGCGGCGGCGATGGCTGACATCGATCCGATGGCGTGCCAGTTGAGCGTCTCTATCAAATACAGCGAGAAGAACGAGTTGACCGAAGCCATGGAAAGCCTGCCGAGGGCTATCACGGCCAGGCCGATGAGGAAGGTGGAATCGATCCATGAATAGCTTTTGGACCTGCTTTTCTTCGCGCTCTGACCTGCGCCTGTTTCGGGCAGCCAGAAAAGGGAGACAAAGAAGATGAGGGCAAGCCCTGCCATGGCGATGGACATGACGATAGGCGACATGCCGTCGAAACCGGGGATGGACTGCACGATGAGGGTTACGATGATATAGCCTACCGATCCGAAGCCCCTCAGGAGGCCATAATTGGGAGCCTTCCGCCCTTCTGAGCGCGCATTCTCAATGCTCTTCATTATTGAGCTGTCGATGACGGGTACGGGGGTTTTTAAGCCCAGGGAGATGAGGCCGAGGCTTAAGATTGTCCCTATGGGCGACTTGAAGGCGACAAGAAGGAGGCTCCCGACAAGGACGGCCAGGCTCGATCCGAAAAGGAAGGGGTTGAAACGGCCGAGAGCGTCGGCTTTCCTGGCGAGTATGATGGGTCCGGCGATGCCCATGAGCTCGAACAGGCCCAACAGCAGGCCGACATAGACGGGACTGTAGCCAATTTTCCTCAAGATGATGGGCAGATAGGGAGAGGCTATGCCGTATATCGCGAAGAAGAAGAAATAGGCGGAACCGAAGGGGAGTCCTGCGTGGCCGACCTTTTCGGAGGCTGTCATATCGGATCAAGAATAGAAGTTTGCGCCTTTTGAGTCAATGATGATGAGGGCTGGAAGGTCCTTCAACCGTACCGAACGTACGGCTTCCATGCCCAGATCGGCAAAGTCGATGATCCTGCTGTCCAGGACATTCTCCCTGGCCATGAGGGCGGCCGCTCCCCCTATGCAGGCGAGATAGACGCCGCCTGCGGAGGCTATCGCCGCCGTGGCATCCTTTCCCCTCGAGCCCTTCGCGATGGTGACGAGGGAGGCGCCCCTCTGCGTGAGAGCCCCGAGGTAGGAATCCATGCGCGAGGCTGTCGTCGGGCCAAAGGAGCCCGATACGACGCCAGGCGCGGGATCGGTGGGACCGGCATAGAAGACAGGATGATCACGAAAGTAGGAGGGAATTTCCTTGCCATCCATGAGTCTTGTGGCGATCCTCGCGTGGGCGAGGTCGCGGGCTACGGTAACCCTTCCCGAGAGCAAGACGCCCGTGCCCGCGGGGAGGCCGCGAAGGGTTTGCAGCCATTCGGCCTTCGGGGCATCGAGGTCGATCGCCACGGCGCCGGGCAGAAGGGCGCGGGAAGGGGGAAGGAAGCGGCTCGGATCCTCCTCCATCCTTTCGATGCGCCAGCCGCTTTCATCCACGATGGCTCGCGCCTTTCTGTGGGCCGAACAGGAGACGCCGACGGCGAGGGGAAGGGTAGCCGCGTGACGGGAAAGGCGGATAAAGCGGGTTTCGAGGGCGAGATGCCGGCCGCCCCACTGGGCGCCGATCCCTGTTTCCGCCGCGATCCTTGCGACCCTTTCCTCCCACTCGGCGCTCCTCAGGGGAGAGCCGTCGGCGCATGCATCGCCGGGAAGCGTGTCGAGGAGACCCCAGGCCGCCAGTTCGAGGGCATAGAGGCTGTGGGATGGGGTGGTGCCGCCCAGAACGACGGCGATGGTGTAGGGGGGGCAGCCCGAAGCGCCCAGACCCTTTATCCGCGCCGCGAGGATGGATTCCAGGGTTTCCTGGCGCAAAATGGCGGGACTTTCCATGCTAAGGCTCGTCCTGCTCGTCGATCCTCCGCCCTTGGCGGCAAAGAGGAACCTGTACTGGGCTCCTGATACGGCCCGCAGGTCGATGAGGGCGGGCAGATTATCCTTCGTGTTTTTTTCGGCGAGGACGGATTCGGGACCTATCTGGGATTTTCGCAAAGACCTTTCGCGATAGGCATCAGAAGCGCCCCTGGCAAGCGCGCTCGAGTCGTCGGCGCCCCTGACAGTAGCCAGATCCCCGCCCTTCCATCCGTAGACAAGGGCTGTCCCCGTGTCCTGGCACATAGGCAGGATTCCCTCGGCGGCGATCGCCGCGTTCCTGATGAGGGTTTCGGCGACGAATTTTTCCCTGCCTGAAGCGGCTTCGTCGGCCAGCATGGCGGCAAGGAGTTCCAGATGGCCCAGCGGATAACTGAAGGCGATTTCGGAAAAAGCTGTCCGCGAGAGCTCGGCCAGACTGTCAGCCTCGAGGAGGAGCCTGTCGCCGCGGCGTTCGGGAGCCGGAATTGGCAGCGTCCGGTAATCATCGTCCCTTCCGAAATCCAGGGATCCGCTCCAATCCACGTGACTCATGGCTGTTTTTTCTCCCTCGCCCTGCGCGAGAAAACCCGGCCGATCGAAATGGCATGTGCGGGGCAGATCTCGTGGCAGCAGAAACAGGTGATGCAGGCTGTATCGTCGATGCGGATCTGGTGCTCGCCCTTCGCGTTCCTGCCGAGCTCAAGCGCACTGGCCGGACAAATCCTCACGCAGGCCGAACAGCCTTCACAGCGGTCAGGATGGAAGATGGGCCTGTCGGCCACGAGCCGGGCCATGAGCGGCCGGGCGAAGGCGGGGATGGCGGCTATCGCCGTCGATGCGGATTTGCCATAGGGGAGGAGGACAAAATCCTTCGCCCTCAGCTCTGAAACCTTGCATGGTCCTACGGCTATATCGGGTGCTCCGGGATTTCTCCCGCCCCGCGAGAGGGCATCCACCAGGTAGGGAATCCGCTCCGGGTCATAGCCGATGCAGATGGCTGCCGTCCAATCCAGGGCAGCCAGGTCAGCCGAAGCGAGAATAAGGCCCAGATTATAGGGGTCCCCGTCGCCTGGCCCCTCTCCTTCCATCGCGACGATTCCGTCCATGAAGGTAAAGCAATTCCCTGCAGCGAGGCTGAGGTCGACGAGCATGCTGCCAAACTTGGCCTTGTCGGGAAAACGGAGATGCATGCCGCTTTTTCCCAGGCCGGGAACGAGGCCGAAGAGGTTCTTGATGGCTCCCGTATAATTCATGAGCCGATGCGTCTTCAGCTTGGGCAGATTGACGAGGAGATCGCAGTCATCGATGGCCGATGCCAAGGCGAAGCTTTTTACGAGGCTGGCGCCTGGCGCCTGCCTTTGCCTTCCAGGCAGGAAGTCGACCCACTCGGCGCCGCATTGGATGACGGCCTCATGGATTCCCGAGGCCTTTGCCGCCGACAGTGCGCTCTGGAAGCCCGGAGAGTCGCCCACGGCGATGCGAGAGGCGCCGCGTTTCCACAGGAAACGCAGAACGGCGGCCACGAACTCAGGATGCGTGGTCACGGCGCTATCGGCTGCCGCCCCCTTCAGGAGATTGGGCTTGACGAGTATCCGTTTACCACGTATGTCGGGAAAGCCCGCATATTCGGCCGCTTTTTCCACAACCTCGTCGAGATTCCCGGGATTGTAGTCCGGGCAGGCAAATAGGCTCACGGGGCCTGATTTTATCGGTTCATTCAGCATGGAGCCTACTGTACGACGATCCACCCTCTCCAGGTCAATCACCACGCCACGCCGAAGCCAATACTTGCCACCATATCAGCCAGGGAGGGTTTAAGGGCGCCTGAAATGCGCAGAAGGAGGGTAAAGGGCGACTTTTCAAACAAGGTTCTCGCCTCGGCGGCGAAAAAGAGGGGTTGGGAAGCGTTCATGATCCCTGCACTGCCAATATCCTGCTGGGCTGAGATTCCCGCGTTAAGGCTCTGGCTCTCGTACCAGAGTCCGAGGCCCAGCCGTCCCGCTGCCTCCTCCTTCCCTATGTCGTACACAAAGCCCGGCGACAGCCCCATTCGCAGGGATCCTGCGTCGAAAGCGATCGGAATGCTTATTTCCGCTTCCGAGGCCGAGCCAGGATAGTCTGATGTATCGGCAGCGGTCCAGGCTACGCGCCCCAGGAGAGCCAGATCGATGCCGGAAAAACTGGCGACGTTGCGAAGCACGCTGCCCGCCACGCCGCCGCCGAAATGGATATCCCACAGGCCTTCGGCCGACAGCATGGTTGCTTCGCCGATTTTGAATCCCAGAGCGAATGAGACGTTGCCGGGGAAGCCTCCAACCAGTTCGGCGCTGCCTGGCAGCAGCTCCCTCACCTTGGGATCGGCAAAGTAGAGAAGCCCGGGCCGGGCTGAGGATACACCCGATGCCATGATAATCTTCGAGGAATCCAGGGTGACCTTCTCCGATATTGAGAGCGCCGATTCCGGATGGGGCTCACCTTCGAAAGAAAATGGCCACACGGTGACGTTTATCTCATACTCGCCATCGGGCAGAGCCTTGCCTTCACCGTCCTCCCCTCGCCAGACAAAACGCTGCGCCCAGGTGCGGAATACAGGAAGCTCATCCGTACGCACCACGGTGCCTGCGGCATTGATAATCTCCACCTGCCCCAGGCCCGGCGCCGTCACGGAAAAGGAGAGAGCGGCCCTGTTGTAGGTTCCTTTGTTGGCCGGATTGAAGGACTGGGGACTGACATGATAGTCGCTGATCTCAAATACCGAGGTCGAGAGCGCGATATTCAGGGTCGATGTTCGCTGCCACAGGATGCTGATGGGAACTTTCGCCTCGTTGTAGCCGAATTTTCTCACCAACACCGAATAGCGGCCAACAGGAAGCTCGACGATGGGGCCTTCGACCTTTGTGCCCTCCACATACACGCCGGCGTCGGTGGGTGAGATCGTCATCGCCAGAAATCCCGTATGGGGCTCGAGGGTTACGGTGATGCTGTATTTTGTGTTCGCCAGTACGCTGAAGGAAAACTGGGAGGGATAGTGGTCGGCTGCGGTCACCGAAATGCTGTGGGTTCCCGGCACAAGGCTTCCTTTCCAGCCCGATGAGGATAGAGGCCCTTTGTCTATGGAGAACCGGGCATCGGAAGGCTTCGTGAAGACGGTGACAAGAGCGAGGCCAGGGCTCGTGACCGTTTCCCCGGTGATGGAGAAATCGGAAGCAGGAATATTGAAGGCCCATGCTCCGCAGGCGATGAAAACCGAAAGAAACACAGCGAATAATGCTTTCGTTCTTCTCATGCCATAAGCATATTGCCAAGGTCGGCGGAATACAAGGCAAAAAACTGTTGCCAGCCCCTTTCGGCTTCGCTATAATACTGAATCCTGTTTGGTTGGAGCGGTTGGTGAGGAAACGGTTCAGGCATGTGCACAAGGAAATTCTGCTGCTCTTCGCGAGCGGACCTTCGCTGAAACGCACGATCTTTACCGTCGTCTGCCTCATCGCTCTTCTGGGATCCAGTTTCAGACCCATGCCCGGACCCGATTTTGCCATGGGCAGCATTCCGAATCTTTCCGCCGATCCGGAGGGGAGCCTTCCCGAACAGGGTGGCGAGGATCAGGGGCTTTTCTACACTGTCTACGAAGTCAAAAAGGGCGATACTGTTTCATCGATAGCCGAATCCTTCAATATTACGGTCGACACCATCCTCAGCGCGAACAATATCCAGTCGGCACGGTCCCTGCGCCCCAGCCAATTGCTCAAGATCCCCTGCATGTCGGGCATTATCTATTCGGCTTCGGCCGGCGATACCGCCGAATCCCTCGCGAAGAAATATGAGATATCCGAGGACAGGCTCATCGAGGTCAACAAGCTCCTCAGCGCCGAACTCGACAGTGGCAAGCCCCTCTTTCTGCCCGACGCCAAGCTGCCGACGGCCGTTCTGAGGGAGATTTCGGGCGATCTTTTCCATTGGCCGGTGCGCGGTATCATCACCTCATGGTTCTCCTGGCGCAGGGACCCCTTCTCCGGAAGGAAGACCTTCCACAACGGTCTCGATATCGGGGTACCGATGGGTACGCGCATAGGGGCGGCGATGGAAGGCAACGTCGAAGAAACGGGATACTCACCCATCATGGGCAAGTATGTCATGATGCGCCATCCGGGAGGATGGAAGTCACTCTACGCTCATATGTCCTCAATCACGGTGCAGCAGGGCCAGTATCTGGTTCGGGGCGGAAAACTGGGCTTGTCGGGCAACACCGGCTACAGCACGGGACCCCATGTCCACTTGAGCATCTACAAGAATGGAAAAGTCGTGAATCCGGCCAACGTCCTCAAGTAAAACGCGTCCATCCCCCTCGCGCTTATTTGACGATACGATGAATATCTGCTACAGTCTTTCCATATGAGAGAATTGCGTGGCATAGCCGCATCGCCAGGCACGGCCTTAGCGCCTGTCTTTATTTTTTACGATGACTACAATGCCTCCATACCCTCTTACGCGATATCGGACGAGGATGTTGCGTCGGAATTCGAACGCTTCACCGAGGCTGTCCTTCAGGCCAAGGAGGAAGTGGGAGCCCTTCGTGCCAAGGCGTTCAATGAAGCAGGCGAGGAACAGGCGGCGATTTTCGATGCCCATCTCATGATGCTCGACGATCCTGAAGTTGCGGAAAGTGTCAGAAAAAACCTGGGGCTCTCCCTCCTCAATGCCGAACAGGTCATTTTTTCCATCGAACAGGAGATGATCGACCAGCTCTCCTCCTCCCAGGATCCCTACATCCAGGAACGCGTTTCCGATGTTCACGATGTGGTGAGGCGGATTCTCGGCCACCTCCTCCACCGCGAAAGGCTGAGTCTTGCCGACATCGACAGGGATGTGGTCGTCGTGGCGAGAGACCTCCTGCCTTCGGATATGGTGGGCATGGCGCGGAGCCGGATCAAGGGCATTGCCACCGAGGCCGGGGGAAGGACAAGTCACGCAGCCATACTGGCTCGCGCCTTCAAAATACCCGCCGTGCTGGGCATAGGTCCCTTTATGTCCGACATCAGGGGTGGAACCCCGCTCATCGTCGATGGCGACAACGGCCTCATCGTTCTGGATCCGGATGAAGCCGCTCTGAAGAGGGAAAAAGCCTCCAAAAACCTCAGACTCCTGAAAGAAAAGGAGTTTGCCGGGATTAGGGATGTTCCGGCCGCCACCAAGGACGGCCTGCGCATTCTCCTCAAAGCCAATATCGAAGTGCCCGATGAGGTGGAGGCTGTCATCGCGAGCAATGCCGACGGCATCGGCCTCTTCCGTTCGGAATTCCTTTTCCTCGGCGGCCATGTTCCCGGCGAGGAAGCCCAGTATAGAGCCTACAGGATGGTGGCGGAAGGCATGGGTGGCAAGCCTGTGACTATACGGACCCTCGATATCGGCGGCGACAAGGTTCTGCCCGAGCTGGGTGCCCAGGACGAGAAAAATCCCCTCCTCGGCTGGAGGGCGATCCGGTTCTGTCTTTCTAAGACGGAGATTTTCCGGACCCAGCTGCGGGCAATCCTGCGGGCCGCCATTTTCGGCGATGTGCGCATCATGTTTCCCATGATCAGCACGCTCGACGAACTCACCGAGGCGAGAAGCCTTCTAGAGCAGTCCCTCCAGGAATGCAGGGGCCGAGGCTATGAGGTTCCCGATTCCGTGCAGGCGGGCATCATGATCGAAGTGCCCTCGGCAGCCCTCTGCGCCGATCTGCTCTCGAAGCACGCGGACTTTTTCTCCATAGGGACGAACGACCTGACCCAATACGCCATGGCCGTCGACCGTGGCAATGAAAAGGTGGCCTATCTCCATAATCCCTATAACCCCGCCGTCCTTCGCCTGATCAAGATGACGATAGACGCTGCCGGCAAGGCGGGCATAACGGTGAGCCTCTGCGGTGAAATGGCGGCCGATCCGGCCGCCGCGGCCCTTCTTGTCGGCATGGGGCTGCGTGAGCTGTCGATGTCGGCCATGTCGATTCCGTCCGTGAAGACGTTTCTGATGTCGCAAACCCTCGAGGAAATGGAAACCATGGCGGCTTCCATCCTGAGCATGTCAAGTTCAGCCGAGGTCGCGGCCTTTATCGCCCATCGATTCAAGCTATAGGATGACTATGAAAAAAGGTACGAAAAAGGACGCGGAAAAAACCGCCGAGATCAATGATGACGGCGCTGCGATAATCGAGGAAGCGGAAAAAATCGTCCGTTACGAGAATCTTCCTCTCGTCGCACTCGTCGGCAGGCCCAATGTAGGGAAGTCGACCCTCTTCAACCGCCTCCTCCACAAGCGGCGTTCCATCACCGATCCGACGCCGGGCGTTACGCGCGACCCCATCGAGGAAGAGTACCTCCTCCCCGATACCGACTTGCGCTGCAGGCTGGCCGACACGGGCGGCTTCAAGCTCGAGCGCGAAGGCCTGGATGATCTCGTCGTCGCGAGGACGATGTCCCTCCTGGCAAGAGCCGACCTCATCGTTTTCATCGTCGACGCCACGGAGATAACTCCCGAGGACGAGGAATTCGCCGAACTCCTGCGGCCCATGTCCAAGGAGCTTATCCTCGTCGTCAACAAGGCCGACAGCGCTGAGCGGGATGCCCTCGTGTGGTCCCATCTGCGCTGGGGTTTCCCCGACATCCATTTCATATCGGCCGAGCATAACCGCAATATCGATGAGCTCATCGAGGCTATTCGCCTCCGTCTGGATTTCTCGGGCGTGAGGGCCGTCGATGTCGAACGCGCGGATATCCGCATCGCCATAATGGGCAAGCCGAATACCGGCAAATCCAGCCTCCTCAACCTCCTTCTCGGCGAGGAGAAGAGCATCGTCTCCGACGTGCCGGGCACCACCCGCGATATCGTCGAAGGCCGCTTCACCTGGAAGGGGCGCGGCATCGTCGTCCTCGACACGGCGGGCATCAGGCGCAAGAAAAAAGTGACCGATAATGTCGAGTATTACTCAGTCACCCGCTCGATATCCGTCGTCACCCGCGCCGACATCATCCTTCTCATGATCGACGCCAAGGAAGGCCTCACCGAGCAGGACAAGAAGATAGCCGCCTTCGCGGTGGACGAGGGGAGGGGCGTCATCTTCGTCCTCAACAAGTGGGATCTGATGCCCGACATCAAGAACAGCTTCGAGGCCTCGAAGGACAAGCTCCGCTATTTCTTCGGCCAGATGGCCTACGCCCCGGTGCTCGCCATCTCGGCGAAGGAAGGTACAGGGCTCGACAAGCTGATGAACAGCGTCATTACGATGTATGCCAAGCTCACCAAGCGCGTGGAGACTTCCAAGCTCAACAAGGCCGTGGGCGAGTGGATTGAGATGACCCCGCCCCCCATCGGGCTGCGCACGAAATTCAAGCTCCGCTACGCGGTGCAGACGAGCCAGAATCCCCAGAAGTTCTGCTTTTTCGTAACGAGGCCTGACCTCGTGCCCGATTCCTATGTCTCTTTTCTCAAAAACAAGGTGAGGGATGAGTTCCAGCTCGATACCATACCCGTGGGGCTCGACCTCAAGGCTTCGCGCAAAGACTGGAACTCGCGCAAGAAATCATGAAAGGCTACAGCACCGGTGAAGTGGAAGTGATGCTGGATCTCCCGGCTTCCACCCTTCGATTTTGGGAGAAGGAAGTGCCCTTCCTGGCGCCCCGCAAGGACGTATTCGGCAGGCGTGTCTATACGCCCCTGGATCTCTGCGTCCTTTCGCGCCTCAAATATCTGGCCTTCAGCCGAAAGCTGGGGCTCAAGGCGGCCTGCCGCGCCATGGAGACCGAGCTGATGCTGGGGGATCACTCCATGAAGGCCGACATCATCGCGCTGAAAACCAGCCTCTATGCTCTTTCCGCCGAGTTGAGGGCGCTGAAAGAGCAGCACAGGTAGCTTCAGGATAATATTCCGCCGATGAAAAAGGGGCTGTCCATCATGATGGACAGCCCCTTTTGGCATTTTACGGTAGGTCGGGCGGCCGATCTGTTCGGCCGCCCGACGATCTTTATTACTTCTTGGGGAGCGGGTTGTAGGTCTTCTTGGGATCCCAGGTGCCTGAACGGGTCTCTCCCTTGATGCTCGGGATCACGAGTACCTGGTTCGGGAAGATGAGGTCGGGATTGGATGGATCCTTGAAGGTTTTCTTGTTTGCCTCATACAGCACGGGCCACTTCAGAGGATTATTGTAGATGAAGGAGTATTCGGCGATTCGCCACAGGCAGTCCCTGCGGGCCGGGATGAGACGCACGACGTACTTTTCGGGCAGAGGAGCGAACTCCTTGATGCCTGAAAGCGTGGTGAGGGCTGCGCGGGCCTTGTCGCTGGCGCTCTTGTAGTCTTCGGCATTCAAGGCCGCCTTGGCCGAGGCGAGTTCCGAACCGCCCTTGCCGAGCAGTTCCGGATAGTTGTTTACCGCGTTCTTGGATACTGCCCAATCATATCTGGCCTGAGCATTGTCGATATCCGCCAGCGCGGCGGCTTTCGCAGCCGCCTTGGCAGCTTCCGCTGCCTTCGCGTCGTCGGCCGCCTTGGTTTCCTCCGCCACTTTTGCCGCTTCGACAGCCTTCACTTCCTCTGCCGCCTTGGTTTCTTCCGCGGCCTTGGCCACTTCGACCGCTTTGGCTTCTTCGGCAGCCTTGGCTTCCTCGGCGGGCTTGGCTTCCTCGGCAGGCTTGGCTTCCTCGGCAGGCTTGGCTTCCTCGGCAGGCTTTCTGCTGGCAAGCACCTTGGCCTGGAAATCGTCTGAAAGAGTGGAGGAAACATCCTCGGCCATGGCCTTGGCGGGAACGTAGCGCTCTACGCCAT
>CAYXUF010000043.1:0-21059 GCA_964468155.1 uncultured Treponemataceae bacterium
GCAAACTCGATGCCCAGGAAGTCCAGCCCGCAACGCCCTCGGAAATGCTGCCATCCTCATCCCGAACCCTTCCCAAGGAGAATACCATGACAAAAACCCCTGCCCCGCCTGCGCCCTGGTCGGCCTCACCTCCCTTCGCGAGCCATGATTTCGCCCAACCCCTTCCCCTGAAAGGCACTGACGGCCTCGAATACGCCGTCCTCGCGGGCGGCTGCTTCTGGTGCCTCGAGGCGGTGTACGAGAACATACCCGGCGTCGTCGATGTCGTCTCGGGCTACACCGGCGGATCCGCGCCCCGACCTACCTATGAGTATGTATCCACGGGCGCCAGCGGCCACGCCGAGGCGGTGCGGATCGCCTTCGATCCCGCCCGGGTAAGCTACGACGAACTGCTGAAATACTTCTGGAAAATACACAACCCCACGACCAAGGACCGCCAGGGCGCCGATGTCGGCTCCCAGTACCGATCGGCCATCTACTACACCAGCGAGAGCCAGAAAGCGACAGCACTTACGTCAATCGAAAAACAAAAGCCCTGGTGGCCGGCCCCCATCGTCACGGAGCTCCAGCCGGCCGGGGATTTCTGGATCGCCGAGGAATACCACCAGGATTTCTACCGCCGCAATCCCAACTACGGCTACTGCGCCGTCGTCATCGCTCCTAAAATGAAAAAAGCCGGCTTCGGGGACTAAAGCCCGGCCGGCTCTCAGGCTGCAAAAGAGGGGCGCGTCATCGTTTCCACGATAACGCGCCCCTCGCTTTGAATTCAGCGCTTTCAGTACTTACCCAGCTGCCGCTGGAAAGCGTTCAGATGGTTCACTGAACCGTTCTTCAGGTTCGTGAAGAGTGTCTTCAGGTCGGGATTCTGTCCACCCTGGATGAGGGGGCTCGCCAGAAACTTGTCGTACATGGCGATGTTGTCGACCTCAGCCTGTACTCCCACCTTGTAGGCATCGAGGAGGGTGGCTGGCACCTGGACATAGTTGGCGGCCTCATCCTTGGGGAACTGCAATGTGTAGGCGGCGAAGGCGTCCTTGAGCCAGGCGAGGTGGTTCTCCTCGGCGTTCTTGATATTGCTGAAAGGCCTTGCAGCGCCGAACTTGGCCATGATGGCGACATACTCGGCGCGGGCGGCGTATTCGTCCTGGGCGGCATAGAGGAGCATGTCCTCAATGGTCAGGGAATCATCGGCCTTGGCGGCCGCAGTGCCGTACAGAGCGAGGTTTCCTGCAGCTCCGGCAGCCGCGAGGGAGAGGGTAACCATCAGCGCGAAGGCGATAGCTCGAATTGTTCTTTTCATCGTGATACTCCTGTTCTACATTTTCGCCATGTGATCTTTTTGATCTTCAGACAGCGTATAAATATATGAGCAGGATTCATGCCAAAATATAAATAATAAATTATTCTCTATTATATATAGATATAGCAAGCGTAATTTAAAATTCGACAATGAAGCGCCTTCGAAAATGGGTATTATTTTCCCGTTCTTACAGGTTGGACGCCTCGATATCCTTGAAGTAGCGCACCGTACCCACCTTGAGTTCGAGCGTCGCGTCGTCATCGCAGACGATGATGGCCTTCTTGTGGAGCTGAAGGCAGGAGATCGTCCACATGTGGTTGATCCCCTCCTCGATGCCGTGCTTCAGCGCCCTGGCCTTGCCCTGGCCGTTCACCAGAATCATCACTTCCCTCGCGTCCATGACGGTCCCGACGCCCACCGTGAGGGCGGTGGAAGGAACCTTGGCCGGATCGCCGTCGAAGAATCGGGCGTTGGCGTGCTTCGTGTCCAGGGTGAGGGTTTTTACCCTTGTGCGGGAGTTGAGGGAAGAGCCGGGCTCGTTGAAGGCGATGTGGCCGTCGGGGCCTATGCCGCCCACGAAGAGGTCGATGCCGCCCGCCTTCAGGATTTTTTCCTCGTAGAGGGAGCACTCGGCTTCCACATCGGGAGCCATCCCGTCGAGGATATGGACATTCTCGGCCGGTATATCTATGTGCGAAAAGAAATTGTCCCACATGAACCGGTGATAGCTTTGGGGATGCTCCTTCGGGAGCCCCACGTATTCGTCCATATTGAAGGTCACAACGTTCCTGAAGGAGACAAGACCGGCGCGGTTCATCTCGATGAGGCGGCGATACATTCCCAGGGGAGATGAACCCGTCGGGAGGCCGAGAACGAAGGGCTTGCCGGCTCCTGCCGCCCGGATCTTGGCCGCCACATAGTTTGCTGCCCACAAAGTCATGTCACTGTAGTTTTTCTGGATGATCAGACGCATTTTTTCTCCCTTTTTTCACATTGAATGCAGCCGGCAGACTGCCGGCGATTCTCAAGCGGAAAAGACGAATCGGCCTCTCACCATGCTCAACATGACGGAAAAATCCTGCGAAAGCACGGTGAGATCGGCGAAGTATCCCGGGCTTATCTCGCCGCGCTTGGGCAGGCGCAGGATGCGCGCGGGATTGGGCGAAGCCATCTTCACGGCCACCTCGAGGGGTATGCCGAAGTGCACGAGATTTTTCAGGCCCTCGAGCATGGTGAGGGAACTTCCGGCGATTACATGGTCGGATTTCCTCAGGAAAAGCTTATCGGAGAGCTCGACTTCCTCGTTGTTCGCGAAGAAGGGCCCCTTTTCCTGCTCCGTGGGCTTGAGGGCGTCCGTGACGAGGACAATGTTGGTGTCGGGTTTGTCCCTCACGAGAAGGCGAATCAGGTCGGGGTGGACGTGTCTTCCGTCGGCGATGATCTCGCAGGAGAGGTCGGACTGGATGAGGATGGCGCCCACGGCGTTGGGGTTTCTGTGGTCGAGCCTGCTCATGGCGTTGAAGAAGTGTGTCGAATGGCGAATGCCGGCCTGCATGCCTTCGATCATGTTCTCGTAGGTGGCGTCGGTATGGCCTGCCTGGAGGACGATGCCCGCCTTGTTGCAGTAGAGGGCCAGTTCGCGCATGCCTTTCAGCTCGGGCGCTACGGTCATGTTGACGATATGGCCCTCGCTCGCTCCGTAGAGCCTGTGCATGAGCTCGATGTCGACGGGGCGCACGAATTCCGAACGCTGCACTCCCAGCCTGTCCGGCGATATGAAAGGGCCCTCGAGGTGGACGCCCAGTATGGTGGCGCCCCGTTCGAGTCCCATCGCCGCGACAATGGCCCTGATGCCCGCCATCATGTCCTCCTCGGACATGGGGTAAAGGGTCGGGCAGAATGCCGAGACGCCGAAACGGGCGAGCTTTTCCGACATGTGGAGAATGGAGTCGACGGAGAGGTCCTCGGTGCCGAATCCTGCTATGCCGTGGATGTGGGAATCGATGAGCCCGGGAACGATGTAGGCTCCCTGAGCGTCGATCACCTTGTCGGCGGCCGAAAAGTGCTTCTGGAGAAATCGGCGTTCGGAAAAGATATCGGCGATGGTTTCGCCCTCGATGAGGACGGCGCTCTCAGGCATCTGGGCGTAGCCAGCGACGACGGTAGCGTTATGGATGCAGATGGACGGCATAGAGCTCCCGAGTGAAAGATCAATACCATCATTATAGAAGAGAAGCGTCGGAAATCAATACGCGCGACAAAGCACGGCGAGGCTGAATTGTGAACAGAGGCGAAAAAAAGGGCTGTCCACTTTCGCAGACAGCCCTCATTGTACGTTTATTCAATCAGCGTATCACCACTCGGTGGAGGCTGAGGTCGCGTCCGCTTCGGCAGGCGGCTGGGCGTCGGCGGCGGGCGCTGTCTCGACGGCGGGCGGTGTCTCCACGGCGGGCTGCGTCTCGGCAGCGGGCTGCGCTTCGGCAGCCGGCGTCTGGGACGCGTTCAGCGCGTCGGTCCACTTGGCCCTGAGCTGCTCAATCATGGCGAAGACATCGTTGCCCTCGGGGTATGTTTTCTTGAAGTATTCTTCGGCTTTCTCGAGGTCGGCGAGGGCAGGAGCGATGGCTTCAGGGCTCTGTGCCGTTTCACCGGCCAGAAGGGCTCTGTAGAAATACAGGGCGGCGAAGGCCTGGTCATCGGTGCTGAGGGCTATCGTCCTGTCCAGATAGCTGAAGCCTGAGGCTGTATCATTTGCGGAAAGCCAGGTGGAAAGCAGGGAGCGGATCACGTCGGGGTTGCCGGGGAAGGCGGCAGTTACGGCATCGGCCGCGGCGTCGGCAGCGGCTGCATCGCCAAGCTGGACAGCCACGATATGGCGGATCAGGCCGGGAATATACTGGCCGGGGAAACTGGCTTCAAAGCCTGTCATATAACGCTCGAGGGTTTCCTTGTCCGTTGTGGCCAGTCCTGTCTTGATGGCCGAAATATAGGCATCGTTCAGCTCGTCCTCATTCGTCGGCGAAGCAATGACCTTGTCGGCCAAAGGGTACACATCTGCATAGCGGCCCGTGGCGAAATAGACATCGGCGAGGCGCAGGGTCAGAGGATTGTTGACCGGATCAAGTTCGAGGCTTTTGGCGATCACGGGTTCGGCGGCCTCAAATCGTTCCAGGGCTACGAGCATTTCGGATTGCCTGTCCAGGCTTCCGGCGGTGAAGGTATCGTATGCCAGGGCCCGTTCGTACTGCTCGGCACCCATGGCGAGCGTTTCCATGTCGTCCTGGATCCACTGGCCTTCGTAATTCTTCCATACAGTGTGGTAGAAATCGCCGAGCATCATGGAAAGCACGGGAGGAACGGCCTCACCCTTGTCTTCTATGGCTTTCGCCAGATCGCCGGGGCTGAACTCCACCGGCTCGCCGATCTCAACGCCGCTCGCTCGCGCGAAATCCAGGTCCTGGCCTTCGGCCAGGTCGACAAAACCAAACACGAGGTGGAGATTGGTCTGGGCATAGCCATCGAGAGCCAGACGGATCTTTTCGGCAAGCACGTAGGGGTTGCCGTTGGCCGCGTCGAATTCGGAGAGAGCTGTCCAGGCCGAAGCCCATTTCCCCTGGGCCGCGAGTTCCTCGGCCTTGGCGACGATCGCGCGATCGGCCTCCGGGGCATCGAGGTAAAAATCCTGCGCCGGCTGGGCTTGGGCGAAGGCCAGGCCGCTTGCGGCGAACATGAGTATCAGTACTGCCGCGAGCCTGATAGCTGGCGAAATTATGCGTGAAGAGGTTTTCATTCTCTCTCCTTGTTGTGCGTTAGGCCGCCTGAACCGGCGGCACAGTGTACGAGCTGATAATATACTATGGCGAAGGGGTTTTGGCATACTATCTCTATTGAACAACCGACATCGGATTATGTATCATGCGCCCGCGCCATTTACGACAATTTTGTACAGAAGAAGAGCAATGAACCGCAGCATATGGGATACAACGCTTATGAGGCGCCTGAGCGCCCTCGATTCAATCTATCTTCGCGTCGACCGGTCACAGACCGAGTTCAGATTCATCGCCGAACTGAACGATAATCCCGTCTCCTGCCCCGAACGCTGCGGATCCTGCTGCCTTCACTTCGTGCCCGACGCAACGCCCATCGAAGCCGAAAAGCTCGCTTACTTCATCCTCACCGAAAAACCCCATATGGTCGACCACTTCTTTTCCCGCAGGGAGGAATCCTCGGCGATTGGTGCTGCCTGCCCCTTCTGGGACGGCGACAAGCCAGGGGCAAACTGCATGGTTTATCAGGGCAGGCCCCTGATCTGCCGCCTCTTCGGGTTCTGCTCCGTCATCGACAAACATGGAGAAGCATCCTTCGCCCTCTGCAGGCAGATGCCAACCCTGAAAAGCTGCGAAGCAAGGTCGTTCACGGGCAAGAAAATCCTCGACGATACCTTTGGGGCCATTCCCCCGCCCATGGTCGATTTTTCCCGGGCGATCGTTGCCCTCGACCCCTGCGACTCGGGACAACGATTAAAAATCACGGATGCCCTTCCTCCAGCCCTCGCGAAAGTATCGCTTGTGCTAAGCCTGGCATCCGCCACATCGGGACTCGAGGCCAAAGCATCCGATCTCGACGACTTCATGGTTGCAGGCTGATTCTCGCCGCGCTTATCACCGCTTGCAAAAGCCGACGTCGGACTGTAGGGTATAGCTGGCCGAAAGCAATAATGTAATGAAGAAATATATAGTCCTCGCCGGCAATATCGGGGCCGGGAAATCCACCCTTGTCAGCCTTCTCGCTGAAAAGCTCGGCTTCGTGGCATATTTTGA
Organism: uncultured Treponemataceae bacterium; assembly: GCA_964468155.1. Classification (GTDB taxonomy): domain Bacteria; phylum Spirochaetota; class Spirochaetia; order Treponematales; family Rectinemataceae; genus CAYXUF01. The sequence goes on from CAYXUF010000043.1 coordinate 6,121, forward strand.
ACCCGTCGCCGAAAATCCTTTCCTCAAGGATTTTTACACCGACATGAAGCGATGGGCTTTTCATTCCCAGGCATTCTTCCTCGCCAGCAGGGCAAGGGGACACAGGGAACTCACAAGCGATCCCCGCTCCGTCGTGCAGGACAGATCGCTCTACGAGGATGCCGAAGTCTTCGCAAGGAACCTTTACCTTCAAGGGGCCCTCTCGGGCGAGGAGTGGGCAACCTACCGCGAACTCTACAACAATCTGGCTTCCATCCTGCCCCCGCCCGATCTCGTCGTCTATATCAGGGCTTCGGTAAAGACGCTGAAATCGCGCATCGCCAAGCGCGGGCGTGATTTCGAGGCGAAGATTCCCGACACCTACCTCCGGGGCCTCAACACTCTCTACGAAGAATGGATACAGTCGTTTACCCTCGCCCCCGTGCTCACGATACCTGGCGACAGGCTCGACTTCGTCGAGGACTCGAAGGACCTCGCGGCCATCGTCGCCACGGTTCGCGAGAGGCTCCGGGACAAGCAGACAATGCTGTTCCCTTACGAGATGTAAGTCGAAATATAATTCTGATCCCTATCGCGCCCAACGTTCCAGAATGGCAACATAGCGATTTTTCACCTCGAGAAGAACATCCTCCCATGTGCGACAGAGCGTCCTCTGCGCCTCCACGGCGACCCTGTCCAGCTTCACCCTGTCGCGCATAGCCTCCACCACCTTCAAGGCGAAGGCCTCGCCGTCATTGTCCGCCAGATAACCGTTCTCGCCGTCGCGGATCACTTCCGCCGCCGTCGCTCCCTTGAGGAGGACGGAGGGTGTCTGGCAGGCGGCCGCCTCGCGCACGACGAGGGGGGCGTTGTCGTAGAGCGAGGGGAAAAGGAAAATGTCGCCCCGGGCGTAGATCGCCTGCAAAAGCTCGCGGTCGAAGATGACATCGTGGAAAATCACCCTGTCGGAGAGTCCGAAATCCTTCACGAGCGCCTGGAGCTGAGGCTTGGCGTAGCCCTTGCCGACAAAAACCATCCTGAAGTCGGGCAAGGCCTCCATTATGGCTGGCAGAGATCGCACCAGAAATTCCAGATTTTTCTCGAGGATGTGCTGGCCGACATAGAGGCCGACGGGTATACCCTCCGGCAGGCCGAGATGCTCCGCGCCACGGTTCCTGTAGGGCGTAATATCATCCGGTGCCTTCATGTCGATGCCGTTCTGCACAACTTCATAAGGCCCTTTGTAGCCGTACTCGCGCAGGGTCATTGCCACGGATTCCTGGGGCACCCACACATGGTCGACGCTGTAGTAGAATTCCACGATGCGCTTTACCTGCTCGTCGACGATGGGCTTGAAACCTATCACTCGCTCAAAATCGTCCCTGTACTTCGAGTGGAAGGTGGCAATGATCGGAATATGCCTCTCGCGGGCCACTTTCTTGGCAAGAAGCCCCGCAGCGAAGGGGGAATGAGCATGTACAATGTCAAAATCGCGGTTTTTCAGGAGAAACTGCAGCCTCAAGTCGAGGTCAGGCAGACCAATTCGGTAGGGCGGACGGATGATGGTCGGCACGGACATGAAGCGGATAACCTTGGATGGTTCGTTGTCCTCATGGTTCGGTACATAGGGGGTGATCACATAGGTCGGTCCGAGAATCTTCTCAAGCCAGAAAGCATAATTCTTCACCGTCATGGTGACGCCGTCCATGATGGGTATATAGCAATCGTTGAAGAGGCCTGTTTTGATGCTCATTGGAGTCATGATATTGATTGGAGGGACGAAAGTCAAACTTGCCTTGGAATACCTGCCTTGGTTAGCTTAGTACTATCATTCGAACGGAGGCATTCATGGCAAGCATCACTTTCAAAGGCAATAAGGTCACGACAGTCGGAAATCTGCCGGCCCTGGGCGGCAAGGCACCGGACTTTTCACTCACGATGGGCAATCTCGCCGACGTCGGTCTCGCGGAATTCGCCGATAAGGTTAAAATACTGAATATCGTGCCGAGCCTCGACACCGGCACCTGCGCGGCCAGCGCCCGCGCCTTCAACAAGGCCGCGGATGGCATGGACGGCGTCGTCGTCCTCACGATCAGCAGGGATCTTCCCTTCGCGCAGAAGCGATTCTGCGAGGCTGAGGGCATCAAGGCAGTCGTACCCCTCTCCGAACTTCGCAATCGCGATTTCGGCAGGAACTATGGTGTCGAAATGAAGGACGGCCCTCTTGCCGGACTGCTGTCCAGGGCAGTCGTGGTTCTGGACAAGGACAACAGGGTTACCTATACGCAGCAGGTTCCCGAAATCGCCCAGGAACCCGATTACGCCGCGGCCCTTGCGGCGGCAAAAAAAGCACTCTAATCGGCTTTAATGACGGCGGGGGAATACTATAGCTTATTCCCCCGCCTGATTCCCTCCAGGATCGGAAGCGACACTGCAGGTGGCGCCCCCAGAAATTGAGAGCAACTGGCGAAAGGTCATAGGCACTCCCGTGGAGTTGGTGCCGGCGGCCGGGTAGACGGTGTCCCAGACAGAAAGGCTCTCATCTATGTACACAGGAATACCCTCCACGCCGAAGGGGCAGACGCCGCCCGGCCAAAACCCCGTGTAGGCGTAGGTGTCCTCGGCGCTCGTCATCGACATCTTTTCGCCGCACAGCCGCTTGATCTTGCCGGACGATATCTTCTTGTCGCCCGCACACACGATCATGGCCACTTTGCCCGAGCCGCCCTTGAAGAGGAGGCTTTTCGCTATCTGCCCTACCTGGACGCCAATTTTCGCCGCGGCGGACTCGGCGGTCGGCGTCGATCCTTCCTCGAATTCGAGAGCCTTGAGACCATGTGCGTCCAGAACAGCCTTGACTCTATCGGGTATCATATCAGGACAGACCTGTGATCCGTCCGGTCGCCGTATCGATATCCATGCCCATGTACCCCGGCAGGGAAGGCAGCCCGGGCATTGTCGTTATCTCTCCGGACAGGGGGTAGATAAAACCGGCTCCAGCGGCCAGGCGCAGATCGCTCACCTGGAAGATATAGCCTTTCGGCACGCCCTTGAGGGCTGGATCATGCGACAGGGAATACTGTGTCTTGGCCATGCAGATGGGTAAATTCCCAAAACCCAGCGAGTTGAACTTGTCGATCGCCGCCTCAGCATCGGGGGAGTATTTCACGCTGTCAGCGCCATACACCTTCCTGGCGAGGGTTTCGATCTTGTCGCGGAGAGGCATTTCGAGGGGGTAGAGGAACTCAGGCCTGGAGGGCTGATCGGCAGCCTTCTCCACGGCGCGGGCAAGATCGGCAGCGCCCTCGCCGCCCAATGCCCAGTTCCTCGCCACCACGGCGTCGCTCGCGCCGGCGGCGAGGGCAGCCTCACGGATCAGCCCATGTTCGGCATCCGTGTCGCCCGGGAAGGCATTGATCGCCACGACGACAGGCAGGCCGAAACCGCGGATGATGCCTATATGAGCCCTCAAGTTGTCGAGCCCCTTGCCCAGAAGCTCCAGATCCTCATGGGTATAGGCCGAGGCCAGCGGTTTGCCCGGCGTCACCTTGGGCCCGCCACCGTGCATTTTCAGCGCCCTCACCGTGGCGACGAGGACGGCGGCGTCCGGCATCATGCCGGAGGTCCTGCACTTGATGTCGATGAATTTCTCGAAGCCCATGTCAGCCCCGAAGCCCGACTCGGTGATCACATAGTCCGCAACCCGCGTGGCCATCATGTCGGCGAGAATCGAGGAGTTGCCATGGGCGATGTTCGCGAACGGTCCCGCGTGGACAAAGGCCAACTGCTCCTCGAGGGTTTGGAGGATATTGGGTTTGAGGGCATCCTTCATCAATATGGTCATGGCCCCCGCAACATTCAGATCCTCAGTCGTGATGGGCTTTCCCGATCTGTCCAATGCGACGATTATCCTACCCAGCCTTGCGCGGAGGTCGGCGAGACTCGTCGAGAGGGCCAGTATGGCCATCACCTCGCTGGAAACCGAGATGTCGAAGCCTGTCTCGCGCAGGGGGCCGTTTTCAAGCCCCCCCATGCCTACCATGATCTTGCGCAGTGTCCTGTCGTTCATGTCCATTATTCGGCGCCAGTAGATATTGTAGGCATCGATGTTGAGCTTTTTGAGCCCGAGTTTCTCGAAATAGGCCTCCGACCAGCGTCCCTCGTGATACAGCCGCGCGTCGATGGCCGCGGAGCAGAGGTTATGGGCTGCGCTCACGGCATGGATGTCGCCGGTGAGATGCAGATTGAAGTCGGCCATCGGCACGATCTGGCTATAGCCGCCGCCCGCTGCCCCGCCCTTTATGCCAAAGGTAGGCCCCATGGAAGGCTGCCTGATGGTCGCGATGGCCTTTTTGCCGATAAAACCGAAGCCCTGCGCAAGGCCTACGGTTGTCGTTGTCTTGCCTTCTCCGAGAGGTGTCGGCGTGATCGCCGTCACATCGATATACTTGGCCCGCTTGGCCGAAACAGGCTTTTCGCTGAGGAATTCAAGGCGAACCTTGGCCTTGTCGGCGCCATAGTGCTCCAGGTAGTCTTCACCGATCCCATACCGCCTGGCGATCTCGGAGATCGGCCGGACATCGGCAGCCTGAGCGATATCGATATCGCTGGGCACAGGCATTTTTCGAACAATCGACATTCACCACCTCCATGGACAGTATCCCGTCAGCCGCAGGGTTCTGCAGCATACAAATTTGGATATTAGGTGAATGTAATGTATCCGGCTTCATGGGTCAATGAAGCGTTTGGCGCGCCTGGAACAGGATTCGTCCTGCCCCGGAGCCTATTTCAGGCTAGCCCTATTTCAGGCTAGCCCTGTTTCGGGCTAGAACTTTTTCTGCCACTTCTTCCTGCGGGAAAGCGTGATGCCTCCAAAACCCGAGATGATGGCCATATAGAAACCGAGGTCGTACCACCAGCCTGAATTATTGGGCTCATACACTCGAATGTTGCCGTTGAAAATGCCGACTATCACCGAGACGGGCGCGACCCAGCCGTGCCAAATTCCCGTGAGGAAGTTGGCGGGCTTTTCGGCGGAGTTCTTGCCGTCGCCAGGCAGGCACGACGAAAGAAGTGCAACAAAGACAAGAATTACTGCAGCCGCCCCTAAGCTTCGGACCCGGGCTCTTGTTCCATTCATCGCGGTTTTGTCCTCCTTTCTACATCCAGCGCGTCTTCGCCCGCGCAACGATCTCGTCACCTCTCGCCAGAATCGACAGCGTGGCATTCGACGCCTGGCTGTCAATCCAGTAAGCGACAAGGCACTCACCTTCCTTCACTTCCGACACAAAATCCACTTTTACCCTGGCAATGGCTCCTGAAGCCCTTTCCCCGACAGGCACGGCGTCACAGAGCCAGTTGAGCAGATGACCGTTGTTCGCATGGCCGTTGTTGTCAATGTGACGTGGACATATTTGCAGCGTGAAGGATGCCTGCCAGCCTTTCGGGACAGACGCTCCAAAATCGATCACATCCTGCAGCCCCGGGACAAGATCAGGATAGGGCGGAGAAACATCCAGCCTCATTTCCGGATCGAGAACCTTCTCGGGTCGGACGGGCCGCCTCTTTTCGATATCGACCACAAGGTAGTCATAACGGGCTCCGGCAAGTCGGCGGCGATCGGCCGACAATAGCTCCAGATACCGTACAGCGAATATTCTTTCCGTTCCAGCCGGCCAGGTACGCACGATCACTTCATCGCCGGCCCGAGGCAATACTTCCGCCTTAATATCCACGCGCGAAAGCATCCAGGTTCGCCCGCGGGCGAACATCTCTTCCATCCCGATGCCCAGGGAAAAAGCGTGGTCGCCCGCGGCTTCCTGGAAAAAATTGGCCAGCGCCAGGGGCTTCAAGGAACCGCCATAGCCGCAGTCATAGCCCCGCACCCTGTATTCTGTTTCAAAAGCCTGCTCCAACATGTGAGGAACTATATCAGCATCCCCCGACGGAGAAAAGTCATGTTATAATCGAAAGGGAGGCGATGCATGGGCGGCATAATGTCTCTACTATATAAAACCGAGAACCCTGACATGGGCAAGGAAGCCGAAGCCCTTCTGTGTCGCATCGCATACAGGGACTGCGACTCCATCGGCGCATCATTCATCGACGACAAGCGAAGGATAGTCCTGCTCAAGAATACCGGCGCCCCCTTGAGTGCATGCGGCGACCTGGGTATATCCGGCAAGCCCGGGCAGCGCTTTATTGGACAGGCAGGAGGGGCAGGCTGCGGCGCCATCGCCGATAGCAGCAGCCAACCCTATCGCGTCGACTGCAAGATTGAGCTGGTCGGGGCTCATGTCGGCACTATCTCGAACACCGATACGATGAAAACCTGGCTCTCCTTCAGAGGACATGCCGTCATCTCCGACAGCGAAGGCGAAATCATCGTCCATCTGGTAGAAGAACATTACGCCACGAACCAAACGCTCACAAGTGCCGACCTGGCGGGGATGAGGCAGGCCTACGCAGCCTCAGGCTTGCGCGATGGTCTTCCCGATGGCGTACTTCGAATGATCGACGCCATACGAAAAGCCAATGCTCTCGCCGAAGGTTCCTACGCCGCCATTATAGCCGACCCCAAACTGCCTGGGGTTTTCGCCGTCAAATCGGGATCTGCCCTCTATGGCGGCATCGGCTCCGATGACTATGGTGATTTCCTCATCGTATCATCCGATCTTCCCGCAGTTCTTTCTAAAACAACTTCCCTCATCCCCTTCTCGGACGGCGAAGGCATCTGGTCCATAGAAAACGGCTGCATCCTCTTCAATCTGCGCGGCAGCCTCAGATTCTCTCGACCGAAGCCCTAAGGCCCCCTGCTTCCGTCCTCGGCCTCACTCCGAAAGGTAGAGCGCAGCGCCCAGAGCCGTGGCGTATTGGGCGAGTTCGGGAACGATGAACTGTATCCCGTAGATGGGATAAAGGCGTTCGAGCACATCGCGGGCGGATGGAATCTGCATGGTATTGCCGACGACGACGATGGTTTCGTCATGCTCGGCCCGCGACGCGAAAAGGGCGAGCATGCCGACCGTCTGAAAGACCATGTTGACGATACCTGCCGAGTAATCCTCGGCGCTCGGTCGGTCGGCCATCTTGCCGAAATTGGAAGCAGTGGCGTCGCGAGGCAGGGTTCCCACGGCTTTCGGCGATATATCGCCTATCGTCAGGTCGACGCCCCTCACGTCGCCGCGCGAGGCTGCCAGGGCGAGGGTGTCGAAATCGGTGATCCCCGCCAGAGCCTTTCCGAGCCCTAGTATCGTCCCTCCGCCAATGCCCGAGCCGCCCAGATGGCGTGCCAGCCTTCCCTCGGCATGCACGATGGCGGTTCCCGTCCCCACAGAAACGACGAGCGCCTTCTCGGCGCCAGAAAGCTCGAGGCCGCCCATGCCGACGGCCAGAAACTCCTCCACGTGTATCGCCTTGATGCCGAGCACCTCATCGGAAATCGATGTGGAACCGACGCCTGTCACCGCGATCAACGTGATATCGCCCATCTTCTTGCCGGCGACGGAGAGGAATTTCCCGATGGCGCCCGCCGCCGAGGCGACGGGATCGCTCGCCTTCACCGTGGCGCAGATCTTTTCCTTGTTGGGGCCGAGGCCTACGATCTTCGTCGTCGTTCCGCCTATATCGATGCCGATGATCATGGTTCTTTCGCTCCCTGGATCCCGCCATGGCTGTAGGACGCGAAAAAGGCATCCAGCGTCGGCCTTAAAGCCGGGTCTCCGGCAGCATTGTGGAGAATCGCCTCCAGGAAACCGGCGGGATCCCCCGTGTCGAGCCTTTTGCCCTCAACCCGCCTGAAGGCCATCTTTCCCGCCTCGATCATCCGGTCGAGGGCGTACGAATGGTAGTACTCACCCTTTTCGTGCTTTTTCCAGCCTTCCTCGAGCCTATCGAAGAACTCGGGCGTATACAGATAGCGGCCGATGGATACCTCGTGGCTCGGTTCCCTGCCGCGTGCCGGCTTTTCAACGAAACCCCGAACGCCGATGCCGTCCTTGTCCGGATCGACGACGCCATAGCGCGAGACGTCGCCCGGCTCCAGGATAGTGGCCAAAACGCATTTGCCTGTTTTTTCGTAAACCTGTATCAATTGGAGAGCCAGCGGCGTTGCCCCGATGAGGAGGTCGTCGGGATAGGCCACGACGCAGGGTTCTCCGCCGATGAGGTTCTTCACCTGCAGCAGCGCATGTCCCGTGCCCATCATCTCGGTCTGGCGAACAAAGGATATGTGGGCCTTGGGCGGGGAGATCAGGGCGAGCTTGTCGGCCTTCCCTTCCCGCTTGAACACTTCCTCAAGCTCAATCTCGCGGTCGAAATAGTCCTCGAGAGCCTTCTTTCTCCGCGATGAAATGATGACGATATCCTCGATGCCCGAAGCGATGAATTCCTCCACGATATAGGCGATGCTCGGCTTGACGCCGACGGGAAGGAGTTCCTTTGGAACGGTCTTGGTGACCGGAAGAAAGCGGGTGCCATACCCGGCGGCGACAATGATACCTTTCATGCCGTCGATTCTAGCCTCCCGGCCGCCATTAGGCAAGGCGAAACGAAACCTTGGCAGTCTCGGAAGCCGCAACAGTCTCGGAAGCCGCAACAGTCTCGGAAGCCGCAACAGTCTCGGCAGCCGCAGCAGCCGCGGAAGCTGAAACTGCCTTGGCAGCCGCCTCGTTTTCCTTTATCGTAAAAGCGAACCCTCTGGGAAATTCTTTTCAACAAGGTCCTTCAAGCCCAGCTTTTCGAGGGTCGCCGCCGTCGGCACTCCCGTTTTTCCGTCCCAGCCCATCGCCGTCCAGTGCAGGCTCACCTTTTCGGCCAAAGGCACGGACTTGCCCTTCAATGGACCGTTGGAAAGAGAAGGTGTTCCGCGCAGGCGTTCGGGGACAAAATAGTCGCGCGGATCGATCCCCTGCTTGAGGTTGAAGAGCTGGCGCATGGTCTGGGCCCGCCTGCCCATCTCCATATACTCGTCAGGCGACAGTTCCAATCCCGTCGCCGCGTTGAAAAAGGCGAAAAGATCCCAGTGCTGGACGCCCGTGATCATGGCGAAAAGGCAGCCCCCCGCCATGTCGGCCACCTGCTTGTAGAGCGTGCCTGCCACTCCCTTCATCGCTTCTTCCTCGGTGGCTCCGTACTCCTGCGACTTCAGGTAGACGAGGGGCACTTTCGGCGCCCAGGTCACTTTCTTCCAGAGCTGCATCACGTTGTAGTAGACGCCGGAGGCTATCGTGTGGCGTCCCGGCGTGGGGTCGGCCGAGTAGGACACCCCCATCTGAGGATCGGCCCGCGAATCGTGCATGCCCGGCTCCTGCCCTCCCGCCTGGGCGGCGAAGGATTCGGAGGACTTTCCCAGTTTCTTCGCGGCCGCTGCCGCGCCGTCGGCGAAGAGTTCGCCGATGCCCTGGCGCCTCGCCATGAGCTCGAGGAACTCCACGATGGCTTCGCTGCCGCCCCATTTCAGGTCGATGCCGCCCAACGCGGCTTCGCTCAGGATTCCGCGTTCCCTGCACTCGATGGCGAAGGCTATTGTGGTTCCGGCCGAAATCGTGTCCAATCCGCTGCGGTTGCAGATGTCGTTGCACCTGAAGATGGACGCGTGGCCGTCATTGAGCAATAGCGGGCCGAAGGCGGCGTGCGTCTCGTACTCGGGCTTGTGCATATGGCCGCCGCCGGCGATGATGCCGCTCACGTCGCAGATGCCGCCGCAGCCGATCACGCAGGAATAGCAATGGTATTTCTTTGTTTCGAGGTCAGTGACCTTCTGGGCGTTGAGCTTTTCGTACTGCGCCTTCGGGAACTCGGCCGGACCGTCCTTCCAGTTGCCCACTGGCGTATCGCCGTTCACCACGCCTCCCGTATTGTTGTAGATCGTGCCCCAGCGCTTGAAAAACGCCGCGCTCAGAATCCCGTCCATGCGGAAAACAATGGGCAACCCCATCATCTTGCCCACGAAGGCCAGGTGTTTTCCCTTCACGAAAGCCGGGATGCTGGTGTTCTTCACCGATTCGGTAAAGCGCTTGGAGAGCTCCATCACCTTCTGCGGATTGGCGCAGGGAATTTTGGCGCTTCCGGACAGAACGATAGCCTTGAGGCGCTTCGAACCCATGACGGCGCCCACGCCCGAGCGTGCGGCGTAGCGGCCGCCGTCGTTGGAGATGCCGGAGATGAGCGACAGGTTTTCGGCGGCGTAGCCTATGACGGCCATCGCCGGTTTCCTGGCGCCCTTCCAGGAGGCGAAAATCGCTTCCTCCGTCTCGATGGCGTCCTTGCCCCAGAGTTCCCCTGCCGGTTCCAGCCGGGGGCCTTCGTCGTCGCAGAAAAAAACGACGGGCCGGGCCGAGATTCCCTTGAAGAAAATGCCGTCGTAGCCGCAGCGTTTTATCGCCGGCGACAGGGTGCCGCCGCAGTTGGCATCGCCCCAGCCGCCCGTGAGGGGCGACTTGCAGGCCACCATCCATCGGCCCGTCATCACCGCTCCCGTCCCTGTCAGCGCCCCCGACATGAAGGCGAGGAGGTTTTCGGGGCCGAGCGGGTCGGCGCCGGCGGGAATTTCGTCGATGAGAATGCGCGCGGCCAAGCCTATGCCGCCCGCGCAATCCCGATACAACTCCTCGGGAAGGGGACGCGCCTCAAAGGTTCCATGCTCCAGATCGACGAAGAGAACTTTGCCCATGTTGCCTTTCATTCGGGTCTCCTGTAGCGCTCAACGCGCTAAAAAATCTTCGCGCGGCGGCGAAAAAACGTCCAGCAACCTGCCCTTGGCGAGGCATTTTGTGCCATGACGGGCTCCGCCCGCCACAAGTATGGAGTCGCCGGGTTTCAGGATGTAATGGCTCTCGCCGACATAATAGTCGAAACTTCCGTCGAGACAGTAGGATATCTGCTCATGGGGATGCGAATGCGCGGCCCCCTCGGCACCCGTCTCGAAATGCACCTCCACCACCATCGTCTTTTCGCCATATGCCATCACCTTGCGCGACACCAGGCCCGGCTCGATTATATCCAGTTTTCCCGATGCCCCCGAAAAGAGAATTCCATCCATGCCAGCCCTCCATCCATTGCCGCGTTTCGATAAATCCCTATCCATTCATGCCGCAATTCATCTTGACTATATCATAAAAATCTGCCACCATGCCTGCAATCTTCAGGAAAGGAGCCAAAGCAGTGTTTGTAATTGTAATGATCTCACACAGAAACGAACGCGAAGCTGCTTAGGGCTCGAGCTCAGAAAGAACACCCCCTTTCTTCCCGGCCCACACCAGCCCCGCACAACAGAACAGTCGCGCGCAAGCGCCGTCATCATGCCGTAAGGAATGTGTCCCTCGGCAGTGGAACCGCACAAATGCGGAAGCGGAATTATCATGGGCACCGGAGCAGATACAAAGAACCTTCCCACTCTCATCCCCGCGCTGCGGCGCAGGGCTGCCGGCCTTTTCGGCGTCTACAAAGGCCTCCCCAAACCTCTCTACACTCTCTTCTTCGCCACCATCGTAAACTCGGTGGGCATCTTCGTCTTTCCCTTCCTCACCCTCTACCTCACCGGCAGGCTGGGGATGACCCAGGGCGACGCGGGCTCCTTCATGTTCCTCATCTCCATCGTCTACATACCGGGCAACTTCATCGGCGGCAAACTGGCCGACAGGCTGGGACGCAAGAAACTCATGGTTGTCACCCAGATCATCTCGGCCGCCCTCTACATACCTTGCGGCTTTGCCATTTTCTCCGACTATGTCCCCTGGCTCATCCTCGCGAGCGTCTTCTTCGACGGCCTCACCGACCCGGCTCGGTCCGCCATGATGATGGACCTCACGACCCCAGACAACAGGCGCACCGCCTTTTCCCTCACCTACCTGGGGCATAACCTGGGCTTCGCCGTGGGATCCCTCATCGCGGGCTTCCTCTTCGAGCACGCATCGTCCTGGCTTTTCTGGGGCAACGCCCTGGCCGTCTTCGCCGCCACCTGGATTGTCGGCATGAAAGTGCCCGAGACAAAGCCCACACAGGAACAGATCGACGCCACAATTGGCACGGGGAGCACCGAGGAAGCCCATATGGGCACCCTCGCCCAGGCCCTCATGTCGCGCCCCTTCCTCATCATTTTCACCATGCTCACCACCTGGTACGGCTTCGTCTATGCCCAGCATCGCTTCGCCCTGCCCCTCCAGGCCAAGGCCGTGTTCGGCGCCGCTGGCGCCGCTATTTTTGGCTCCTGCATGACCCTCAACGCCGCCCTCGTCATCTTCCTCTCCACGCCCGTGATGGCGCTGACGAAAAAATGGAAGCCTATCAATTCGGTGGCCCTGTCAGGGCTCTTCTTCGCCCTCGGATTCGGCATGATAGGCCTGGCCGGCAACATCTGGCTTCTCTATCTGTCCACCTTCATCTGGACCTTGGGGGAGATCGTGAACGCGACGAACGAAGGGGCATATGTTGCCAACCACACGCCCATCTCGCACAGGGGACGCTTCCAGGCAATCCTCCCCTTCCTGGGAGGCATAGGCTGGACGATCAGCCCGCCCGTGATAGGCAAGCTCATCGACGCCACGAGCCTCGATACGGTATGGCCCCTGATCGGCGCCATCGCCGGCGTATCGGCAGGTCTCCTCTGGCTTCTAGGCAAGATCGAGGACAGAACCCTGGCCAGGCAAAACCTGACTCTGGATATTCCTGAAAAATAGGATTATAGTTTCCTGGCAGGAAGAAACCGTGGCGTACCGCCACCTGGACGAGGATTGAAGTCAGGATTGCCTGGGTTTATCATGAGCGTTGGGAATAGAAAGAGAGCGTTCGGTGGGCGATATTGGGATTGAACCAATGACTTCTACCGTGTGAAGGTAGCACTCTCCCGCTGAGTTAATCGCCCACCCAACGCTCTCCGACAGGTGCCAATCCTACCAAAGCCCTCGCAGGGTGTCAATATGCGGTGAGTGGAGCAAAAATGAGGCAGGAGAACGTTGACATTTCGGTAGGGCTTCTTGAGGCAGGCAGAAGCCGAAAAAAGGCCACCCGCCAGGAAGTCACGATAGAATTCATCCGCAAATCCATTCACCTGCTGATAGCGTTCGTTCCCTTTCTCCACTCCCTCTCAAGGCCGATAACGATCGCCCTCCTCGCGCTGGGCACAATCACGTATATCGTCTTCGAGACGCTCAGGATGCGCGGCGTCCGCATCCCGCTCATCTCCCAGCTCACTGCCCGGGCAGCTCGCCTCCGCGATGACGGCCGCTTTATCATAGGTCCTGTCACTCTCGGGCTCGGCGCTCTCATCTCCCTGCTGGTCTTCAAGCCCCTGCCCGCCTCGATCGCCATATACATCCTGGCCTTCGGCGACAGCTTTTCAAGCCTTGTGGGGAAGACGCTGGGCAGAATCCCCATGCCCTACACCCGCGGCAAATCGGTGGAAGGAAGCCTCACCTGCTTCACTGCCTCCCTGATCTCCGCCTATGCCCTGTCCAGAAAACTTTCTGCCTCCCTCATCATCGCCGCCGTTTCAACCTTTGTGGAAGCGGTCCCTGCGAAGGATTGGGACAACATCCTCCTCCCCATCGCCGCAGGCTTAACGGCAACACTGCTCGGCCTCTGATCCCGGCGCCAGTCCTTGCGATGAGGAGCATGAAGGCTGTTCGCATAACTTCACTGCCAGAGATAGAACGAATGAATTTTATAGATATACAGAAAGCTTCCCGTCGCCATCGTCAGTATCGATACCAGACTGAGCAGGGGTGATCCGTCGCGGCTCAGGTACTGCGCGCCCGCAGCTATTGCGGCTATGCCCAGAGCGATATAGTAGTAGGCTTTATCGCCCCTTACCCGCACGGCAATGAGGTAGTTGGCGACAGTGATAAGGATGATGGCCAGCGAGAAACCCTCAATGAGCATAGAGTATCCCACTTTGAACATCAAAGTGCGTGCCCATATGCCCGTGTTCACCGGAAGTATCGATACGAGAACGATGCTGATGCCAACACCGATGAACAGTATCGAAAACTGCCTGTCGTTCCTCATTCCCGATGCATAAAGCCCCGAGATGAATATGGCGAAATAGCCCAGAAACCTTGTCCCGATATAGAGTTTGTCGATCAAAGCCAGAAAAGAATCCGATCCTCCCCCCAGCGCGATGAAAAGATGGACGAGCCTGAAGGATTCGAATGAGACAGTGGCCAGCCAAAAAGCGAAGAAAAAGATTTCGGCTGAAACGGTTTTTCTGAATGTCCGCAGTATCACGGCACCGGCCAGTGCGGCGAACACGCTGAGCGCAAGCACATCCGTCATGGAGAGAACATATGAAGGAATTCTCAGCTTCAGAAAGGAATGGACTTCATAGATGTCATGCTCGATGAGGAAAATCACCAGGTTCCTGCGCGTGGCGAGAAGAATGGTGAAGACGAGGCCAGTCAGCAGCATGGCGCAGCTGATGCCGAAAAAGACCCAATAGGTGCGCCGTCTTGTCTGGAGTGTCACATTCGACAGGATACAGCGAAATCCCCAAGGCTTGAAGCCCCCGGCCTTTACCGCACCACCGCTTTACCGCACCCGGTCTTGCCCAAATACCTCCTGTTGATAGAGATGAGGCTTTTCTATATAATTCCCTATCTTTTTCCCTTTTGAGGTGAGCCATGGCCGAAAAAATTACACCCCGCGAAATCGATTACTCCCAGTGGTACATCGACATCGTCCTCAACGCCAAACTGGCGGACTATTCGCCGGTGAAAGGGTGCATGGTCATCAGGCCGCGCGGCTACGCCATCTGGGAACGCATCCGCGACGAGTTCGACCGGCGCTTCAAGGAAACCGGGCACCAGAACGCCTATTTTCCCCTCCTCATCCCCATGAGTTTCCTCCAGAAGGAAGCCGAGCACGTAAAAGGCTTCGCTCCCGAACTGGCCGTCGTCACGCACGGTGGCGGCGAGGAACTCGAGGAACCCTACTGCATCCGCCCCACGAGCGAAACCATCATCTGG
>CAYXUF010000044.1:0-21024 GCA_964468155.1 uncultured Treponemataceae bacterium
GCACGTATCGAGATCTGCTTGACGTTTTATTTATGGAATATGGATACGTGATTCATCCTGATGCAGCTGGTATCCTTAATCTGATCCCCTGGAGACCAACAGCGACCGCCATCGAGATTGGTCCTGATGATCTATCCACAGTAATTCCATTTCAGTTTGAAAATCGGGCAGATTATCGCGATTGTGCAAAAGTGACGTGGTCAGAGCTCGAGATATTGCATAATGTCCTTGTATATAGAGAGAACCTTCCTGTCGATTCTGACGGCACTTTCACAGGAGAAGCAATTGCGGCTGGTGATTATTTTCCCAAAGACTCAGACATTGAAGATGTATTTCAAGGCTATGTGCAAAATTGGCTCGATAAACCATACCTTGCCAGGGAAACACGTCTCGCGAACAAGGATCTCACCCTTGTAGCAACCTCTGGGGCTGAAGTCAATTTTGAAGCTGATAGTGGTATTGGAATAGAGACTAGTTCATTCGAATCGCATAAAGCAAAGGTTAGATTTCAAAATGAATCTGCAGAGACCAAGAGTATCCGTATCTTTGAAATCTACGCCGATGCCCTTATTAGAAAAAAAATTGGAACAGAAAAAGCGCTTCCCCTAGGTACAGAAAAGAACGCACGCGAATATGCATCGCAATATTTATTTACTAAGGTATCCGCGCAGGCTCTGGCGATCGCCCTGGCCGAAGATGTATATGCAGAGGAACAATACACGTTTGGATGTAACCAGGTTCTTGCTCTCGGTGCCCGAGTAAAGTTAATTGAGGCTCGGAACGGGACATCTGTCTATGCAGTAATTACCAGGAGAAAGCGAGCCGCTTCAAAGGCTGTTATTGAGTACGAAGCTGTCCAGCTCTTAACCGCGACATCAATCTCTACGCAGAGTGAAATGCAAACACTCTCATCTGTTTGGCCAGTTGCGACTCCACAAGATATTGCCGTGGCATTGTCTGACACATCAAAAGTCTTCTACACCGAACCTATTGGTCCCTACTCGATTGGAGATCTCTGGATATCTGATGGAGTGCTCTACCAGTCAACCGCCGATCGTGCTGCTGGTGACTATGTTCCTAGCGATTGGATCTGGTGTATCCGGTCAAATCTCACGGTCATAATTCAGAGCAGTAACGGAGACAAGTTCAAACCAGGACAGAGCACTTCGACAATACTGACTCCACACCTCTTCAAGAATGGAGTCGAAGTGACGGCAAGCTATCCCGATTCCGCCTTCAAATGGATCAGGACATCGTTTTTTCCTCAATCTCCTCCCAATGACGATGCAACATGGAACTTCAACCATGTATCAGGGTACAGAACCGTCGAAGTGACGACGGATAGCGTATATGCCAGGGCGACGTACACCTTGGAAGTTATGGAATGATAGGGCTCGACCCTAAAGGAGAAAAAGATGAGTGCAGTAGTAAGCACTGGCCAGATCACCCTTTATGACCATAATGACGCCGCTCCGATCAGCGCGTTCATCAATGCGTCGAAGGGCCTCACCCAGGTCTACACGAAGGATGAGTCTTCCACCTCGTACAACCCCGACTATGCTTCGACGGCCAACGTCCTGACCGCCTATGTGTACCTCAACGGGGTGAACATCGTCGGAAACCTCTCGAATAGAAAGTGGGGAACGACCCTCGGAGGAAGTGAGCTCGCGACGAATGTCTCCACCATCAACAAAACGACCAACGTCTCTGATGCCACCCCTGCTTACAACGTCTACTTCGAGGGCGACTATACCGATCCGTTGACCGGCCTCGTCACCCACATAAACTGCATGATCACGATCGCCTGCGTAAAGGCGGGATCGAATGCGGTTTATGTGCTCGTCCAGGGAACGAAGGTCATCGAGGGCGCTAAATCGGGAGCGAAGAACACCGCTGAAGTATTCGCGGATCTTATGAGAGCGGCCGGTGTTGATGCCTCGGGAGTGACCTATAAGTGGTTTGTGAGCCCATTCGCGGCGGCGGATCAGCTCGACGCGAATCATGCCCTTGTCACGGGCGGGATGATCACTTTCCTGACGACTGCTCATGGCGCGGCCTCGGCGCCAGCCGATGGTACATGGGCCGATGTGAAATATCTCGTCATTCGCGAGGATGCCATCACCGACATCGGGCTCTTCATGGTTCAAGCCAAGGATGCTGACGCGAATATATATACTGCCTATTTCCAGATCTATGACGTCTCCGACCCCTACGACGTCAAGGTCTATGCTTCGAATGGGCAGGTGTTCCAAAACGGAAACGGATCGAAAAACCTTACTCCGGAAGTCTGGAATGGAGCATCGAAAGTGTCCGACATCAGCGCCTACACCTTCAACTGGAAGCTCTACGACAAGAACGGCAACAAGTCGGGGTTTATCGACACCGCGAAAACCTCGGCATACAAGGCAATCTCAGCGAATACCGCAGGCATCACGGGGAATTTCACCCACGCCGCGCTCTCTGCCGCTTTGATCGCTGGCGATGTCATCCGCGTAATCACAGCCGATGGCCTTACGATCGGATCCTACGAAGTCGGATCGGGATCAACGACTACGAATACTGTGATCCGTTCACCACTGAATGGCTTTTCGGCAGTAGCACCCACGCTGAACCAGTTCGCCGGGGGCAAGCTATGGGTTTACGCAGGAACCGGGGCGACAGCTGGACAGAAGACCACCTCCGGGGCTGCCGCTCTCGCGGTTACGGGTGATGACATCGACAGCCAGGGCGTTGTCTATGTCGATGCAATCAATCCTCTTGCTTAATTAGGAGAACGTACATGGGCGTTATTGGCGTAGGCCAGATTACTCTTTTCGATCAGAACGATACCCCTATCGCAAGCCTCACCAACTATGCCCATCCCGTTCCCTGCGCCGCTGACGGTTCCAGTCCTGATTTGACCGGGGCTGTCTCGACGTTCCAGATTCTCCTCGCCGGCATCGATATCACAAACCTCTACACTGTCACGGCGACACCCCTCTCGGGCATCACAGGAACGCTTGCCACCTACACTTACACAGTCGCCACGATGACTATCGATGCAGGATATGTGGACTTCACGGCAACACGTCCAGGCTTCGCTACCCTCACGAAACGCTTCTCGCTCTCGAAGATGAAGCATGGCGCGGTTGGGGAAACCGGGCCTCAAGGCGTCGATTCTCCTGCCTGTCTTGGTCTTTTCGATTACGCAGATCGCGGGACGATCACGGGAATGGTATCCGGAAGCCTTGCTGTCCTCTATTCTGCCACCGTCGGAGAGCGCGGAATTTACGCTTACGTTTCCTCCACCTGGACACGCCAAGCCGCGCCAACCCCCGACCAGATAGCCCGAACATGGCTCTTTGTTCTCGATGCCGTGCGGCAGGGATACGGTGTATCGAGCCACTATGTTGGATCATCGACGGCCTTTGAAATCATCATGGTCAAATTCTTGTACTTACTGAAGGCACGACTCGAAACCTCGGGTGCGATCTACTCGGGTGGGTATGATGAGAATGGAAATGTAAGCCAGGATGGAGCTGGCAATGATCTTCCTGGAGCGTTTATATCTGGAACAGGAGCCTTTGCTGGAGTAGGCGCGATATTCAAAAGCCTAATAGCAAATGTGCTTAAGACAACTATCGCATATAATGGGACATGGCTACAAAACAATACATATTCTTCCGAGACCTCGGTGAATGCTTTTTCTACGTTCGGGCCTTCTCTTAGAGCTCTTTCTGGAGGAAGAGCTGTTTGTGTATACCGTAGAACAAGTGATGGGTACATCGTCCAAAAAATAAGAAGTGCGGCAGGTGTTTGGGGAAGTGAAACTGTAATAAATGGATTAGGATACCCGACAAACAAAGCTTCTTTTACTACCCTTCCTGACGGTCGTTCTATATTGGTATATCAAGAAAATGCATCTCCGTATTATTTGTACGAAAGGGTATGTGATATCGGGGGAACGTGGGGTGCCCCTGTGGCCATTACAGATACCAATGCACATAGCCCCTCCATATCAGAATTTTCTGATGGTAGGGTTATATGTATATATCGAACATTAAATGGGTATATAAGGCAAAGAATACGAAGTACGGCTGGCGTTTGGAGTGGCGAAACTACAGTGAATGGAGCCTATTCAGACGAAACCTCAATATTAGTACTTGCTGATCAAACAGTACTTTGTGTGTACAGAAGGGACAGCGATGGGTACTTAGTACAAAGGATACGCGATACTGCGGGATCATGGGGAAGCGAGACAGTAGTAAATGGGATCGATTCAGAACTCCCGTCTCTTACGAATCTTCCCAATGGCACGGTCATGTGTGTCTATCAAAATGTTTCCGGTTATTTAGTACAAAGAATATGGAATGGCTCATCCTGGACCAGTGAAACTACTATAAGCGGAACATACGTATATGACTCTGCCGTAACTGTATTAACAACAGGAGCTATCTTATTTGTTTATGTGAATAATTCAGGGAATAATTTAATCCAGCGAATAGACTCTTCACTATATTCCTCTATCCCCATTGGAAACTTCCAGACTGATGTCGGCTCAGGCGTTGTTGAAGTAGGGCAGAATACGAATGGAACATATGTAAAATTCGGCGACGGGACAATGATTTGTTGGCGGCACTACTCTCAAACCGCAACGGGGGGATGGGGTGGCTCAGTGTCGCTTCCGGCAACATTTATCAATACCCTGTATGACGTAATGGCTACCAACTCGAACGCTAGTATCAACGATACTACCTATCGAGTGTATAAGGCTGGAAGGTATCAGACTACGGCGCTATGGCTTGCCTATTCTGACAGCCCAACACAATCCTGTGAATTTAGCATAATCGCTATAGGACGGTGGAAATGAAAATAAAATACAGTCCTGTAAAATGGAATCCCTACGCGAAGATGGCGACCTTCCCTGATACGGTGATTAACCCAGTCAGCGAGGACAGTCTTATAATCGACGAAGAATTGTATGAATTTGATATTGCGTCCGTGATGTTTCCGGAAGTCTCTGAACAGACCGATGGACACATTCTCGAGGCGCACAGAGACGAGTCCGGTGAATTGTTTATTACGGTTAGGCGATTCTATACACAATTCTGCCAGTCCTGGGACACGGGGGAATATCATGAAGTTATTTGGTAAAACCCTCGCCGAGGTTAATGCAGAAAAGACATCACGCGACTTGGCCTCATGTCTTGTCAATCGCAGAAATGCCTACAGGGACGAATCCGATCCTCTATTCTTCGATTACCAGCGGGGCGAAAAAACGAAAGAAGAATGGATGGCGAAGATCGCGGAAATAAAATCACGGTATCCAAAGCCAAGCGCAACTAAATAGCCAGAAGGCTTATCGGAGGCAGTATGAGCGAGCAGCAGAAAAAGACACTACAGACCGCCGCGACGATCGTCTCGATGGTGGTTGCCATAATCATGACAACGTTGACGCTATCCTCCAACGCCTCCGCGAAAACGCTGTCAGAAAAGACAGCGAGTCTTGAGGTTAGGCAGGCAACGACCGAGCGCGACGTGTCCGAGATAAAGTCGATGGTATCAGGATATGGGTCAAAGCTCGATCAAATTGCATCGGGACAGGATGCCATATTAAAAATGTTCGTGGCCCATATCGAAAAAGGAAGCGGGAAATGAATGTCATCAAGGGCGGAGTCATAACGGCGCCCTTCGACCAGATGCGCCCGCTCTTCGCGAAGCCAGAAGAGCGATGGTATAAGCACGAAGCCCTGGATATTGCTGCCGGCGATGGCCTTGCGCGGTCCCCCGTAAAAGGCATCGCCCGTGGCTATATCATCATTCGAGGCAGCGGTTGGGACGAGAAGGAAAAGCCCAGCATCCTCGAGATACCTTGGCATAATTACTTCGAAGATGTTTTTGGCGGCATCATCGTCATCGAAGAGGACAAGACGCACAAGATGCACATTCTCGCCCATTTCTGGGCTGACATCCTTCTGGACGGATCGGCTAAGGCCACTGTCGATTTTCACTATGGGGATCACATTGAGACAATAAAAAAGACACCCTTCCCCGCGAGGATTTTACGCACAGTAAAAGTCCCCGTCGAGGCCGGCGATATTCTCGGCCCAGTTGGCAACGCAGGCTATGTGGAAGGCCCCACCGGAATTCACATCCACTGGGAAGTCCATCATAGCATCAAGAAGATCGACGCCCGTGGGTCGCGGATTAACCCCAAGGAATACATGGAATGAAAACAGCTTGGAAGTGGACGAAGGGCAACCTAGCTGCAGGTGTCGAAGCTGCGCTTTTTATCCTTGCCTTTACCTTCTTCTTCGGGGATAGGTCCGATGGCAAGGCGGTATTCTTGGAGATAGCCCCTTCGATCATCGATGCCATAAAATGGGTAGCCCTCGCCTTCCTTGGTCTGAACGTCATTGACAACGGCGTCCAGGGGAAATGGTATCAAGAAGGGCTGGCAAATAAGGCCACCGTCGAAGGAGACAAAGGATGAAGCTCAAGCCCGTCACCATGACTACCCTAATCCTCATCGTCGTCCTCGCTATCACCTCCGGTATTTCAATCTCTATTGCCATCCAGCGAGGTAAAAGGCTCGAGAGAATAGATATGGAGCTGGCGGCTGCCAGCAAAGCAGACGACGTAAAAAAAGAGGCTACCGATGCGATCAAGAATGCCGATCCTGCTGATCTTATTGACGCTTCTCCTCGCGCCGATGAGGTTACCGGCGCAAGAGACACCATCATCCAAAGCCTCCCCGGAGATGTACGGGCTAGAATCCGGGCAATCCTCTCCGAACGAACTGGTCGCTGAACTCCTCGACGCAGCGGTCGATGAAGGGCAGAAGACGGCGGAGAAGTCTTTTAATGAAGGCTACAGGCAGGGACTCCTCGACGGTCAGCCCGACGCGGCATGGTGGGAGAGCTTCTATCGGTCAATGCATGAATCGATAGAGAAGGAGCAGCGCAGGCCGACCTGGGGAACGGTGGCGGTAGGAACGGGCACCGGGTTTCTAGTCGGCTTCGCTGTCGGCGTCGGGGCGGCGATCTTGATACTTAAGCTGTAATTTATTTCACATGCGTTCAGATGAAAGCCATTTTTATCGTGTACACGGTCGTGTACATCATATAATGAACCCATTCAAAACCATGGGAGGTAATGTACACTTTATCCAATAGATATGGGGCTGTATGTTGTTATGGGAACATGGCTCCCCGTTCGGGACCAGGATGTCGGAGGTTCAAATCCTCTCAGCCCGATAGCACCAAGAGCGACCAGAAATGGCCGCTCTTTTTTTGCATTCAGGGAAAGGGAACAGCGCGGTAAATAGATAATTTTTTACTGTTTACAAAACAACCGACCGATGGGATACTGAAAGCGATGTAATATAACCTTAGGAAGTCCAGTGATAAAGCAGCGCGTTTGTTCATCCCTCGGTTTTATTAAAAATTTTCTTATTTTGATCCTCCTCATCTGTCTGGCCGCAAGTTGCGCGCTGGAACTGGAAGAATTCACAATCACCTTCAATCCCGACGGAGGTACGGGCACTATGGAGCCTGTGTCTACAAAGGCTGGGCAGAAAGTCACCCTTTCGGCTAATTCCTTTGCCAAGGGAACAGATTTTTTTGATGGCTGGATCGGGATAAGCCCTGACGGAACGATTCTCGAATATGACGACCGGGCAGAAGTTGAAATGCCGGAGCATGATCTGGAGCTTTTTGCCTGTTGGTGGAATGGCCTGCCAAAAGCCAACCTTCCGTCTGCGGTTGGCACAGTCAGTCCTTCCGGAGGGTACATATTTTTTGACAAAGGCAGGGTCGTCGACAGCTGGCAGTACATGGAAGCAGCTCCTGCAGATCTAAAGATCGAGGTCGCTCCCGGAGAGGTTTTTGTGGAAGATCCCTATTGCTTCAGCTGGGGAGAATTCCCCAGCGAGACAAGTTATCAGTTTGGCAAAGGGAAAACCAATACTGCTTCAATTGTAGCGGCTGGCAAAGGAAAGGACTCGGCTGCAAAGCGCTGCGACGACCATGTAATATATAACAACGAACAGGTTTTTGATGACTGGTTTCTCCCAAGTGAATATGAGTTATCCAAAATGAATGCTGTTCTTATTAGAAATAACAAAGGATCTTTTTCCAATTATGTATATTGGTCGTCTACAGAGTACGGCGGCGGACAGGCGAAAATTTTAAGATTCGAAAGGGATTCTTCTGGTCCTCCTTTTGCAGACAAGCGCGCCCGATTCAGGGTCAGGCCGGTGAGGATGTTCTGATGAAAAACCAGACCCAATTTGCGCTTGCCTGTATTTTCCTTCTACTTATCTCTATTGGCGGCTGCGATCTGGCAACTCCTGTCGTCTTTGAGATCCGGTATCATTCCAACGATGGATCGGACACAGTGATTGTGCAATCCGCTCAGCCGGAAACAGAGGTTGTACTCCAAGCCAATTCTTTTACACGTGAGGGCTATACCTTTGCCGGCTGGATGGCTACCGAACCGGATGGAACAGCTCTAGATTTTACAGATAAGCAAGAAATTCTTATGGGCAGCACCCACATCGACCTCTATGCCGATTGGGAATCTGAAGAGGAAGGCGGACTTCTTCAAAGCAGCGGATATTCCTTTCCTGGATATGCAGGCGGGCTTGTTTTCTACGATAAGCGATATTACTCCGACGGTTGGCGGTATTTGGAGATGGCGCCTGCAGCGACAGAATGGACAGCGGAATGGGGTGCCATGAGCTATCCTCGTAGAGACGAGAATGAATCCGGAGAATTCTCAATCTGGGCACAGGAGAAAAGTATATATGGTGGTGCCTTAAATACCGAGCAGATAGTCAGGTACCACAACAGCCTCGGCACTCTATATCCAGGCAGGGAAGATTATTATACTCACCCCGGCCAATACCCCACCGGTATAGGTGGTATTGACGGCATAGAAGAAGTTGTGGGCGATGGCACGGTAGCGGCGAAGACCTGCCTTGACTTTGTCTATAACGATTGCGATGACTGGTATTTGCCGTCACTCCATGAGTTGAGCCTCTTTACAAAATATGTGGGACCCTCTTACCCAGATTATTCCTTGAAGCCGGAATTGTACTGGAGCTCAAACCAGCAAGATAGTTATAGGGCAAATTCATACAACGGGACAGGTCTTTATGGTCGGATGAGTGAAAAATTTCTAAAATTGCGGGTCCGGGCCATGAGGGCTTTTTAAGAACCAAGGGAAGTGCTTTTTCAAGAACTCATGGTTCGATAAAACTAATGCAGGCAAGCCGGCATAATGAACTAAACTATTATTTTCATTGGAGCCTTTGGTTGAAAAAGCAATGCAAATCAGCATTTCTCGGTATTATAAGAATTATACTTTTATCTTTCTTTATTGCAGTTTTAGTTGCAAGCTGCGCACTGGAACCCGAAGAATTTATTATCACGTTCAACCCGGAAGGCGGAACGGGCAACATGGAGCCAGCTTCCGCAAAAGCCGGCCAGAGAATTATCCTGCCTAAAAGTTCCTTTGCCAATGGAACGGATCGTTTTGAAGGCTGGATAGGCATGAGCCCCCAGGGAGAGATCCTGGAGTTCGACGACCAGGCAGAGATTGAAATGACCAGGTATGACCTGGAGCTATTTGCCCGTTGGGATAATGGCATGCTGAAAGAAGACGCTCCCTCGAAGGTGGGCAGCATAGGTCCTTCCGGAGGCTACATATTCTATGATAAAGGCAGTTTCTTCGGCGGCTGGCAGTACATGGAAGCGGCTCCTGCAAACATAGTGAGAGATACTGTTCCCGGGCAGATTCAAGTGGAGGATCCTTCCTTCTTCAGCTGGGGGGCTTTTCCGAAATCCTACAAGGATGAAAACAATAAAACAGTTAAAATATATACAACCATATTGCTGGGTGCGGGCAAGCGCAACACGGAATCTATTGTAGCAGTCGGCAGAGGAAAGGAGTCGGCGGCAAAGCGCTGTGATGACCTGGTTGTACAGAACGGCACACAGGAATTCGATGACTGGTTTTTGCCAAGTTCTATGGAGACTCTTTATATGAAGACCAATTTATTTAACAAAAAAATAGGAGGAATTTGCAGTTGCTGGTTTTGGACTTCAACAGAAGCCCATGATAGATATGATCGTATTCTTGCATTTGACTATTCCCATACTGATTTTGTTCCCGTCCACTCAGACGGGCGCTTCATGATCAGAGCGGCGAGAATGTACTGATAAAGGCCATATTGTAAAATAATCGATGAATTGGATACTGAATGTCGCATAACGTTGAGGTAAACATGAAGAAGAACACCTTACTGCTTATTGCAGCGGTTATATTGGTTGTATCGCTTTCAGGCTGTCCGGCTATTTTGGAGATACTCGGCGAGAAAGACACTACAACGACGACTACGGCGCCACCTAGTACAACAACGACTTCATCGACGACTACCACCAGTACAACGGTGCTCACGACTACCACCACCACGGCCCCGACGACAACAACAACAACTACACTTCCACCGACAACGACTACAACAACGACAACGACGGTTCCACCTACGACTACTACGAGTACAACCTCTACAACTACTACAACTACGATAATATCCAATCAAGACAGCCTATCCGCCGCTAACGCAGCCTCAGGGTATGACGGCAGGCTCCCGGTTTATTATGGCGGGAGACAGTATGTAATCCAGAACAATATTGAAAACCCCACAACCACTCAAACAGTGACATATTACACCGATAGTGGCAATTTCAACATTACGCAACAAACAGGCTCCTCTGATTCACCAATCGCTTTCCCATCCATTTTTGTAGGCAACAATAACGAGCATGCAACCTCAGACAGCAACCTTCCTATACGCACCAATAGTATTTATAAAATTCCAACAACCTGGACATGGTCGAGCGCGAATGCACCTTCTGCCAGTTTTCTTGCTGCTTATGAATTATGGTTCACGCAAAATTTTAATGCCAACAGCATTACCGAACCCGAATACTTATTAGCCATTTGGCTGTTCATGCCCCCTAGTCATCAGCCTGACGGTATGCCGCGTGGTTCAGCAGTAATAAATGGATCGCAATGGGATATTTGGATCGATGATTTCACCATCACGTATGTGGCAAATTCACCCGTGCAAAACGTTAATTTTGATCTTCTCCCCTTTATAAACAATGCAAAGAATTTGGAGATGATTTATGATACGGATTATCTCCACGATGCTATAGCTGGCTTCAGGATTTGGTCGAGTGGTACGGGGCTTAAAAGCAGCAATTTCAGCGTAACGGTGAATTAGGCCGCGGAGCGATCCCAGGCAACATGGGTACGAAGGACACATCGAGGAGGTTTTCGCGCAAAAAGCGAGAGCCATTTCGCGTTATGCGCACGAGGTTTTGATATCCCGGAGGACCTTCGGGACTTACGAGGAGTCCCCCTTCGTACGAGAGCTGCTCGAGCAGTTCAGGCGGGATGATGGAAGGCGCCGCCGATATTATTATGGCATCGAAGGGAGCCTCTTCCGGAAGTCCGGCAAAGCCGTCGCCCAGGAGTATCGCAACATTTTTTATGCCCAATTCCTTGATGAGGAGCGATGCGCGCTCCTTGAGGGCAGGAATCCTTTCAAGGCTCCAGACCTGCCGCGCGAGCATGCCGAGAAGTGCAGCCTGGTATCCTGAACCGGCGCCGATTTCTAGGACTTTTTCTTCACCACTCAAGGCAAGAGCCTCAAGCATCAAGCCCACGATATATGACTGGGATATCGTCTGCGCATGGCCAATCGGCAGGGGACGGTCGTCGTAGGCGAAGGCCGCGTATTCCGCAGGCACAAAGCGATGTCGGGGCAAGGCAGTCATGGCCGAAAGCACTCTACTGTCGGCGATACCCCTAGCGGCGATCTGGCTCAACACCATGAACTCGCGTTCCGCCCTCATGTCGCTCATCCGGGAATTCTTCCTCCTGGTATCAAATTTCGCGGGCGATGAGATCCTCGCAGGTTTCGCGGCGCACAGAGAGGCGATGGGCGCCGGCGCGCGTCATGACGACGGCGGGGCGAGGCAGCCTGTTGTAGTTGGAGGCCATGGAGTGGTTGTAGGCGCCCGTCGAGAAGACGGCGAGGATGTCGCCGGGCTGAGGGTCGGGGAGGCTGATGTCGCGGATGAGGATATCGCCCGTTTCGCAGCATTTGCCCACGATGGTGACGGTTGTGCCATCGCTGCGCCCCGGCTCGGCCTTGTTGGCGCAGAGGGCGTGGTATTTCGCCTCGTAGAGGGCCGGGCGGATGTTGTCGGCCATGCCACCGTCCACGCCAACATAGGTGCGGATGCCCGGTATCGTCTTGACGGAGTTGACGGTGTACAGGGTGATGCCCGCCTCGCCTATGATCCAGCGGCCCGGCTCGATGGTGACGCGGGGCATGGGAATTCCGGCATCATTCGCGGCGTTTTTCACAAGCTCCATCATGGGATTGAGGAAATAGCCGATAGCAGGCTCGGGGTCGCCCGGCAGGTAGCGTATGCCGAAGCCGCCGCCGAGGTTGAGTTCGGGCGTTGAATAGCCGTAGGTTTTTTTCACGTCGCCGACGAGAGTGAGGGCGATTTTGAGAGCGGCAAGGTGGGAAAAATTGTCGGTGAGCTGGGAGCCTATGTGGAAATGAAAGCCGCGGAAGTCGATGTTGGGAGCGTCGAGGACGGCGCGCATGTAAAGGTCGCGCACCGATGGATCGAGGGGAATGCCGAATTTTGAATCGAGGCTGCCTGTGGAGATGAATCGGTGCGTGTGGCTGTCGACGCCCGGCGTTATGCGATAGAGAACGCGAATGGTCTTGTTGTGGAGCGTGCCGAGCCGCGAAATTTCGCGGATTTCGTGAAGGTTGTCGGATACGATGCGCCCGACCTCGCTCCTGACGGCGTAGTCGAGTTCGTCGGCCGATTTGGCGTTGCCGTGGAAGATTATGTTCGCGGGGGCGACGCCAGCCTTGAGGGCCGCAAAGAGCTCGCCGCCCGAGACGACATCGATGCCCAGGCCCTCGGAGGCGACGATCCTGCACATGTCGAGGGTCTGAAAGGCCTTTGATGCGTAGACGGCTCTTGTGTCGGGATATTTTTCAATGAAGCCTGAGCGTATCAGGGCGCAGCGCTCCCTCACCATGGTTTCGGAGACGACGTAGAGGGGGGTTTCGTATTCGGCGGCCAGGGCTGTGGTGTCGAGGCCGTCGAAATAGAGCCTGGAGCCGCGGACTTCGGCGCGGGGGTTGAATTCGGAGATGTTCATGGTGGATATTCTATACCATGAAACCCCGCATCGGAATAAGCACTTTCTTCGATCCCCAGGGACGATCCGACTACAGCGCCGTCAACAAGAACTACATCGCTTCGGTACTGAGGGGCGGCGGCCTGCCCTGCCCCATTCCTGTCTGTTCGGAGCCGGCACTGGCCGCCACCTATGTCGAAGGCGTCGACGGCCTGCTTTTCACGGGCGGCAGGGACATCGATCCCGATTTTTACGGCGAAGAGCCCGGCGTGGGACTTGGTTTGATCGATTCCGATCGGGATGCCTGGGAACTCGCCCTGTTTTCCGAGGCCTCCAAGGCCGGGATCCCGATGTTCGGCATTTGCAGGGGGCATCAGCTGGTCAACGTGGCGATGGGCGGCAGCCTTGTGCAGGATATCGACCAGGCGAGGTTCGAAGCTGGGCCGATTGCCCTGCCCCATTATCCCAAGGATCTTCCGATGGACAGGCTTTTCCACCATATCGATCTGGCGGAAGGTTCCCTGCTGCGCAAGGTTTTCGGGAAGGCCCGGTTGAGGGTGAACAGCTTCCATCATCAGGCGGTGAAGGTTCTGGCTCCCGGCCTGAAAGCCACGGCCGCGGCTGACGATGGGGTGTTGGAAGGTTTCGAATCGATCGATGCTTCGCGTTTCATCCTGGGGGTCCAGTTCCATCCCGAGGCGCTCACGGCGAAATTCCCGGAATTTACACCCCTCTTCAGGGCTTTTATCGAAGCCTGCGATCAGTCGGCATAGGGGGATTCGAGCATTTCAAGGCTCAAGGATCCTGAGTCCATCCTGTAGCGGATGCCTAATGCCAGGGTAAGCGCAGGGCTCCCGTGGCCAGCCTCGAGGCCCGAGAGAACGGGTTTGCCGCTGGGGACGACGAGATCTTCGAAAATCTCCTCGATCGTGAGCGAGGGCTTGCCGCCCTGAGCCTCGCAGCGTGTCCATGATCCGACGATGATGCCCGCGCAGGCATTAAATTTGCCCGCGAGTCGGAGCTGGTTGAGCATCCTGTCGATCCTGTAGGGCGTTTCATCGATATCTTCAATAAACAGTATTTTCCCCTCCGTATCGAGCTCCCAGGCTGTGCCCATCGTGGCGGCGATGAGGGAGAGGTTGCCTCCGACGAGTTCGCCCTCGACGCTGCCTGATAGAGGTGCGCCGCGCGGTGACAGGAAGGAAGCGCCGCTTGGATTGAGAACCGGACAGGGGAATCTGGGGCTTTCGAAGAGCGCCACCTCGAGGGATGCCCGGCTGGGCGCGTCGAATTCGGGGACCATGTCGGAGGATGGCATGGGGCCGTGGAGGCTCACGAGGCCGGAGAGCTGCCGAAAAGCGGTGTGTAGGGCGGTGATATCGCTGTAACCGAGGAATAGCTTGGGATGGTCAGCGATTATGGAATAATCGAGGCTGTCGAGAATGCGGGGCGTGCCGTAGCCGCCCTTGAGGCAGACGACGGCCCTGGTGTCGGGGTCGAGGAAGGCCTGCTCCAGTTCGCGGGCTCGAATCGCGTCGGTTCCGGCGAGGTAGCCGTAGGCGTCCGCGCAATGGGGCGAGGCTTTAACGCAAAGGCCGAGGGTTTCGAGGGCGCGGATCGAGGCTTCGACCCTGTCGGGGCTGGAAGCCGCGCCGGAGGGCGCCACGAGGGAGACAAGATCGCCGCGCTGGAGCCGGCGCGGCTTCAGCTTCGGCATAGGCCGCGGCTCCTGCTTCGGCGTAGGCCGCGGCTCCTGCCGAGGCTTCACCGGCCTTGCTCCAAGAGCCGCATTGTCAGGGCAGCCTGCAGGGCGACGCCGATGGGGAGGCAGTCCTCGTCGATGTCGAAGCTGTTCGAATGCAGGGGCGAATCTATACCCTTCCCCGCGTTGCCGCAGCCGAGGTGGTAGAAGGAGCCCGGGCGCTCCTGGACGAAAAAAGAAAAATCCTCGACGCCCATGCTCGCCTTTTCGCGCCATAGCACTGAGCCCTCTCCCAAAACAGCGAGAGCCGCCTCTTCGATGAGGTCGACAACCCAGTCGTGGTTGATGAGGGCGGCGTAGCCGGGCCTGATCTCGACTTCACCCGATCCGCCGAAGGCCGCCGGAATGCCCTCTACGACAGCCTTTACTCTTTCGGCGATGGCGGCCCTCACCTCTGGGTTGGTCGTCCTGATGGTGCCCGTCATCCGCACCTCGTCGGCGATGATATTGTTGCGCGTGCCGCCCTGGATGGTGCCGAGAGTGAGCACAGCCTCCTGGAGGGGGGATACGTAGCGCGAGACGATGGAATGGAGAGCGTCCACGACCTTGGCCGCGATCATGATGGCGTCGATGCCCGTGCTGGGGTAGGCCGCGTGGGCTCCCCTTCCCCGTATCGTGACGCCGAGAAAATCGGAAGAACCGTTGAGGGCTCCGTATTTGACTTCGACCTTGCCCACGGGCACATCGGGCATGACGTGGAGGCCGATGACATAGTCCACGCGCGGATTCTCCAGGCAGCCGTCCTCAATCATCTTCGCCGCCCCGCCCGTCGTCTCCTCGGCGGGCTGGAAAAGGAATTTTACCGAACCTTCAAGGCTGCCGCGACGCTCGGTAAAATACTTGGCCGCGCCGAGGGCTACCGTCATGTGGGCATCGTGGCCGCAGGCATGCATGAATCCCTCGTGGCGGGACGCGTAGACCCTCTCCGCAGGCTCGTTAACGGGCAGAGCGTCCATGTCTGCCCTTATGCCCACCACCTTGCCCGGTTTTGCGCCTTCTATAAGGGCGACAACCGATGTTCTCCGCTTTTCGTAAGGGATATCGAGGCTATCGAGTACGCGGCAGATCTCGGCCTGCGTCTCGAACTCGGTGTCGCCCGCCTCGGGAATCCGGTGCAGGGTTCTGCGGGTCTGGACAAGCCAGTCCTTCATGCCTTTCGCGGCTTCGAGCGTTTCCTTTCCAGCTGCCATGACCGACTCCTTCCTTATAGCCATTGTAGTGTCGAAGAGGAGAGGCGATCGTCGAAGGCGACGGCCCTTCCCCCCTTCATGTAGAGGCGCGGTACGCGCCGCCCGATGCCGCAGAGCAGTTCGTTCCTGTTCGTCGAGCCCCATTCCGAGGCTTCGTTCAGGCTGACAGCCCCTCCGCCCAGGAGGATAACCTCGTCGCCCTCCCCGACTCCCTCGATGCCGCCTACATCCACCATGGTCTGATCCATGCAGACGAGGCCGACGACGGGCGCCACCATGCCGCGTATCGAAACCTGGGCCCTGTTGCCGAAGCGCCGGGGATAGCCATCGGCGTAGCCCACGGGGAGAGTCGCAACCAAGGTGCCGCCTTTCGGCGCCTTCCAGGAATCGTCGTACGATACCATCTCGCCTTGCCCGCAATGCCGTATCCGCGCGATCCGCGTCGCAAAGGTGGATGCCTGGGGAAAGGGAAAGGCATCGTACTCCGGGCCCATCCGCCCGGGCCTGACCCCGAAGAGGGCAGCCCCTACCCTCACCATGTCGAGTCGGAATTCGGGATAGCGGACGGCGCCGATGCTGTCGCCGACATGATGGAGTCCTGTTTTTATGCCCCTCGCGGCGCATCCGGCGAGGATTTCCTCATAGAGGGCAAACTGGGCCAGATCCGAGGCCCTGTCGCGCAGCGCGAGGTGGGTGAAGACGCTTCCCACTTCCAAACCGGGCATCGAGGCTATCTTCGCGATAAGCTCGATGGGATTCTCGTAGGCTTTTATGCCGAGCCTGTTCATGCCTGTGTCCAGTTTTATGTGGATGGGCAGGCTGCGTCGCGCCGCGCGAGCCGCGGTCGAGAAAGCGGCCGCGTTTCCGGCATCGAAGATTGTCGGCATGATGCCGTTTTCCACCGCGATGTCGGCGAGGGCATCGGGCGTATGCCCCATCACGATTATTGTCGCCTCGCCATAGACCCTTCGGAGTTCCAGAGCCTCGGAGAGGGTGGCGACGGCGAGCATGTCGGCCCCGGCCTCGAGAATCGTGCCAGCCGTCATGACGGCCCCGTGGCCGTAGGCGTCGGCTTTCAGGACGGCGGCTATCTTCACATCCTTGCCGACGATCGTTTTCATGTCGCGAAAATTCGAGGCGATGACATCGAGATCGACAAGGTACCAGGTTTGCCGCCCCAGCCTGCGGAGCACGGTGTCGTCGATCTTCATGCCGTTTCGCCCCGAATCCGGCCATTCGCGGGAGGCAAAGCTCCAGCCGCCGCCAATGCGCCAATCATGGCATCGGAAAAGATGCCGCCGTAGACGAGGACCGCCGGCCCTTTCATGACGATCGAAGGCGCCGAGAGGTCGAGCGAGAGAGTTCCGCCCGGCATAAGCACATCGACCAGGCCCTCGACGAGCCCGAGTCTTCGGGCGACGCTCGCCGCGGCGCAGGAAGAAGAACCGCTCGCGAGCGTGTAGCCCGCTCCCCGTTCCCATATTTCGATTTGCAGGGTATGCCGATCCACTACTTTTACGAACTGCACATTGGTTCGTTCGGGGAAGAGGGGATTGTTCTCGATCGAGGGGCCGAAGCGTCGCGCCATATCCGGAGTCGGCTCGTCGATAAAGACGACGCAGTGGGGATTGCCCATCGACACGAAGCTCGCGAGGAGGCGCTCGGCTCCCAGCTCCAGTTCGGCCTGGATAAACTCGGGCAGCTCCGTTCTCAATCCGGCCTGCCTCGCCGAAAAGGAAGGCTGCCCCATATCGACCTCGATGAGGGGCGGATCGAGGCTCAACACTCTGGCGCCGACGATGCCGCCCTTCGTGCCCACGCGGAACTTTCCGGTGCCGACATAGCCTTGTTCGGCGAGGTAAAGACAGAATATGCGCAGGCCGTTGCCGCTCTTCTCGGCCTCGGAGCCGTCCGGATTGAATATCCTCAGCCAGGGGACGACCCCGCCATCGAGGCGTCCGGCCGCGAAGCCGCCGAGGTCGCCAGCCGACGCTAGGGGCCCAAGGAGGATGCCGTCGGATCCCGGCCCCCTGTTCCTGTCGCAGATGGCCTGGACAGCGGCCGGAGAGGGAATAAAGGGAAATTCCCGGGGATCGATGACGATATAGTCGTTGCCGAGGGCATGGTATTTCCAGAATTCCGCCTTCATCGAAATCACTCCTTCGTGATGCGGGGCACGCGCTTGGAAATGCCGCAGGTCACTTCATAATCGATCGTTCCCATGAAGCGGGCGAGCTTCCCCGCGGGCAATCCGGGCAGGCCGAAAAGGGTAGCTTCATCGCCCAGGGCCGCATCCGGGATGTCGGTGATGTCGATCATCACCTGGTCCATGCAGATCCTGCCCGCAATCGGCGCCTTCCTGCCCCTGACAATGACTTCGCCCCTGTTCGAGAGAAGGCGGGAATAGCCGTCCGCGTAACCTATCTGCAACAGGGCGATGCGCGATTTCCGGGTCGCCGTAAAAAGCCGACCATAGCTGACGCTCTCGCCCTTTTCCACCACGCTGATATGGGCTATCGACGCGCAGAGCTGCATCACGGGGGCCAGGCCTTCCGGCGGATTGGAGTCGGCGTCGGGCGAAAGGCCGTAGACGAGGATGCCGGGTCGAACCATGTCGAGCCGCGCTTCCGGAATATGGAGAAGGGCAGCCGAGTTGGCGATGTGGCGAATGGCGGGCTTTATGCCGCCTGCCTCCATGCGGCCCAGAGCCCGATGGAATTCACCAAGCTGACGGAGGGTAAAGCTCCTGTCCGGGTTGTCGGCCTCGGCGAAATGCGAGTAGGCTCCCTCGACGACAAGGCCTTCCAGCCTGGCCAGGTTTCGGCAGAAGGATTCAGCCTCGTCGGGCGAAATTCCCTGACGGTGCATGCCCGTGTCGATCTTTATATGGATTTTGGCGGGATGCCCCAGGCGCAGGGCCGAAATCGAGAGAGACTGGGCCAGTTCCAGAGTGAACACCGTCTGCGTGATGTTCTGGGAAACGATGATGTCGGCGTTCGCCGGATCGGTGGTTCCGAGGACAAGAAGGGGCGCGGCAACCCCGGCGGAGCGCAGTTCCAGAGCCTCCTCCAGGAGGGCGACGGCGAGGTAATCGACACCCTCGCGATCGAGAATGCGCGAGACCGCGACAGCCCCGTGGCCATAGGCGTCGGCCTTGATGACGGCGCAGATTTTGGCGCCTCCGGCCAATTCACGGAGCCTTCGCAGATTCTGGACGAGGCTTTTCTCATGTATGTACGCCGCTGCTTTTCTGTTGATCATCGCTGTGAGCCTTTTATGGATGTATGTATGGACACTCCTGGCCGGCTGCAGGCCGACAAAGAGCTGTCCCAGATAAAGATATCGGCCTTGGCTCCGACTTCGATAGTACCGCCACAGTCTAACGCATCGAGCCCCAGGGCGGCGGAAGGCGTGGCGCTCATGGAGCGGATAGCCGCGGGAAGGGATTGTCCCGTCGCGGCGATAAAGGACGCGACGATCTCCATCCCCAGCCTGTTCGAGCCGATGAGGGTGCCGGACTCCTTGTATCGCGCGCCATGGGGGCCCGAGTGTACGGGCTTCCCGAAATACGAAAAGTCGCCGTAGGGCAGGCCTGCCGATATCACTGCGTCGCTTGTCAGGATGAGCCGTTCAGGGGGGATGCAGAGCGAAGCCACCTTCATGGAGGAGGCGTTCACGTGGATGCCGTCGGCATTCAGTTCAACCCAGGATGGTCCGCCCGCCAGCGCGATGTTCGCAAGACCGCCGCCCCGGTGATCGAGGCCGCTCATCGCGTTGAAGAGATGGGTGACGGAAAACTTTTTCGGCAAGGCCACGCCTGGGCTCGCGCCCGAATGCCCCAGCGACACGAGGACGCCAGTTTCTTCCAGCACAGGGTATATCGCCTCGATTCCCGGCAGTTCGGGCGCGAGGGCCATGATCTTGAGCCGGCCCTTCGCGGTCGCGACGATTTTCCGGCAGAGATCGGGGTCGGGCTTTGCGATCTGGCCCAGGCCGATGCCCCCGCGCCGTCCGGGGTCGACGAAGGGTCCCTCGATGTAGATGCCGGGAACTACGGTCTCAGGCAGCCCTGAGTCTTCGATGGCGGCGACCAGCCGGCTCACGGCATCCTCGTCCCAGAGAATCGTGGGCAGGAAACAGCCCACCCCTCTTTTCTCAAGCCCCGAGGCTATGGCGACGAGGTCGGCGCCGCCCGAAATGTTCTCGAAACCCCTACCGAAAGCGCCGTGGATGTGCATTTCCACCAGGCGCGGTATGACGAAGGATGAAGCGCCATCGATCATCGCGAGGCCTTTGTCTTCCGGGTGGGCAGCCAGATAGCGCTCGGGGCTCTCGGGGCCGATATGACCGATCCTGCCCCCCCTTACGACAACAAGGCCCCCTTCCAGGAGCCTGTCGGCGAGGATGATCGTTCCGCCCGCGATGATGTAGCTGTCAGCCATTATGCGGGCATTGTCCTACAGCTCGGCCTTCGATGTAAAGGAGACCTGACAATCATTTCGCTTTCCGTTATCATGACGCATCGCGCGAAGCCAAGGAAACCCGATGAAAAACGAAAACTACAAATACATAGCCCTCGATATGGACGGCACCATACTCGACAGGAATTTCGCCCTCTCAGCCCTCGTCCGCGACACTCTGGCCGACTGCAGAAAGCTGGGGAAAAAGGTGATCATTTCGACGGGAAGAGTCTATGCCTCGGCAAAAAAACACATAGCGTCCCTCGATGGAGCCGATGGTTTCGTCTGCTCCAATGGGGCTGATGTCTACGATGGATCGGGCTCAGTCATCGCCCAGACCCATATGGACGATGAGCTCTCGCGCCGCCTCGTCGCCATATCCCGCGGC
>CAYXUF010000045.1:0-18026 GCA_964468155.1 uncultured Treponemataceae bacterium
ATGGAGTCCTTGAGTATGGGCAGGAGCTGTTCCTGGCTAAAGCCCGAGCGCTTGCCTTCGACCATCTCCTGGATACTTCGGTCGGGAAAATAGAATTCGCCCGAGGCTCCGTTGGCTCCTCTGAACAGCTGACCGTGTATCACTATCCCGCAGCCGATTCCGAAGGGGTTTACATTGATGACGAAAGCCATCGAAGTGCTGTAGCGATACTTCGTGAGTGATTGGCAGTATACGGCGGCACAGTTGGCGTCGTTTTCGACCACAAGGATGAGTTCGGGGAAGGCTTTTCGCAGCTTTTCGGCAAAGCCTACCACCATCCAGATCTGGTTGGGCTGTACCTTCCCGTCAAGCCGCTTGAAGGAACTGAGGTTCTGGTTCAGGTCCACTATGGATTTTACAGCTATACCTACGCCCTTCAAGGATGAGTAGCGAAGGAGGCGTTCCCCGATAAGAGCGATGATGAGATCCGGCAGTTCTTTCGGTCCGCAGTCGATGGGAACGCGTTCCGAGTAGATTTCTTCGTCGGCGATGCCGATCACATGGAAATCCACGAAGGTTTCTTCCATGTACAAGCCCAAAAAGAGGGCCTGGTCATTCGCAAGCTCAATAGGTTGGCCCGGTTTGCCTACTCGTTTAGGCGAATCATAATTGCTGGAATTCTGGACAAGATCGAGAGCCCTGAAATCATTGACGAGATAAGAGACCGTGGAAGCCTGCAGGGATAGACGGTCCTTCAGATCCACTTGGGTGATGGATCCTTCGCTGCGCAGGATGCGAAACAGGGAATTGAGGTTGTGGTAACGCTCATTGACCTTGTTCACCTTCGGCTCCTGAATTAATTAGTTCAAAGAATGAATTAATAGTAAACCGACAATATCCTCCTGTCAATCAAAAAATTCGCTCAACGCTCAATAGGTTGGGAGGGTTTTATAGCCGGCAGTCTCGTAGCTGGAGAAGGAATAATCCGGTTCGATAAGCCTTTCGAGGGAGACGCGCTGAGCCTCGAGCCAGTGGCGAAGGTAATCCAGCCTTTCGATGATATGGGCGAAGTAGGTCATCGTGATGGCGATCTCAGACGGCTTCGCGAAAGTGAGCCATTCCGAGGAAAAGCGCATCTCGAGATCGACGTAGTCTCTCGCGAGCAGCCTAAGCTCCCTGTCCCAGTCGAGAAAATCGTCCACGGTGAGGCTGGCGGCAGCGAAGCGGTCGCGGATTGTCCTGCCAAGCCTCAGCTTGCCCGTCATCGCCCCGAAGGCCTGGAGGATGATGCCGTACTGTGAGCGCAAGTCGGGGTCTTCGATCGCCTCGACCAGGGGCCGGGCTTCATCGGCGATTCTGTCGATCGCCTCGATGGTCGCTGCGGAAAGCTGGAAGAAGGGGCGCATCGGGTGGTGGCTTTCGGGGTCCATCACTCCCCCGATCCCCTTCGGAAGGGGCTTGAGGGCTTCGAGTTCGGGAGGGGGAAGGCGGCCGGTGAGGGTCTTGCCCATGATCGGCTCATCGAAAAGAGCCATCACGCACTGGCTTCGGTTTTTCGACCAGAGCGCGGGCAGCCTGTAGATCTCTTCCAGCTTCTTCTGGAGCTTCGTATAGGCCGGCTCCTCCAGGAGGGCGTCCAGTCCGGCCTCGGCCTCCTCCCTCGACAGGGCGGCTCCGTTCCAGGCCGCGGCGCTGGCGATCCCGTAGGCGTAGAGGGCGGTGACGGGCATCCCGTAGTTGCCATGGTCGCCCCAGTCGGTCAGGAGCATGCCTTCGGCGCCGTTCTCTATGCCGCTCTTCGTCAGTCCGAGAATATTCCTGACGGCCCCCTCCTGGCGGGGGAACAGGCTGTTCCAGAAGCCCGTGCCGGGGCAGACCCAGAATCTCTTGCCCGCACGGGCGAAGGCCTTGGGCGTTTCGTAGGACTCGAGGGGGTCGTATATCCAGTCGAGGAAAACGATGTCGTCGGGGATCTCGGCGATGAGGTCGGGGTGCTTCAGGATCACGTCGCCGAAGACCATGAGTTTTTTCCCCTGCCTGGCCGCCAGTTCCCTCAGGCGGAGGAGATGCCCCAGATAGAGCCTGCCCCGGCCTAGGGTCTTTTCGGCCGCCGCCGACTTGCCCATCCCAAGGTCGTAGGTTTCGTCCGAACAGACATTGAAGCGCTCGCTGGTGAAGTGGGGCAAGTACTCGGCGTACATCTCGCCGAGGAGTTCATACGACTGGGGCACGGCGGGTGAGAGCGTCCAGTAGAGGTCGCTTTCCCTCAGGGCGCGGAACCGCCTGCTCGTGAGTATCCTGTTGCAGTGGCCAAAGGACTGAAGGTTGGCCTGGAGCTCGATGTGGCGCTCCCCGCAGTAGCGATCCAATTCTTCGATTTCCCCAGGAGTGATGGGGTCCGCGCCTTCCCCTATTTCGGGAAAGGAAGGGAAGGCGAAGGTATGCTCGATGTAAAGCTGAAGGACGTTCATCTTCATGGAGGCGAGGCGGTCGGCCAGGTTCTTCAGGAAATCGAGGGTGTAGACTCTTCCCCGCGACATGTCGAGCATGAGCCCCCTGTTGGGCAGGGCGGGAAAATCCTGGATAGCCGCGTTCGGCAGCCTGCCGCCCTCGTGTTGGGCGAGCATCTGCCCCAGGCTGAGGGAGCCGTAATAAAGACCCCGCGCGTGTTTCGCCGAGACGAGGATTCCTTCGTTCCCGACCTGGATCGAATAGCCTTGGCCCGAGGAAGGGACATCGCTCCCCCGCAGAAGGGGCTCGCCGATATAAAGACGTTCAAGGGAATCGGTTTTCGGAACGATGGAGATCGCGTATACCGACCCCGTAAGGGTTTCCAGACCTGCGGCGATGAGATCTGCAGGCTGTTTCTGGGTGGAGACTATCTTTAAGCCGGGTTCCAGCGTGAAGGATCCTTCCATATGTTCGATACGCTGAACCTTGGGGAAAATCTCGTAGACTTGACCCATCAGATCCTCCAATTCATCGCCATGGATATGCCCTGTCCCACAGGTTCATACAGTCGCCCGTCCAGAGGGTAGCGTAGCCATCGGCTGCGGTATAGCTCTCCATCGTCTGGTCTGGCGCCTTTCCCGCTAGAAGCAGGCGGCGCTGGGACGCGAGCCAGCGCACGGCTTCGTCATAGCGCGTTCCCGCTTTGTCGAAAAGATAGAGAGCTCCATCCCTGCCCTCCAGGAGGGCTTCCTCGGCCCACAATCCCGAGAACACTTCGCGGATGAGAGAAAACTCCCTGTACAATAGCTTCAGCCTGTAAACCCAGGCCAGGATCTTCGTCTCGTCTACATTTCCTTCCGCGAAAGCCATGATGATTTCGTGGGAGAGCATACCTTTTCGCCCCGTATGGCGCGTCATTCTGGCAGCCAGGTACAGCTCCCGGGTGAAGGAACTGCTCTCGCCCGCCCCCTCGAGGATACGCATTGCCGATTCACCGATCGATGCGAGAGAAGAAAAGCTGGCTTCAGGGATGGCCGGGTAGGTTCTGTCGCCCGCGAGCGTCATACCTTTTAGGAGATCGTCGAAGAATGCATATATCGTTTGTGTCTTGAAACCTACCTGGAGGGAAAGCAGCAGATTGGCTTCCTCCAGCGCTCGGAATCCTTCCCGCTGTCCGGGCGAATCGAAGAAGAGTACGTCAACCGCCGCTTCGAATTCTACCATTCCGGTCTTTCCGCCATTGAAGGCTTCTTCGGCGCCGAGCACGAAACCGTAATCGCTGAACGAGAAGGGTTGATGATGCCCGTAATCGCCCCAATGGGTGACAAGAATGCCCTCCGCGCCATGCGCGAAGGCCGCTTCGGTATAGTTTTTTATGTTCTTGTCTGCATTCTGCACCCTTGGGAAAAGCGCGTTCCACGAACTTGTGCCGGGCGCGGCCCAGAAAGCCTGGGGGCGGCCGCCGTAGGAGGAGGCCGATGGAAAGACCTCCATCGGATTGTAGTTCCAATCCACGCAGACGACATCGTCCGGGAGCTCGGACAGCAGTTCAGGATGGGCCTGCACCGAATCTCCCCACATGAGGATTCTCTCCATGCCGCAGGCACGGACTAGCTCGCAAACCCTTTCCAGATGGCTCCTGAACACTGCAACCTTCCCCAGGCGAGAGACAGCCTCGGCGCTGTAGCCCGTCCCCAGGTCATAGGCTTCGTCCATATTGATATGGACGGTTTTCGAACTGAACCAGGACAGCACTTCGTGGAGTATCTCGCCAAGGAGCGCGTACACCTCAGGCTTGCCGGGAGCGAGGGTGAAAAGATTGTCGTTTTCCGAAAGATGTTGGTATCCGGGAAGGCGGAGCAAGCCGTGCATGTGAGAGAATGTCTGGATATTCGGTTGCAGTTCTATCCCCCGACCCCTGCAGTAATCGTCGAGGATGCGGATTTCCTCCCGCGTGTAGAAACCGTTAAGGCTTCCCAACATTGGATGACCCGGGACGAGGTAGCAGTCTTCCCAATAGAGTTGAAGGATATTGTATTTATAGTCACCCAGCAGGTCGACAAACCTTAAAAGCTTCTCTCTTGTGGGGATCTTGCCCCTGGATACATCCAGCATCGCTCCCCGGAAAGGTATGTCGGGATAGTCTTCGATTTCCATGCAGGGAAGGCCGTCTTTTGCCTGGAGCATCATCTGCCCCAGAGTAGCGAGACCATGACGAAGTCCGGCCAGGCCGGAGGATTCCAGGGCTATGCCCGACTCCGTTATCGACAAGTGGTAAGCCTGGGAAGTAAGGGCTTCCGCGTGGAGATGATCCAAGGGAATGCGGACCGGAGAAGCTTCGCGGACATGAAGGGCGAGTGGTATGCCTTCCACCCGTATCTCGATCGGTAGCCGCAGGATCGCCCTGTCCAGGCCCAGGCTCTCACCGGAAAGCGATAGTCCCCGGGAAAGATCGCAGCGCCCTTTTTTCGTTTCGGCTTTTTTGGGTTTCGGTATGATGAACATAGTTTTTCCTTATTATCTCAGAGTTGCTTCCCTGTCCGCAGCTTTTCCTCGAAACGCTCGAGCTCCTTGCCCTTGAGTGTGGGCTCGGCCCCTTCAAGGCGGCGCTTGAGCTCCGCCATTTCGGCGCCGGAAAAGCGCACGGCGCTCAAGATATGGCGCTCGAAGCTTTCGGTAGCCTTCGGGGCTACGGCGCGCGTGATGTCGAGCATAACGGCGGCGTAGAGCCTGATTTCCTTCTGGGCGTGGGCGTCGAGCCTCAGCATCAGGAAGCGGAAGAGGTTGTGAAGGTCGATCTGCCAGTACCACTCCGTATACAGCGAAAGCGGCAGATTGATGCGGGCTATCTCGCGGGCGAGCCCCTCCTCGACGAGCCGGCCGTAATCGCCATAGGCGGCTTTCTGCCCCTGCTCGAGCAGCTCCATGACGCGCTCTGCCTTGCCAGGCTCCATGGCCTCGTCGCATCGGCCCTGCTTGTTGTCGGCGCTCTGCTCGGCCAGGTCGGCGGGAGCCGGAACATAGAAATCATCTTTCATGATCGAATAGCGCCCGGATACCTCGTTCACCCGCGCCGTCCTGTGGCGGATCCACTGTCGGGCGACGAATATCGGCAGTTTGACATGGAAGGTGAGGACGACCTGTTCAAAAGGCGAGGTGTGCTCGTGGCGCAAAAGGTAATCGATGAGGCCAGCGTCCTCGCGATAGCTCTTTGTGCCCTCGCCGTATGAAACGCGGGCGGCCTGGACAATCCTGTCATCGCCGCCCAGATAGTCGACGAGGCGGACGAAGCCCTTGTCCAAAACCTTGAACTCCTTGTCGAGGATTTCCTCGGCCGCGGGAACAATGCAATGCGCCATCCATAACTCCTTGAACGCTTAAATACGGGGAAAACCGGCGAAGTCGCCGGAAAACTTGTCGATCGTATGCTTTTCCGTGCCCGGGCCATGGCAGTCGGAACCGAAGGTAAAAAAATACCCGAGGGGCGTGGCGATAGCCTCGACAAGTCCGTTTATCGCCTCCGTCTTTTTTTTGCCCGAATACCAGTAAAGCTCGATGCCGTCGGCTCCGCAGGCGCGAAAATACTCAAGCTGGGATGATATCTTCTCGCGATGTGCGTCCATCCTTTCGAAATCGTCATCCCAGAAATGGCCGAAATGCGGTATGACGGCGAAGCCCCCATCGGCGTGGATCGCCCGGGCGCAATCCTTGAGGTTGGGCTTGGAAAGCTTGTATTTCGGGAACCTGCCCGGCACGAACCACTCGTTCTTGAATATTTTATAGGTTGTGGCAGGAGGCAGAAGTCTGCGTGCCTTGAGATAGAGAAAGAAATCCACCTTGCTCCAGGATATGCCGGCGAGGTCATCCATTCTCTCGGAACCTGCCCCCCCCAGCTTATCCGCCAGAAGATCCTCCATCGTCAGATCGTCGCGCCTGAAAATCGTCCGCGCCCAATACAGGTAGTACTCAAGCCGCTTTTGCCTTTCGTCCAGGACCTGTATCAGCATGTTACCGGTGGCTACGCACTCGGACTGAGCCTTGCCCGGAAAGTAGCCGAGCATCTCGCTCCTGTAGCCGATCTCCGGCTCGGACACGTCGATCTCGCAGGCTGTAATGCCGATAATACCGAGACGCGAACATTCGGCGACAAAGCGCCCGGTCCCGCCCATCGTGTCATGGTCGGTGAGGGCGGCGGCCGCCAAACCCTCGCGCGCCGCGGCGAGGGCGATATCCTCGGGCCAGAGAGAGCCGTCGGAAAACCTCGAATGAAGGTGGAGATTGGCGTTCATCGGTATTTTCCCAGTATACAGGGCTGATCTTCCCCTGTCCATAAAGGTTCAACCCAAAAAACTAACACAAAAAATCAGCCTGCCGGAAAGCTCGGTCTTGGTGTACAATACCTTATGCTGAACGGCGAGCCCACCTTTGAGCTGAACGACACCATCCTCGAACGCATCGTCTTCGCCATGGAAGACCAGACAAAATCCCGTGTCATCGACCTGAGGACGGGCGAACTTGTCGCAAGGCCCGAGGGCGATCTCGATGCCCACCTCGCCCCGCCTCCGGCATGGACTCCTGCCGACGGATTTCGCCTCATGGAAGGCTTCTGCGCCCGCCTCGTGAATCTCGAACTCAAGCGAGCCCTCCTCAAGGCTCTTTCGCACGGCAAGGGCGTCTTCAAGGCTTTCCGGCAGGTGCTCTCCGCGTATCCGCAGGAGGATCTACAGTACAGGGACTATAAAAATGCCGTCCTGCGCCGCTACATCGAATCCTGGATGGACGACATGAGAGAATCCCTGGGACTGGCGCGCCTGGGGCTCGAACCCGACGACTACGATGACCTTGTGGCAGAAGAGTTCACCGTGGAGCGCGGAACCCTCGATACCATCCATTTCGACCTTGAGCGTCTCGTGGAAGAAGCCCAGGTCGAAGCCCTCGAGTGGCTGCCTCCGGCGGCTGCCCTCCTGGAAAAGGCCGAAATCATGGAATTCCTGGAAGCCCATCGTGACACCGGCTTTGTCCGTTATATAGCAGAAGCCGAAGGCCCCCCTGTCGCCACCGCCGCTGGCGCCATCGTCCAGATAGAAGGCCGATCGATCGGCATCGTGCGCTTTCTCAGGATAGCCCGCGATTTCCGTGATCTCGGCCTGGAATTCCGCCTCCTGACGAGAATTAGCGGCAGCTGCAAGGACCTGGGCGTCAGCCAGACCATTCTGAGATGCCTTTTTGTAAAGCCAGCCTTCGCCAACCTCATGGCGACAAAAGGGTACAGGGCCCTTGGCGCTCAGTTTCTCCTGGAGTGAGGCTTTTCACGATGCAGGGATCAGAATGCGCCACATTTCTCCATGTCGACTCGGCCGCCTTCCATGAAGCTTACGCCCTCAGCCTCGAGGAGCTGGCGCTGAAGGGCTATTCCGCCTTCATCAACAAGGGCGATGGAACCATCCTTTTTCACGACGCGCCACCAGGGCAGATCGTGCTTCCGCGACA
The DNA here is from genome assembly GCA_964468155.1 of uncultured Treponemataceae bacterium. Taxonomy (GTDB): domain Bacteria; phylum Spirochaetota; class Spirochaetia; order Treponematales; family Rectinemataceae; genus CAYXUF01. The sequence continues at coordinate 7,921 of CAYXUF010000045.1, forward strand.
TCGAGTGGAGAATCCTGGCCACCTGCCGGGCTCCCGAGGCGCCTGAAGGGTTCCCCGACATGGCGGCTATGGCACCGTACGAGGCGACACGGCCAGGAGGTATTGATCGTATGCACTCCATTATCATCATTGTCGACTCTGTAGGCATGATCTGATTATACCCTGCCGAGCTGCCGGCGCCATGTCTCCTCTTTACATTTTTGCTGTTTTTGTAAATTATAGAATGGAGCGCAGTTGCAAACCGACGCCTTACAGGACAGGAGGTCCCCATGAAAACCTGCTACCTTTTCCCCGGCCAGGGCGCCCAGTACCCAGGAATGGCCAAGGATTTTCACGAGACCAGCAAGGCCGTCCGCCAGCTCTTCGACCTCGCTTCGGACGCTTCGGGCATCGATATGCGCAAGCTCCTTTTCTCAAGCGACGAGGAAACCCTCAAGCAGACAAGGAATACCCAGATTGCCATCGCCCTCGCCGGTTCCGCGGCTGCTGCCTGCGCCAGGGAGCACGGCCTGACCGCTTCCGGCTTCGCTGGCTTCTCGGTGGGAGAATGGCCCGCATTAGCCGAGGCTGGAGTCCTTTCATTCTTCGACATGTTCCGTCTCGTCTCGGAACGCGGACGCCTCATGGACGAAGCAGGCAAAAATTCAGGCGGCTCGACGATGAGCGCCGTCCTCTTTCTGCCGCCCGAAAAAATTGAGCAGGTCATCGCCGAAGCCGGGCTCAGGCAGGTGTGGGTCGCCAACTACAACAGCCCCGTGCAGTGCGTGATATCGGGCACCGAAGCCGACATCGGGGTGGCTGAGGAAAAACTGAAAGCCGCCGGGGCTAAACGCGTCATTCGCCTCAAGGTCTCGGGCGCCTTCCATTCACCGATCATGGCGCCGGCGGCCGAGGCCTTCGCGGCCCTTCTGACCGGCATCGATTTCAAGGATCCGAAACATGCCCTGTACTCCAATGTCACCGGCGCCCGGATCACTTCCGGCGCTCAGGCCAGGGAATTGGCTTCGGCTCAGATCACCAGCCCCGTGCGCTGGATCAGCGAAGAGAACGCCATCATCGTCGACGGGTTTGAGCGCTGCATAGAAACAGGCCCCGGCACCGTGCTCGCCGGCCTCTGGAAGGCCTCGGGATCCCAAATCCCCTGTTTCGCGGGCGGAACCCTCGACGCAATCTCGTCACTGTCACTCTGAGCCAGCAAGGAGAACACATGGATAAGCTTCTTACCGATAAAATATGCATCGTCACCGGAGCCTCGCGCGGCATAGGCGCGGCCATCGCGGCTCGGTTCAGGGCCGAAGGGGCTACCGTGTATGCTCTCTCGCGCAATGCGCCCGACAGCGCCCAGCAGCCGGCCGCCGAGATCGAGGATCATTGGCTTGCCTGCGACGTCGCCGACGAAACCTCGATAGAAGCAGCCGTCGCCAAGGTCCTGGAAAAGGAAGGACGAATCGACATACTCGTCAACAACGCCGGCATCACACGCGACGGCCTCCTCATGCGGATGAAGACCAAAGATTGGGATGATGTTCTGGACACGAACCTGAAGAGCGCCTTCCTCCTCTCGCGTGCCGTCCTGCGCACCATGCTCAAGCAGCGCGAAGGCTGCATCCTCAACGTGTCCAGCGTCGTCGGCATATCGGGCAACGGCGGACAGACCAACTATTCGGCCTCGAAGGCCGGCCTTATCGGTTTCACGAAGAGCCTTGCCCGCGAAGTGGCCTCCCGGAACCTTCGCGTCAACGCCATCGCGCCGGGCTTTATAGAAACGTCCATGACGGATAGAATACCCGAGGAATTCAAACAGAAACTCCTGGATTCCATTCCGCTCGGAAGGGTCGGCGGCGTGGAGGAGGCGGCCAACGCGGCCCTCTTCCTCTGTTCCCCCCTCGCTTCCTATATAACCGGCGTCGTCCTCCAGGTCGACGGCGGTATGGGGATGTAATATGGATCGACGAAGAGTGGTAGTGACGGGCTTGGGTGTAGTCAGCCCGATCGGCAATGATGTTCCCTCCTTCTGGTCCTCGGTCAAGGCAGGCCGTTCAGGCATTGGCCCCATAACGATGATCGACGCCTCCGACCTTGCCGTCAAAATAGCGGGGGAAGTCAAGAACTTCGATCCTTCCCTCCGCCTCGACGCCAAGGAGGCGCGGAAAATGGACCGCTTCGCCCAGTTTTCCGTCTATGCGGCCCACGAAGCCCTCCAGGATGCAGGCCTCACGAAAGAAAGCCTCGACGCGGAGCGCACGGGCGTCTGCATCGGCACCGGCCAAGGCGGTTCCTCGAGCATCGAGGAAGCCGTCGTGCGCCTCGCCGAGCGCGGGCCGGGCCGCGTCCCTCCCCTCACCGTCGCCAAGGCCCTCGCCAATTTCGGCCCGGCCCAGATAGCCCTCAACTTCGGCATCACCGGCCCCTGCCAGTGCATCGTCACCGCATGCGCAGCGGGCACCGACGCCATCGGCCAGGCCATGCGCCTGATACGCGACGACTACGCCGACATGATCTTCTCGGGCGGCTCCGAGGCGAGCATCGTACGCATGTGCATGGCGAGCTTCATCAACATCCAGGCCCTCTCCGCGCGCAACGGGGAGCCCGAGAAGGCCTCCCGCCCCTTCGACCGCGACCGCGACGGCTTCGTGATGGCCGAAGGCGCCGGCATCCTCCTCCTCGAGGAATACGAACACGCCAAGGCCCGCGGCGCCAAAATCTACGCGGAAGTGGCTGGCTTCGGCCAAACCTGCGACGCCCACCACGTCACGGCCCCCGATCCCGAAGGCAAGGGCGTCGCCCGCTCCATCCTCCTCGCCCTCGCCGACGCCGGACTCAAGCCCGAGGACATCGATTACGTGAGCGCCCACGGCACCTCCACCCCCCTGAACGACCCCATCGAAACCAAGGCGATAAAGGCAGCCTTCGGCGACCACGCGAAAAAACTGAAGGTTTCCAGCCTTAAATCCATGACCGGCCATTGCATAGGCGCCGCCGGAGCCATAGAATCCATAGCCTCCATCCTGGGCATGAATGAGGACTATGTGCATCCGACGATAAATCTGGACAACCCCGACCCCGAGTGCGACCTCGACTATGTTCCCAACACGGGCATCAAAATGCCGGTGCGGGCTTTCATCAAGAATTCCATGGGCTTCGGCGGACAGAACGCGGTTGTCGTCTTCAAGAAAGTCTGAGCCCTCTTTTGGCCTCTATGGAACCGCTTCCCTCCTCTATCATCACGAGCCCCGGCAACGCGCTCACCCTCGGGTCAAGCCTAACGCAGGATGGCGTCAATTTTTCCGTCTTTTCCCGCAACGCCACAACCATGAGGCTCTGCCTCTATAAGCGTTCCCGCGACAGGGTACCTGCCCATGAAATAGCCCTCGATCCTGTCAAAAACAGGACAGGGGACATCTGGCATTGTCACATTCAGGGCCTCAAAGCCAACACGCTCTATCTCTGGCGCGCCGACGGCCCCTTCGAGCCCAAGTCCGGGCATCGCTTCAACCCGAACAGGCCCCTCATCGATCCCTATGCCAAAGCCCTCACCGACGGAGCCTGGGACCTGAGCCAGGCTCTCGCCTATAATCCCGAATCCCGCGAAACAGACCTGTCTTTTTCGGAACATCGCGACGATTCCTTCTTTCCCAAATGCGTCGTCACGGACGACGGCTTCGACTGGGAGGGCGACACGCCCCTCAACTACCCTCTGAAAGACTGCGTCATCTACGAAACCCACGTCCGCGGCCTGACGCGCGGCCTTCTCGGAAAAACAGCCCCGGCGGGCATCCCCAGGGTCAAGCATCCCGGCACCTACCGCGGCGTCGCCGAGATGGCCGACTATTTCAAGACGCTTGGCGTTACAAGCCTCGAACTCCTGCCCATCCATGAATTCGATTCGACCGAGCGCTTCCGCAGGAACCCAAAAACGGGAGAGCTCGTCTCCAATTACTGGGGTTATTCGCCCCTCGCCTTTTTCGCGCCCAAGGCTACCTATGCCTATGTGGACGGAGAGCCCCATCCGGAGGAAGATCCCGCCCGCCCGCTTCGCGAATTCAAAGCCATGGTGCGTGAACTTCACAAAGACGGCATCGAAGTCATCCTCGATGTCGTCTTCAACCATACTTCTGAGGGCAACGAGCTGGGTCCCACCCTGAGCTTCCGCGGCCTGGACAACTCCATCTACTACATCCTTGATCAGAACAGGCGTCACTATAAAAACTATTCGGGTTGCGGCAACACCCTCAACTGCAACCACCCCGTCATGCGCAGCCTCATCCAGGACTGCCTGCGCTACTGGGTGGGCTCCATGCATGTCGACGGCTTCCGCTTCGACCTCGGCTCCATTCTGGGCCGCGACTCATCGGGCAATCTCCTCGAGAACCCTCCCGTCATAGAATCCATCGCCGAGGATCCCCTTTTACGCGATACGAAGATAATCGCCGAAGCATGGGACGCCGGCGGCGCCTACCAGGTCGGCTCCTTTCCCGGCGGACGTTGGGCCGAGTGGAACGACAAGTACCGCGACGAAGTTCGACGTTTCTGGCGAGGCGACAAGGGTTCGGCGATGCACCTGGCCACCCGGATCACCGGCTCCTCGGACCTTTTTCTCCGCGACGGCCGCAAACCCTTCCACTCCATCAACTTCATCACCGCCCACGATGGTTTCACCATGAACGATCTCGTCAGCTACACAAAGAAGCACAACGAGGAAAACGGAGAGAACAACCGCGACGGCATGGACGACAACAGCTCGTCCAACTATGGGATCGAGGGCGAAACCGGGGATCCGGCCGTCGAAAAGCGCCGAAACCGCCAGATCAGGAACTTTCTGTCCACCCTCCTCCTCTCCATCGGCACGCCCATGATCCTCGGCGGCGACGAGATCCGCCGCAGCCAGAAAGGCAACAACAACGCATACTGCCAGGACAACGAAATCTCCTGGTACGACTGGGACAGGGCTTCAGCCCACGGCGATATCCTCTCCTTCTGCACGGCCCTCATCCGCTTCAGGATGAAGCATCCCGTCTTCAGGCGGCCGGAATTCTATACAGGCAGGGATACGGACGACAATCAGCTGCCCGATATCACCTGGTTCGACGAAGGCGGACGCACTCCGCATTGGGCATCGATCAACCTCACCCTGGCTGCCCTCATCGATGGTTCGGAAGCCAAATCCTCTGCGTCACGCGCAGATGACGATTTCTATCTCATGTTCAACGCCTCGCCCCATTCCGTGGCCTTCACGGTGCCGCGACATCCCCAGGGTCTTCAGTGGCACAAGATCATCGATACGTATGAGTCTTTGCCAAACGAGAGCTGCCCCGAGTTTGTCAGCCAGCCCCTGCCCCGGCAGGAGTCATGCACCCTCGGAGCCCGCTCACTTGTCGTCCTGATCGCGCCCCGCCGTCAAACCGAACAAAAAGCCTGACTCCAACAGACAGAACCTCGGCAGGCACAAGAAAACTTGCCTCTGCAGGATCGATATATGTATATTTTCTTCAGTAAAACATTATGGAACGACAAGAAAAGCACGAAAGAGCCCATCTCCTGCGCATGGGACTGAAACAGCTGGCAGGACACAGACCCGATAAAGCCCTCGAAACGCTGCGCCTTACCGTGGACGCCATACCCGCAGCCTGTCCCGAGGAGCTTTCACGAGCCCTCTACTGGCTCTCCGTAGCCCTGCTGAGGCTTGATCGCCGCGATTTGGCCGTGAAGAGCCTGGCCTCCGCCCAGAAACTGCGCCGCCGCGGCTACGCGCGCAGCACCTATCTTCGCAGAATCAACGACTATGGCATGGTTCGCCAGCCTACCGTCGAACTCGACGACTTTTATGCCTTCATGAACATTCAGCTCGCCGCCTACCTGTCCAGAAAGCCCCGTAAGCGATTCGACTCCTTTCAGGAACGCGAAGCCGTATTCAAGCTCCTTCTCGATGCCTGGAAAACCATAGGCGAAGGGAAGCTCCTCCACGACCGCGAAAGCTGCGAAAAGCTCCAGGTTTTCCGGACGATAAAGCCGAGTTTCCCCCGCTTTGACCTGCGATCAGGTCCCGGATATCAGGGCTCTGTCATAGCGAGCAGTTTTGGCAAAACCACAGGCTTTACCGCAAGCCGCTGCAGCTGCGGTTCAGGCCTCGCATTCACGCAATGCTGCGGTCGCGTACGCAGCCTGGGAGAATTATAGGAACACTCCATCGCAAGACCATCGTCCCACACCTTCATTCCGTATCAAATCAACACAAATATGCCAGCGCTGAGTAGCATTGTTTCATTTTAACACAGGCATATCGCCTTCATGCTTAAAACCCGAGCAATACGCCCTGGCAGCAGACGACCTGCCTTAAGGCAGGTGGCAGATAATTATATATATAATATATAAATATCTGCTTTATTGGTATTTTATCCTTCTACAATATATATTGGCACGAAAAGTGCATTATATAAGGTGTGAAGGAGAAACAGATGAGCAAAAAAAATGGTTCCGCTGTCATGCAGTATGATAGTTCCGACGAAAACGTCCTCTCTATATACCTCAAAGAGATCAACAAGATTCCCCTTCTTTCCAGGGAAAAGGAAAATGACTACGCCGAACGAGCCGCCAAGGGCGAAAAGTTCGCCAAGGATATGCTGGTAAAGTCCAATCTCCGTTTTGTCGTCAATGTCGCCAAAAAGTACCAAAACCAGGGCCTTCCCCTCTCGGATCTTATCTCCGAAGGCAATATAGGCCTTATGAATGCGATTGAACGCTACGACGTCACGAAGGGTTACCACTTCATATCCTATGCTGTCTGGTGGATTCGTCAGGCCATCCTCAAGGCTGTCTGCGAAAAAAGCCGCATGATTCGCCTTCCTCTCAACCGCGCCAACGAGCTTGTACAGATCGAAAAAGCCCGCAAGAGCTTCGAGGGCATCTCAGAGGACGCCGAAATCCGCGAGGTAGCCGCCTATCTCAATATGGATCCCAGCCATGTGGCTGATATTGTTGCCGTTTCCAGAGACCTGGTATCGCTGGACAGCCCCGTCTACGACGAGCGGAACGCCAGCGTAGTCGGCGACTTTGTCGAAAACACCCTCTATCAGACTCCTGAAAACTATGCCTATGAACTCAACCTCAAGCAGGATCTCAACAGCGTCCTTGAAACACTGAGCATCAAGGAGCGCCAGGTGATCGAATACCGCTTCGGCATCAACGGAAGACGCCCCATGAGCCTCAAGGAAATTGGAGACAGGATGCACCTTACCAAAGAGCGCATCAGGCAGATCGAAAAAGCGGCCCTCAAGAAGATTTCCGTTCCTGAAGTCATGGATCGTCTCGAAGCCTACGTGGCCTGATCATGTAGCCCCCGATTCTGATCTGAACAAAAAGGCCGTCCGGAGGAATTCCGGACGGCCTTTTTGCATCACAACGATTCTGTTTTCGCCAGGCGTGCCTGGCCTATCCCATGCATCTTCAACACAAGCTTGTTTCACGTGAAACAAAAGGGGCTCCCGGTCATCGGGAGCCCCTTTTCTCATATCGATTACTTATTCATGTGAATCGACTACTTGATCCTGTAAATCGGCCGATTCTTCCTCGGCCGCAGGTTCATCCATAGGCAGAACCTCTGCTTCCACGATGGGCTCCAGTTCTTCCCTGACGACGCGGTCGAGACCGATCACCAGGTCGGGAGCGTTGATATTGACGATACGCACGCCGCGGGCGCCCTTGCCCAGGACGCGGACGGTGGAAGCGTCGATCTTGATGGTCTTTCCCGTCGAGGTGATGATCATCGCCTCGTCTTCCTCGCGGATGGACACTGCGCTGACAACTTCGCCCGATACATCGTCCGGAACGTAGATCATCTGCCCCCGCGTTCCCCGGCCATGGCTGTTGAAATTGTCATATTCGACGCGTTTGCCGTAGCCATTCGTTGTGCTGATGAGCATCTGCTCCTCGGGGTTTACCCTGAGCATGGCGGCCAGCTCGTCGCTGTCCTGAAGCATTATGCCGCGAACGCCACGCGAAGCCCTGCCCATCACGCGCACCTGTTCCTCGTGGATACGGAGCGCCTGGCCGTTCCTGGTGATGAGGACAGCCTCATCGGAGCCGCCTGTGAGGCAGGCCGAAACGAGATGGTCACCCTCGTCCAGATAGATGGCGATGATGCCGCGTGTCTTGGCGTTGACGAAATCGCTCAAGGCCACCTTCTTGACGACCCCCCGAAGCGTTCCCATGAGGAGATACTGGCTGTCGGAGAACTCCTTGAAGTCGATGATCGTCGTTATTTCCTCTTCGGGCGAGATGGCGAGGAGGCTCTTCACGTGGGCGCCGCGGGCTTGCCGGCTCGATTCGGGTATCTCGTGTACCTTGAGCCAGTAGGCCTTGCCGGCCGTCGTGATGAAGAGCAGATAGCTATGGGTATTGGCAACGAAAAGCTGCTCGATGAAGTCTTCCTCGAGGAGGGTCGTCGAATTGGACCCCTTGCCGCCTCGGCCCTGGGAGCGGTAGAGATGGACGGAAACCCTCTTGATGAAGCCCTTGTTGGAGATGAGTATCGCCATCTCCTCCGGCTTTATGAGATCCTCGATATTGATGGCTTCCACGTTGTCCAGGACGATCTCCGTCCGGCGCTTGTCGCCGTATTTCTTCGCTATATCGATCGTTTCCTGTTTGACCACGCCCAATATCATGGCATCGCTGGCGAGAAGGCCCTGCAGATAGCCGATTCTGGCTTCGATTTCGGCCAATTCCGCGAGAACTTTCTCGGTTTCGAGGCTCGTCAGCCTTCCCAGTCGCATGTCGACGATGGCCTGAGCCTGGATTTCGCTCAGATCGAAGCGTTTCTGGAGGTTATTCCGCGCCAGTTCGACGTTCTTGCTGGCCTTTATTATGGCCACCACCTCGTCGATGTTGTTGAGGGCGATGACCATACCGCGCAGGATATGGGCCCGCTCTTCAGCCTTGCGCAGCTCGAAGCGCGACCTTCGGGTGACGACGTCGATGCGATGCTTGACAAAGTATTGTATTAATTCTTTTAATGATAAGCATTTAGGACTACCTTCCACCAGGGCGAGGTTGATCACGCCGAAGGTCGACTGCAGGGCCGTGTGGGTGAAGAGCCTGTTGAGTACAAGCTTGGGTATGGCGCCCTTCTTGAGCTCCAGGACGATGCGCAGGCCCTCCCTGTCGCTCTCGTCCCTGAGATCGGAGACGCCCTCGAGCACCTTGTCCCTCACGAGGTCGGCGATGCGCGTTATCAGGGTGGTCTTGTTGACGGCGTAGGGGATCTCCGTGAAGACGATCTGTTCCCTGCCGTTCTTCATCGTTTCGATGATGAATTTGCCGCGGACGATGATCTTTCCCCGCCCCGTCGTATAGGCGTCGCGAATGCCCCCCGAGCCGAAGATGATGCCGCCCGTGGGAAAGTCGGGACCCTTGATGTGCCGCATCAGGCCCTCGAGATCGATGGCGGGATTCTCTATATAGGCGGCGATGGCCTCGCCCACTTCCAGGAGGTTGTGGGGCGCCATGTTGGTGGCCATGCCGACGGCTATGCCCGAGGAACCGTTGACGAGGAGGTTGGGAAAAGCAGAGGGCAGGACGAGAGGTTCCTTGAGCGACTCGTCGTAGTTGGGGCCGAAGACTACCGTATCCTTGTCCAGGTCGAAGAGCATCTCTTCGCCGAAACGGGAGAGCTTGGCCTCGGTGTAGCGGCTGGCGGCCGCGGGGTCGCCGTCGATGGAGCCGAAGTTGCCCTGTCCATAGACGAGGGGATAGCGAAGGGAGAAATCCTGGGCCATGCGCACAAGGGCGTCGTAGAGGGAGAAGTCGCCGTGGGGATGGTATTTTCCCATAGCGTCGCCGGTGATGCGCGCGCATTTCTTGGTTGCCGCGTTGTAGCGGAGGCCCAGTTCGTCCATCGCGTAGAGGATGCGCCTGTGCACGGGCTTGAGGCCGTCGCGCACGTCGGGCAAGGCTCGCGCCACGATGACCGACATCGCGTAGGTGAGATAGTCGGTCTTCATCTCGTCTTCTATGGGAACTGATATCAATCTTCCGGTTGCTGCCATTTTTTCGTTTTCCTACACGTCGAGGTTGGAGACTGCGAGGGCATTCTCCTCGATGAACTGCCG
>CAYXUF010000046.1:0-17753 GCA_964468155.1 uncultured Treponemataceae bacterium
TCGGGCGACTCGCCGATCGGTCTCTTTGTCTATGGGATCGAATTCATGCTCTATGGCAGTTTTGTCATCCTCCGGCAGGGCATCGCTATTGGCATCGCCTTCCTGGTCATTGACGCGGTCCTGGATCGCAAGCCTTGGAAAGCCATATTCTTCTCGTTCCTCGCCGCTGGCTTCCATTACTCGGGCTTGATGCTTTTGCTCTATCCGTTTTTATGGAAAGAGTTTTCGCCAGGCTTGAGAAACGCCGCATTTGCCTTCGCCGCGGCAGCGGGAGCGGCCTTCTTCATTTTCGCGTCTTCCGGCCTCGGTTCCTTGATCCGGATAGGCTTTATCGCCCGATTCTTCGACTTTATCTCGGGCGAAGGCAGGATGCAGATCAACCCCCTGAATTTCATCGAAGTAAGCATACTTTTCTACCTGGTTTATCATTACGCATGGGACGCCGCGCCTGTTCTGAAAAACGCGTTCCTCGTTTTTCTTGTCTTTACGCTCTACGGAACAATCGAAGCCATTTTTATCCGCTTTGGCAGCTATTTCAAGATCGCTGTCGTCCTGCTCCTTCCGCTTGCGGTCACGGGCACGGCCCTTGAAAAGCAGAATCGACTCCGGTTTGAAACCAACATTCTCCAGCTTGGGATTTTCTGCTATTATCTCGCCAAGATCACGCGATGGCTCATCCTGAACCTGAATGACGTCGCGGTTTTCCTTCCCTACCGGACGATCTTGGGCTGAAAAGGGAGAATAGTAGAGCCAATGCGGATCCTGATCGTGTCGTATTATTTCCCTCCCTACATGAACGTTGGCGGATTCAGGGCCATGTCCTGGGCTCGCCGCTTTTTCGACAGGGGTCACGACGTGACGGTGATCTGCGGCGACGGGCAGGAAGCCGAATCGTGCAGCTTTTTTTACGAGAGCCTGGACCGCGACCTTCTGACCCTGAAAATCCATAATCCCCTTCTCGAATCGGTGCCGATATCGGGCAATCGCGCTCCCGAAGCAGGTTTTCTCGACAAGCTCAAGGAGCTGCTGAAGCCCTGGCTGCCGATGGTGGACAGCTATGTGCTCTGGTCCAGGGCCGCGATATCTGCCGCGCTCGAAGAGGCAAGGAGAAAAGGAAGCTTCGATGTCGTCATTTCGACATCCTTTCCGCTCTCCGCCCATGAAGTGGCAAGAAAGGTCAAGAAAGCGACCGGCTCTGTCTGGGCCGCCGATTTCCGGGATTTTTATGGGCAGTTCGCCTCGAACGAATTGGCTGACTCCCCCAGGAGCCGCTTTCTGGCCCGGCGCTTCCGCGCCTACGGCAGGGAAACCGACGCGGTCCTCACCGTGTCGAAAAAGCTGAAAAAGCTGGTCGACAAGGCGCTGGGGTCTGACGCCATGGTTCTCTACAACGGCTATTTTGCGGAGCATCTTCCCCCTGTCCCGCCTACACCATCAGCGCCGCGCTGGCGAATCCTCTATACAGGCTCATACAACGACACCGAATTCACGGTGGAGCCTCTGGCAAAAGCCCTGTCGGCCTGGCCCGCGGAGGCCGGGGAAAAGCCCGAGATATGCTTTACCGGCAGTCCGATCGAATCGGTGGATAAGGCTTTTCGCGAGGTTGGCATGGCGCCGCTTTTCCTGGGACCGATCGACAACAGGGAAGCCCTGCGCCTGCAGGCGGAGTCCGCCTTTCTCCTGATCTGCGATTCCATGAGCGGCCCGGGCGCCCTTCTGACCAAGACCTTCGAATACCTCGCGGCCCGCAGGCCGATTATCGGGATAAGCCGGCCGGGTTCGGAGCTGCGCGGCAGTCTTTTCGCGGAGGAAGCCGCCGGGTACTGCCTTTCGATGGATCCCGGCGAGATCCTTTCGTTCATGCTTCGATGGCGAGAGGCTTTCGGCGGCGGCGGAATCCCGGGTGCCTTTTACAGGGACGACATCATCAGCCAGTATTCCAGGGAATTCCAGGCCGATCTCCTGGTCGACCGGCTCGAGGCCTTGTCGAAATCCCGGCGAAAAGGGGCGGAGGAATGAGCGGTTTCTCCGGTATCGTTTCGCCCGAAGGGAGGATTTCGTTCCCTGCCGCGACAGCCGGCGTGAAGGCGGAGCGGAGCGCGCGTCGCGGAGACTTGCGCGTCGCCGAAAAATTCCTGGACAAATTCGCCGGCGACAAGTGCTTCGGCGACAGGGGCGATTATTTCATCTGCCTTGACGGCGTCACGCTGAATTCGCCCGAGCTCGTCCGGGCATACGCGGCGACCGACATCGGCTCGGCGGTGGCCGCGATGGCGGCGAAAAATCCGTCGGGATTTCCCGCCGACCTGCGCGGGGGCTTCGCCGGCCTCGCCTGGAACCTGGCGGAGAACAAGGGCAGCCTTTTCACCAACCACTTCGGCTCCCGCTATCTTTACTATTCGTACGACGCGTCCACGGGCGCCACTTTTTTCTCCTCATCGCTCGCGGACATGGCGGATATGCTGCGTTCGATCGGAAGATCGACGCGTCTGGACGAGACGGCCGGCTACTACATGCTCAGCTTCGGCTACATGGCCGACGACAGGACCCTTATCGAAGGGGTGCGCAAGCTCGAACCGGGCTGCCGCCTGGAAATCGCCGCGGGCAGCGCACCGCGAATAGAGCGCTTTTTCGTCTACGACAACGAAAACCTCCTCGCGGACAGCTTCGATGAGATCGTGGACGGATTCTACGAACGCATGTCCCTCGCCGTGCGCCAGGGATTCGAAAAGGACCTCGAATACGGATACCGGCACATTTCCCTTCTTTCCGGCGGCCTCGATTCCCGGATGATCCTTTTTTTCGCCCGAAGCCTCGGGTTCTCCGACATCCTCACCCTCACCTTCGGGCAATCGGGCTGCGCCGACGAAAAAATCGCCGCCGCGATAGCCCGCGACCTGGGCTGCGAGCATCTGTTCCGGCATCTCGACGGCGGGGAATTCCTTGCCAGGTCCATCGATGACTGCGTCGACGCCAATGACGGCATGATCATCTACGCGGGCTCGGCCCACGCCCTGAGCAGCTACCGGATGATCGACTGGCGGCGCTACGGACTGCTGCACAACGGCAACCTCGCCGACGCCAGCCAGGGCGACTATGTCGAAACGGACGCGCATGTCGCCCCCTCGGCCGAATCGTGGGCGTACTCACGGCGTTTCCTGCCCCGCGTCGAAGCGGCGATCGGCGAAGCGCTCCGGCGCTACCCCAATCAGGAAGCTTTCGCCGTCGCGACCAGGGGCGCCAACGCGATCCTGAACGGAAGCGTGTCGGCGCAGGGGTTTACCGAAACAGACGAACCCTTCCTCCACCCCGATCTGGCCTCCTGGGCGGCCCGGATCCCGCCGCGCTACAAGAAGGGAGAGCACGTATTCCTCGCGATGATAAACAAGTACTTTCCCAAAGCCGCCTCATACCCCTGGCAGCGCTGGCGGCTGAATCCCACGCTGGCCAACATGGAACGCCTTAAGAAGCCCGCTTTCCGCTTCCTGCACAGGGGGAGAAAGGCTCTCGGCTACGCCGTGGACGGAGTCCTGGGCAGGCCCAGCAGGCACGACATGAATCCCTTCAACCATTGGTATAAAAACAATCCCGACCTGCGCGCCGAATTCGCGCGCCGCCGGACGCGGATGGGCGATGCGCTTTCGGGGCATCAGGATCTGGCGGAAGATTGCGTCCGGCTTTTCGATGAGGGAAGCGAACTGGAAAAAGCGCAGGCGATCACGCTTGCGGCCGCCGCGGAAAGACTGGGACTCTCGTGAAAGCAGGTCTGTTCGAAAGGCTTTTCGCGCGCCGAAAGTCAACTGTTTCCTCATCGGTGGAGATGGCCATATTCACCATCCTGAATACGGCTTTCAATTTCCTGAGAAGCGTCATTGTGGCTGCCCGGTACGGGGCGGGAGCCATGAGCGACGCCTATTACGCAACAGTCAGCCTTCTCTACACCCCGGCCGGTCTCCTCTCCGATTCGCTTACCGCATTGGTTCCCCCCAGGAGCCAGGCGCACAGGGCGGAAGGCCGGGAGCCCGATTTTCTGGCCTCCTACCTCTCAGTAACCGCGGCAGCCTTCATTATCCTGGCTGCGCTCTTCGCGCTTTTCGGCCGGACTATCGCCGGGGCCGTGCTCGGCGGCCTTGATCGGGACACTATCGGAAACGTGCAGTTCCTTCTCCTTCTTTCCCTGCCTGCCATCGTGCTCTCGCCGCTCTGCGTGGTTCTGGACAATGTCCTTAAATCCGACAGGTACTTCATCTTCGGGAATTCGGCTAGTCTCCTCAATTCGGTTCTCTCCACCGGCCTTCTCTTCTTCGTCGCGAAGTTGGGAGTGGCCGGTATCGTCGTCGCAACCCTCGCAGGCATCGTAGCCAACTTCGCGATTTTGCTTGTCGCCGTCTTCAGGAAGAAGATTTTACCCGGGAGGATCGATTTTCTGTTCGGCCTGCGGGAGGCGAAGAAGGCCCTGCCCCTCTTCGTCGGAGGGCTTCTGGGCATCGCCGCCGGCTATGTGGAAAAAGGCCTGGCCTCCTTTCTTCAGCCTGGTTCCATCACGCTTCTGAGCATGAGCTCTTCCTTGCTGGGAGTGGCGCGAAGCCTTCTTGTCGGAACCTTCATCTCGGTGTACTACCCTTTCATTGCCGAGGCGGTGATCGGGCAGGACACAATCAAATTCACGGAACTGATGGCCGAGGCCAAGCGGATCGTCTTTGGAGTCTTCGGGCTTGGAGCCGTCTGCATGATCGTTTTCGCCAAGCCGCTGTTCGGTCTGCTTTTCGGCCATGGGCGCTTCGAACCTGGCGATGTGGCCTCGCTCGCGGCCATATTCGGCGCTGGATCTTTCGGTGTCGTGCAGGCCGGACTCGCCAATCTGGTCAATTTTTCCTATTACTCCAAAGAGGACACGAAAACCCCCGTCGCCGTGAGCATCGTCGCGGGAACAGCCGGGGCGATCCTTCTGCAGTTCGCCGTCGTCCGGCTTTTCGGGGCAGTCGGCCTCAGCGCGGCCACGGCGATCGCGGGAATGGCAACCCTTCTCCTGGGAGCCTTCCTTCTTTCGAAACGCCATGGCCTCGAGATTCTGGAAGCCCGGGACATCTTGCTCGCTTTTGCCATTCTCGCCCTGGGGGTCGCCTCAGGTTTCGTCACCTGGACGCCATGGGAGATGGGCTTGCCATTCCTGTACTACTATTTCATAACGCTCAAGAAATATGGACTCAGTCCGCGCAGGCTCGCCGACATGGCCCGTCGCGCTTTCGGCCCTTCGGGTGGGGCGGGAAAGGGGAGCATTCGGTGATTTCCATCATAATTCCTTCTTACAATACGCCCAAGGAATGGCTCTCCGAGTGCCTGAGTAGCATCGCAGCCCAAACCTTCACCGACTGGGAAGCTCTCATCGTCGACGACGCTTCTCCCATCCCTGTCCTTGTTTCCGACCTTCCGGGCGCGGGCGCAGATCCCCGTTTCCGGATTGTGAGGCACGATCGTAACAGGGGACCTGCCGCCGCAAGAAACACGGCAGTCGCCCATTCCCAAGGCGAACTCCTCTTTATGATGGATTCGGATGATCTGATTGAACCGGAAACCCTGTCTGATCTCACCGATGCTTTAGCCTCAGATCCGGAAGCCGATTGCGTCCATGTTGATTTCAAAATTTTTGGAGCCGCCTCTTCGGAATGGGCTATGCCTGTCAAAACCCCGAAGGATATGATCGCCGATCAGTGGGTTCCCGGCGCTGGGGTACTTATGCGTAAAAGCCTGTACAATCGTGTTGGCGGGTATCCTGATGAAGAGATTTTTCGTTCCGGGAATGAAGATTGGGATTTCTGGCTCGGGGCGACCGAGTCTGGGTTCACGTCGATTCGGGTAGCGAAACCCCTCTATTTGTACAGGATTTCAAACTCAAGCCTCTCTTCCACCACCAAACGCCGCCATTACCGCACTATCGAAAGGATGTACGAGCGCCATAAAGCCTTTATCGACGCGCAGGGCATGGCGGACAGGTTCCTTTTCGACGGCTATTATTTTTCGGTCCGTCGTTGCCCATCCGCCGAACTGCCTAGCGTGATACGTTCAGGCTTTACACACGCCAGATCCTTGCGGGACAGGCTGCGCCTTTGCCTGATGCTTATAAAACGCGTGGCGGTTGACACCATTGGATTCGTGCTGCACAGCAGTCCGACGGGAAAGACTGCATGAAAACAGTGCTTTTCGGCGATCACAGTTCTCCCCATGTTCATCGTTGGGTGGAATTTCTCGAAACCACGGGAGTCGATGTCGTCACTGTTGGATATGGAGAAGGATGTTCTCCCGACAACTACGCCTACCACACACTCATAAGCCGACGCGCTATGATCGGATCACCCTGGGACAAACTCCGTTCCTTCATCGCGGATATCTTCCTCATCCGGAAGGAAAATCCCGATTTCATATGCGTCCATTTCCTGACTCTCCGATATGCTTTTCTGATGCTTCTGCTTTCACGCCCCTGTATTCTTACCTGCTGGGGTTCAGATATCCTTGTTGATCTGCCGGCTTCCCGGGGACTCGGGTTTGCCCTCCGTCGCGCGGCGCTGGCTAGGGCAAAATACATCACCTGTGACTCGGATGAGGTTTCACGTGTAATTGCTTCAGTGGTTCCCGCCGCGGCCGGAAAGATCAGGGTCGTTTTTTGGGGCATCGATACAGGACTTTTTTCCCACCCAGGTCCGGAATGGGGCGCCCAGCGCTCCATCCGGGAAGAATTGGGATTGTCTTCTAATGCGGTGGTGCTGCTCAGCAACCGACTGGCTGCTCCGAATTATAGGATCAAGGAGATAATTGGGCGTTTTAACACCGGGATTCGGGATGAGAATACACATTTGATCGTGCGGTTCCAGCCAGGGGCGGATAGCAGCTACGTCCTGGCCTGTAAAGCTACAGCGACTGAAAACAGACGCATCCATTATTTCGAGAGACCTCTGTCCGACACTGAGATGCCAGCACTCTATACTGCATGCGATATAGTTCTGCATTTCCCTTTCAGTGATGCCACCCCAGTGAGCATGCTCGAAGCCCTCGCCTCGGGATGCGCTGTCATCTGCTCGGACGCGCTTGATTCCTATAAGGTTCTGGCGAATGACTACCACATATTGAGGCTTCCCCTCGCGGAACTCGATGACAAGGGTATCGAAACCGCATTGAATCTTCGTTCCCGCTATGCAGAAGCAAACGCTGATATCCTAAGGCGCCTTCATTCCAGAGAAAAAACGGTCGAAATGCTTGGGTCCCTCATTGCGAAGCTGAAAGAATCCGGGAATCACGCATGAGGATTTTACATATTGTAACTCGCTCAGAGTTTGGCGGGGCCCAGAGCATACTGCGAACGCTCGCCGAAGCCCAGGCCGCGGCAGGTTATGAAGTTGCGGTCGCAGCGGGAATGGAAGGTGAATGGGAAGCTTTTCGCAACATGGATGCTCGAATAATCGGATTCCCGATTCCGGAGCTTGTCCGGGCAATCCATCCCACAGGTGAAGCGCAGGCGATTATCGCTATCGCCAGGCTCTACAGGCACTGGAAGCCTGATATAACGCATCTCCATACGTCCAAGGCAGGCGCTCTGGGGCGTCTCGCTCCGGGCATGCCTCGACGACGCATCGTTTACACGATGCATGGATACGATCAGATTCGGGTCGAAAACGCTACCCTGCTGGGGATCGACAAAATGCTCCGGCCGCTATGCGGGGCGGTTGTGGCCGTATCGCTGAGGGATGCGGATGCGATGAGTAATGACGGATATAAGGTCGAATACATACCTAATGGCGTCAGAGACCCCCTAAAAGATCCCCCGAATCCGAGTCTGGATGGATATTTGAAAGTAATTCAGGGAATCAAAGCCTCAGGGTTACCCATAATCCTTGTCGTCGCGAGGGAAGCTCGGCCGAAACGGATCGATATAGCCCGTTCGATCGCGTTGAAGCTTCAAGAACGCGCTCAGGTCATCTGGATAGGGGGACAGGCGCAGACAGGCGATCCAGGCAATTTCCATGCCCTTGGAACGATTGCCGACGCGGCTGCCCTCTATGCTCACGCTGATATATTTTTTCTTCCCTCCGACCATGAAGGCATGCCCCTTTCCGTTCTTGAAGCCATGGCTGCCGGACTTCCCGTCGTCGCTTCCGCCACGGGTGGGATACCGGAGATCCTCCAGACGAACGGGACCGGTACCTCGGGCTGCGGTTATACCCTGCCCAACGATGTCGGCGCGATGGCGAACGCATTGTCCTCGATGGCTGCCAACGCCAGTCTGAGGAAGGAGATGGGTAAGGTTGGGCGGCAGATATGGATGGAGAGATATTCATCGGGAGTCATGGCGAATGCCTATGAAAAACTTTACAGGAAACTCCTTCTCGTGTAGTATCACGATCAAGAATAATCATCGCTAAAAAAAGGTAAGAAAAGAAACGTGCGAAAATCGCGATATCGAACCGCAAGGGTTCTGGCGCTTGTCCTTTTCCTCCTTTTTTCTCTCGTTTCGGCGATAGCCCAGAATAGCCCTGGCACTGCGGTCACCTACCGCATCGCGGAAGTGGACTACCGTATAAGCGGCTTGACGCTACAGCCATTTCTCGAGGAATACCTCGATATCAAGATCGGATCAACCTTCCCCAATGTGGGCGCCCTGCAAAGCTACGTGGATTCTCTGCACCGCTCGGTCCTGAACAATAGGATCTTTACGGAATCGTCCTCTGTAGCCTTTGAATTAATCGGTGAGGATGATCCCCAGAACGTTCGCATCATCGTGACCACCTTCAATTCATGGTCGGCGCTCGCTGTCCCTCTGGTGAAATACTCGAATTCCGAGGGGCTCTCATTCGCTATCCGCTACAAGGATTTCAATTTTCTTGGAACCATGGAACCGCTTGGCCTCAACCTGGACTACTATGTGGAAACCGGGGAAGCCGAAGCTGCCGCCACCTTTACCTTATACGCGAAGGCCCTGAACGCGCGCTGGGCGCTCGCCGTAGCGGGAGATCTGCTGTACAAACCCGATGCAGGAGTAAGGCCTAATGGATCCCTGTCGCTCTCTTCCTCCTATCGTTTCGGGGCACTTGGCCAGAACTGGCATGTGAATCCGCTCCTGTCGTATCTTTATGAAAGGGACTATCTTCGCCATACTTTCTCTGGAGGCCTTGCCACAGGTTTTGGATTCCATGCAGGCCTGGATTGGTCATTCTCGGCCAACACCTATCTCAAAGACCAGTACGCAACTTCCCATTATCCATACATGACAAATGGCATGGGAGTATCCACCTCGATCCAGCTGGCGGACATGCCGTATTTCGGCGCGCTTACCTTGGCTCCTTCGGCCGGGCTATTCGGAACCTTCGGCTTTGAGGCTGGAACTTATACCGACGCCGGTGTATCCCTCGACGCTGGCCTCTCTTTCGGACGCGTGGATTTAGTACGCAATATGAGAAAAGGAGTGGCCGCAGGTCTTTCGGCTTCCTTCGCGAAGCATTTTATCCTGCCCCTGCCCACCGATGCCTATGATTTTACCCTCAGCGCCCAAACTTCCGCTTTCACAGTTTTCAACCCCGCCCTTGGCTTTGATTTCCGGCTTTTTGGGCAGTGGCTGGCTACCTGGACCCTGCTTGGAGAGAATTCGTCTTTTGA
This sequence comes from uncultured Treponemataceae bacterium, assembly GCA_964468155.1. Taxonomy (GTDB): domain Bacteria; phylum Spirochaetota; class Spirochaetia; order Treponematales; family Rectinemataceae; genus CAYXUF01. The sequence goes on from CAYXUF010000046.1 coordinate 9,646, forward strand.
TTGGGGTGCCTATGTTCGCGGTATAAAGGATTCCCGCTATGGCGATCTCGGCTTCGTCGCGAACATGCAGGTTCCCATCAATTTCGCCCAGGGACTTTTCTTCGGCTCCGAACGTCTGGACGCCGAAGTCTTCCTCATACCCTTCATCGACGCGGGGTATGTGCGAAGCAGCCCGGGCAGTGCGTTTTCCGTAAAGGATGACGCGATTTTCTGCGCGGGCCTGGACATTGTCATCTTCCCCGAGTATGCGCGGGCTTTCACGTACCGTCTCTCTCTGGGATACGATATGATGGACTATCTTGAGACAAGAGATTTCGAGGCCAATAAAATCGAAGCCTGGCTTGGCTTGGGGTTGCATTTTTGAAAAACAAAATACTAACGCGATCAATTTATGTGTTTTGGATAATGGCTGTAGTGGCTGTTGTTCCCGCGGAGGAACCGCAGCCTTTCGGCCTAAGCCAACCGTCATTCTCAGCCTGGTCGCCACTCGATACTCTCCCCATTTTTTTCACGGAATACCAAGGATATACAAGGAGAAGCGAAACACCCTTGTTCACAGGCAATAGGGGGGCCGCGACCGAGTGGGGGAAAACAATCATCGCCGCAGGTCCATCGATATCGGAAAACTCACCTTCGACCAGCGATAGCGCGACGCTCGTACTCGCCCCATCAGTATTCGGAGGCTTCGCGGGCAAGCATCTCTTTGGCGGCCTCAGTGCGGCAGCCGGGGCTGCTTTTTTCGAGCCAGGCAAACCAGGGCTTTTTTTCGCCACCGACGCTGTCGTGGAGTACATAAAAGGCGATGATGATGGTGCAGGATTGGGGGGGAGGGCAACGCTGGCAGGCGGACTGGCGGGGCCAAGGCCATTTCCCTGGGCATTGTCAGCAAAAGCCCTTGCGGGCGACACTACTACTGATGCGCGAGCGGAGATTATCGTCGAAGCAGCCACCCCGCCCGCGCAATGGAGCCATATAGGACAATATCGGCTAGCCGCCGCGGCAGGCTTTTCATTGAGCTCCCAGTCGATCTATAGTTCCGCTCTCATATTCCGTTCAACCTTCGAATTTGAAGGGCGTGAATACTTCGGTGGTCTGGCAAAAGGCTTTGCCGCACAAGCTGCTGCCGAAGCTTCATGGTCCTTGGAGGCAGGATCCATCGATTGTGCGGCTACTGCCTCAATGGCAGGAGGATATCGCTTTGGGGACAGAGCGGGGATTCTAGGGCGCCTTGGTATTCGATATAATGGTTATACGAACAATGACTGGGAAGGCTCCTTGCGCCTCCTTGAGGCAGCCGCTTCGCTTTCCGGGGATCTGGGACTCTTGAGCTCTATCGAATTGCCCCTCCTCTTCGCGAGGGGGCGCCTTTTCATGCAAGAAGATGCCGATGTCAGGTTTTTCCTGAAACCGTATTTTGAAATTATTCTTCTAAGACCGGCCGGAAGTGAACTGTTTATCGCAAACAACCTGCACAGTGACGCCGGTATGGAACTTGCCATGCTTATCGACGCTGACCGTAATGACGTACTGCGCGCCGGAGCCGGATTCGATCTTTCTTCATGGATGCAGGGGAGCAGCAGTTTCCCTGGATCGAGCGATTTTGGCCTGTATATGGTTTTTTCAATAGCGATTTAGAGATGACGGATGGAGAGCATCAGGTGAAAGGGAAAAGTTGCGGACGAAGATTCTATATATCAGCGATCGTGCTGTTGTACCTGGCCTCGACAAGCTCTCTGGTAGCCCAGGGAAAGGCGAACCCCTGGGTCGCGGTAGACGGAGCCGCTGTCTACGAAGCCGGCGGCTATGGCGAGGAGATAACGCGACGAGGCTTGAGCCCAAAGGCCAGCCTTTCTTTCGGACTCGATGCCGGCTACTTTGGCTTTCTTGGCAAGCTCAGGGGCGACACCGACCAGAAATATGGTCCTGAGTTAGCCGATATTCCTGGTGGCGATTTTTTAGGGTTCTACGCTTTTATGGAGGAAGGGGGGCTATTCTCCCGCTTCGGCCATCTCTCCCTCAAGGCCGGCAGGTTCAGGCACTACGATATCGTCGATTCACCCTATTCGCTCTTCGTGAATTCCAGCGGCATCTCAACCAATCTCATGGACATAGCCTGGGACGATGGATTTTTCAGCTACGAGAGCCGTTGGGTCGAGCTGAACCATGATTCGTCGCAGAGCACCGATGCCTGGGGTGGAACGATTATAACCGCGATACCTGGTTTCCCCGAACGCGGCGCCAATATCAAGACCTACGCCCTGAGGATCGGCGAAATGCGTTTTGGGTTCCAGGACGCCGCTGTCTACACAGGCAAGAATTTCGATCCCGAATACCTTTTAAATCCCCTTCCCCAATATTTCATCCAGTACGTAAAAGCCACGGGCGGTCGCCCTTGGGCTACGGGACGCGACGAGAACAACATCGTGGGATTTTTCTGGACTCTGGATCGCCCGGGGCAGTTCAGCCTTCTCGCCCAGTTTCTCATCGACGACTTCAATATTCACTTCATCCTTCCCGATTCGACCTGGAATCCATGGCAGGCAGCCTTCAGTCTGGGCGGCCGCCTCGATTCAGGCGCAAATTCCTTCGGCCTCTATGTCGCCGGCGCCACGAAGTACACCTTCGAGCCCAGCGAAATGTTCGACGCTCCAGCCAATGTCATACGCGAACAGATAGCGTGTTCGTACGGGTACAGCTATTACCCGGAAACGCGCTTCGACAAGGATTGGGAAAACTCAGGATTCCAGCCCGGCGCGATAGCGATCGAAGACAACATGATCGGCTACAAGTACGGGCAGAACAATATCGCCGTCCAGGCCGACTGGCGGGGAAAAAGCGCCGGATTCGCGCTTGCCGCGAACGCTGAATTCCGCCTTGCGGGCGCTAACAGCCCGGCGAATCCCTGGCATGATCTGACCAATGACCCGCAGGACGGCACCCACTGGCTGGACGATCCCCTGCTGGAAAAACGAATACTGGCGGGATTTTCGGCATCGCGCGATTTTGGCGACTGGAGCCTGGGGCTGTCGGTTCTTACTGGGGTGGTTTTTGACGCCATGGAACTTCGTAGGCCTTCTGTCGCCACATCACCCTCCGTGGCTCCGGCCGATTCCGATATCTGGATCTTCGAACCTAAAGCCGGAAATACCAAGATGTTGCTTAAAATGAGCCTCGGAGCGAGCTATCGATGGAAGCCACGCTGATAGAAACGCTGTATAGGGATTTTCCCTCCGCGAGAGAGGCGTGGCGGGCTTTGGAGAGGGAAGCGGATTATTATCCTTTCCAGAGCTATGCCTGGCTCGATACCTGGTTTGGAACGATCGGCGCCGCACACGGCTGGGCGCCCGCCATCCTTCTGCTCGAACGCGCCGACGGAAAGGGCAGGGCACTGCTGCCTTTGGGCTTTATACGCAAAGCGGGAATCCTCCGCCTGTCCTGGATGGGCGAGGGTGTCTCCGACTACTGCGGAGCCCTGATTGCTCCGGCGGGGAGCTTTTCAACTGACGAACTGCTCGCGGCGGCGCGAAGGCTCGCTCTGCACCTGGGTTGTCGTGTCATCGATCTCGACCGCAACCCCGCCGATTTTCCATCGGGTCCGAATCCGCTCATCAGCGAACACTTCCGACTTCTGCATTACAAGGCACATTCGACCGCTGTTCCTGCTGATATTGAAGCATTTTTAGCCGAACGCTTCACATCGAAGGAGCGCTACAACCTCAGGCGCGCGGCAAAGCTGCTGGCCGCGGCGGGGCATCTGGAATTTGCCGTTGTACAGGACGAGGCAGGCCGCGCCGAACTTACCGAAACGATGATAGCCCTCAAGCGCGAACGATATCGGGCTATCGGGGCTTTCGATAATTTTTCCGATCCTTCTTTCGCCGAGTTCTACAGGGCGGCCACAACCCTTGCCGACCTGGGGGTTCATATCAGCGCCCTCTATCTCGACGGAAAGGCTATAGCCCTGCATTGGGGCCTGCGCGCGGGCTCTACCATGTACTACCTGATGCCGGCATTCGATACGGGCCCTCAGGAACGCCATTCCCCCGGCCTGGTTTTCCTCCGCGAGTTTGTTGTACAGTGCAACCGGGAAAACCTGAAACGCCTCGACTTCACCATCGGCGACGAGGACTACAAAAGCAAATGGCGCGATCGAAGCATGGATCTTTACCGATTCCGCGAAGGCATCGGAATTGTCGGGCAAATCATCGTCGCGGCCGCCTCGATCACGGACGAGCTCCGTGCCAGCCCTCTCCGTGAACCCTTGGTACGCTTCCGGGCCGCATGCAAGCGAAAGCTATATGCAACAAAGGAAAATCATGTTTAATGCCGCGCTGATAGGTTGTGGCCGGATCAGCCACAAACACATTGAAGCATACGCGAAAAACGCCGCCCGCATGCGTCTGGTCGCGGTCTGTGATCCTATCGCGGAAAGGGCTAAGGCGAAATCGGCCGAATACCCTGCCGCGATGGTGGCCGCCCGCGCCGCCGCCCCCTCCTCCTCACCCGCACCCACAACCTACGCCGATTATCGGCTGATGCTGGATGAGATCCACCCCGACATCGTCACCATCGCAACCGAATCCGGCTACCACCCGCGCATCGCGATCGACTGTCTGAATGCCGGGGCCCATGTCATCTGCGAAAAGCCCCTGGCCTTGTCCACCAAGGACGCCGACGCGATGATCGCCGCCGCGAAGGCGAACGACCGCAAGCTCGCCCTCTGTTTCCAGAACCGCTTCAATGCCCCCGTGCAGAGAACCCGCAAGGCCCTGGAGGCCGGGCGTTTCGGACGGATCCTCCACGGGATGATCCAGGTGCGCTGGAACCGCAACGAAAACTACTACTCCCAGGCACCCTGGCGGGGTACCTGGGCTCTCGACGGCGGCACCCTCATGAACCAGTGCACCCACGGCATCGATCTTTTGCAGTGGATGATGGGCGAGGACGCCGTGCGCGTGCAGGCTTCTACACGGCGATATCTCCGCCCCATCGAAGCCGAGGATTTCGGCGCGGCCATCATTGAGTTCGCTTCGGGAGCGGTGGGCATCGTCGAAGGCACAGCCTGCGTCTATCCCACAAACCTCAACGAGACCCTTTCGCTCTTCGGCACAAAGGGCACGGTGGTGATCGGCGGGCTGGCGACCAACACGATCGAAACCTGGCGATTCGCCGACGCAGCCGAGGTCGGGGATACCGAAGGCAGCGTCCTCAATCCCTCCGACAAGGATCCTCCCTCTGTCTACGGCTACGGCCACGCCGACCTCTTCGCCGACGTTCTCGATTCCATCGAGACGGGTAGCGAGCTCCTGGTGTCGGGCGAAAATGGAAAAAAGGCGCTTGAGATAATCCTCGCCATCTACAAATCCCAGAAAACCGGCAAGGCCGTCGATCTGCCCTGCGATTTTTCGACGATAGAGATGGACTCAGCGAAGCTGAAACTCCATACAAGGGAATGAATGTGCATATACCTTTCTATTCTTCGATTCGCGAATACCACGCCCATAAACAGGAATTCGACGCGGCGGTACAGGGCGTCATGGAGCGCGGCGACTTTATTCTCGGCGGGGAAGTGGCCGAGTTCGAGCGCGAAGCGGCAGCCTGGCTGGGCGCGAAATACGCCGTGGGCCTCGCTTCGGGTTCTGACGCCCTCGTGCTCGGATCGGACATACTCGGCTTTCGCGACGGGGCCGAAGTGCTCACCCCGACCTTCACCTTCTTCGCCTCCACCTCCTGCGTGGCCCGTCTGGGCGGCAAACCCGTCCTCGTGGACATGGACGAGGAAACCCTCAACATGGACCTGGCCGACGCGGCGCGGAAGGTGACGAAGGCGACGAAGGGCATCATCCCGGTTCACCTCTTTCAGCAGGCCACACCCATGCAGGGCGTGATGGACCTGGCCCGTTCGCACGGCCTCAAAGTGCTAGAGGATGCCGCCGAAGCCTGGGGCATGGAAAGCCTGGTGGATGGTTCCTGGCGCAAGGCGGGGACGGTGGGCGATATCGGAATTTATTCGTTCTTCCCCACAAAAACCCTGGGAGCCTATGGTGACGCGGGGCTCGCCGTCACGGGGGACGAAGAGCTGTATAAAAAACTAAAGAGCTACCGCGTGCACGGAAGCTCGGTGAAATACCAGCATGACTACATCGGCTATAATTCTCGCCTCGATACCATGCAGGCCGCTATCCTGCGCGTCAAACTGAGGACGACGGACGAAGCGATCGCCGCGCGGGCGCGCCATGCGGCACATTATACCGATCGTCTTTCCGGTCTTCCCGGCCTGCGGATTCCCCGCGTGGCTAGCAGCAACAAGCCGGTATCCTATGTCTACAATATCCTTCTCGATGCCCGCGACGGCCTCGCCGCGCTATTTAGGGAAAAAGGCATCGGCTATTCGATCTACTATCCCAAGCCCCTACATCTGCAGAAATGCTTCGCCTACCTCGGGTACAGGGAAGGCGATTTCCCCGTTGCTGAATCCGTGGCCAAGCGAATAATCGCGCTCCCGATCTACCCTGAGCTGACCGATGATGAGGTCGACGCGGTATGCGACGAAATCAAGGTGTTCTGCGCGAAGTGAGGGATCCCATGACCAACAAGGAACTTATCGAAGGGCAGGCCGAGGGCGGAGGAATCTATTACCGCCATGAATCGGCCTATGTAGACTCGGGCGCGCGCATCGGCGCCGGCACGAAAATATGGCATTTTTCACACATCATGAGCGGAGCGGCAATAGGAAAAAATTGTTCGCTCGGACAAAACGTGAACGTTGGCGGCAACGCCGTCATCGGCAACGGCGTTAAGATCCAGAACAACGTGTCAGTCTACGACGATGTCGTGATAGAGGACGACGTATTCTGCGGGCCTTCCTGCGTGTTCACCAACGTCATCAATCCACGAGCCTTCGTCGAGCGCAAAAGTGAATACAGGCGCACCCTCGTGAAGAAGGGAGCGGCCATCGGCGCCAACGCGACCATAGTCTGCGGCACGACCTTGGGCGAGTACTGTTTCGTTGGCGCGGGGAGCGTGGTGACGCACAACGTTCCAGCCCATGCGATGGTGTATGGAAGTCCCGCACGCATGCGGGGATGGGTTTGCGTCTGCGGAATGAAGTTGGACGATTCCTTCAAATGTCCGGCCTGTGGCGCCGCCTATGTTCAGCATAAAGAAGGGCTTGCGGGCGCATGAAACAGGCCTGTCCTGAAAGGATCGAACGTTATGGAAAATTATGAAAATATCATGAGAAAAATCGCTGACCGATCGATAGTCGTGGGCATCATCGGACTTGGTTATGTCGGCCTTCCCCTTGCCGTTTCCTTTGCGCGAAAGGGCGTGACGGTTCTGGGATTCGAAAAAAGCGAAAAAAAGGCGCAGGCTGTCAATGATGGGCGCAACTACATCGCCGACATCGCCGATGCGGAGTTTACCGAAGTGCTCGCGTCCGGGACACTGACGGCCACCACTGACTTTTCGCGCATCCGCGAATGCGACGCGGCGATCATCTGCGTTCCCACACCCTTGGACAAATTCAAGAAGCCCGACATGAGCTATATCGAAGCCTCGTGCCGGGATATCGGCAGGTATATGAAGCCGGGCACCTTCATCAGCCTCGAAAGCACCACCTATCCCACAACGACCGAAGATTTCATGAAGCCGATCATCGAAAAGGAATCCGGACTCAAGGAAGGAGCGGATTTCTGGCTCTGTTTCAGCCCCGAACGGATCGACCCGGGAAACAAAACCTACAAGACGGCCAATACCCCTAAAGTGATCGGCGCGCTGGGGCCGGAAGCGCAAAAAATAGCGCTTGCTCTCTACGGAATCGCGATCGAACAACTCTATCCCGTGAGCTCGCCCCGCGCTGCCGAGATGGTGAAAATCCTTGAAAACACATACAGGCTCGTGAACATCTCCCTCATCAATGAGCTCGCGCTTCTCGCTGGAAAGATGGATATCAACATTTGGGAAGTCATCGAAGCGGCCAAATCCAAGCCCTATGGATTCCAGGCTTTCTATCCGGGGCCGGGCATCGGCGGGCACTGCATACCGCTGGATCCCTTCTACCTCGAGTACATCGCAAAGGGCTTCAATTTCGACCTTACCATGATCAA
>CAYXUF010000047.1:0-17464 GCA_964468155.1 uncultured Treponemataceae bacterium
TAGTCTGTCATGCCGCCCGCTGCCGTCAGTAGCCGAATACGGCGCCGTCCCTGCGGGGATCGGCTCCGCCGTAGAGCACGCCATCCTTGATGATGATGCCCTGAACGCCGCCGAAATACAGGTCGCGCGTATCGTAGCTCTTGATCTTGTAGCCGAGAAGGGCGAGATCGGCCGAAGTCTTGTCGGGGAAGAGTTTGCCCTCCAGCTCCATCGTCGTCTTGCCCGGGCCCTGAAGGAAGGTGCAGTACATGCGCGGGGCTTCGATGGCTTCCTGGATGCCCATGCCGTAGTCGATCAGGTTGGTGACGATCTGGGCCATGGTGGGGATAATTCGCATGGCGCCCGGGGTTCCGAGGGTGGCGAATGAAATGCCGTCTTTCATGATGAGGGTGGGGGCGATAGTGGTGTTCATGCGCTTGCCGGGCAGGTAGGCGGAGGTACCCTTCTTGCCGTTGAAGTTGCCCATCTCGTTGTTGAGGATGATGCCCGTGCCGGGAACGGCTACGGCGGCTCCGTAGAAGCTGGACAGGGTCTGGGTGAGGGCCACCACGTTGCCGTCCTTGTCGACCACCGACATGTGGGTGGTGCTCCAGTGCTCGCTGTTGGGGTTGATCTTCTCGTACTTGCTGGTCATGGCGTCGAGCTTGATGGAGGCGGCCTTGGCGTTGGCATAACCCTGGGAGGTGAGGGCCTTCATGGGAACATCGACATAGTCGGGGTCGCCGAGAACGTCGTAGTAGTCGTCAAAGGCCCTGGCCAGCACTTCGGCGAAGAGGTGAAGCTTCATGGCCGAATCGAAGCCCAGGAACTTGAGGTTGTAGTTTTCGAGCATGTTCAGCGATTCGATGAGGAGGAAGCCGCCCACGGGGGCAGGGGCCGAAACGATGTCGTAGCCGCGGTAGGAGCCCGAAGCTGGCTCGCGCTCGATCGCCTTGTACTGGGCAAGATCGTTCTCGTCGATGAGCCCCTTGTTCGCCTTCATGTCGGCGGCGATAGCCTTGGCGATCGCTCCCTTGTAGAAGGCGTCGGGGCCTTCCTTCGCGATCAGGGCAAGGCTCTTGGCGAGGTCGGGGTTCCTGTAGGTGTCGCCTGCTTCGAGGGGCAGGCCGTCGGGGGCTATGATGGACATCAGGTAGGCATTGGGCATGGCGCGCTTGAAGTTGTCGGAGATGACGCCCGCGAGGGTCGGGCTGACGACGAACCCTTCCTCGGCCAGCTTGATGGCGGGCTCGATGACCTGGGCGAGGCTCATCGTTCCATATTTCTCCAGGGCCATGGCGAGTCCAGCCACGGTGCCGGGAACGGCGACGCCCCTGTGGCCCGCGCTGGGCCATGTTTCGCCAGCGACAGCCGGATTCAGGGAAGCGCGGCTGCGATAGTCGATCGAGGTGGCCTTGTTGGTTCCCTTCATATAGATGACGATGTAGCCTTCACCGCCCAGCCCGTTGGCGTTGGGCTCCACGACGCTGTTGGCGAAGGCTGTGGCCACCACGGAATCGACGGCGTTGCCACCGGCCTTGAGGATGTCGAGGCCGACCTGGGACGCGAGGGGATGGGCCGAGGCTACCATGCCCTGCTTTGCGACGACTTCGGGGATGATGGTGGCGGCCTTCTGGGCAAAAGCCGTTCCGAGGCTTCCCGAGAGGAAAAGCGCGATGAGCGCTATCGAGATAAAGCTTCTTTTCATGGTCATGGAAACTCCTCCTGGAACATTCTGGACGGCGAACCAGGCGCCGACCTCCGATACCGAGACTATTTCAAATAGGGGCCGACGCCCTTCTCGACGAGCCCTTCATGGCTCGGAAGACCCGAAAAGATGATGCTCTTTCCGGGATTGTCCTCATTGAAAACTTTTACCACAGCCGCCGTGCCGGCGAGGTGGGTGGCCACTCTGGAGCCCAAGGGGCTCACGGGATCGTTGATCACGTCGACGTCCTCGGGCGCATCCGCGCTCATGCCGGGATGGGGCGTTTCGATGAGGAAGGAAGCCGCCTGGGTTCCCGAACCCCATTCCCTGTGGGAAAGGCCCCTGAATTCGAGGTTGGAAGGCTCCAGCTTGAGAAGGATGCCGAGGTCGAGCTCCATGTCGAGGAGGGCTGCCGCCGCAATGCCGATATTCTTGGGATGGGCTACCATCATGTTGGCCAGGCGGCCTCCCACGTCGGCCTCGTGGTAGTCGAAGGCCAGGTCGACCTTTTCCTCCCTGAGGAGGGCCATGACGGCGTAGGCTATCTTATGCGTGAGGCCTGAATCGGTGCGTCCGGGATATGCCCGGTTAAGGTTGCGGAATTCCCAGGCGGAAAGGGGTGCTTCATTGCTTTCGGGGTGCATGTAGCCGCCCACGGGATCGGGAACGCCCTGGTGAGCCAGATGGGTGGCGCGGGAGCCGTACTTGATATACCTGGTACCGCTGGGGGTGTCAAAGCTGATCCAGGCCGGACCTCGCGTGGTGTAGCCCGGCATGGAGGGTTCCTTGTCCAGATGGCTCACCCCCGAATTGTTGAGGTTGGGCACGACGATCACCCTGCCCGCTTCGAGCTTCAGGTTCTCGAGGATGACGACGGCGGCCATGATGCCGGCAATCTCGTTGGAGTGGGTTCCCCCGCCGACAAAGAGGGTGCCGCCCGGCCGCTTGCCTTCAAAATAGTAGACCCTGGAATCGCCGGGCGTGCCGAGGAGGCCGGAATAGTAGTCGGAGAGCCAGCCCGTCTTCGTCAGGGAGGCCGAGGGCCGGTAATCGTGGTCGATGAGGTATCGGCCATGGATGTCCTGCGCCGTCGGAGCCTGGGCGCCCAGAGCGTTCAGACAGAAAATGGTCACCATCAGCAGAATCGATAATCGCTTCATACTACGCTGTTCCTTGTGGCTTTGTGCCGTCGTGTCGCGTCAGCTCTCATTTGAAGGCTGCCGCCAGGGGGGCTCCCACGAGGGAGATGCGCTCCACAACCTTGAGGGCTATCTTGGCCTTGGCCGCCAGCTCCGTGAAAAAACCGTCCTGGTTGCCCGCTTCGACGACGATGGCGTAGTCGGAGGAGGCCATGCAGGGCACAATGAGGTTCTCGGACATGGCGCCGCGGCGGGCCGCGCCCCCGACGTGGGCGGTGATGATGCTCATGTTGAGCTCTTTAGCGCGCTTAAGGAGGGCTTTGGTTCGGGCGAGCTCGGCATCGGCGCTGATGCCGGCCGCTCCCAGGCCCTTGGAGGATGCGCCGACGACGAGGATGAGGGTCTTGGCCGAGCCGTCGAGGTTTTCTGCCTTGACGAGGGTGTCGGCGGTGAAGGGAATCTTGTTCCGCGTCAGCAGAACCTTGACCATTTCGAAATCGGCGCTCTGGCCGATGGCCGTGAGGATGGCGGGCTTTTCGGCGAAGGCCGTCGTGGGCTGGGCAAATGCGAGGCCGACGACTGCGACAAAAAGCGCAAAGAGGAGTATGATCCGTTTCATGGCAACCTTCCTTCTGTGGTATTGATATTCGGGCGGGTTTAGACTGTTCGCCAGTAGCGGGATCTATTGTCCGGCACAAATCCGGGGAAGTCAACATGCTTCAGGATTTTCCCCGTACATTTCGACATCATCATCCGGCAGCCATACGCTTTACGCTGCCTTCGTGCCGTGTTATTTTTAGGAACTGCCTCAGGCAGCAAAGCAACGATGCGTTCGGACGCACTCACGCCCCAGGAGAAACCCGATGAAACGAACCGTTTTCAGGATGCTCGACGAGGCCGCCAGGGATTTTGCCGACGACCCCTATGCCCTCAGGAAAACCGATTCGGGCTACGTGGCCACCAGCTTCTCCCAGGCAAGGACGAAAGCCCGCCAGTTCGCCGCCTGGCTCCTCGGCCAGGGATTCGGAAAGGGCGACAATGCCGCCATCCTGGGCGAAGGCAGCCCCGAATGGATCTGCGGCGAGTTCGGCCTCATGTCGGCGGGGCTTGTTTCCGTTCCCCTGTCGATAAAGCTCCTCGCCGAGGAGATCCCCTTCAGGCTCGATCATTCCGAAGCCAGGGCCTTCCTCACCACCCACAACCAGCTGCCCAAGGTGCTCGCAGCACTGCAGACAAGCGCAAGGGCAGCGTCGATACGGCTCGTCTATCTCGATGAGGATGTGGACTGGGGCAGGGAGCTTGCCGAAAAATCGGGCGTTTCAGGCGAGCGATTCGCCGGTTTTGCCCAGGCTCTCGCCGAAGGGCAAAGGCTCATCGAAGCCCCCGGCTCCGACATGGCATCGAGGCTCGACGCCATAGCCGAAGCCTGCGAGGAAGACGATGTCGTGACGATTTCCTACACCTCCGGCACAACGGGCAACCCCAAGGGCATCATGCTCACCCACCTGAACTACTGGACCAACTGCCACGATGCCATCGACATGTTCGAACTGCCCCTGCACTACAAGACCCTCCTCATCCTCCCCGTCGACCATTCCTTCGCCCACACCGTCGGCCTCTACACGGCCCTCGTGCGCGCCATTTCCCTCTATTTCGTCGATTCGCGCGGCGGAGGCATCGCCACCCTGCGCAACATTCCCATCAATCTGAAGGAAGTGAACTCCACCTTCCTCTTCACCGTGCCGGCGATATCGGGCAACTTCATGAAAAAGATCATCGCGGCCATGGAGGAAAAGGGCGGCATAATCGAAAAGATATTCAAATCGGGAATAGCCGCCGGCATACGCTGGAACGGCGACGGTTTCCACAAACCTCCCTTTGCCACAAGGTTGGGCGCTTTCTTCCCCTACTTCCTCGCAAAAACTCTCGTCTTCGGAAAGGTAAAGGCGGCCGTGTTCGGCGATTCGCTCCTCTTCTGCGTCGGCGGCGGAGCTCTCCTCGACGTGAAACAGCAGGAATTCTTCGCGGCCCTCGGCGCGCCCATCTACCAGGGCTACGGCCTCACCGAGGCGGCGCCGATAATATCGGCCAACGTTCCGAAGCGTCACAAATTCGGGTCCTCGGGCATCCTCGCCCCCTCGCTGAAATGCAGGATCATGCTCGCCGATGGCAGCGAAGCTCCCCGCGGCGTGACAGGCGAGATCGTCGTCACCGGCGGCAACGTGATGAAAGGCTATTTCAGAAATCCCCAGGCCACGGCCGAGGCCCTGCGCGACGGCAGCCTCTGGTCGGGCGACCTCGGCTACATCGACGAGGACGACTTCCTCGTCGTCGTGGGGCGGGAGAAAGCCCTCCTTATCGCCGAGGACGGCGAGAAATACAGCCCCGAGGAAATCGAGGAGGCCATCACCACCTCCACCGACCTCATCGACCAGATCATGGTGTGGTGCGACCATCAGAAATATTCCTGCGCCCTCGTCTCCCTCGACGCGGCCAAGGTTGAGCGATTTATCAAGACGAAGGGCATCGCGACGGCTCAGGCGCTCTGCGAGGCGCTGCAGGAGGAATTCTACGCCTTCAGGAACGATCCGAGGGCCAAGAAGGTGCAGCGGGCATGGATTCCCGCTGCCTTCCAGATCCTCCCGGCAGCCCTGGGCGAAAAGGACGGCACCGTCAACTCCACGATGAAGATTGTGCGATTCAAGGTGTCGCAGGTGTACAAGGAACTCCTGGATTACTCCTATTCGAAGGAAGGCTCGAGCACCGTGAACCCGAGGAATGTCGAGACGCTCAAGGTTCTTTTCAAGCTGCCATAAGCCGGACAAGGAGCATGAAGACTCTCCTTCATCTGCTTGATGCCGCCGCCACGACCTGGCCCGCCGAGCCTTACGCCCTCAGAAAGCGCGACGCCGGCTATGTGGCCTCGAGCTTCTCCGAAGTGCGCGAGGCTTCGAGGGCATTCGCCGCCTGGCTCCTCCTCTCCGGCTTCGAGCCCGGCGACAGGCTCGCGATAATAGGCGAAGGCAGCCCCGAATGGCTGGAGGGCGAGTTTGGGGCATTCTACGCCGGCCTCGTGTCGGTGCCCCTCTCCACGAAACTCCATCCCGCCGAGATAGCCCTGCGCCTCGACCATTCCGGAACGAAAGCCCTGCTCACGACGGAGAGCGAGCTGCCCGCCATCATCGAACTGCTGTTGGAACCCGGCAGATCACCAGTCGCCGTAATCTGCATCGGCGACAACCCATCCCAGGGAAGAGCCATGGCTTTGAAGGCCGGCCTCAAACCCGAGCTTTTCAATGGATTCGCGGAGTCGGTGGCGGAGGGGCGGACGGCGCTGGCCGATCCCGAGAGTCCGATTCAGGCGAGGCTAGCCTCCATCGCCGCGGCGGTGGGCAAAGATACCCTGGCGACGATCGCCTACACATCGGGCACGATGGGCGAGCCCAAGGGAGTGATGCTCAGCCACCTGTGCTTCTGGACGAACAGTCACGACCTTTCGATACGTTTTATCACGCCCCGATACAGAACCCTTCTCATCCTGCCCACCGACCACTCCTTCGTCCATACCGCCGCCATTTTCACCGCGCTCTGGAGCGGGGTAGCCCTCTACTTCGTCGACGTCCGCGGCGGCCCCCTAACCATGCTGAGGAACATCCCCATCAATATCCAGGAATGTCAGCCAAGCTTCCTTTTTACCGTTCCCGCCCTCACCCACAATTTCATGAAGCGAATCATCGTGGGGGTCGAACAGAAAGGCCCCCTCGCCGCCTGGCTGTTCAAGGCGGGTATTGAGGCCGGCGAAAAGTGGATGGGCGATGGTTTCCGCAGGCCGCGTATAGGCGAAAGAATTCCCGCCTTTTTCCCCTATTTTCTCGCGAAAATCCTCCTTTTTGGCACCGTAAAAAAGAAGGCCTTGGGCAGCTCCATCCGATTCTGCATGAGCGGAGGCTCGCGCCTTGATCCGCAGCAGCAGAGATTTTTCACAGCCCTCGGCGTCCCTCTTTTTCAGGGTTATGGCCTCACCGAAGCGGGGCCCGTGGTATCAGCCTCCACCTTTGAACGCTGGAAGATTGGCACCATGGGCTGCCTCCTGCCCTCTGTCAGCTGCTCGATCATGGGAGAAGACGGCAGGGAGCTCCCCTCGGGGCAGATCGGGGAGATCACCGTCGTTGGCGACAGCGTCATGATGGGCTACTACAGGAACCCAGAAGCGACGGCGATAAGCCTCAGGGAGGGCCGGCTCTGGACTGGCGATCTGGGATTCATGGATGAGGATGGATTTCTCACGGTCGTCGGCAGGGAGCGATCCCTCCTCATCTCGGAATCAGGCAACAAGTACAGCCCGGAAACGATCGAGGAGGCGGTGATGGCGGGCACCGATCTCGTCGGTCAGGCGGTGGTCTGGTGCCTCTACCGTAAAAATACCTGCGCCCTAGTGAGTCTCGACATCGCGCGGACAAAGGCCTTCATCGATGAAAAAGGCATTAAGACTGCAGAAGAGCTCTGCCGAGCCCTGCAGGACGAATTCTATCGTTTCAGGAAGGGGGGAAGGGGCCAGCCCGTCCAGGACAAATGGGTACCCCTCACTTTCCAGATCATCGGGGGGAAGTTCGAGGAAAAGGATGGCACCATCAACTCGACGATGAAGCTTGTGCGCCGCAAGGTCGAGGAGAAGTACGGCGAATTGATCGAGTATTCCTACACCGATGAGGGTTCCACGACATTCAATCCGAAGAACATCGCTACGCTGAAAGCCCTGTTCGGGCTATAGGCGGGTTTCTCCGGCGGGAAAGGCCTTCCGCATCCAGCGAGCTTTGGGCTATAGTCCTGCTATGGAAAAGTTGCCCAGTTTTGAAAATGTCCAGGATCTGACCGTCGCTCTCACCAAGATGGCCAGCGTCACCGATTCACAGGGAGAAAAAGCCTTCCCCGCCTTCCTCCTCTCCATACTTGGCCAGATTCCGTATTTCATGAAAAACCCGGGCGACCTCGCCGCCATTCCCATCCCCGACGACCCCAAGGGGCGCTCCAACGTCCTCGCCCTCGTACGGGGATCGGGGAAGCGCTGCGTTATCCTCACGGGGCACTATGACGTCGTGCAAACCTCGATGTACGGCTCCCTCGAGCCCTGGGCCTTCGATCCAAAAACGCTTTCCCAAAAAATGCTCGAATCCCTCGCCGATCAGAGCGGCAAGGACAGCCCCCTTTCCCGCCTGAAGGAAGACCTGGCCTCGGGGGAGTTTCTCCCCGGGCGGGGCATCCTCGATATGAAAAGCGGCCTCGCCGCCGGGATTTCCGTACTCGCGGCCTTCGCCGCCCCCTTTGAAAAAATCGGCAGCATCCTCTTTCTCGCCGTGGCCGACGAGGAAGGCTCCAGCCACGGGATGAAGGCCGCCGCCCCAATGCTGGCGGGATTCCTCGCCGAGCACGGCCTCGAGGCGGCAGCCGTATTCAACCTCGACTCGGCGGTGGACCAGGATTCGGGCGAGATGGGTCGGGCCGTGTTCACCGGCTCCGTCGGCAAGACCCTCCCCTTTGTCTACTTCGTGGGCAAATGCACCCACGCCGGCGCTCCCTTCGATGGCATAAATCCCGTACTGCCCGCCGCCGAGTTCGCCTCGGAGGTGGAATGCAATCCCGACGCTCTCAAGGAAAAGCTGTCAGCCCCGGGCGAGGAGGCCCCCCCTCCCACCATACTCTATTTCAGGGAATCGCGGTCGGAATACAACGTGACGACACCCCAGGCCGTCTTCTGCGCCCTGAATGTGCTGAGCCATACGCGTGGACCCGAAGAAATACTGGACTCCATCGAAAAGTTGGCCGCCAATGCCATGAACCGCGCCATTTCATCCCTTCGCGAGCGCTCTTCCACCCTCTCCCGACGAATATCCGGACACTTCGCCTTGCCCTCGGGCCAGCCCGCCGTCATCGATTTCGACGAGCTTTCGCGCCGCGCCGAGCGCCTGAGCCCGGGCATCCTCGAAAAAGCCCGCGCTTTCGCCTTGGGACAAAAACCCGACGATGCGGTCCAGCAAACCCACATCATCCTCCAGGAGATACTGCCTTTCTCGGGGCTGGAAGGCCCAGCCGCCGTCGTGGGCTTCGCGCCGCCCTACTATGCCCGGGTCGAACTCGACCAGGGGCGGCACCAGGCCTTCGTGGCCATGCTCCGCGCCGAGCTTTCCGATTTTTCCAGACAGATAGGGAAGAGCATCAGGGTTCGGCCCTATTTTCCCGGCATATCCGACATGAGTTTCCTAGCCCCAGCCGATTCCGAGGTTCAGAGAGCCTTTGTTCGACACCAATCCCCTGTATCCGAAGCAAAAACCGCCGTCGAATTCACCGCGGCCATGGGATGCCCCGTCCTCAATATCGGCCCATGGGGACGCGAATACCATCAGATGGGCGAAAGGGTGCATAAGGAATATTCCTTCATCGAGCTGCCCAAGCTCCTCGCCCATCTCGTGCGTTCAACCTTGGATATTTCAAACAGCTCTCCAAACGGCGGGCTGAGCGAATGAAAGACAACAGCCCCACGCTTAAAACCATCATCTTCGACTGCGGCCGCGTCATCACTCTTGATCAGGATGCCGGACTGGCAGCCAGAATGGCCGCCATCGTAGGCGCCCCCGAGGCCGATTTTGCCCGTGTCTACGCGGAGGAAAGGGGCGAGTACGACAGGGGGACAATGAGCGCCGCCGACTATTGGGCGAGGGTGGCAAGGCGATTCGGCGCCGAAATCGGCGGCGCCGGGGGCAGCGGCCCCGCCGGGGGCAGCGGCGGTGCTGCAGGCAGCGGCGGTGCTGCAGGCAGCGGCCCTGCCGCCTTGGCTACCCTCCTCGAACTCGACGTTCAAAGCTGGTTCAACATCAATCCCGAAACGGTGGCGATTGTCAGACAGCTGAAGGAAAAGGGCTACCGCCTCCTCATCCTCTCCAACATGAACCTGGAGGGAAAGCTGCGCATGCTGGGACAGGCTCGCTATCTCCGCGGGGAGGACTGGATCGCCCTCTTCGACGAGGTGATCGTCTCCTGCGACCTCAAGCTTCTCAAGCCCGAGCCTGCCATCTACGCGGCCAGCCTTGAACGGGCCAATGCTCAAGCGGGCGAATGCCTCTTCATCGACGACAACCCCGCGAACGTCGAAGCGGCTCAGGCTAGCGGCATGAATGCATGCGTCTTCACCGGAGCCGCCCAGCTCGCTGCCACCTTGCGAAAAGAATACGGAGTCCTATGATGGAAGACATGAAAACCTGCGTGTTGTCGCTGGGCGGCTCCATCGTCGCCCCCCCGGAAGGCCCCGATGTCGCCTTTCTCGTCGAATTCCGGGCACGCCTCGAAGCGTGGCTCGCCCGCGAGCCTGGCAGCCGCCTCATCCTCGTTATTGGGGGAGGAGGCCCGGCCCGATCCTACCAGAACGCGCTCCGCGCGTTCTGGAAAGCCCACGGACAGGAAGGCTCAAATGCGGCGGAGGACAGCAACGCGGCGCTCGATCATATCGGCATAGCGGCGACGCGCATCAACGCCCAGCTCGTGAAGGCCGCCATGGGCCAGCTCTGCCTCGACGATGTCGTCACCGACCCTTCGGCCCCTATCGAATTCACGGGGAAGGTTCTCGTCGCGTCGGGATGGAAACCGGGCTTTTCCAGCGATTTCGATGCCGTCTTCCTCGGCGAACGCTTTGGCGCGAAGACGGTGCTCAATCTTTCCAACATCGCGAAAGTCTACACGGCCGACCCAAAGCTCGACCCGAAGGCCAGGCCCATCGACGCCATTTCGTGGAAGGACTTCAGGGCCATGGTAGGCTCGACCTGGACTCCTGGAGCCAACCTGCCCTTCGATCCCATAGCCTCGAAAAAGGCCGAGGCCGCTGGCATCCAGGTGATCTGCGCCGCGGGCAAGAACCTGGACAACATCTTCAGAATTCTCGACAATCAGGCCTATGAAGGCACCCTCATAGGGTAATTCCGGGAAAACAGCGCCCTTGTGGATTTCCACGCCGCTTTTCATTATTTTATGCGGTAATGCGGCGCCTCGATGAGGGCCGTAAATCTTAAAGGCGGCGCCAGAAGGGCCGTGAGGAAAGAATCATGAACGACATGGATCAGGCGAGACAGGCAGCCCTCGATGAGATCACATCGGCCTTCGCCCATGGACAGATCACCATGGAAGACTATGAGACCAGGGCCGAGAAAATCCAGAAGGCCAAGCTTCCCGTCGAGATAGACGCGCAAGTCATCGGCCTGCCCCGCCCCGAGCTGCCAAGGGAAGCCCCCAGAGCCGCCTCGTCGGCACGCATTTTTTCCAGGAACCCAGCCCCCGCCCCCGTCGAAGACCTCCTCGTCGAGGAACGCCATGGCAGCCCGGATTTTTCGCTCTGCGTGATGGGCGACCGCAAGCTCACCGGCGACTGGCTCAATTCGGATCAGGCGACGAGCTTTACCCTCATGGGAAGCACCACCCTCGATCTGCGCAACACGGCCCTTCCCCCCGGACGCCTCAAGATAGACGCCATCGCCGTGATGGGCGAAATCCGCATCCTCGTGCCGCGAGGCCTGCCGGTGCGCATGTCGGCCTTCCCCTTCATGGGCGAGGCCAATGTCCATGCCTCAGTGGAGCAGCGCGTCGACAGGGGCCAACCCTGGGTGGACGTGTCGGGCATAGCCTTCATGGGCTCCATCATCGTCAAGGCCGTGTAGGATGAAGCGAAGCCCTATGAGGCCAGCCTTCAGGGAACCCTTCAACAGCATCAGCCACCTGGCAGGCGCCGCCCTGGCCCTGCCAGCCTCCCTCATATTGATAGCAAGGTCCGGCGCCAACGCGGTTGGCGAGGCCAGCGCCGCCACCCTCATCGCCCTTGCCGTATACGGCCTCAGCCTCTTCACCCTTTTCGCGGCGAGCGGTATCTACCACGCCTCTATGGCCTCGCCGCCAGCCCTGGCGCGCCTCAGGCAGTTCGATCACGCCGCCATCTACGTCCTCATAGCCGGAACCTACACCCCATTCTGCCTCATCGCCTTTTCAGGCTTCTGGAAATGGGGACTCCTGGCCATCATCTGGACCCTGGCCTTCGCCGGCGTGATAGCGACGCTCTTTATAATGGGCCTGCCGAGGGGCGTCACCGCGGGCATCTATGTGGGCATGGGTTGGCTGAGCGTCTTCGCCGTCCGCGAGTTCATGGCGAAGCTCTCGCCCTTCACCCTGGGATGGCTTCTTGTGGGAGGCTTGCTCTATACAGGGGGAGCCGTCATCTACGCGACGAAAAAGGGCAGTTTCTTCTCAGGCCGGCTGGGCTTCCACGAGATATGGCACATTTTCGTGCTTCTCGCCGCGGCCGCCCACTTTGTGTCGGTAGCCAGCCTCGTCTGAATACAGACGCGTATGAGTACAGACGCGTCTAGATCTTGTCGATCAGCATCGAGCATTTGCCCGAGGGGATGGGCAGGGTCTTTTTCTTCTTGTTCAGCACGTTGATCGTGAAATAGTAGAGCTTCTCGCTCTCCATGTGGATTTCCCAGCCCCGCCCCGACTTGGAGGAGAGGATGGTGACCATGTTGCGCTTGAGCGAGAGATTCTCTATGCCCATGATCTCCAGGTTGGGGATGATCCAGTCCACCGTCTTGCGCGGCAGGGAGGCATAGAGCCCCACGATGTTTTCTATCATCAGGGTGACGCTCGCCAATCCGTTGAAGGGCAGGTAGTGGGGATAGGGCCATTCAGGATGGCCTTCCCATACGGCCTTTCCTTCGGCCTGGGGCTGGTAGGCGCTCCAGACGATGGGCTTATGATCCTTCTGGTGCCCCTCTCCATGTTCGCCCTGATCGGCGGCGGCATGCATGGAATCCAGGATGAAGTAGAGATGGCGGATGGCGCAGTCGCGGGCAAACTCGTAAAAATTGTACTTCTCGAGGCCTTTGATCACCATGAAGGTAAAGGCCGTGATGACGGAGCCGCAGTAACCATTGCCTTTCCTGTCGTAGTCGGGATGGTCGGCGGACAGGGTCGGAAAGGGGTTCTCGGTGCCGAAGCAGGCGGGGTCCCTCAGCTTGGCGATGAGCTTCTCGGCCCTCTCCTCGTTGGGTATTTCCGCCAGAAGAAGCCAGTAGGAGCCGATCGTCTTCACCTTTACCTGGTTCTCTTTTTCGTCGAGGTCGTAGTAGAAACCGTCCTCGGCGTTCCACATCTTGCCGTTCACCCTCGTCTTGAGCGAGAAGTAATCCCTCTTGAACTGGAAGGATATTTCCTTGTCGTTGAGGATGTCGCCCAGGGCGGAGATATAGAGGGCGTTCATCGCCATAGCCGCGTTGAAATCGATGAGATAGGCGGCGCCCTCGCGGGGGGAGTTTATGAGGCCGCCCGCGGCGACGGGCACGGAATAGAGGCCGTTGGCAGCCTTGTATTTGCTCTCAAGCCACTTGTAGTGCTTCCTGAGAGCGGGCATCACGTCCTTGACGCGCTTCTTGTTGGCCGTCTTGTGGTAGAGGTTGTACTCGGCCCAGGCGAAGAGGGGCAGGGCGAGGCCGTCGGGATTGTCGTCGGTAAAGAGGGGCTTGCCGGTGGCGATATCGTAGCTGCCGCGAATCGCCCCATCCTCTTCCTGGAGGGCGTAGAGGGCGTCGAGACCGTTGGATGCGGGAAAAATCCTGTTGGAATAGACGAGGAAGAAGGAGGAAAAGGCCTGTTCCAGGACGTCGAGGAGGGGTTTCTGCGGATAATGGAAAAACTTGATCTTGTCGAGGCCGCTTTCGGCTCCGCCCGAGGTCCAGCAGTCGGCTACCCATGCCCATGTGCGGTCGTAGATTTCTACGAAGTCCTGATCATAGAAATGGACACGCGGAAAGTCTTTCTTATTCAAGCACGACCCCTCTCCCGAACAGAATCATCGCCTTTGGCGTATATAGAACGAAAACCCCGCAAAGGTTCCCGTTTCATGTCATATTTTGAAAAACTATCCCAAATCAGACTATAATGATCTTCACCATAATTGTCAAATTTCGGATTTCATGCGCGACAAACTGTAAGTATAGACGATTTCCCCTTGAAACGCACTATAGAATCGTCATTTTTCACAAGGCTCTTGAGCGCATTCAGGCCGAAAAAACTCAGGAAATCTCGCGTATACCGCCCCGCTTCAGCCCCGCCTCATAGAGACGGCCGCAGGCGAGGAACATGGAATACTTCGTCGTCATCAGAACCATGCCCATCTCCTGGGCCATTTCGATGAGATCGGGCGTGGGCTTCTTGCCGCGCACGAAGACGATGACCTTTATATCGAGAAGGTCGGCTGTCCTGAGCGCCTGCGGATTCATGAGACCGGTCAGGAGCACTACCCTCTCCTTCACGAAGGCCATGACGTCGCTCATGAGGTCGGCGCCACAGGCCGACTGGACATCCAGATCGAGGTGGTCCTGGCCGATAAAAACCTTCGCGTCGAGGGTTTCGACGATCTCGCTCACTTTCATTAAAAAACCTCCAATAATCGATGCCGCTTCAGAGGGGCATCCTCCCGTGGAATGAACGCGCAAGGGTGAGACGGTCGGCGTATTCCAGATCGCCGCCGACGGGGATGCCCGTGGCCAGCCTGGTTACCCTGACGCCTTCCTTTTCGATGACTTTCCGGATGTAGAGGGCTGTCGTGTCGCCTTCGACCGTGGGGTTGGTGGCGAGGACGATTTCCTCGATGCCGCCTGCCCTGATCCGCTGGACAAGGGAGGCGATGCGCAGCCTGTCGGGACCTATGCCGTCGAGGGGCGACAGGAGGCCGCCAAGGACGTGATAAAGACCCTTGTACTCCCTGGATGCCTCGATGGTGAGGACGTCCTGGGGTTGTTCGACGACACAGATGATGCGTCTGTCCCTGTCGATACCGTCGCAGACGGGGCAGGGATCGGTTTCGGTGTAGGAGCCGCAGACCGAGCAGAACCGCACCTCGGATTGCAGGGTGGCGATGCGCTGGGCGAGGGCATCGGCGTAGCGCTGGTCGGCCTTGAGAAGGTGGTAGGTCATGCGCAGGGCGCTCTTCCGGCCTATGCCCGGAAGCTTTGTGAGCAGGGTTACAAGATCCTCGAGAGCCCGCATCAGAATGCCCCGAAGGGGTTCCCGCCCATCGAATCCGTCAACTGCTGGCGGATAGCCTCCTGTATGCGGCCGGCCGCGTCGTGGTGGGCTGCCCTGACGAGATCGGCTATCATGCCGGGGTCGGCGGGGTCTATCACCTCGGGGGCGATCGTGCATTCGAGCATCTCCATCTCGCCCGAAAGGGTCACCTTGACCATTCCGCCGCCCGACTGGCCAGTGGCCCTGATAGCGGCTGTCTTCTGCTTGAGCTCATTCGCCTTGGCCTGTATGGCCTGGGGATTCTTGAGCATATTCATGAGATCGTTGAGTTCCATTCGAATTCCTCTTATTCCTGTACTTCGTCGTCATCATCGACGCTGGGGCCTGGGTCTTCGATCACCGGTGTTTTTGTCGCAGCGGCGCCCGTATCGGCCTGGCCGGCCGCCCGGGAAACCGCAGGCTGTGAATAACCGACGAGGCTTCCCTTGAAAAGGCGCTCCACGAGGCCGATAGCCTCCCTTTCATGGGGGCTGACCACGGGTTCGCCGACAGGCGCTGCGCGGGAGGGCGCTGCGCGGGAAGGAGCCTCGCGAGAGGGAGCCTCGCGGCCTGCCGGGGCGCCCTTGTCAGGGGCATCGGCGCGCTGACGCTCGTTGAAGGCCGGAGGCAGGCGGGAGGCCTGGGCAAGTCCGACGCCTGCGCCGGGAGCCTCAAAAGGGGATTCGCCCGGCCCCAACCCGCCTTTTGTCTGCATTTCGTCATCAAGATCAGATCCCGCGAGATTTTCCCTCGCAAGGGCAACCTCGACCTTCCTCGGCGAACCCAGCCTCAGCGCAAGCAGCTCGGCGACGATGCCGAGAAAGCGCTTCAAGAGATCGCACTCCATCGGCGTCTGCACCGAAATGGCGAGAACATCCTCATCGAGGCGCCAGGAATGGCTCTTGTCCAGGGTAGTGGCGAGAAGGACATTGCTTTTCCGGATGTCGGCCACGAGGGCCTTTTTCAGTTCAGGCAGCCTGGAGGGGTCGAGAAGATGCGCTGCAGGAGCGGCGCTCGCCTGGGCAGGAGCCGCCGCTGCTGGAGTCGCCGTTTCCCGGGCAGGAGCCACGGCAGCCTTCGGCAGGGGTGGCGCGGACGACACGGGTGGGCGGGCCGAAGGCTGGGCAAAGGCTTGGGCTGCCGGGCGGGCCGGAGGCTGCGCGCCAGCGAGTCCCGAGGCACTATTCTCGAGGTGGCGCTTGAGGGCGCCCACTGCCCGCACGAGGTCGGAGGGCGGAACCCAGCTGTTGATGTGCGAAGCCTTCGCCACAGCGAGATCGAGCTCGTAGCGGGGATCGATCGACTCCTTGAGGTACCTGTAGGCGCCGAGAAAAATCGAGAGGATACGCTCGATGCGCTCGCCGCTCAAAGCCTCGGTGATGCCCAGATCGAAGGACGAAAGCGTGGCGCCCAGGATGCTCTCCCTCGTGATGCCGTTCTTGACGAGGAGGATGGCGCGGCAGTATTCGACCATGTCGGCCACGAACTGCTCGGGGGAGACACCGCCGGAGAGGATCGCGTCGAGGGAGGAAAGGGCTCCCGCCGTATCCCCGGCGACGAACTGCCCGAAGAGGGCGTTCATCCTGTCCTGGCCCACAAGGCCGAGCTTTTCGCGGATAAGGGCGGCGGTGATGTTGCCTTCGGCGAAGGAGACCACCTGGTCGAAGAGGGTGTAGGCGTCGCGCACCGATCCGCCCGATTCCCGGGCTATCCAGAGGAGTGCCTCGGGCTCGGCTGACACGCCGAGGTCGGCTGCCGCGGCGGCGAGGAGCTCCACCATCAGGTCGGAAGCCACGAGCCTGAAGGTGAACTGCTGGCAGCGGCTCTTGATCGTGGCCGGCACCTTGTGCTGCTCGGTGGTGGCGAACATGAAAATGACGTAGGGCGGCGGCTCCTCGATCGTCTTCAAAAGGGCGTTGAAGGCGCTCGTCGAGAGCATGTGTACTTCGTCGATGATGTAGATTTTGTAGCGGCTCGAATTGGGCGGAAAGAGGACCTCGTCCTTGATCTGCCTCACGTTCTCCACCGAGGTGTTGGAGGCGCCGTCGATTTCGATGACGTCGAAAGCCGAGCCGGCCTGGATGGATCTGCAGGAATCGCAGGTGCCGCAGGGTTCGGGCGTCGGGCCTTTTTCGCAGTTGAGCGCTTTGGCCAAAATGCGCGCCGTGCTCGTCTTGCCGCAGCCGCGGGGCCCCGAGAACAGGTAGGCGTGGGCTATCCGGCCGGTCTCGAGCGACTTTTCGAGGGTGGCGGCGACGAACTCCTGGCCTGCTAGCTGTTCAAAGGATTGGGGGCGTTTCCTGGTTGCGGTGACTTCATAAGGCATGGGATCAAAATAGCACGGAGGGCGGGAAAGATAAAGCACTTGAAGCGCAGGAAGCCAGGCGCTCTGCGGCACCGCACCTACCGCGTACCGTTGCTTCCTTCCGGACCTGGCGGGTTCCGCGGCGGTTACGAGCACAGTGCCTGGCTTCTTGCGCTCCAGATGCTACGGAGAGATAGGGATTCGAACCCTAGGTACCCTTACGGGTACACGCGACTT
>CAYXUF010000048.1:0-1738 GCA_964468155.1 uncultured Treponemataceae bacterium
CCTCGATGCCGTCCTCCCCGCGGCGAAAGCCGGGATGCAGCTCATCGTCGAAAAACCCCTGGAGATCAGCAGGGAGCGCTGCGCGAGGATGATCGAAGCCTGCGATAAGGCCGGGGTAAGCCTCTCGGGCATTTTCCCTTCGCGATTCCACGAGTCTTCAAGAGCCGTCAAGGCAGCCCTCGAGGAAGGCCGCTTCGGCCGCCTGACCATGGGCAACGCCTACGTGAAATGGTGGAGAGAGCAGAGCTACTACGACCTGGGAGGCTGGAAGGGGAAAAAAGCCCTGGATGGCGGGGGTGCCCTCATCAACCAGTCCATCCACGCTATCGACCTTCTGCGATGGTTCATGGGCCCCATCGAAGAGGTAAGCGCCTTCACGGGCGCCGTCGGGCATTCGGGCATCGACGTCGAGGACAACGCCATCGCCGCTGTCCGCTTCGCCAGCGGCGCCCTCGGCGCCATCCAGGGATCGACAGCCGTGTGGCCGGGATTCCTCAAGCGGCTCGAAGTGTCCGGCATGGAAGGAAGCGTCGTGATGGAAGAGGAGAACCTGCCTTTCTGGAAATTCCGCGCAGAGACGCCCCTGGACGACGCCATCCGTTCGCGTTTCGCGAACCTCACCGGCACGGGGGGGGGAGCCTCCGATCCCGCGGCCATCGGCCACCATGGCCACAAGCTGCAGTTTATCGATATCATCGCCAGCATCAAAAAGGGTTCTCGATCGCTCGTGGACGGCAGGGAAGCCTCCAAGGCCGTGTCCATCATCGAAGCGATCTACGCGAGCGCCGAATCCGGCAAACCGGCCAAGGTTTCTGAGCTGTGAACCCTCCAGCCCGGCGCGCGATGACCTTGAGCGGCTTCGCCGACGAGGCAGCCGACGACATCGCCGGACAGATCGCTGCCACGAAAGCCCTCGGCTGGTCGTCTATCGAAGCGCGCTCCGTGGACGGCGTCAACATCCACGACCTCGAGGAGGAATCCTTCGAGCGCACTGCCGCGGCGCTGGAGGATGCGGGCGTCAAGGTCTGCTGCTTCGGCTCGACCATAGCCAACTGGGGCAGGAAGGTGGACGAGGATTTTTCCGCCACCCTCCGCACCGTGGACAGGGCTATACGGCGGATGAAGCGGTTGGACGTCCCTTTGATACGCCTGATGAGCTATTCGGTTCTTCTCGACGCCGAGGGGCGCGCCCTTCCCGACCAAAAGGAAGCCGAACGCTTCGCGAAGCTGCGCGAGATATGTTCGAGGTTTATCGAAGCCGGCATAACGCCCGTGCACGAGAACTGCCTCAATTACGGGGGCATGAGCTGGGAACATACCCTTCGCCTTCTCGCCGAGGTCCCGGGGCTGAAGCTCGTCTATGACACGGGGAATCCGGGGCTCAGTCCGGACTTCCGCAAGACCTTCCCCTATCCCAACCAGGACAGCCTGGAAACGTGGGGAAAACTCAAATCCTTCGTTGCCCACATCCATATCAAGGACGGCAGACGCGATCCAGCCACGGGCGAGGAATCATATTTTTTCCCCGGCGAGGGCGACTGCCATGTGGCCGAAATCCTCGCCGACCTCATGAGGGCAGGCTATGCGGGGACGCTCTCCATTGAACCCCACATGGCTGTCGTCTTCCATGATTCAAACGTTCATTCGACAGCCCGCGCCCGCTTCGACAACTATGTCGAATACGGGCGCAGAACAGAGGAGCTCCTCCGTTTATTGGGTTGTGAGGTGTCATCGGGCC
>CAYXUF010000048.1:1838-16214 GCA_964468155.1 uncultured Treponemataceae bacterium
GGGCGCAGAACAGAGGAGCTCCTCCGTTTATTGGGTTGTGAGGTGTCATCGGGCCTTGTCCTTTATCGTCCCCAGGCTCACGCTGGCCTTCACTAATATCTTGCTGAAGCGCTATGATCCTTTAAGAGGGGAGGCCTGTCATGGATATGCCCTGCATGTGGCGCGAAGTCGCCGAGAGAAAGATCGCCGATTGTCACATCTTCAGACTGTCCGAGAGCAAGCGGGAAACCTGTGACGGCAGAAAGCATGGGGCATTTTACCTCGTGGACGCGCCCGACTGGTCAGGCGTCATCCCCGTCGTCGATACGCCGATGGGGCGATGCTTTGTGATGATTCGCCAATACAGGCATGGTACCGGCAGGATATCCGTCGAGTTTCCCGGCGGGGCGATAGACCCCGGCGAGGATCCGGGAAGGGCGGTGGCCAGGGAACTCCTCGAGGAAACGGGCTACAGAGCCGAGATGATCATTCCTCTGGGCGATCTTTCGCCCAACCCGGCCTTCATGACCAATACCTTCCACGCCTTCATCGCCGAGGGCTGCTACCTGGACAGCACCCAGGCCCTGGACGACAACGAAGAGATAGAAGTTCTCCTCGTTCCGGAGCGCGAGGCTATCGACATGATCGGTGCAGAAGATTACGGCCACGCCCTCATGACGGCGACGCTCTTCTTCTACATGCGCTACCGGGGATACTCCGAATAAATCGATAAAAATGATTCTAAAATAAGCTTGCTGGCATCCAGAGGCAGTGCTATAATTTTTTAAAACGCAGTTGCGCGGGTTGAAACGATCCGCAAGAATAATCGAATAAACTCGAGAAGGCGAAACATGCAGGAAATCCGATTTCACGGACGAGGCGGGCAGGGCACAGTCCTCGCTTCCATCGCGTTGGCTAAGGCTTTCTTCCAGGCCGGCTTCTGGGTACAGACCTTCCCCGTCTTCGGCTCGGAACGGCGCGGGGCTCCCGTTGAGGCCTACCTCCGTCTCGACACTTCCAAAATCTATGTGCGCAGCAATCTCTACGAACCCGACGACGTCATCGTTCAGGACCCCAGGCTCCTGCAGATTGTCGATGTGACAAAGGGGCTCAAGCCCGGCGGCTGGATACTTCTCAATTCGCCCGATCTTCCCGAGAACATCGAGCGCTTCAAGGGATTCAGGCTCGCCTGCGTGGACGCCTCGCGGATCGCTCTCGAACATGGTCTCGGCGGAAAAACACAACCCATCACCAATACGGCGATGATGGGTGCCTTCGCAAAACTCTTCGGCCTGCCTCCCCTCGATGCCGTGATCGCGGCTATCGAACGCGAGATGCCGATAAAGATCGCGGAGAACGTGGCTGCCGCGCGGGCCGCCTACGAGGAATTGAAACCCTTCGGTCTTGTTGGGGAGGCTGTCAAATGAGGGACGAAATGGCACAAACACGAGAGACCCGGATTTCCCTGCTTTTCCCGCGTTCCAGCACGCACACCTCGGTAAACAGAACGGGCAGCTGGAGCTACATGCGCCCGCGCTATCTGGAGAAGACGGCGCCCTGTTCGGTGCGCTGCCCCTGCGGGCAGGATATTCCGCGCATAGAGATGCTTGCCGCGCGCGGGCGCATCGAAGCCGCCTGGCAAACTATCCTCGCCGAGAACCCCCTGCCGGGCAGCTGCGGCCGTGTCTGCTTCCATCCCTGCGAGGAAGGCTGCAACAGGGCCGAATTCGACGAGGCCGTTTCCATCAACGCCCTTGAGCGCTACCTCGACGACGCGGCCCGGGAGGGCGCTTTCTCCGAATCGGCGGTTCCCATGGCTCTCCCGCCTAAGGGCAGGCGAATCGCCATCGTGGGGTCGGGTCCAGCCGGCCTTTCGGCTGCATATTTTCTCGCTAAGCTCGGCTACGAATGCGAAATCTTCGAGGCAGGCCAGGCTGCAGGGGGCGTCCTGCGCAGCGGCATACCTTCCTATCGCCTGCCGAACGAAATCCTGGATCGCGAAATACGAAGGATCGAGGCCCTGGGCGTCAGGCTGCGCTGCGGGGAGGCTGTCGGCCCCGAATTCCTGGCTTCAGCCCGCGACAAGGGGCATTTTGACGCTGTCTTTATCGCCTGCGGCCATGGAAAGCCGGCTAAATTGGGCATTCCGGGCGAGGAGCTGGCTGTCGACGGCCTCGCCTTCCTCAATCGCTCCAAGAATGGGGCGCAAGCCCTGGCTGGACAGCTGACAGGGGGCTCGCGGGACAGAGCAGCCGAAACGGCCATCGTCATCGGCGGCGGCAATAGCGCTATCGATGTCGCGCGATCCCTGCTGCGCGCCACTATAGCGCCGACCATCGTGTACAGGCGGAGGCGGGAAGACATGCCCGCCTTCAGGCATGAGATAGAGAGAGCCCTCGACGAGGGCGTCAGGATTGTCGAGCTGCAAGCTCCCCTCTCGATAGAACGCAAGGACTCAGGCATCGAGCTGACCCTGCAGCCGATGCGGACAAGCGAAATCGGATCGGACGGCAGGATGCGCGTGGTCGCCCTGCAGAGCCAGACGGAAAAAATGGTCGCGGGCGCCATCTACATCGCGGCTGGCGCCTCAGTTGCCGAATCATGGATGCTTCCCCCCGCCTCGGGCGAGCTCCTGCGCATGAGCCATTGCGCGACCTGGTGGAATTCATCTTCCGGCCTGCCCCTCCTCTATGGCGGGGATCCCGTCAACGAGGAGGAGAGCGTTGCCGACGCCATAGCCTCAGGCAAGCAGGCGGCCATCGCCCTCGACGTTTTCTTCGGGAAGGGGGCATCGGAGGTCGAGGCGGCGATAGCCCGCTGCAGCCTGGGTGACGGCCATGCCCTTTCCATGGAAGCCTACCTTGGGGGAATGCGGGGCGATCGATCCAGGCGGGTGATCCGCATAGGCGATATCAATGTCGATTATTTTTCGCCTTCAGCCAAGGAGCGTGGATCGCTGTTGCCCATAACCTCGTCCAGAGCCTCCTTCGACGAAATCGAATCGGCTATGGATGCCGCCCAGGCCGCGGCCCAGGCCGGGCGCTGCTTCAACTGCGGCATCTGCAACGACTGCGACAACTGCCGCACCTACTGTCCCGAGGCGGCCGTATTCGCCGCCCGGGCCCGGAAAGGCGGCGACTGGTCGGCCGAAGCGGGAGCCGATCGCGAAGTGAATGCCGATTGGTGCAAGGGCTGCGGCATCTGCGTCACAGAATGCCCGAGGGGCGCCATGATCATCGAGGAGCAGCAATCATGAGAGAAGTGCTTGAAGGAAGCCAGGCCGTGGCAGAAGGCGCGAGGCTGGCGAGAGTCAAGGTCGTTTCGGCCTACCCCATAACACCCCAAACCCACATCGTCGAGGAACTCGCGAAATTCTGTTCCGACGGCAGCCTGGACGGCCGATTTATCTGCGTCGAAAGCGAACATTCGGCCATGGCTTCGGTGATCGGCTCCCAGTCGGGCGGCGTACGGTCCTTTACGGCGAGCTCGTCCCACGGCCTCGCCCTCATGCACGAGATGCTGCACTGGGCTTCGGCCGCTCGCCTTCCCATCGTGATGGCCGAGGTGAACCGCGCCCTCGGACCAGGCTGGAACCTCTGGATGGACCAGACCGACAGCCTCGCACAGCGCGACACGGGCTGGCTCCAGCTCTACTGCGCCGACGGCCAGGAAGCCCTGGACACCACCATCCTCGCCTACAGGCTCGCCGAAACGGTCAACCTGCCGGTGATGGTCGTTCTCGACGCATTCTTTCTCTCCCACACCTATGAGCCTGTCGATCTGCCCAGCCAGGAGGAGGTGGACAAGTTCCTCCCTCCCTACGCGCCGAAATTCATGATGAATACCGAAGATCCCTATTCGCTGAATGAAGTGGCTCCGCCCAACGTCTACATGGAGATGCGCCGCAGCATGCAGCTGGCGATGGAAGCGGCGCCCGGCGTGCATGAGGCGATAGCGAAGGAGTTTTACGAGCAGTTCGGGCGCCGCTACGGCCTCGTCGAAACCTACCGCTGCGAGGACGCCGATACCGTCCTTGTGATGGCCGGCACGGCTGCCGGCACGGCGAGAGTCGCCGTCGACGCCCTGCGCGACGAGGGAGAGAAGGTAGGCCTTCTCCGCGTCCGCATGTTCCGCCCCTTCCCGGCGGCGGCCTTCAGGCGCGAGCTCGCCGGGGCGAAAAAAGTGGCTGTTCTCGACAGGAACTGCTCCTTCGGCGCCGGCGGCATCTTCGCCCAGGAACTCAAGGCAGCCCTCTACGGCCCTGGATCGCCCCGCCTCTACAGCTACATCACCGGCATGGGCGGAAGGGATGTCACGGTCGATACTGTCCGGACGATGTACGCCATGACCCGCGACAGGGGAGAACCGGCGCGGGAAAGCCTCTGGCTCGGCCTGAACGAGGAGATGTTGAAACAATGAGAAACGAACTTTATGCAGGCGCCGAGTACATGAATTCCGGCCACGTGGG
Organism: uncultured Treponemataceae bacterium; assembly: GCA_964468155.1. Classification (GTDB taxonomy): domain Bacteria; phylum Spirochaetota; class Spirochaetia; order Treponematales; family Rectinemataceae; genus CAYXUF01. Next base: position 6,286 of record CAYXUF010000048.1, read on the forward strand.
CTGCCCCGGCTGCGGAGCCACCATCGCCATGAAGCTCGCCCTCAGGGCCCTCGGCCCCAAAACCATGATGGTCATCCCCGCTTCCTGCTGGGCTATCATCGGCGGCAATTTCCCCCAGTCGGCCCTGAAGGTGCCCATTCTCCACACCGGTTTCGCGACCACGGCCGCCGCGGCCTCGGGCCTGCGCGCGGCCCTCGACCTGCGCGGCGACAGGGAAACCACCATCGTCGGCTGGGCCGGCGACGGCGGCACCTTCGATATCGGCTTCCAGGCCCTCTCGGCGGCCGCCGAACGCGGCGAGGACTTCATCTACGTCTGCTACGACAACGAAGCCTACATGAACACTGGCGTTCAGCGCAGCTCCTCCACCCCCTGGGGCGCCCGGACAATGACGACGCCGGGAGACAGCTGGAAGCGCAGCGACAAGAAGAACATCGTCGAGATCATGGCCGCGCACCGGATTCCCTATGCAGCCACGGCGAGCATAGCCTATCCCGAGGACCTGGAGATGAAGATGAAAAAGGCCATGTCGATACGGACGGGCATGCGATTCATCCATCTCTACTCGCCCTGCCCGACAGGCTGGGGATTCGCTCCCGAGAATGCCGTGAAGATGGCGCGCATGGCCGTCCAGACCAGGGCCTTTCCCCTCTATGAAGTGGAGAATGGAGTGAAGTACAGGATTAACGAGGCGGGGGACAAGCCCGTCAGGGACTACCTGCGCTCCCAGGGCCGCTTCCGCCATCTTTCGGACGAAGATATCGGGCTGGTCCAGGCTCATCTCGACAGGGAGTACGCCAGGCTCGAACGCAGGATGCTGGATGATGTTTGATTCTTGACAGCTGGTTTTCGCCGACTTACACTTCGATCTTCAGTAAAGAAAAGAACATGGAATATGTGCCATGGCGATTTTAAAAAGGATAGAAGCGGGAACAGCGAGTGAGTGGCAGAAGCGTGCGATTCTACAAGCGGTTCATACTCACTGCGATCGCCCTTGCTATCCTCGTTCCAACGCTTTCGGCCGTCCTCATGGGCTTTCGGCTTCGGGAAGCCAGGCTGAAAACCGAAGCGTCGGCCTATCCCGCCGATGATCTCGTGACTGTTGGTGCCACCCAGCTTGAACCCGCAGGTATTGCGAGGGACAAACCCATCCTTGGCTACCAGCTTCTATATGCCGATTTCAACGCAGGGTTTTACGGCTTCAAGGAAGATCTGGTCGGCAGCAAGACAGTGTTCCTCACCTTCGACGACGGCCCCTCCCTTGGAAGCGACGAAATCCTCGACGTCCTCGGCAAGAGGGGCGTGAAGGCGACCTTCTTCGTCAACGGCAAATCGAACCGCGTGCTCAGCGACAAGCTCAGGCGCATCGCCGCGGAAGGACATTCGGTCGGGATGCACAGCTATTCCCACCGCTACAACATCATCTATGCCAGCATGGAAAACTTCCTCGACGACTTCTACCGCAACTACCTGTACATCCAGTCGGAGACGGGCAAGGCTCCCGAGATTCTTCGCTTTCCCGGCGGAAGCATCAATATCTTCAACATTTCCAACTATCAACCCATCGTGGCTGAGGTGCTGCGGCGCGGCTTCATCTATTATGACTGGAATGTGAGCGCGGGCGACGCCATCGCCGAAGCCACGACACAGAGCATCATCGACAATGTCGTCAACGGCGTTCACCTTTGCTGGGGCCCGGCTTTCGTCCTCATGCACGACAACGGCAAGCCGGCGCTGGCGAGCGCCCTGGGTACAATAATCGACAGACTGGCGGCCGAAGGCTACGAATTCAGGCCTCTCGACAATTCCGTGAAGCCGCCTATGTTCATTTATCCTGATTGACCGGCGAGACTTTCGCAAGGAGGATCTTGATGAGGAAGCAGGGCAATTTTTCCAAGGCAATCGACGAACTCATGGGCGGCAGAGTATCCGCATCGGAAGTCGGAAAGGATGAGCCGGTCATGGACCAGGCAGAACCTGAGTCCGAAGCCCCGCAGGGAGGGCAGTTCGCGGTTCGCCGCGTCGAAGGGAAGGTTGAGCAGGCTGTCATCACGAAGGATATGGTCATAAAGGGAACCATCAGTTCCTCGGCCAATATTGTCATCGCGGGGAGCGTGCAGGGCGACATCGTCAGCGAAGGCGATATCGTCGTGGAAGGCAGGATCGAGGGCAATCTGAAGGTCCATTCCCTCTCGGTGCAGGAAGGCGCCATCACGGGCGATATCGATGCCTCAGGCAACGTCATCGTCGCGGAGAATTCTTCGATCGACGGGGACATAAAGGCCGAGCGTATCGAGATAAACGGAAAAATCACCGGAAACCTGCAATCGGCGACGAAGATAATCCTCAATCCCCATTCCGCCATAGAAGGCAACGTCACCGCCGCCAGCCTCTCCATGCTCGAGGGAGCCGAGCTCAACGGCTCGATGAACGTCAAAAAGGCGGGAGGGAGCTGAACCTCAAGGCTTCGCGCCGATCGATTTTGTCATGGCACGATATCCTTTCCATGGCACAAATCCCAGCTTCGCGTAGAAATCTCCCAGATCCGTCCAGTCGATGACCGTCTTTCTGACGTCGCGCCGCTTCAGTTCTGCGAGGGAAGCGCGCAGAAGATCCAGGCCAAGCCCGAGGCCTCTGCAGGCGGGATCCACACCTATCGGACCGAGAGCACCGGGTGATGGGCCGAGGAGGCCGCGCCAGTAAAGGCCAGGCCACAGAAGCGGGCTTGCGCCGTCTCCGATGCGCGCAAAACCGACCACGGCATTGTCAGCTTCCCTGATGGCGAGCGCGAGATCCTCATCCCGCATCCCCGCCATCCAATTCCCCGCCATGAAGGCTTCCGAAATCTCCGATTCCCAGCGTCCAGGAAAGCAGGACGACAAGAAGGCGAGGGCAGGGGCGCGCAGCTCAGGCGAACACAGGCTGAAGCGCCAGCCGGGTCGGGAAAAGCCGTTCTTGTGGGGCGAGTGCAGGTCGAGGCGGGACAGATCCGCGATCATGTCCATCTCCACCGGACCTTCCCCGTAGCCCCGCTTTGAAAAAAAGGAGAGTGCGGCTTTGGAAGCCAGGTTGTCGTCCAGTGGAAGGCCGGGAAAGAAATGACAGTAATCCGAACCCGCGAGCATTGTCCTCGCGCCTCGTTCGGCGCACCATGTTTCGGCTTTTTCCAGAAGGCGGCCGCCCAAGCCCCTGTTCCGTTCGCCGGGGGCCGTGAGGATGAAGGAGATGTATCCTCTGTCGGGAACAATTCCGCTTTCGTCCTTCCTTGTCGCTCGTTTGGCGAGGAGGGCCCCGCTCAAAGGCCCTCCGGGCGAGCGTTGCGCGAGAAGAAGAAGGCTCTCATCCCTTTCCATGCCTGTCTGCTGGCGGAACAGGCGCTCATCCAATGGAAAGGATTCCCCGATGCAACTGTTCCACAGCGCCACTACGGCCGAGGCGCATTTTTCCGGACTGGCGGGGCCTATGCTCATTTCCATGGGAAAAATGTATTCCCAAAGCTTCAGGAATGAAAGCCACCTGCAAAGCGGTGAGGAGGCGGGCAGCGCTGCGGCTCCGAGGGCAGCGCCGCATCAAAATTAATTGCCTTCCACGATGAACTGAACTATACTCCCACACTGATGAAAGCCACCGTTTCACGCGAGGACAAGGCCAGGCAAACGCTGGCCTGGAAAATTGGCCAGATGCTCGTCGTAGGCTTCCCTGGAGGCAGGGAGGGTCTGGCCACGCTGCGCAGCACTGTCGACGCGACATTGGCGGGAAATATCATCCTCTTTTCCCGGAACACTCCCGACGCCGCAAGCGCGCGATCCACGGTCGCCGAGGCCCGATCCATGATCGAGGCGGCGACAGGACAGCCCCCCTTGGTCGCCATCGACCAGGAGGGAGGAGCGGTCACGCGGCTCCGCCACGGGGTTGCGCCCATTCCCGGCGCCATGGCTCAGGCCGCAGCCTGCCTGGGCGGCCGCATCGGCATGGAAGACATCGAGGCCCTCGGAAGGCTCTGCGGAGCCGATCTCGCAGCCCAGGGTATCAACTGGAATCTGGCGCCCGTCGCCGACGTCAATGTCAATCCCGAAAACCCCATCATCGGCGTTCGAAGCTATGGCGAAAACCCTCGGAGCGTTGCCGAATTCGCCTCGGCCTTCGCCCGCGGCCTCAGGCAGGCGGGCATCATGGCCACGGCCAAGCATTTTCCCGGGCATGGCGACACCGTCGTCGATTCCCATCTCGACCTTCCCCTCGTCGGGCACGACCTCGAGCGGCTGAGGAAGGTTGAGCTTGTGCCCTTCATTCGCCTCATCGCCGATAAAATTCCGGCCATAATGACCTCCCATGTGCGCTTTCCGGCCGTGGAGCCCGATGCCCTTCCCGCCACGCTGTCATCGCGGGTGCTGAAGGGTCTTCTGCGCCGCGATCTCGGCTTCGAGGGGCTCATCTGCACCGATTGCCTGGAGATGAAGGCTATCGCCGACCATTTCTCCAATCCCTATGTCAGGGCGGTAAAAGCCGGAGCCGACATCCTTTTCGTCAGCCATACCGCCGAGTGCCAGATCGAGGCGGCCAAATCGATCCGCAAAGCCGTCGAGGCAGGCGAGATATCCGAATCGCGCATCGACGAGTCCGTGGCGCGGATCATGGCCTGCAAGGCCCTGTACGCGGCTGCCGCGACACTGCCTTCCGAAACCCCGGACTCCCGTTCTGCCGAAGCGGCGGAGCTCCCCCAAAGGATTTCTTCCGCTTCGATCACCCTTCTGTGGGGGGAGCCTGGGGCGGCGAGGCCAGCCCTTCCCGCCGCCGGAGGGCTTCTCATCGACGTCGCGCCGGGCAACCTGACCAATGCCGAAGATGACGAGGAACCGGCATCCATAGCTTCCGAGCTGAAGAAGCTGGGCACCGGGTGGAAAACCCGCAGCATCGCCGCCGAACCCTCTGAAGCCGACATCGCCGCAGCCATGGAATGGGCAGGCAAGGCGCCTGGCCCCGGAGGGACGCTCGCCCTTTCCCTCTATTCGCCTTTCGGACACAAGGGACAGGTTGAGCTTCTGAGGCGCTGCGTTCTGCTGGCAGTGGAAAAAGAATGGAGCTTGTCACTGCTCGTGATGCGAAGCCCCTACGACGCCCCCCGGATAATCGATATCTGCGGGGACGCGGCATTCAAGGGGCTAAGCCTGATTGCCGCATATGAATACACGAAGCTGTCGGCCGCCTCGATGGCCGGGTTTCTGTCGGGGCGATGGCCCGCGTCGGGTTCCTGCCCCGTCAGCCTTAAATTTGTTGCGGCATCGCCACACGCATAGTACAATCCCTGACGACAAGGAGCCCTCATGGATATAGGCATCTATACGCGCCCGACAAACATGGATGAAGCGCGGTCCCTCATCGTCGAGAAACGCGGCATGCCCATAGGAGGCGGCGCCTGGCTGCACATGGCCGCGCGGAAAGCCGACCTGGCCGTCGATCTTTCTAACCTGGGGCTGCGATATATAATCGATGCCGGAGACGCGATCGAGATAGGGGCCATGGCCACGGCGAGGGATATCGAGACTTCCCTGTTTCTGATGGCGGGCTTTGGAAACCTTTTCCGCGACGCGATGAGCCATATCGTCGGCGTCCAGCTGCGCAACGTCATCACCGCAGGCGGAACGGTAGCCGGAAAATACGGATTCTCCGACCTGCTGACCGTTCTTTCGGCCCTGAACGCTTCGCTGCATTTTTATGGGGCCGGGGAAGCCTCGGTGCCCGAATTTCTGGCCGCGCCACGGGAAACTCCCTTTCTCCTCGAAAAAATCAGGATCAGGAAAGGCGCGAGGGCGGCTTTTCAAAGCCTGAGGGCGACAAACAATGATTTTGCGATTCTGAATGCCTGCGCAGCCTTCGCCGATGGAAGCTGGAGACTTGGCGTGGGCGCGCGGCCGCAGGCCGCGCGCCTCTCCGAAGCCGCCGCGGCCGTACTCGGCGGCGATGCCGATCCTTCACCCGAAAAGGCAGCCTTGGCCGGCGAAGCCGCCGCGTCCGAACTGAGCTTCGGCGAGGATACAAGGGGCTCAAGCAGGTACCGCCGCTCCCTCTGCGCTGTCCTTGTCAGGCGCGCCGTGTTGGCCGTCGCCGCGGAGGCATCCCTATGATCATTGCGCTGTCGGTAAACGGAAAAGCCCTTAACATCGAATGCAACCCCGGCGAAGCCCTCGTCGATGTCCTGCGCTCCGCGGGCTACAGTGAGGTAAAAAAAGGCTGCGGAACAGGCAACTGCGGGCTCTGTACCGTCCTCCTCGATGACGTTCCCGTGCCTTCCTGCTCCATTTTTGCGGGTATGGCCGACGGAAGGGCCGTAACCACCATCAGAGGCATCGAAAAGGAAGCCGCCAAACTCGCCGCGTACATTGCCGCCGAAGGCGCCGAACAATGCGGTTTCTGTTCGCCGGGCTTCGCCCTCATGGTTCTCGCCATGAAAAAGGAATTGTGCGATGCATCCGGAGTTCCTGCCCGGCCCCTGCCGGGCGACGCCGAGATCAAGCACTATCTCGCAGGCAACCTCTGCCGCTGTTCGGGGTACGAGGGCCATCTTCGTGCGGTAAAAAAATATCTGGAGGCCTGCCTTGGCTAGGAGCTTCACCTCGGTTCGCATGAGCATTCCCAAAATCGACGCCATGGGACTCATCCTGGGCCGTCCGGCCTATACCGACGATCTCGCTCCCCGCGATGCCCTCGTCGTTAAGCTGCTGCGAAGCCCTCACGCCTTCGCACGGATAGCCTCCATCGATGCGACAAAGGCCCTCGCCCTTCCGGGCGTTGCCGTCGTCCTCACATGGAAGGATCTGCCCCGCGTTCCCATAACCCGCGCCGGCCAGGGCGATCCCGAGCCCAGTCCCCACGACAAATTCATCCTCGACGAGTACGTCCGCTACATAGGCGACGAAGTCGCCATCGTCGCCGCGGAGTCGGAAGAAGCAGCCAACGCGGCTCTGTCGCTCATCGTCGTAGAATATGAAATTCTGAAGCCTCTTCTCGACTTCGAGAATGCGGCCGACAACGACATCGTCCTCCATCCCGAGCCGGAGATACACGACAGGTTCCCGATTGGCTTCAAGCCAAAGCGGAACATAGCCGCATCCTACGACATGAAGTTGGGCGATATTGAAAAGGAATTGGCGAAGAGCGACGTCGTCGTACAGAAGGCCTATTATACCCAGCCTCAGTCGCACGTGGCGATGGAACCCCACGCCGCGTTCAGCTGGCTCGATATCCATGGCAGGCTCAATATCTGCACGAGCACGCAGAACCCCTTCCATACCCGCCGCCTTCTGGGGCAGGCCCTCGGTATTCCCCTGTCGCGCCTGAGGGTCATGAAGCCGCGCATCGGCGGCGGCTTTGGAGGCAAGCAGCACATCCACGTCGAGCCTTTCGTCGCCTTCGTCACCCTGGCGACAGGCAGGCCAGCCCGCATAACCCTGAGCCGGAAAGAGGTGTTCGAGTCCACCTTCTGCCGGCACCAGATGCGCATTTCCATGCGCGTGGGCGCCGACAGGGATGGATCGCTCAACGTTATCGACATGAACGTTCTTTCGAACACTGGCGCCTATGGCGAGCACGCCCTCACGGTCTTCATGGTCGGGGGTTCCAAGACCCTTCCACTCTACAACAAGGTAAAGGCCGTCCATTACGGCGGCAAGGTCGTGTACACCAACAAGCTTTCGTCGGGAGCCTTCCGCGGCTACGGCGCCATCCAGTGCAATTTCGCGCTCGAGTCGACGATGGACGAACTCGCCCATGCCATCGGCATGGATCCCGCCCTCCTCCGCGAAAAGAACATGATTGGAGAAGGCCAGACGAGCGAAGTGTTCCGCATCATGGGCGAAGGCGGCGAGGGAATCGATATGGTGGTCGAGTCCTGCAAGCTCGATTACTGCATCGCGCGCGGCAAGGAGCTTATCGGCTGGGAACCGGGAAAGCTGTCATGGGAGGCAGGCCCCGGCAAGGTGAGAGCCAAGGGCATGGCCATAGCCATGCAGGGCTCGGGCATCCCCCTCGTCGACATGGGTTCGGCTACCATCGAACTGCAGGATGGCGGCTGCTTCAAGCTCCGCGTCGGCGCCACCGACCTGGGTACGGGAAGCGATACGATACTGGCCCAGATAGCAGCCGAGGAATTGGGCGTGCCCATCGCCGACATCAATGTCTACGCTTCCGACACGGACCATAGCCCTTTCGATGTCGGAGCCTACGCTTCCAGCACCACCTATGTGTCGGGCAACGCATCCCTCGCAGCCGCGAAGAAGATGAAAAAAGTGCTGATCGACGCCGTCGCCGAAAAGCACGGCATCGCGGCGGCTGACCTTCGCTTCGACGGCAGCCGCTTCATCAGGGTCGACGGCAGCCCCGTCGTCAGCCTCAAGGAATTCAGCCTCGATACCCTCTACCACAACGGCGAGCTCATGAAGACGCTCAACGCCACCGCTTCCTACACCGGTGAAAAATCGCCGCCGCCCTATATGGCCGGCTTTGCCGAAATAGAAGTGGATACCGAAACCGGCAAGGTGGACGTGATCCGCTTTGTCGCCGTCGTCGATTGCGGAACTCCCATAAATCCGGCTCTCGCCCGCATACAGATGGAAGGCGGACTGCTGCAGGGCACAGGCATGGCCCTCTATGAGAACGTCAAATACAGCGACAAGGGAAAGCTGCTGACCAACAGCCTGATGACCTATACGATCCCCTCCCGCGAGGATGTCGGACAGATCGTCGTGGAATTCGCCGAAAGCTATGAACCCTCGGGTCCCTTCGGCGCCAAATCGGTGGGCGAAATCGGCATCGATACGCCGCCGGCTGTCATCGCCAACGCGATCCGCAACGCCATCGGCCTGCGGCTCACCCAGACGCCCTTCACGCCTGAAAAGGTGCTCAAAGCGATTCAAAACAGGGGCGAGAGCAAGGTTTTCTAGGTTTTCTCCCTCTCCTGTTTAGGGTCGAGTACAGTTATGCCGGGCAGCGACAGCCGTTCCAGATACTCGAGGAAGGCGCGCGGGCCCGTGGACAGATGCAGGTTAGGAAAGCCAAGCCCTATAAGCTGTTTTTCCTCCTCGCTGCATACAACCGTGAAGACACCATGACGCAGAGCCTTGTGAAGCGCCGTGACATGGGGGGCTTCGGCACCGATGCTCCCAGCTCCGCCCAGCCTGGCCGGTCCTGCCCAAAGAATGGTTCGAGCCTTTCCGAGCATGAGTGAGAGGCGTTCCAGGGAAGTTTGGCGCCTGGGGTCGTTTTCATCGCCGGCGATGATGAGCTTGTCGCGGTGTGTCTGTGGCAGCGTCCGCCCGGAACCAATCACGGCAAGGCAGTCCACTCTCGGCAAAAGGGCTGAAATCACCCCCAGCTGGGCTTCCATTGCCTTTCCCTCGAAGACAGCCACAAAGGGGCGGGAAGGGTGTTCCAGAATGGATTCCAGCACCGAAAGTTCCCTGGCGACATGGGGTCCTGCCAGACAGTGTTCCACGAACTTGGGCAAGCCCGTGATGCTCGCATGGCGGCGCAGGCAGACATTGAAGGCGTCATTCACAAACCACCCGTCAGACAGTTCGGCGAGGGATCTCGCGAAAGCCTCATCGTTGTCCTTTTCCCCCGAGGCGAAACGCAGGTTCTCGATGAGATTGACGATGCCCGGAACGATAGCCTCCCGCTTTATGAGCAGGCCGGAAGCGGCTACGCTCGTCCTGTGGAAAACAAACTTCTCCCCCAGTTCTCGGGCGAGGATTGCGGCCACGGGCAAAAGGCTGAAATCCCTCGATATTTCCTCCCTCGAGAGCCCTTTGTCGAGCCCCGCTCCCGGATCGCCAAGGTGGGAGCAGACAACGGGCGTGCCGTCCTTGTCCATGATGGACTTTACGGTGGGCAGAATCTGAAGGATACGCGCCTCGTTTTCCAGCCTTCCATCG
>CAYXUF010000049.1:0-3979 GCA_964468155.1 uncultured Treponemataceae bacterium
GTGATCGTGCCTTCGCTCACGTTTATCGCCGATCTCAATGCGGTGAGGGTGTCGGGCGGCGAGGTGGTGATTGGGGATGTGACGTCGCTCGAGGATTGGGCGATGGATCCTGCCGATATCGAGGCTAAGATTACGCCCAAGACGAAGGCTGTGATGATCGTGCACTACGCGGGCTATGCCTGCGACATGGACGCGATCGTCGATATCTGCAAGAGGCATAATCTTAAGCTTATTGAAGACTGCGCGCATTCGAATGGCGGGTCCTATAAGGGCAGGAAGCTTGGTACCTTCGGCGATATTTCGGCCTGGAGTTTCTTTTCCAACAAGAATCTGGCGGTGGGCGAGGGCGGTATGGTCGCTACGCGGGATCCTGAGTTGTTCCAGAAGTGCAAGAATTTGCGTTCCCATGGGATGACGGTCGCCAGTTTCGACAGGATGAAAGGCCGCGCGGCTACCTACGATGTAATCGAACCGGGCTTCAATTATCGTATCGACGAAGTCCGCTCCGCTTTGGGGCTTGTGCAGCTCGCTAAGCTGCCCGAGGCGAATGCCGCCCGCGCAGCGCTTGTGGCGCGGTATTTTTTCAGGCTGGACGCGATGAAAGAATTCTTGAGCGTTCCATTCCGCCATTACGATAGGGGAACTCCCACCTACCATATCATGCCAATTCTTCTTTCCAAAGAAATCGATAGGGCCGCGCTCATCGAGCGGATGAAGGAGGATGGCATCCAAACTTCCATCCACTATCCTTCGATACAGAGCTTCACCGCGTACAAGGACAGGGTCGGCCCGACGCCCAAGAGCCAGTACATCAGCGAACACGAACTCACGCTTCCCCTCTACCCCACCATGACCATAGCCGAAGTAGACCTAGTCTGCGACTCCCTAAAGTCACATTTGGGGGTCTGACCCCGATTTTTAACTTTTCGATCGTCTATTGCCAGCTGCTATCAATAGTGCTATCATTAATCAATATTTTGTTTTCAAGAGAGAAAATGCAACCAGTCATAGGTTTTACGAAGATCCTAATACGGGAGGAATAGCTAATATTCAAAACGGACCGAGCGGTGATGCGAAGCGCTACCAGCAAAAACAAGTAGCGAGACTCTTAAAGCGAAGAGAAAAAGAGTAAGGTGAGGAAGGGTTTTAGGAATGGATAAGATTGATAAGTATGAATTTCACATTCATTACTCTGAGGAAGACGCGGCGTTTTTAGGCTCCGTTGCGGAATTCCCATATCTAAGCGCCGATGGCGCAACGCCAGAGCAAGCATATACGGAAATCCGATCCGTTGTTGAAGAAGCGGTCGATATTCTTGCTGAAGAGGGGAAAGAAGCTCCGCTTCCTTTCTCGGAAAGAGAATTCAAGGGCAACATATCGCTGAGGCTCTCACCTGAAACCCATCGGATGGCCACTATGCGCTCACGCCAGGAAGGCTGTTCCCTGAACCAATTTCTCACATCCTTGATCGAGCGCAACCTCTACGCTGATACTATCGATACGGCGGTCAAAAGGCTCTCTGTGGCTGCGCTTACGGTATTACCCCAGGCAGAAACAATGTCTTGGCAGCGTCCTGTTCAGGTCGCGACAATCTTGGCAAAAAGCAGCCAGCCAAGGTATTCAAATTACATTGTAGCCAATGCGGCAAGCCAGCCAATGACCCAAACGGATGTCTCAACGGTTTCGTCGTCTATAGGAGCGGAAGTATGCAAATAATAGACCTGCGGTCTACGCTCATCGATTTATTCCCTGTTGACGCCTTTGATTTCATGTCCCTCATGCTCGATTCTTTTTCAACCGCGATCATCAATAAATATGGTTGCGTTAAGCTGAATGTCCCGCCTCCATCGGGGGGTGTAGGTCTTGTTTTTACATTAGGAAAAGTTGATATACAAGGAAAAGTAAAAATCATTGATCGGATTGTCGTGGAAGAACGGCGGATCATTATCACGGTAGGCGGTAGTTCGGAAGAAGCCAGGCTTGTGATGAATGATGTGATTTTGCTTGTTGCGTCATCCGAAACACGACACGAAGTTCGTCCAATCGTACCAGTTATCGAAATTGACGAGTCGCAATCCACCGTACAATTGGATATCGATTTCTCTCGCCTTATCTCTGGTTCTATGTCTGAAGGTATCCCTGATTCTCTCTCTGCGCATTCAACCATCGCCCCGCCATCGATGCGAGCGGCTATTGCACCCTCGGGGTTGCGATTTAGAATTCGCTATCTGGGCGAAAACGAAGATTTGAAAAACCACTCGATCACCATGGCTGATAAATTTCTTTCGATTGAGGCTCGTGAAGGCATAGGCATCGATGCGAAGATCTTTTTCGCATCTGCCCCGGTAAAATCAGACACTCTGCTGGGATTGTTGCGATCTTTTGAAGCCGGGGTCTGACCCCGTTTTTTACTTGGACAAGATAACGGGAGAGGCAGGACGGACAGGAAAGAGTTTTGGTAAATAAAGATTAAGAAAGAGAGATTCTTCTCTTTACCAAAAATTTTTTCCTGTAAATCATGATTTTTCCTGGTATCCTGTCCTATTGGGGAACCAGCCTACCAGCCGAATCCCATCATCCACAAAGGGATTACTCCTGGCACAGGATAATCCGCGCCGTCGCGTATCACGAAGTCCGCTTTCTTCCTGGCCTTGCGCGAACCGCCAATTTCTACCAAGAAGGCATTGTCCACTAAAAAATCTGCTTCCTCCTCATCGCTGGCCGCCTGCACCCTATGTCCTGCCGAAGAAAGCGCGCAAGCCACAAAGGCTTCCCGCGCGTTGCCTTCCTTGCCGCTAAGCGCCGGGTACAGGGAAGGATCAGCCAGAAATAGCTTGGCGCCGATCGATCGCGCTGCGTGATCGCTCGACTTTCGCACGATTCTGATCAGGCCTGTCTGCTCCATCGCCTGCAAAAGCGCGTATAGCTTTTCTTTTCCGACATTCCACTCGCGGCAGAGTGAATTTACCTGTACCAAGGGAATATTCGTCTGCGACAGATACCCGAGCACTGCGTTCATCAGGCTGAAATGATTCTGGGCCATCGTTGGTACGATACGGGGAATATCGGCTTCAAGCGTCTTTTGAACGACCTGCACTATCCTGGCGGCGTAGCGGTCTTCGCCTTCCATGAAGAGCGGGCGCAAGCCCGATGTTAAATAGGTTTCGAAAAGCCCAAGCATGTTGCCTGCTGCCACAACTTCCGACACCCATGAGGTATCTGTCGAAAACGGGTCGTGGACGCCGAAATCCGGATATCCTTTGAGAACCAGGTACTCCCGGAACGACAGAAAGGGCATGGCAAGGCCAATATAACGTCGTGAAAGGTCCCCGATTCCCGAAGACAGCAGAAGCGAATCCGATCCCGAAGCCCAGATGGAACGATCAGGCCACGCATCGTACAAGGCCTTGAGATCCTCGCTCCAATGTGCCGCGTAATGGATTTCATCCAGACAGAGCTGCATAATGCCTCGCTGAAACAGCGCTTCGACGGTCTCGTACACCGAGAGGTTCGCTAGGGCGGGATGATCCATGCTGAGGTAGACGGCTCCCCTGGCCTTGGCTTCGCGTACAAGAAAGGTTGTTTTGCCAACCCCGCGCGGGCCGAAAAGAAGGATCGATCGGTCTTTCAGATTCGCACCGCCCTGCCAAGGTCGTGCAGGCTCCATCAAGGAAGCCTCCAAACGGGCTTGCACGATGCGCAATGAGTCGAGCGTTTTGTATAAAGCATTCATACATTGAGTCTATGGCAGAACCTATATAGTGTCAATCGGTTCTATCCAAGAACCGGGGTCTGGCCCCATTTGTTAACTTTTAAAGACTTTCCTGTACATCCTGGCGGTCTTGGTATCCTGTCCAACAATGTATCGAAATCAAACTTGTCAACTTGACAAGTAAGAATAGCATAGGTACTATATCAGCATGAAAACATTGCCTGTCGGCGAGCTGAAGGCTCAATTCTCGGAAGTTCTCGAAAAGGT
>CAYXUF010000049.1:4079-15963 GCA_964468155.1 uncultured Treponemataceae bacterium
GTCAGTGCCGTCTCTTTTTGGGAAATCGCGATAAAGACAAGAATCAGGAAGCTGGATCTTGGCGGATTGCCTATCGAGGATTTGATTTCTTTGGCTGAAAAGATGGACTTTCAGCTCATCGACCTGACTCCCGAGGAAGCGAGCAGCTATGTGAACTTGGCTGAGAACACGCATAATGATCCCTTCGACAGAATGTTGATCTGGCAATGTATTCGAAGGAATATGACGATAGTGAGCAAAGACGGAGAATTCGAAAAATTCAAGGATTTCGGTCTTAAAATTCTTTGGTCCGACGGAGTCTGACCCCATTTTTTATCGTTATGGAACTCCCAGAAATGGAAGCCAGTTGCCTTCGTTGATCACGTGAAACGGCGCCTCCGGATAGGCGGCGGCCCATGCTGGCGGCACTTTTGCGCTTTTATGCCCCGATTTTATTTCCCAAGCCTTGACGCCGCTGCCCGATGTTTCGATGAGGTCGATTTCCGATCCCGTGTGGGTTCGCCAGGGGCTTGAAGTTGTCGATCACGGCGTTTCTCAGGCCGGTATCGTAGAAATAGACCTTATCCTTCCTGGTGATCTCATTGCGCAGGTTTGCGGAATATCCCTGGGACCTGAATAAAATAAATGCCTTTTCGAGAAGGTCAACGTAGCGGATGACGGTGTCCTTGCTCATGCCGAGCGCCGTGCCCAGTTCCGTGAACGAAACCTCGCTCCCCGTCTGGAAGGCGAGGAGGCGGACGAGATCGCGTATCTTTCTCTCGTGCCGGATGCCTCCCAATGACAGGATGTCCTTGTAGAGGTAGTTGTTCGCCAGTTCGGCGAGGGCATTGGCTTTTTCCGCGGAATCAGGGAAACCGATCAATCCGGGATACATGCCGAAGATGATACATTCCTCCCGCTTTCGCGAAAGCTCGAAGGGGGTGAGCGTCGAAGCCCATTCCGCCACGCCTAAGGGCAGAAGGGTCATGCTTCGCGTTCGGCCGGTGAGCGGCTCGCCAGTTTTCTGCGCGAGTTCGAAGGATGAGCTGCCCGTCGCGATAATACGCAAGGAAGGCATGCCGTCGTGCAGTATTTTCAGGTTGAGGCCGATGTCGGGAACCCTCTGCGCCTCGTCGATGAACAGCAGATCCCGCCCTTGAACCAAGGCTGACAGCTTCGCGAGATCGCCCTGGGACAGGGCCTCCCTAACCGGATATTCATCGGCGTTGAGGCTAACGACCTTACCGGCATATCCATATACTCTACGAATTAGCCGAAATCAACTTAATTCAGCTAGTACGCTAGCCGAATTCTTGTGGGGACAGGATAACGGGATGGAGCAAGATCGACAGGGAAGAGTTTTGGGTAAAGAGAAAAAGCGCTCGTTCTTATCTCTTTCTTTCTTTACCCAAAAATATTCTCCCGTACATCCTGATCTATCCTGATATCCTGTCTAACTATTTTTGCCTAAAATATTTACAACAAGGTGCGCTATGGATTCCATTCTTGACATCATCGGCCGAACTTCCGAACTTTTCTCCGCCGACCTGGCTTCCCGCGAGGCCGAGCTCTCCACCCTTGTAAAAGCCTCGCGCTTTCTCGTCATAGGCGGCGCCGGCTCCATCGGCCAGGCCGTCACGCGCGAGATTTTCCGCCGCGATCCCAAGCTTCTCCACGTGGTCGATATCAGCGAGAACAACATGGTCGAGCTGGTGCGCGACCTGCGCTCGTCCATCGGCTATTCTTCGGGCGAATTCGCCACCTTCGCCATCGACGCAGGTTCCGACATCTTCGCCGCCTTCATGAAGAACGGCCCTGGCTACGATTACGTCCTCAACCTTTCCGCCCTCAAGCATGTGCGCAGCGAGAAGGATCCCTGGACCCTGATGCGCATGGTCGATGTCAATGTGTTCAACACTGACAGGACCATGAGGCAGGCCGCCGCCAGGGGCGCGAAAAAGTATTTCTGCGTCTCCACCGACAAGGCCGCCAACCCGGTCAACATGATGGGCGCCAGCAAGCGCATCATGGAATACTTTCTCATGCGCCGCAGCCTCGAGCTGCCCGTGTCCACGGCGCGCTTCGCCAACGTGGCCTTCTCGGACGGCAGCCTCCTCTATGGCTTCAACAGGCGCATGGAAAAGGAGCAGCCGCTCTCGGCGCCGAACGACGTCAGGCGCTACTTCGTCACGCCCAGGGAATCCGGCGAGCTCTGCTTGATGTCCGCCCTCCTCGGCGAAAACCGCGACCTCTTCTTCCCCAAGCTCGACGCAGGCGCCAATCTCATCACCTTTTCCGAGATCGCGGTGCGCTATCTTGAGGCGCGCGGCTACGAGCCCGTCGAGTGCGCCACCGAGGACGAAGCCCGCGCCCGCGTGTCCGAGCTCAAGGCGCAGCGCCGCTGGCCGGTCTACTTTTTCGCGAGCGACACCACGGGCGAAAAGGACTTCGAGGAGTTCTTCACCGATAAGGAAAGCCTCGACCTGGACCGCTTCGAATCCATCGGCGTCATCCAGAACGCCCCCGCCTGGGACCAGGCCGCCCTCGACCACTTCGAGTCCTCGATCGCGTCCATGCGCGCCCGCGCCTCCTGGACCCGCGCCGAGCTCATCGATCTCTTCAACGCCACCATCCCCGAATTCGCCCACAAGGAAACAGGCAAATTCCTCGACGGCAAGATGTAGGGGAGGACAGGATAACAGGAGGGGCAGGACGGACAGGGAAGAGGTTTGGGTAAAGAAAGAAAGAAGATAGGAACGGGCGCTTCTTCTCTTTACCAAAAAGCTTCTCCTGTAAATCCTGATTTGTCCTGTTATCCTGTCCTCCCCCTATGAATGGGGTAACTTTTGATCTACGAAAAGTTACAGTTATTGTAACCTATTGTAGATCGAGGGATACATGCAACCTGACATTTCAACCTTTAGGACGGCCTATGCTTATCCGCCTCTTCGATGTCATTTTTTCCTCTGTCGCCATGCTCATCCTCTTTCCCTTTATGCTGCCCATCATGATTGGCCTGAAGCTCACGGGCGAGCATTATATCTTCTACCGCCAGCCCCGCGTCGGCTTTGGCGGCCGCGACTTCAATGTCTTCAAGTTCGCCACCATGCTTAAGAACAGCCCCAACTTGCCGGGCGGCGTCCTCACGCAGAAAAACGATCCGCGCATTCTGCCTATGGGCAATTTCCTGCGCAAGACCAAGATCAACGAGCTTCCCCAGCTCGCCAATATCTTCATCGGACAGATGAGTATCGTCGGTCCCCGCCCCCAGGCGCGGCGCCACTATGAGCTGTATTCGATGCCGGTTCGCGTGGCCCTCGACGCCGTACCGCCCGGCCTCACGGGCATCGGCTCCCTGGTCTTCCGCGACGAGGAGTCCATTCTCGACGAGATCCAGGGCGACCGCGACCACTTTCATGACACGGTCATCGCTCCCTACAAGGGCGATCTCGAGCTCTGGTGGACGAGGCACAGGAGCCTCGGCAACTATTTCAAGCTCATCTTCCTCACTGCCTGGTCGCTGTTCAGCCCGCGGACAAGGTTGTGGAAAACCTGGTTTGCGGACCTGCCCAAGCCGCCGGATGCGCTGAAATTATAGGACAGGATTTGACAACTGTGATCGATAGTGTTATAGTAAGACGTGGAGGCTATCGATGAAAACTATTACTATATCAAGCAAATACCAAGTTGTTATACCTAAAGAAATAAGAGAAACAATTGGTTTACATGTCGGGGCAAAACTCGAGATCATTACCTACGGATCCAGAATCGAGCTTGTCCCAATTCAACCGATCAAGAAACTCAAAGGAGCTTTTAGGGGAATCAATACAGATATCCAAAGAGAAGAAGATCGAATATGAATATTGTAGATTCTTCATGCTGGCTGGAGTATTTTGCAGGGAGCCGTACAGGAGATGAAGTATCATCAATTATTGAAGATACAGAACATCTCCTTGTTCCCTCCATAACAGTTTATGAAGTATTTAAAAAGCTGCTGCTTGAATTGGATGAAGATAAAGCAATATATGCAATAGCTCATATGAAGCAAGGGCACGTTGTAAATCTGGATACGGATTTGGCAATCTATGCAGCAAAGATTGCCAAAGAGAACAAACTGGCAATGGCTGACAGTATAATCTATGCAATAACAAAAAAGTATAATGCAGTATTATGGACACAAGACAAGCATTTTGAAGGCTTCAAATCCGTTAAATATTTTAAGAAAGAATAAATAGCAAACAACCGCTTCGCTCTGGCAACGCTATGTCACGATAAGAATCGCGCCACTAAGCGCCTTGCAGGTTAAGCGAATTTTATCCTGTCCAATTTTACTTTTAAAGAAATGAAGGAAAGGCAATGAGAAAACTCGCATCTATCCTCGTCACGGGCGGTTCGGGCTTCATCGGCTCGAACTTCATTCACTGGCTTTTGGCCCGGCCCGACTTCGCCGGGCGCATCGTCAACCTGGACGCACTCACCTACGCGGGGAATCCCGAGAGTCTCGCCGATATCACCGCCCGCTACGACTTCGTCAAGGGCGACATCACCGATCGCGCCCTCGTCGAGCAGGTCTTTGCCGATTATGACATCGACACGGTGGTTCATTTCGCCGCCGAAAGCCATGTGGACCGCTCGATTCTCGGGCCCGAGGCATTCATCCGGACGAATGTCCTCGGCACCTACACCCTCCTCGATGTCGCGCGCAAGGTCTGGGGCTTCGGCTCAGGCGGTGCTGCGGCAGGCGGCGCCCGCGACGATGTTCTCTTCCACCACGTGAGCACGGACGAGGTATTCGGCTCCCTGGGCGATTCGGGCTACTTCACCGAATCCACGCCCTACGATCCCCGCTCGCCCTATTCGGCATCCAAAGCCTCCAGCGACCACCTGGCCAAGGCCTATTTCCACACCTATGGCCTCCCGGTCACCGTCTCGAACTGCTCCAACAACTACGGGCCCTACCAGTTCCCGGAAAAGCTCATCCCCCTGATGATTCTCAACATGCTCGAGGGCAAGGCGCTTCCCGTCTACGGCGACGGCAAAAACATCCGCGACTGGGTCTACGTGGAGGATCACAACGAGGCGGTATGGGCGATCATGAATCGCGGACGCTCGGGCGAAACCTACAACATCGGCGGCGAGAATGAGTGGGAGAACATCCGCCTCCTGGGGCGGCTCATCGAGCTCGTGGCCGAGGAGAGCGGCCGCGACAAGGCGGGCCTCGAGGCCCTCATCACCTACGTGAAGGATCGCCCCGGCCACGACCGCCGCTACGCCATCGACTGCTCGAAGCTGAAGAGCGAGCTGGGCTGGACGCGCCGCCACAGCTTCGACGAGGGCCTGCGCGCCACGGTGCGCTGGTATCTGGACCATCAGGACTGGTGTTCCCGCGTCCGCTCGGGCGAGTACCGCACCTGGATAGAGAAAAACTACGCCGCGCGTTGAGGAGAGAGGACAGGATAACAGGACGCCCAAGACGGGGCAGGAAAGAGTTCTGGGTAAAGAAAGAAGAAGATAAGAACGGGCGCTTCTTCTCTTTACCCAAATGCTTTTCCCTGTGAATCCTGATCAATCCTGTTATCCTGTCCTCCCTCGATACAGGCATCAGTTTTTCAGGCAGCCTAGGGGGACGACGAAAACGCCGTCATCCCTTCGATACGCCACTTCGGTTCCCGTTACGATCAACAGGAAAGAAGGTTCCTTCATTTTTGTCGTATTGATCTTGTTTTTCAGCTCGATGAGGTGCTTTGCGCCTTCCTCGATTGCCTTCTTGCCCAGTTTGATCTCGATCGGAGCCCAGCGTCCGTCCCTGAGGCAGATCACGGCGTCCGCTTCCAGACTGCTTGCGTCGCGGTAATGGAAAAGCTGTCCGTCGTTGGCCTCGGCATACACGCGCAGGTCCCTGTCGCAGAGCGATTCGAACAGGAATCCGAAGTACTCGAAGTCATCCAGTATCCGCCCGGGGCTCAGGCGCATCGTGGCGACGGCGATCGATGGATCGGCGAACTGCCGCTTGGGCGAGCTTCGGATAGCGGTTTTGGAGCGAAGCGCCGGATTCCAGGCGGGCAGGTTGTCCGTGACGAAAATCCTGTCCAAGGCTCGCAGGTACTGCAAAATAGTCTTGTCCGAGATAGTTTCATCTTCGTCGCTCATGGCGATGTCGGCCCGAATCGTTTCATTGGATGCCATGGTGGAAATGTTGCGTGAAAGCGAGCGCATGAGCGCGCGGACCCGGCTGGGATTTTTGTTGATCCCGTCAACCCTGGAAACATCGGCGTTGATGACGGCTTCCACATAGTCGATCGCCCGCAGCAGCGCCGTTTTTTCACTGTTTCCTATGGAAGCGGGCCAGCCGCCCCGTGCGATGGCGTAGGCTATCCCTTCAATGCTGAGCGCCGAGAAGCTGTCGATGTCGTTCGTTCCGTCGAACAAGGCCTTGATGGAGACAAAGCCGTTGGATTCGGATGATTCGAATAGGCTCATCGGCCGCATCACCATGCGGGCGATTCGCCCCGTACCGCTATGCTGAACCACGTTGTCCGATGGGACGGCGGAGCCGGTGAGGATGAATTGTCC
Organism: uncultured Treponemataceae bacterium; assembly: GCA_964468155.1. GTDB lineage: Bacteria > Spirochaetota > Spirochaetia > Treponematales > Rectinemataceae > CAYXUF01. The sequence goes on from CAYXUF010000049.1 coordinate 10,632, forward strand.
CGTTTCTCCGCGCTGATCCACGGCGAAGCGCACTGCGTCCCAAAGAACCGGGGCGGTCTGCCATTCGTCGAGCAGGCGCGGGGTCTCGCCCTGCAGGAGCAGGGAAGGCTTCGTGTCAGCCGCTTTCAGATAGGACACCTGCCTGTCCGGATCTTCCATGAATAGCTGGCTGTTCGACGCGGCTGTGCCCGTCCAGGTTTTACCGCACCATTTGGGGCCTTCGATCAGAACGGCTCCGCTGGCTGAAAGTTTTTCCTTCAGTATACCGTCTGCGATACGTGGACGATACTTTTGCGGATCTTTTGCCGGAATTTCTGTCATATGATAGACCTCTTACCCTATTACACTATAAACTTCCTAAAATATCAATACTTTACTTCCGAAAATATTGATGATTTGCTTCCGGAAAAAGGACAGGATAACAGGACAGCCATGATCTACAGAAAAGAGTTTTGGGTAAAGAAAGAAAGAAGATGAGAACGGGCGCTTCTTCTCTTTACCCAAAAATCTTCTCCCGTAAATCCTGCTCCCTCCTGTTATCCTGTCGCAGCATCGGGGTCTGACCCCGCGATTGACAATCAAAGTATGAATACGTACTATAAAAGTATGAAAACTACCGTATCCGAACGAGGCCAGATTACCTTGCCCAAGGCTATCCGCACCAAGCTGGGCCTTCGTGCCGGCACGGTCATCGAGTTCGAGCTGGTCGACGGCAAGATCGTGGGAACCAAAAAAGAGCCCCGGGATTCCATCGGAAAATGGCGAGGCCAGGGGAGGCTCCCCGAGGGTTTTTCCGATGTCGACAGCTATCTTGAGGAGCTTCGCGGATGACAACCGCCGTCGACACCTCGGTTCTGCTCGATATTCTCACCGATGATCCCCGATATGCGGCGGATTCCGAGTCTGCCCTGTCGGAAGCGCGAAGTTCGGGCAGGCTGATTGTCTGCGAATCTGTGGTGGCTGAACTCAGGCCGGCCTTGGGTTCCGATCAGCTGCTTGCGGCATTTTTTCATGATGTAGGCATCGAGTTCGTTCCCTCCTCCCTGGAGAGCGCCACGTTGGCCGGTTCGATTTATTCTTCATATATAAAGAATCGCGGCAGTTCCAGGCGGGTTTTGCCGGATTTTTTGATCGCAGCCCACGCGCGCGTTCATGCCGATCGCCTCCTGGCCAGGGATCGCGGCTATTATCGCGAGTATTTCCGCGACCTTGCCATAATGGACCTGTTGAGGGAGAGGACAGGATAACAGGACGGGCATGACCTACAGGAAAGAGTTCTGGGTAAATATGGAAAGAAGATAAGAACGGGCGCTTCTTCTCTTTACCCAAAATCTCCTCCCGTTAATCCATTGCTGTCCTGTTATCCTGTCGTATTCGTCGCATTTCGATACTATAGGAAAGAATAGAAGATGATGTATTATACTGATGAAGCGACACCACGAACCCGGAGTGCAAACGTGACGATCATAAAAAGCAGACCTCGCGGCAGAACCCGAACCCTGACCCTCGCGCTCGCCCTCGCGGCGGGCTTCAGCTTTGCGGCCGGCCTCTCCGTGTGCGCCCAGGCCATCGACCAGGCGGCTATCGCCCAGGCCCTGGCGGCCCAGGACGCCACGGGTGGAACAGCCCCCACCACAGCCCCCGCCCAGCCCACCGTCAACGCCCTCGCCGCACCCGGGGCCGCGCCCATCGCTCCGGCCGCGCCTGCAGCCACAGCGCAGGCGGCGGTCGACACCGCGCGCTCACCCCTCGAATCCATGTTCGCGGGCATGGCCGCAAGCCTCGGCACGCCTGCCCAGAACCTCGAGCAGTTCGGCTACTCCCTTTTCGAAAAGCCCACCGCGCCCTCCCTCGCCTCCATTGGCGACGACTACGTCCTGGGGCCCGGCGACAGCCTCGTCCTCTATCTCTGGGGCGATCCCGTCGACATCAAGGAAATATCAGCCTCCTACAGCCTCACCGTCGACCGCAACGGCAACATCTTCCTTCCTCCCGCCGGACAGATCGCCGCCTGGGGCCAGGATCTCGCCACCCTGCGCTTGGTCATCAAGAGCAGCCTGGACCGCCGCTACAAGAAGCTCGAGATGAGCCTCACCCTCGCCACCCTGCGCCAGTTCCCCGTTTTCGTGTCCGGCTACGCCGGCAGCCCCGGCACTGTCCTCGCCACGGGCGCCGACACGATTCTCACCGTCCTCTCCAGGGCGGGCGGGATAAGGAAGACCGGCTCCCTGCGCAGGATTCTGCTCACGAGACAGGCCAAGGGCGCGCCTGAAAAGCTGGAGATCGATCTCTACGACAGCCTGATGAAGGGCCTTCCCGTCGACCTGCGCATCCGCGAGGGCGACTCCCTCTTCATACCCGGCATCGGCCCCGTGGCGGCCTTGGCGGGCGAGCTCAAGCGGCCGGGCATCTACGAACTCAAAGGCGACACCAGCATCGCGACCGCCCTCGAGCTCTCGGGCGGCTCCCTGCCCTCGGCCCGCGCCTCGGGTGTCACCTTGTTGCGCTTCTCCGAATCGGGCAAGAGCCTCGTATCGGGCGACCTCGCGAACGCCTCCTTCTCCTCGAAGCTCACCGCCGACGGCGACTTCCTCTACTTCGGCAAGGTCACCGAGCTTCTCGTCGGCCAGGCCCAGGTGAGCGGCCCGGTAAAATACGCTGGCCGTTATGAAATCGCTTCCTTCAAGACCCTGGGCGCCCTCCTCGCGAAGGCCCAGCTCGTCGCCGAAACCAACCTCTTCTATGGCCGCGTGTACCGCATGGATTCATCGGGCCGCGACAAGTCCTTCGCCTTCTCGCCCCGCGACGTTCTCGCTGGTCTCTCTGCGGGCAGTGGCGACATTCCCCTCGCCGAATTCGACCGCGTCGTCCTCTACCGCTACGACGATGTAGCCCTCGACCCCGATTTCGACCGCTTCCCCTCCACCCTTCTGGTGTCGGGGCCGGTAAAGTATCCCGGCTTCTATCTCTATAAGGAAGGCGCCACCCTCGCGAGCCTCCTCGCCGACAACGCCCTCAGCCTGGAGGCTTCCCGCGTCTATGCCGAAATCGTCGCCACGGCGCCTGACGGCAGGAACGAGTATTTCACCTTCTCGCCCGACGAAATCCTTTCGGGCAGGGCCGACCGCAGGCTTTCTCCCCTGGACCGGATCCGCTTCGTAAAGAAGGGCGCCGAAACCGCCGCCCATGATTTCAACCGCTTCCCCGAGGCCGTCCTCTTCGCCGGTCAAGTGGCGCGGCCCGAAGTCTACGCCCTGGGCTCAGGCCTCAAGCTTTCGAAGCTTCTCACGAAGGATCAGATCCTCCTCGACACCAACCTCAACTACGCCGAAATTTTAAGGGCGCGGGCCGACGGCAAGAACGAGTACTTCACCTTCAGGCCTTCCGAGCTCCTGGACGGTGCCTGGGATTTCGACCTGGGTGCCCGCGACCTCGTGCGCCTTCTCAAGGTGGGTTACGCCCCCGCGAAGCCCGACTTCGATCGCTTCTCGGCCGCGGTGCAGGTCACCGGCCCCGTGCAGTTCGGCGGGCTCTACGCCTGGCGCGAGGGGATGAAGCTTTCGAGCATTCTCGGCCTCGCCAAGCCTTCGCTCGTGGTCAATCAGGTCTATGCGGAGATCGTGCGTCCCCTGGGCGGCGACAAGTTCGAGTATCTCACCTTCTCGCCGAAGGAAGTGGCGGGCGGCATCTTCGACCTTGCGCTGAAAGCGCGAGATTCGGTGCGCCTGTATACGACAGTTCCCACGGCGACAGCGAAGCTAGGCGTGGAAGCGTCCGCGGCGCCGACGATAGCCACCACTCCTGTCAATCCTGCAAATCCTGTTATCCTGTCCTCTCCTCCTCAAGCCCAAGCGGCTCCAGCCATTGAGGCAGCCCCAATCCTTGAGGCGAGCCCTGCTTCGCTTTCGTCCGATATGCCCGCCGACCTGGGCCGCTTCCTCGAGGTGGTGACGGTCTCCGGGGCGGTGCGCTACACAGGCCCCTGGGCAAGGACGCCTTCCTTGAAGCTTTCCTCGGTGATCACTGCCGACCAGATGCTCGAGGAGACGAATCTCGAGTACGCCGAGCTCACGCGTCTCAAGGATGACGGGAGTTTCGAGTACCGCACCTTCGCGCCCCGGGATCTGCTTGAGAAGAAGTTCGACCTTCCCCTGCGCGCCCGCGACACGATCCGCCTCGTGCGGAAGACGGCCTTTGGCGGCACTCTTGCCGGGGCGAACGTCGAGAAGTTCGCCGATGTTGTGCAGCTCACGGGCCAGGTGGCCAGACCTGAGGTTTTCGCCCTCAGGCCAGGCCTCAAGCTGTCGAATGTGCTCGGCGTCGACCAGATCCTCCTCGAAACCAACCTCAACTACGCCGAAATTCTCAGGGCGCGGGCCGACGGCAAGAACGAGTATGTGACCTTCAGGCCTTCCGAGCTCCTCGATGGTTCCTGGGACTTCGACCTGGGCGCCCGCGACCTTATTCGCCTCGTGAAGGTGGGCTACGCCCCCGCGAAGCCCGACTTCGATCGCTTCTCGGCCGCAGTGCAGGTGACGGGTCCCGTGCAGTTCGGCGGGCTCTACGCCTGGCGCGAGGGCATGAAGCTTTCCCAGCTCATGCTCTTGGCGAAGCCGGCCCTGGACACAAATCAGGTATACGCCGAGGTGGTGCGACCGCTGGGCGGAACCAAATTCGAATACCTGACCTTTGCCCCGCGCGAGATAGCCTCCGGTGTTTCCGACATCGAGCTCAGGGCTCGCGATTCGATCCGCCTCTATACGACGGCGCCGGCCGCCCCCGCAAAGCAGGCCGCGGAGATTGCTCCTGCTGCTGATGCTGCAACGGCAGCCCCTCCTGTCGATCCTGCAAATCCTGTTATCCTGTCCACTTCTGGTGCTCCCGCGCCCACCCCCGCCGACGCCGAGAAGCAATTCCTCGAGATCGTCACGGTGTCGGGAACGGTGCGCTATGCCGGCCCCTATGCCCGCACCGCGAGCCTCAAGCTCTCGTCGGTGGTCACGAAGGATCAAATCCTGGAGGAAACAAGCCTCGAATACGCCGAACTGACGCGCCTCAAGGCCGACGGCACCCAGGAATACCTCACCTTCGCCCCCAAAGCCGTGCTGGATGGAAGCTATGACCTTCCCCTGCGCGCCCGCGACGCGATCCGCCTCGTCCCCAAAACGGGATTCAAGGCGGCCAAGGCCATCGCCGATCCGGACAAATTCGCCGACTCGGTCCAGCTCACCGGGCAGGTAGCCAGACCCGAGATTTTCGCCTACCGCAAGGGCTTCAAGCTCTCCCAGGTCCTCACCGCCGACCAGATCCTCCTCGATACCAACCTCAACTA
>CAYXUF010000050.1:0-14901 GCA_964468155.1 uncultured Treponemataceae bacterium
CTAGCTTGAGGTGCTAGTGCCGAGAGGCATGGAAGTTCAAGTCTTCTTCGCCGCAACAATATGGCTGTCCGGAAGGACGGCCTTTTTTATGCCCTCACATGCAGGATCGATGCATTATCAAGGCATCCGCCGGAGAGGCGTTCGCTGTCCATATCTTGGATATCACTGTTATGCAAATAAAATTTGACACCTCAATTAAGTCGTGCTATCAATGAAAAAGCCATACTCACAGGAGGTTTTCATGAATCGGAAACTGTTCGCATTGATTGCCGCTGTTCTCCTCATTGCAGGAGCCGGAGCCCAGGAAAAAGTCATCAAGATAGGTACCTTGTTCCCACTCACCGGCTCTGTCGCCACGGCCGGACAGCGCTGTCAGGCCGCCGTCGAGACTATTGTCGACATCATCAACGGCAAGCATCCCGAACTCGACCTGCCCATTGCCAAGAAAGTCGGTCTTCTCGATGGTTACAAGATCGTTCTTGTAAGCGCTGACCACCAGGGCAAGCCCGATGTCGCGAAATCCGAGGCTGAACGCCTCTATGGCCAGGAAGGCGTTTTTGCCGTCATAGGTTCCTACAACTCCTCCGCCTCTAAACCGGCCAGCGCCGTAGCCGAACGTCTGCAGAAAATCTTCATGTGCGGCTCTTCCAGCTCTGCCGCCCTCACCGAGCGTGGTCTCAATTACTTCTTCCGCCTCGCCCCCACTGACCGTATCGAGAGCGCGGAATTCGCCGAGTGGTTTGAGGAGCTGAATAAGTCCAAGAAAGCCAATATCCAGACCGCCGGAATTCTCTTTGAGAATACCGAGTTCGGAAAGCATGCCGCCGACGAAGCCAAGGCAGCTGCCGCCAAGATTGGCGTCAAGATCGTTGCGAGCGTTCCCTTTACGCCGGGCGCGACCAACCTCAACTCCGAAATTCAGACGCTCAAAGCCGCGAAGCCGGACGCCCTCTTCGGGGCTGTTTTGGGCGCCGACTATTCCCTCATGATCCGCACCCTCAAGCAGTCCACATGGAAGCCCAAGATCGCCGTGAACTACTGCTCAGGCTACCAGGATCCGAAAATCGCCGAGCAGCTCGGCAAGGACGGCTGGTACTTCATGGGCTCTGCAGGCTATACCCCCGAGTTCGGCATGCGCTTTATGAAGCCGGTGGCCGCCGTCGAAAAATTCTACAAGGAGAAGGTGGGCGTCCCCTTCGACTCCAATTCCATCCAGGAAGCCGTGGCCATGTACGTGCTCGCCCTCGCCATCGAAAAGGCCGGCGCCGTCGATACGGAAAAAGTGGCCGCTGTCCTTCGCAGCACCACCTTCGACAGCCCCCTCTCCATGGGCGGCAAAGTGCAGTTTGGCCCGGACGGGCAGAACATCAAGGCCGCCAGCGTCATCTCCCAGCTCCAGAACGGCTCCTATGTGACAGTCTATCCCTACGAGTACAAGGACGGAGACCCCATCTACCCGATGCCTTCCTGGTGATCGTTCTATTCTTGTGACGGATCGTCCCGGCGATATTGCCTCCCCGGGACGATCTCTTTTCTCAAAGGAACATCGATAAGAGCCGGGCTTGGCTTCGGCATTCGTTCTTGAAGTGAGGTCCACCACTCATGTCTACCTTTATCCAAGTTATACTGGACGGTATCTGGAGCGGCTTGCTCTACGGCCTGGTAGCCGCCGGCCTGTCCCTCATATGGGGCGTCATGGATGTCATAAATTTCGCCCATGGCGAATTCCTGATGGCAGGGATGTATGTCTCCTACTGGCTGGGCTTTCTGCTCAAGCTGGATCCCCTCGTTTCCTGGATTTTTTCCGGCATTTTCCTCTTTATTCTGGGAGCCCTCACCTACAAACTGGTGATCGCGCGAACCCTGACCAAGGCCATGGCTCCCCTTCTGGCGACCTTCGGCCTCTCCATGCTCATCAAAAACGTCGCCCTCAACCAATTCACCCCGAACTTCAGGATTCTTTCCGATACGATATTGGAAGGGAAATCCATAATAATGGGAGAGGTAGTGATTCCTCTTCCCCAGTTCATCGTCGCCCTCTTCTCCCTCGCTGTCCTGGGCCTGATCTATTTCATGCTGCAGCGTACCCGTTTCGGCTGGGCAGTGCAGGCTACGGCAATGGATGCGGAAGCAGCCAAGCTCATGGGAGTAAATACCGAGAAAATATTCCTTCTCGTATTCGGCCTCGGTGGAGCTTGTGTAGGCATCGCTGGCGGACTCTTGCCATCCTACCTCGCCACCCACCCTGACGTTGGATCCCTCTTCGGCCTCATCGCCTTCATCGTAGTGGCGATGGGCGGCTTCGGAAGCATCCCGGGCGCCTTGCTCGCGGCGCTTCTCATAGGCCTCGTGGAGTCGCTCGCCGGCTTCTATCTGGCCCCTGTCTACAAATATGTCGCCGTCTTCGGCATCTATCTTGCCGTCATTCTCGTGAGGCCCAAAGGCCTCTTCGGGTGGTGAGCCATGAAAAAAAACTCTGTTTTTAGCCGCATCGGCTGGCCGCTCTTCCTTGTTGCCGCGGCTGCCCTGCCTCCTTTGGGTCTCGTGGGCAAGGGCTTCACTTCCCACATTCTCATCCTCATCCTTCTCAACGCCGCCATGGCCCAGTCATGGAACCTCATCGGCGGCTACGGAGGGCAGGTGTCCTTCGGTCACTCCGTCTTCTTTGGCATTGGAGGGTACGGGGCGGCCTATGCCGTCTGCGTCACTGGTACCCTGCCTTGGTCGGGCCTTGTTCTGGGCATACTGATCGCAGCCCTCGTGTCGGTAGCCGTCAGCTATCCCTGTTTCAAGCTCAAAGGCCATTACTTCGCCATAGCCACCTTCGCCATCGTCGAGGTATTCAACAGGCTTTTTATGACATGGGACTGGATCGGCGGCGCTCTTGGCCTCGATTACCCCATCCTCAAGGACAGCTGGAAAAACTTTACCTGGTCGACGGACAAGCGGGGTTATTACTACGGTGCCCTCATCATCTTCGCCATCGTCTTCACCATCATCCGCATGCTGGAGAAGTCACGTTTCGGCTACTATCTGCGCGCTGTCCGTGAAGGGCAGGAAACCGCGGAATCCCTCGGCGTGAACTCGACGGGAGTAAAACTGACTGCGATGGCGCTTTCGGCAGCCATGGCAGCCCTCTGCGGAGCCTTCTTCGCCCAGTACAACTACCGCGTCGATCCGCCTACTGTCCTCTCTCTCGATATGTCGATGAAATTCGTCATCATAACAATCCTGGGCGGCATCGGGACTTTCTGGGGACCGCTGCTCGGAGCTGTTGTCCTTATTCCCCTTCAGGAATACTCGCGCGCCTACCTTGCCAAGCTGGGCTCGGGCATGGACCTCATCATTTTCGGCCTCATCATCATCGTCATGATGGAGTTCCAGCCGCGCGGCATAGTGGGCATTTGGCGTGCGATAATGAAGCGATGGCGCCGCCGGACGGAATCGGGGGAAAGCGCATCGGGTAAGGGAGGCACCGCATGAATTCCATCCTCGAAGTGGGCGATGTCACGATGAAATTCGGTGAACTGCTCGCGAACAAGGATGTTTCCTTTAGTGTGGAGAAGGGGAGCATCGTTGGTCTTATCGGCCCCAACGGCGCAGGCAAGACGACGCTTTTCAACTGCATCGCCGGCTATTACAAACCTTTTTCAGGCAGTATAGCCTTCGAAGGGCAGAACATCACCGGTCTTCCTTCATGGAAGATCGCGCGTGCCGGGATTGGACGTACCTTTCAGGTGGTCAAGCCGCTGAAGGAGATGACCGTCCTCGACAACATAATGGTAGGCGCCTATCTGCGGGAACCCGTCGCTGGCAAGGCGAAAGCCATAGCCGAGCGCTGCCTGGATCTCTGTTTCCTGACCGAATGGAAGGACCGCCTGGCTGGCGACATGACAATCGGCAATAAAAAGCGGCTTGAGGTGGCGAGATCGCTGGCGACCTCGCCTCGACTCCTTCTCCTGGATGAAGCCGTTGCCGGCCTTACCAGCACGGAAGTTCAGGAAATGGTCGCCGTCATAAAGAACCTTAAAAACCAGGGCATCACTATCCTCATGGTGGAACACATCATGGAAGCCATCATGCCTATCGCTGACAAGATGGTAGTGCTGAACCACGGCGAAAAGATCGCAGAAGGCCCGCCAGTGGAAATTGTCCATGATCAGCAGGTGATTACGGCATATCTGGGCGAAAAATTCGCCAGGCGTCTTGCCGCGAAAAAGGAGGGCTCCTCATGAAGGGCGACCCGATGCTATCCGTGAAGGACATCCATTGCAATTACGATTCTGTGCCTGTGATATACGGCTTATCCCTCGAGGTGCGGGAAGGGGAGATTGTGGCCATCGTAGGCGCCAATGGAGCGGGCAAGTCCACGACAATGCGAAGCATTGCCGGCCTCATGCATCCGACGTCGGGAACCATCGAGTTCATGGGCCAGGACATTTCGCGCGAAAACGCCTATGCCCTCGTATCGAGGGGCTTGGCCTATGTGCCCGAGGGCAGACGCCTTTTTTCCAAACTCTCTGTTCGGCAGAACCTCGAGATGGGAGCCTACTGCGAAAAGGACAGGTCCGTCATAGAGAAGCGCCTTGCCGAGGCTTATGAGCTCTTCCCCATTCTGAAGGAGCGGGCTAACCAGACTGCCGAAACTCTCTCGGGGGGAGAGCAGCAGATGTGCGCCATCGCCCGAGGACTCATGTCAGCGCCTAAGCTCATCATGCTGGACGAGCTGTCGCTTGGGCTCATGCCCTCGATGGTGGAGCATGTGCTCAATACGGTTGTGGAGATCCGGCGCAGGGGTGTCACCGTCCTTCTTGTGGAGCAGCTTGTCCAGGAAGCGCTCGAGATCGCCGACAGAGGCTATGTCATCCAGACGGGACGCATCGTTGAGGAAGGCAGGGCTTCGATTCTCCTCGATTCTCCCCAGGTGAGATCAGCTTATATGGGAATGTGAGCCTGCCAACGGAGGCACTATGAAAAAGACCTTTGCCATTCTTCTGTTTATTCTCTGTGGCGTAATGTCGGTTTTCTGCCAGGACGGCTGCTCCGCACCGCCCGAACCACAGGTCGCCGAAGCTTTGCCACAGGTCGCCACGCCCCTTCTTATACCCTCAAACTCCGTGCCTCAAGCAGCCGAAGAAACGCTCTGGAAGCTTGTCCTCATATCTTCCCGATGGGATTATGATCCCGAACTGCGAAAGGCCAGAGTGTCTGGCATCGTTTTCAACGCTGGCGAGGAGCGGGTGCGCGGTGCCGGTCTTCAAGCGACGCTTCGGGATGGAGCAGGGCGGAATATTGGGTCAGCCTGGAAAACGACAGCGAGTGTCTATCTGGAAGCGAGGGCTTACGATACGATTGTGTTTGAGGTTTTTGTTCCGCCAGGGCCCGAACCGGCCACCGTCATTCTCGAGACAATATCGGTGACGGGTTCCTGTGGATGGTGAGCATCACCCGCGCCTAACCGACGCCCGTTAGACTGGAGGTCGATGCACAATGGGAACCGCCGCCGAAACGCTGACAGAGAAAGCAATCCGCCTTTTACAGGATATGATTGTCACCTTCAGGCTGGAACCGGGGCAGATCGTCTCGGAGAACGAGATAAGCCGAATGCTGGACATGGGACGCATGCCTGTTCGTGATGCATTCAAGCGACTGGAGTACGACGGTCTCGTATCGGTTCTGCCGAAGAAGGGCGTGATGATATGCGTGGCCCATGCCGAAGAGCTCTTTCTGCAGCTGGAAGTCCGGAAAGTTCTCGAGGAGCTCATAGTCAGGAGAGCATGCAGATATGCGACCCCTGCCGAACGAAAGCGAATCCTGGAACTGGCCGACCTGTATGAAGCCGCGACCTTGGACTCAGACCCTGAAGCGGCGATACGGGTAGACGAGGAATTTCACAAGCTTCTGGGCGAATCGGCCAAGAATCCCTTCGCATCCAAGGCTATATCGCCATTCTATGCCCGGTTCCAGAGTCTATATTTCCATGAGTACGCGATCAACAAGGAGCAGGTGCTGAGGAATAATTACGCCCACATCGATTTGATGCGCTCGATCGTATCGGGTGAAGAGGAAAAAGCTGTCGTCAGCCTGCGTCTGATGCTCAAAAACCTGGAAGACCTTGTCGCTCGCTCGATGCGATCCTGGCTGCCAGAGAATGATGCCGCGATGTACCCATGATCTTCCGATACACCGAAGCTCCGAGCGTCAACAGCATCCTCCTGGAGAAGATGCTCTGGGCCGCCAAGGTCAAAGCCTCCCAGGAGGCTGGAACTGCCAATTTCCGCGCCAGGGACTACTCGAAGAGCATCGCCAGCCCCAATCCTCCCGAGAATCTCCGCCTGAGGGTTGACCTTTCGAAGAGCGAATGCGCGGGCAGGGCGGTTCATCGGGTTTCGCCAAGGTCGAAAAGCGCATCGACTCTTGTGCTCTTCCTGCACGGCGGCTCCTATCTCATCAACGCGACGCGGCCTCATTGGCGCTTTATCGCCGGCCTCGCCGAGCTTTCAGGCTGCACTGTCGTCGCTCCCGACTACCCGCTCGCGCCATCCAGTTGTTACGCCGATGCCTACCTGATGCTCACCGAGCTTTATCGGCGCTTGTGTGCAGAGGAGGGGCCGCGAAAAATTGTCCTGATGGGCGACTCGGCCGGCGGCGGTCTTGCCCTGGGTCTGTCCATGATGCTGCGCGACGAGAAGCTGGAACCGCCCGAGGCCGTCGTGCTTCTCTCGCCCTGGCTCGACGTGACGATGAGCAACCCTCACATTGGCGAGATAGACAATACCGACCCCTTCCTCAATGTCGGCGCCCTCATTCGCGCAGGCAGATTGTGGGCGCGAGGAGCCAATCCGCGAAAGCCTCTGATAAGCCCGATATATGGCCTGCTGGAAAACCTGCCGCCCATCCATCTGTTCATTGGCACAAAGGATATTCTGGTCGCGGATTGCCGGCGTTTCCGTGGCCTATGCCTCGCGACTAAAGCACAATTGGCGTATTATGAGTTCGAAGGCATGATGCATGATTGGATGCTCCTCGATTTCAAGGAAGCAAGGATAGCTGCCCGACAGATAGCCGCTATCGTCGCAGGGATCGAGAATTCGACAAAAGGAGATACACAATGAGATATACGATGAAACCCGCGTTTTTCGCTTTGATTGGAGTGGTCCTGATATCCTGCGCCACTATGGCGCCCCTTCCGGGTACCGAAGGGAAGGGCCTCGCTCGGGTGACGAGCTTTTCCATCGTCAAAGCCGATAACGACTTCGCCGAAGTGCCGGCAATCGTCTGTGTCATCGATGAAGGAAGCGATATGGGCCGCATCACTGGGATTCTGCCCGGGGGCACAAAACCCCTGATCGGCGTTCGGTGGTCGGTAAAGCGAGGCAGCCTCTGGGCTGATGGGGTCCGTCTCTCGCCCCAGGCTGCCTTCGATATCTCGAAGGTAAAAACGCTTCAGGCCGTCGACTCCAAAGGGCTGATAAGGAACTACAGCGTTGATATCCGCGAAGCCTCGATGCCGACTGTCTATATCGAAACGGAGAACGCCGCGCCCATCATCTCCAAGGCGGATTGGGTGAAGGGCAAGATATCGATGACGCCCGGTGCTGCCTCGGCCACGATGAGCCTGGATCGCGCGGCCATGAAGGTTCGTGGCAGGGGGAATTCCACCTGGGAGATGCCGAAAAAGCCCTATCGCTTCACCCTGGATGAGGCCGCCCCCCTTTTCGGTCTGCCCAAGGCGAAAAAATGGGTTCTCCTCGCCAACTATGCCGACAAGAGCCTCATGCGCAATTTCGTGGCGCTTAAGGTTGCTTTGGCACTGGATGGATTGAAGTTTCCTGTCCATCAGTTCCCCGTCATCGTCTATCTCAATGGAGACTACCAAGGCATCTATGGCCTTGGCGAACAGGTGGAGGTCGCATCGGGAAGGGTAGCGATCGAAAAACCTGACGCCAGCCTCGCGACCTCATTTTTCGTCGAGGTGAACATGAGGATCGATACGCCAGTCGAAGGCGGCATCCTGGACAAGGATTTCTTCATGACCCCTTCCGGCCTGAAGGTGGAATTCAAGACACCCGATACCGACGAGGTGAGCGATATCCAGAGGAAGAATATCTCCACCTTCGTCGCGGACGCTGAAAAGGCGATTCTTTCGGGCAAGGATTATGGAAAGTTTATCGATGTCAATTCCTTCATCGACTGGGTGATTCTGGAAGAGCTTTTTAAAAACCCTGACTCGCGGTTCATTTCCAGCGTCTACCTGTACAGGCCAAAGGGCGGCAGGCTGGCGCTCGGACCTGCCTGGGATTTCGATCTATCCTCGGGGAATTCCGATTATGACGGAGCCGGGGGGCATGCACTCAGAGATAGTGCCGGCTGGTTTGCCCTGACTTCGGAATGGTTTGCCGGGTTATGCGGCGATGCGGGATTCAGGCAGGCGCTGGCATCTAGGTGGACTGCCAGGCGTAATGAACTTGAGGCGCGAACCATGGCGGCGATCTCGGAATATTCAGCCCAGCTCTCTGAAGCGGAAGCCGATAATTTCCGCAAATGGCAGATAATGGGCATCTATGTGTGGCCGAATCCCCCCGAGCTAGTAGCCGCGGCAAGCCACGAGGCCCAGGTGGGAGCACTTAAAAACTGGATATCGGCTCGGTTCGCCTGGATGGATGAAGCCATGGCGAAACTCGCAGCCCAATAATCGCGCAAAAAAAAGGAGGCCCTTAAGGCCTCCTTTTTCAGTAGATCTCCCTATTCGGCGTTTGCCACCGCGAACTGCCAGTAGTCGGCGCCAAGCCCGTCCTCGACGGCGTAATCGTGGGGGAGTTGAGCGGCCTCGGAGGCAAAGGCGGGAGCGGTGAAATACTGGATGCCCAGAGGATCGATCGCGGGGGGCGCCGCATCAGCCTTGGCGACAGCCTCGGTTTTCTCCGCTGTCTTGGCCGAATCGGCCGAACCATGCAGTTTTTCCCACTCGGCAACTCTCTTCCCCTTGAGAAACTTTTCCGCCACCGAGGGGAAAAGCTCGAGGAGGAGGGCTTCCTTTTCGTCGACGGCGAGGGGAGTGCCGCCCGCCTCGGCCAGGGCCGGATTGGGCTGTTTTACATAGTTGGACGTATCGTAGGGAATCTCTTCCTTTGTGCCGCAGATTTTGAGGCGGAATTCGGGGTCAACTGGCCAGGGCGTCTTGCCGTAGGAGCCTTTGACGAGTTCGGCGAAGTTTTTGGATACGTTGGCGTAGACATCCTCGCCCTTTATTTTGGAAACGACATAGTTGACAGCCTGCACGCCGACAATCTGGCTCGTGGGCGTGACGAGGGGAGGGACGCCGGCGTCGAGCCTCACGATGGGCACAACCCTGAGCACTTCGGCGAGGTGCTGCTCGAGTTTGGTTTCCTTCAGCTGGGCCATCATGTTGGTATACATGCCGCCGGGAATCTGGGCGGTCTGGACGATGGCGTCGGGCTCGGGATAGTTGAAGGCTGCCTCTATCTGCCTGCAGCGCTCAAGCGCCTTGGCTAGCTTTCCGCCCACGGTCAGCTCGAGGGCATCGTCGAAGAGGCTGTTGAGCTCCGGCGGCAGATGATCCTTGGAGAGGTCCATGACCGGCGGGAGGCGCTTGTACTGGTCAAATTTGGAAAGCTCCGAGCGTATCGAGCGGAGGGCAGTATCTATCCTGGCCACGGCGGCATTGTCGACACCCGTATCCATGCCCAGCTTGTCGGCGAAGATCCTGATGATTTCATAGGCGGGAGCAGCCGGTCCTCCCGAGAAGGAGAGTATGGCGGTGTCGACGATATCGACACCGTTGACCATGGCTGCCACAAGGCTCGCCACCCCATAGCCGGGCGTGCAGTGGGTATGAAGATCGACGGGGATGCCAATCTCGTTCTTCAGCGCCTTGATAAGCCTGGCCGACATCGCCGGGTCGATAAGGCCAGCCATATCCTTGATGGTGATCATGTCGGCGCCGACAGTTTCGAGTTCTTTGGCTTTTTTCACGAAATAATCGATGTTGAAGATATTGTTGGGAAGCTTCTTGCCGGAGAGCAGGGCCTTGAAACGCTCAGCCGCGGAGAACTTGGGATCCACGGTATAACAGACAGCGCAGTCGGCCATGCTGCCCGCTTCCTTGACAAAACGGATCGAGGATTTCATGTTTTCGATGTCGTTGAGGGCATCGAAAATGCGCATTATATCGATGCCCGACTTCACCGCATTGCTGCAGAAGCCTTCTATGACAGAATCAGGGTAAGGGTTATATCCGAAGAGGTTGCGCCCCCTCGAAAGGGCTGTGAGCTTGGAAGAATCCCCGATTCCGGCCTTAATCGACTCCAGCCGAACCCAGGGGCTTTCGTTGAGGTAGCGCATCACGGAATCCGGGACGGCCCCTCCCCAAACTTCCATTGCGTAGAAGTTAGCCTTCCTGTAGTCGGGGAGAACCTTGTCCACCTGGGCCTGGTTCATCCGTGTAGCGAATTGGGATTGCTGACCGTCGCGAAGCGTCAGATCCCGAATCTTGAGCTGCTTGTTCATTGCGTAGCCCCTCCGAAAGATTTCTGTGTGCCGTTTACAAGAGTATACAGCCCAAGCGCCGAATCGAAAAGTAGGGCGAGTCAGGTTGTGCCGAGGGCCCAAACGAGGGGGCTCGAACGAGGCATTATTGTTTTGACAGATTCGGCAATTTCCCGTATAATGACGACTATGCCGCATTCCTATTCGCGCCTCGCTCGTCCTTGATTTGCGTTTTCCTCATATCAAGACGCGTGGTAGGAAAAAATCTCGACCTGTATAGGCCGGGAGCGGCGCATTGCATCGCAAGAGCAGGGTATGGCTGAACAAAAAAAAGGCTATTTCCATGTCATCCGCGAGAAGTACTGTAAAGGCTGCGGCATATGTGTCGCATTCTGCCCTAAACACCTTCTCGTGCTGAAGAATGGCAAGGTTTTCCCCGAAAAACCAGAGATATGCATCGGTTGCCGCATGTGCGAATTCAGGTGCCCCGATTACGCGATCGAAGTCAAGCCGCTCGAGAACGAGCCGAACCACGTGAACAGCGTGGATGCCTTCGATCTCAGTTTGCCGCCGGAGGCCCAACATGGCTGATATTGTAAAACTCATGCAGGGGAACGAAGCATGTACGATGGGAGCTCTCGCTGCCGGTCTGCAGTTCTTCGCCGGATACCCTATAACACCCTCCACCGAGATCGCCGAGATGTGCGCGGAAGAACTGCCCAAGCTGGGCGGAAAATTCATCCAGATGGAGGACGAGATGGGGTCGATAGCGGCCTGCATCGGCGCATCCCTCACCGGCAAGAAATCCATGACGGCTACCTCGGGCCCGGGTTTTTCCCTGATGCAGGAATGCATCGGCTACGCCAGCCTCTGCGAGATACCCGTTGTCATCGTCAATGTCCAGCGCATGGGCCCTTCGACGGGCATGCCGACGAGCCCCGCACAGGGCGATGTGATGCAGGCGCGCTGGGGAACCCATGGCGACCACTCCGTCATCGTTCTCGCGCCCGGCAACGTCAAGGAATGTTTCGACCTCACCTTCAGGGCCTTTGTCCTGTCCGAGAAATACAGGGTGCCCGTCATCGTTCTGGCTGACGAGGTCATCAGCCATATGAGGGAGAAGGTCATTCTTCCCGATCCCACATCATACAAGATGCCGGTGCGGGCGATACCAACCTCTCCCGCAGGCTACAAGCCCTACAAGGCCGACGCCGATGGAGGCGTTCCCCTGATGGCTCCCTTCGGCAAGGGCTACCGCTGGCATTGCACCGGTCTGTTCCATGACGAATCCGGGGCTCCGAGCGGCAAGGCTGCCGTCGCCAACTCCCTTCTGCGCAGACTCGACCGCAAGATCGAGAAAAACCTGACGGAGCTGGAAGATTACTTCACCGAAGGCCTCGAGGACTGCGATGTCGCCGTCGTCTCCTTCGGTTCATCGGCCATGGCCGCCCTCTCCGCCGTGAGGCGGGCGCGCAGGGAAGGCATGAAGGCGGGAATGCTGAGGCTGAAAACCCTGTGGCCCTTCCCCGATGAAGCCGTGCGGAGGCTCACGTCCAGTGCCAGAAAGATCATCGTTCCCGAGATGAACCTCGGCCAGGTTGTCCTCGAAGTGGAGCGCGTCGTCCACGGCAAGGCCGATGTCATCAAACTCGGCAAAGTGAACGGCGATCTCTTCCATCCCGACGAGGTGTTCGCGGCGCTCAAGGAGGCTTTCTAATGGCTGAGCTGCTTGACTATTTCCGCAAGGAAAGGCTTCCCCATATCTGGTGCCCGGGCTGCGGCCACGGAACCGTGACTGGCGCCCTCGTGAGGGCTATCGACAAGCTGGGGCTCGACAAGAACAACATCATTTTGGTATCCGGCATAGGCTGCTCAAGCCGCGCCGTCGGTTATCTCGATTTCGATACTCTCCATACGGCTCATGGCCGCGCCCTGGCCTTCGCTACGGGCATCAAGCACGCCAGTCCCAAGCTCAAGGTTATCGTCATGACGGGCGACGGCGACTGCACGGCTATCGGCGGCAATCACTTTATCCACGCCGCCCGCCGGAATATCGACATCACCACGATCATCATGAACAACAACATCTACGGAATGACATCGGGTCAGTACTCGCCGACCACGCCCCACGGCATGCTGGGCACCACGGCTCCCTATGGCAACGTCGAGTACGAATTCGACGTCTGCAAGCTGGCCGAGGCCGCCGGCGCCTCCTATGTCGCCCGCGCCACGAGCTACCATGTGACCCTTCTTCAGGATCTCATAGAAAAGGCGCTGATAAACAAGGGGTTCTCCGTCGTCGAAGCCATCACCCAGTGCCCGACCTACCTGGGCAGGAAGAACAAGATCGGCGGCGCCGTCGAGGTGCTGAACTGGATCAAGGACAGGACGGTGAACGTGAAGGCGGCGGCTGCGCTTCCGCCCGAGAAACTGGAGGGCAAGCAGCTGATCGGCGAGCTCTTCAGCCGCGACAGGCCAGAATATACGGCCAGCTATGCCGAGATGACGGCGAAAGTACAGAGAACCTACAACGACTACAAGGGAGGGAACCGGGGATGCGAGTTGAATTCAGACTGAGCGGCTCCGGGGGCCAGGGCCTCCTGCTCGCGGGCATCACGCTCGCCGAAGCGGCTATCTTCGATGGAAAAAACGCGGTACAGACACAGAGCTACGGGCCTGAGGCGCGGGGCGGATCGAGCAAGGCGGAAGTCGTCATCTCCGACGAGGAGATCGACTACCCGAAGGCGACCGATCCCGACTACCTTCTGGCGCTGACGAACGACGCGTATAAAACCTACGGACCTTCGATGACGAAGGGCCTTATCATCACCGACACGACCGTGACCCTCGATCCGGCCATCAAGGCGAGAACGGTAGCCCTGCCAATTCTGGCCTCGGCCAGCGAAAGGGTAGGGAAGAAGGTCGTCGCCAACATGGTAGCCCTGGGTGTGCTGGGCGGCCTGTCCGGCGTCGCCACCCGCGAAGTGCTGCGTAAGGCCGTCGCGGCGAGGGTGCCCAAGGGAACCGATGAACTGAACCTGAAGGCGCTGGACGTCGGCCTGCAGCTGGCGGCGGATTCAGGCATTCCCGGCTCGGTGATTCGATAAGGAGTCGCGACAATGAGCGAAAACGAAAAACTCGAAAAGGCGCTCCAGGACTGGAACGCCAAGGTCGATAAGACATTAGCCAAGTTCCCCGAAAGGAAGGCGAAGTTCGTCACGGGCTCCAACGCCCCCATCAAGCGTCTGTATACCCAGCTGGACGCCGGCGAGGAAAAGAGGCTCGAGACGGTTGGCCTGCCAGGGGAATATCCCTATACGCGGGGCGTCCAGTCGACGATGTACCGCGGACGCTTCTGGACCATGAGGCAGTACGCGGGCTTCGCTTCGGCGGAAGAATCCAACGCCCGCTACAAGTACCTCCTCGCCCAGGGCCAGACGGGACTGTCGGTAGCCTTCGACCTGCCCACGCAGATCGGCTACGATTCCGACCACCCCCTGTCGGCGGGAGAGGTGGGGAAGGTGGGCGTTGCCATCGATTCCCTCGAGGACATGGAAACCCTCTTTGGCGGCATTCCGCTCGACAAGGTTTCCACGAGCATGACGATCAACGCTCCGGCATCCGTTCTTCTCGCCATGTACATCGCTGTGGCCGAAAAGCAGGGCGTGTCGGCCGACAAGCTCGACGGCACCATCCAGAACGACATTCTCAAGGAATACGTGGCGCGCGGCACCTATATCTACCCGCCTTCGCCCTCCATGCGGCTCATCACCGACATCTTCGCCTACTGCTCGAAAAATGTGCCGAACTGGAACACGATCTCCATCTCCGGCTACCATATCCGCGAGGCGGGGGCCACGGCGATTCAGGAAGTGGCCTTCACCCTGGCGGACGGCATCGCCTATGTCGATGCCGCTATCGCGGCGGGCCTTGACGTCGACGAGTTCGCGCCGCGCCTTTCCTTCTTCTTCAACGCCCACAACGACCTCTTCGAGGAAGTGGCAAAGTTCCGCGCGGCGCGCCGCGTCTGGGCCAGGATCATGAAGGAACGCTTCGGGGCAACAAATCCCAAGAGCCTCATGCTCCGCTTCCATACGCAGACGGCGGGCTCGACCCTCACTGCCCAGCAGCCCGAGAACAACGTGGTACGCGTCACCATCCAGGCCTTGGCTGCCGTTTTGGGCGGCACGCAGTCGCTTCACACGAACTCCAAGGACGAGGCTCTCGCCCTGCCGACGGAAGCCTCCGTCCGCATCGCACTCCGGACCCAGCAGGTGCTCGCCTACGAATCGGGCGTCGCCGAGACTCCCGACCCTCTCGCGGGATCCTACTACGTGGAAAGCCTCACCAACTCGATCGAGGAAGGGGCTCTGGCCTACATCAAGCGCATCG
>CAYXUF010000051.1:0-14843 GCA_964468155.1 uncultured Treponemataceae bacterium
GGAGGTGGGGGGAGTCGAACCCCCGTCCTCGAGCGCGCACCGCACGCGTCTACAGGTTTGTCCGTCCTTTTGGTTGTCGAAACCGGCGACGCGGGGCGGCACGCTCCCCCGGTTCGTATTCCGGTTTATTTTCCCACCCGCGCCCCGGACTGCGCGGATGGTGAGCCCCGGTCAGTTGCAGACCCTCCCGACGCTCAGGGCGGCGCATCGGGGGATCCGTCGTTCTACGCTACTTACGCGGCGAGAGCGAGATTGCCGTTGTTGTTGGCAAGTAAAAGTTTTGCCGAATGTTAGGAGGTCGGCGTCTCCACCTGCAACGCACGATACGGACCGCACAAGTCGAAACCGGTGCACCCCCTATCGCAGCAACTCTGAATATAGGCAAATAGGGAAGAGGGGTCAATCCCACAGCCTGTGCTCCGATCAAGGTGCGAAGATGGATAGGCCGGCCCTGTCGGCGGCGTTGCGCAGGTGCCGCAGGGACGACGCCCGGGCTTCTTCGGGGTTTTCGGCGAGGATGGCGTCGGCGATCGCCTTGTGCTCTACGAGGACATGGGCTGCCCTGTCCGGATTCATCATCGTGGAGAGCCTCAGCTCCTTGGACAGCTTTCTGAGCCGGGCATGCAAAAATGCAAGGAATTCTTCCAAAAACATGTTCTTGCTCGCCTTGGCTATAGCTTCATTGAAGGCCTCATGGGCCAAATCTCCCGACTCATTCAGCCTTACGGCTTCTTCCATCTCGGCGCAATACTGGCGGATTTTATCGGCGTCCTCGGGAGTGAGGCGCTTGGCCGCCAGGGCTGCAGCATCGGCCTCGAGAATGGCGCGCATCTCGTACAGATAGTTGGCTTCGCTCGGAGACATGGTTTCCACGACATCGGAAAACCTGAAGGCGCTTCTGTTTCCGGGAGCGCAGATTATCATCCCCCGGCCCTGTCTTGTCTCGAGAATTCCATCCTGCTTGAGGCTTGCCAGTGCCTCGCGGAGTATCGTCCTGCTCACGCCCAGCTGGGTTGCGAGCTCGGTTTCCGGAGGAAGCCTGTCGCCTGGTTTATACCTGCCTGAACGAATTTCAGCGGCCAGATGCTTGGAGACGCGCTGCGATAAACCTTCTGCCCTTTTAAACTCCATATAGCTCTATTTTCCTTTGGTTTGTCCTGGGGGATTCTGACATCTAATCGATAGCAAAGCCAGAGAGAAAATAAAAATTCCCTCTTGACATTGTAGTATTATCATATAATGATCAATCCCATATAGGACTTTTATATAAGATAATGACAAATCCGGTTTCGGAATAGGGAGGTTTGGCGATGAAGATGACGGAAGCGCTTATGTTCAAGGGCGCTCGAACAATACTGGATGACTGTGTCGGAGCGAAAAAGGGCGAAAGCCTGTTTATTGTCACCGACGCGAACAAGCTGCATATCGCCCAGGTACTTTTCGCGGCCGGTGTCGAACGCGGCCTCGATGCCTCAATCGGCATCATAGAACCCCGCGCCAAGGCAGGTCAGGAACCGCCGAAGCTTATCGCCGCCGCGATGAAAAGCGCCGATATCGTGCTCTGCCCTGTCAGCAAGTCGATCACCCACACCTTCGCGGTGAAGGAAGCGGCCCAGGCCGGGGCGCGGATACTTGTGATGACCGACTTTACCGACGAAACGCTCGTAAGGGGCGGCATCGAGGCCGACTTCAAGGCGGCGAGGACGGTGTGCAAAGCCGTGGCCGAAACCTTCGCCAAGGGCAAAACCCTCCATATTACTTCCCCGGGGGGCACCGATCTCTATGTCGACATCACTGACAGAAGAGGAAATGCCCTTTACTGCATCGCTGAACCGGGCGAGTTTTCCACAGTGCCAACGGTGGAAGCAAATGTGTCGCCCGTGGAAGGATCGGCGAGGGGAAGGATTGTCGCCGATGCGAGCATCCCTTATATCGGCATAGGTCTTCTGAATGAACCGGTGGAAGCGACGGTTGAGGCGGGCTATATAACGAGCATCAAGGGCGGAAAGCAGGCCTCAGCGCTCCTGAGGGATCTCGAAAGCCACGGCGACCACAACTGCTTCAACATTGCGGAGATTGGCTTGGGCTTGAATCCGAAATGCCGAATGATCGGCGTGATGCTGGAGGACGAAGGGGTTATCGGCTCGGCCCATATAGGCATCGGTACGAGCATCACGCTGGGTGGAGTGATCAAGGCGCCAACCCACTATGATCTGCTCATGTGGAATCCGACAGTCACGGTCGATGGGGTCAAGGTGTTCGAAGGTACGAAAGTGCTTATCTGAGCGGCAATCATGCCGCTATGCTATATTTGACAGGAGGTTCGTATGAAATTTTCTGGAAAATCCAGGATCGCAGCGATGCTGGCGCTTCTGGCGCTTCTGAGTTCAGCGGTTCCGGTCTTCGCGCAGGCGGCTTTTCCCACAAAACCGATCGTGTCCATTGTTCCTTTCTCGGCTGGCGGGGGCAATGACATCCTTCTCAGGCTGGTTTCGAAATACGCCAACCGTTTCCTCGGCCAGACTCTCGTGGTTGAGAACAAGCCGGGAGCGAGCGGGCAGATCGGCTGGACAGCCTTGGCAAAATCCAGGGGCGATGGCTACACACTCGGCGCAACAAGCCTGCCTTCGATGATTCTTATCAAGGCCATCAGGCCGGCTACACCCTTTGAGCTCGACGACTTCAAGTATATCTGCAATATCCAGATCGATCCCATCATCTGGGTGGTGAAGTCGGACAGCCGCTTCAAGACGGCCAAGGATTTTGTCGAACAGGCATCGGCCAAGAAACTCAATGTCGCGGGCGACGGGCCTCAGAGCAATGTCCAGCTTCAGCACCTGGCAGCCACGAAGGCCCTGGGCATCTCGACGAATTTCATCTCCTACTCCGGTTCCGGTCCCGCTGTGACATCCCTCCTCGGCGGTCAGGTGGAGCTCGCGGCCACGACACTTAGTTCGGCTATCCCCAATATCGAGGCGGGCAAGCTCAAAGCCCTCGTCGTCTTCAGCGATGATCCAATCGACGCGCTCCCGGGAGTACCTCTCGCTTCAGCCTATTTCGGCAAGACTATTCCCTCGGTAGGCATGGCGATCAGAGGCCTGGCCGCTCCCAAGGATTTAGCCGCTGACAGGCTTGCCATTCTCGAAAAGGCATTCAGGCAGATCTGCGAATCGAAAGAGTTTCTGGATGAGGCAAAGGGTCTCGGCATCATCGTCAAGTTCCAGAGTTCTGCCGAAGCCGAAGCAATTGTGAAATTATCGATCGCACAGGTTGAAGAGCTGAAAGACCTGCTTCTGTAGGCGGGCAAAAGGAATTTACGATGGCCAAGATTTCCCGAAAAAAGGAAATCGGGTTTGCCGCGGCTATGACAGTGATCTCCGCGGCTTTCCTGGTGCAGTCATTTCTGTATCCAGCGGAATCTTCCCAGTTTCCGCGCTTTCTCATGATGCTGCAGACGGTGTTCTGTCTCGTTCTCCTTGCAAAGGCTTTGCGGCAGCCAAAAAAAGAGAATGAAACGAAGAATGTTCAGGGCGGGAAGGGGAAAAGCCTCATAGCCGAACTCAAGGTTCCCCTGCAGATTTTTGTGGCCAGCTCTGGGTATCTGCTCGCTATCGATGCCTTGGGGTATTTTGTCGCCTCGTCCATATTTCTCTCCGGAACCATGTTCTGGTTTGGAGCTCGCAAACCCATTGTCATCATTGGGGCGACCGCCGGATTTCTTCTCACGGTATATGCGCTCTTCGTCCTCTTTATCGGTGTGCGTTTACCCCAAGGCCTGCTGATCTAGGCCGCGCTGGGCGGTTGGAGGTTTTATATGGAGATGATTTTCAGCGGAATCGCTCAGGGAGCGGTCCAGCTTTTCGATCCTGTCGTACTGGCCTTGATCGCGGCAGGCACTGTTTTCGGCATTGTGATCGGCGCACTGCCCGGCCTCACGAGCACGATGGGGGTTGCCCTCATCGTACCCATAACCTTCGGGATGACGCCTGTGCAGGGCCTGTCACTTCTTGGCGCCATCTACTGTTCATCGACCTATGCGGGGGCGATAAGCGCCATCCTCATCAATATTCCTGGCACGCCGGCTAACTGCTGCACCATTCTCGACGGATTCCCCATGACCAAGAAGGGTCAGGCTGGCTTGGCCATCGCGCTTGCGACGATCGCATCGGCGATTGGCGGCATTATCAGCAATGTGGCTTTGCTTTTCCTCGCTCCGCCCCTGGCCGATCTGGCTTTAAGATTCGGCGCCCAGGAATACTTTCTCCTGGCTCTGTTCGGCGTCTCGGTCATCGCCTCGCTTTCGGACAGGAACATATTGAAGGGATTCATATCCGGCACCCTGGGGCTCTTTCTCGCCATCGTCGGCATGCATCCTCTTACGGGTGATATTCGCTTCACACTCGGCATTCCCGAACTCTTCAACGGCCTGCCCCTCGTTGTGGCCCTGATTGGCCTCTACTCTATTCCCGAAGTGATTTCCAACCTTTCCGACATTGGCGGCGATGAAGGCGCGACTTTTGTCGAGGTAAGGGGCGTATGGAAGCAAATGCTCGAGGTGTTCAAGTATAAAATGGTTCTTCTAAGGTCGACGATAATCGGCATCATCGTCGGAATTGTGCCGGGAGCCGGCTCGAGCATCGCCGGCTTTATCGCCTACGACGACACTAAAAAGGCCTCCAAGAATCCTGAGACTTTCGGCACAGGCAATCCCGCCGGCGTTGTAGCCTCGGAGACGGCCAACAATGCCGTGGTGGGCGGGTCCCTCATCCCTTCCCTGACCTTGGGAATACCAGGCAATGCGGTTTCCGCTGTAATGATAGGCGGTTTGATGATTCATGGCCTCAAGCCGGGCCCCGCTCTTTTCACCGAGAATTCCGGCACTATTTATGGCTTCATTCTGAGCATGTTCATTTCAAATATCGTTTTTATTCCCGTAGGATTGCTCGTCGCCCGCTACGGGATCAAGTTCATCAAAACCCCGCCTTCCATCCTCGGCCCCCTCGTTATTGGCTTGGCCGTCATAGGGGCCTACGCGCTCAATATGTCCCTGGTCGATGTTTGGATCATGCTGGCGATCGGCTTGATGGGCTTCGCGATGAAAAAATTCGACGTGCCCAGGGAGCCCCTCGTCCTTGGCCTGGTGCTCGGAACCATGGCGGAAGGGGAGCTTGCGCGTTCCATGGCCCTGGTCCAGGGCAGTGTGCCCGCCCTCCTGTTGAGCATGGTAACGCGGCCTATTTCGCTTATTATAGTATTGCTCACCGCATTTTCGATTTTCAAAGGTCTGCGATCGCAGCGCAAGGCCAAGAAATCGGCGTAAAGGCCTTTTCTATTCAGCCCGGACCGCGGCGTCGATAATTCCCCCTCCGAGCACAAGACCATCCTCGGAGTAGAGGACTACGGACTGTCCGGGGGCGACGGCTCGCTGGGCAATATCGAACTCGACCCTGAATCCCTTTTCAGCCCTCAAGACGGCGCAGGGCACAGGTTTGTGGTTCTGGCGGATTTTCGCCGCTCCGCGCAGTATGGCAGCGCCGATCGCCGCATCCGAGCACAGGTGGGCATCCTGAAAGGTGAAATTCCCGCTTAGAAGGCCTGACGAGAAAAGCCCAGAATTGGGTCCGACGATCACCCTGTTGGCTTTGGCGTCCAGACCCAGCACATAGAGTGGGGTGGGGCCGGTGCTGAGGCCGATGCCCCTTCGCTGGCCTATCGTGTAAAAGGGCAGGCCGCGATGCTGTCCGAGCACTTTGCCCCTCGTGTCGACGATGTCGCCTGGCGCCGGTTCGATATTTTCAAAGAGGGGACTGTAGTCGCCGCCGGCGACGAAATCCTGGCTTTCGGGCTTGTCGGCAACCTCGATGCCATGCTCGCGGGCCAGGATGCGCACTTCGCTTTTTGTCATGGCGCCCAAGGGGAAAAGGATTTTCTCCAGGCGCGAGGAGTCGAGGCCGTAGAGGAAGTAGGTCTGGTCCTTTGGGGCATCGGTCGCCGTTTTTAGGTAAGTGATTCCATCGCGTGTTTCCTTGCGGGCGTAGTGCCCTGTGGCGAAATAATCGAAGGCGATGCCGGCTTTATGGGCTCTGTCGACCAAAAAACCGAATTTCAGCTCCCTGTTGCAGATGACGCAGGGGTTGGGCGTTCTGCCCTGCGAATATTCCTGCCTGAAATACTCAACCACATGCTTTTCATACTCCTCGGAGAGGTCCACAACATGGTATTCGATGCCAAGCCTGGCTGATATCCTTTCGCAGGCAGCGATATCCTCTTCCTCGCCGGGGCCGAAACAGGCATGCTTCAAGCCTTCCTGTATCTTGTATGCCCCCTTCCAGATCTTCATGGTGAGGCCAATGACCCTGTATCCTTCATCGCGGAGAATGGCGGCGGCGAGGGCGGAGTCAACCCCTCCCGAGAGACCAACCGCGACTGTGCTATTGCTGGAGCTTTTCATGACGGCAATCACTATACCATCCGCGGCTTTTGCTTTTCTAGCATTGCCAAAGTCATGAAAAGCCGATAAAATTAGGAATATTCGCAATCATTAGGTGCCGATATCGCAGGCCGTCAGGCTTCGGGTACGGAAAGGACTGTTTCAGATGCAAGATGTCTTCATAGGCTTTACATCGATCACATGGAAAATGCTTCTCATGTACGGTATCGGGGGCATTCTCATCTGGCTCGCCATCAAGAAGGAATACGAGCCCATGCTCCTCCTTCCCATCGGATTTGGCGCCATCCTGGTCAATTTGCCCCTCGCTACGGTCTGGGAGCACGCTGGCGCGGATGGATTCCTCAAGATCCTCTACAATATGGGCATCGCCACGGAGATATTTCCCCTCCTGATATTCATAGCCGTGGGCGCGATGATCGATTTCGGACCGCTGTTCAAGAATCCGATGATGATCTTTTTCGGCGCAGCTGCCCAGTTCGGCATCTTTGCCACGATGATCATCGCCACGCTGTTCGGTTTCGATCTCAAAGAGGCAGCCAGCATCGGCATAATCGGCGCCGCAGACGGTCCCACTTCGATCTTCGTCGCCAATATCTTCGCTCCCCATCTTCTGGCGCCTATTTCCGTGGCGGCATACTCCTATATGTCGCTTGTGCCTCTCATTCAGCCCCCCGTCATTAAGGCCCTGACGACGAGCAGCGAACGACGCATCCACATGGCCTACCATGAATCCAATTCGCCCAAATGGCTGAAGGTGCTCTTTCCCATCCTCGTGACGATGATTTCTGGCATCGTGGCCCCTATTTCGGTGCCCCTCATCGGTTCCCTCATGTTCGGCAACCTCATCAGGGAATCGGGTGTCCTGGAGCGGCTCTCCCAGACCGCGCAGAATGAGCTGGCTTACCTGGTGACACTCCTCCTCGGCATCACGATCGGAGCCTCCATGTCAGCCGAGAACTTCCTCACATGGAAAACTCTCCTCATCATGGCCATGGGCCTCGTGGCCTTTATCTTCGACACCGCCGGCGGCGTTCTCTTCGCCAAGCTCGTCAACCTCTTTCTGCCCAAGGACAAGAAAATCAACCCGATGATCGGCGCCTGCGGCATCTCGGCCTTCCCGATGTCGGGCCGCATAATCCAGAAGATGGCGAACGAGGAGGAGAGGGGGAACATCATCCTCATGCATGCCATCGGGTCAAACGTCTCGGGTCAGTTGGGATCGGTCATCGCGGGAGGAATGGTTCTGGCGCTCGTGCCCCTCATCTTCATCATGGCCGGGATGTAAGGAGAATACCATGGAAAACATAATCGCGTATTTCAAGTCGATGGGCGAGCGCTCAGCCGACGGATCCCTTGTCCATCCTTTCGGTACGACCATTCAGGCTCTCGGCGTGACAGCCGGCGGCCTCATCGGCGTTTTCGCCACGCTGGGAGTTTTCTTCCTCCTGATACAGATAGCGAACAGGATAAGCAAGAAAGAATAATGCTGATACATAGGCTTTCAGAAGCCGAAACTTTTCGCCGATAAAAAGGGGCTGTCAGGAAGCGATTCCTGACAGCCCCTTTTCGTACAAACAGGTGATATCCTAGGCGTTCTTTACCGCAATCGCGAGTTCCTTTCCCCGCTCGTACAGAATATCCAATACCTCGTCGTCGGGGCTGCCCGCCCACTCGACGGCTTCCATCGATTCCCATTTCAGGGGCGCGATCTTGTTGTCGTATTCCTTCTTCGCGCCGCCCACCCAGCCGAAGCTGCCGATGCGGAGCGCTTTCCGATACCAGACATGCTTGCGCTCGAATATGTCGAGGACGTAGGCCATGGGCGGGAACATCTTGTATTCGTAGGTGGGCATGGCGATGAGGATGCCCTCGCTCTTGTAGGCATCGGCGAGCACCCAGGAGACATCCTCGTTGGGCACGCGGTGGATGGTGTAGGGGACTCCTTCCTCTTCGATGCCTTCGATCACGGCGGCGAGGCCCTTCTCTGTGTTGCCGTACATGGAACCCCAGACGATGGCGATTTCCTTTTCCCTGGGTCCTTCGAGATAGTCGGCGTAGCGAACGTAGCGGTCGATGATCTCGGCAGGGTCCTGGCGCCAGACGATGCCATGACTGGGGGCGACAACCTTGATTTCGAGATCGGCGACCTTGGCGATGGCCTTTTTGACGAAAAGGCCGAAGCTCGAAACGATGTTGGCATAGTAGCGCAGGGATTCCGATTCGAAGAACTCATGCTCTTCGGGCGTGAATTGGTCGTCGAAGACGCGGTCGCCGAGGGCGCCGAAGGAACCGAAGGCATCGCAGGAGAAAAGGACGCCTCCGTCGGCAGCCCAGGTGAGCATCGTCTCGGGCCAGTGGACATTGGGCGCCTCGAAGAAGTCGAGGGCTACTCCTTCCCCCAGGTCGAGCCTGTCGCCGGTTTTAACGGCGCGCAGGCCATCGTCCATCTTGAAAAAGCTTCGAACCAGGTCGATGCCTTTCTGCGTGGCGATGATCTCGGCCGTGGGATTGATCGCCCTGAACTCGGCCAGCCAGCCTGTGTGGTCGGGTTCGAGGTGGTTGAGGATGAGATAGTCGATGTCGTCGAGGCCGACGCCGATGGTGGCGAGCTGACCGGCCAATTCTCCAGGCGCTCCCACCCAGTCGCGCACGAGGTCGATGAGGGCGATTTTATCGGATTTCACCAGGTAGGAATTGAGGGAAACCCCATAGGGGATGGGCCAGATGCCTTCAAAAAGGTCATCCGATTTAATGTCGGCGTGCAGGGCATAGATCTTTTCAGTGATGGGGTGGATTTTCATGCTGGCTTCCTTTCCGTCGTGCTGAGCGGCATTGCTTCCGCCTTCAAGTATCAATTAAATCATCTCTTGCCGCAATGGGCAACCTCTTTAGAATGATCCGCTTACGGTGGCGCCGAGGGAGAGGGAAACCGCGGCACCGCCAGAGAGCAGTGGGTATTCGTCATCGGCTTCACCGAAAACGAACATCGGGCTCAGCGACAGGGAGAGATTATCGGCGACTCTCCAGGAGGCTGAAGGCTTAATAAAGCCTGAAAAATCCGAGAGGCTCGCGAGAACGATGAGGGATGCAGAGACCTCGTCCCCCAGGATCTTGCCTTTAGAGAGGTTTAAAGCGGCGTAATGCTGGCCTGAACCGTAGATGAAGGCAGCGAGACCGCTAGCGTACGGGCTCGCCTTCGCGTCGGCGATGAGGGATTCTCGATCGCTGTCAGAGTAGCCTTCGCCGTTATAGAAGTATTGCCCGACAGCCGTGAGGTTTTCGTTGGCGTTGTTGTAGAGGAATCCAGCGCTCGCGGAGAAATAGAAATTCTCGCGATTTTCTGTCGTTGAATTCTTGTGGATGTCGAAAGGCGGGGTCGAATCGATGCCTGTGATAAAGGTCTTGGCGCTGCCCCGGGATACCATTGCTTCGCCAAAGATGTCGAAGTCGCCGGCGGGGCCCGTAAGAGTGAGCATAGCCCTCTCCGCCGTGTCGTAGCGATAGTACCCGCCCAATCCCAGCTCGTAGTTTCCGAGAAGGACTTCGGCCTTAGCGGCGAGGGCTGTGGTGGCAAAGTCCACCTTCGTATTGTCTAAAATAGTATATAAGTAAAAGTTATTTTGTGTTCCAAACACGGGAATGTTGATGCGCAGGTTCACGGGGCCTTCGCGCTGCGCTTCGGCGTCGAGCACGTTGATCGACTCGATGTTGATCACGTCGGCGGGACTCCAGAAGTAGCCGACGCCCCATTTTACCGTGCTTTTCCCGAAGCGGAAGTACACTTCATCGTTGAGGCTGAAATCGGCGAAAAGCTCGAAAACGGAGAGGTTGGGAGCTGTGATCGATTCGCTTGTCGTCGTCGAAGTCAAGAACTTTTTTGTCGAGGAAAATGGCCAGCCAGTCTTGACGGATCCATGGACACGAAAATCCTCCTTCGGACGCGCGTCGAAGTACAGGGTCGATTTAAGGCTTGTATCCATGCTCTTGTCGTCCGGATCGAGGATAGGCGATCCGCCGCCCCACAGATCGGTCCATGTGGCAGAGGACGAAAGGGATCCCGAGAATGAGCCGCCGATTCGCACGGCATCCGAGGTGAGGGCGGCCGTCACCGGATTCGCTGATGCCGCTGCCGCAACTTCAGCGTTCAATGGTACTGACGACGATTCTTCAACTACCTCTTCGCCGAACAGCGCGTCCAGATCCATCTCGAGATTCTGGTCTTTTCCTGTATCCTGTGCTCCCGCCATGAAAGCGGCGAGAAGAAAAATTGCCAAGGCCAAGGCCTGGGCCCGCGCGAATCGTGCTCTATGGTTCATGGCTCTATCTCCTGTGATCCTGTGAAAGCTTTGGCTATCTGTTCACCTGTTCGAGGAATGCCTTCGTGAATACCTTGTCCGGCAGTTTTTCCACCGACTGCTCGGCCATGGTGATCTGGCTCTTCTCCCCCTTGTTGATCTCGTCCACGATGAGGATTTGCGAGGGAAGGAGCTTGCCGTCGAGGGTGACATATTTGGGATAGAGGGTAGTGCGCATGAGGCGGCCATTGACCGAGAAATCCTCCTGCTTCAGGATCATCGTCTTGTCCTTGCGCACATAGAGGAGGACGCGCTCGTAGGGCACTTCGTTGGTCCTGGCCTTGAGATCCAGTATCCAGACGGGGTATTTCCCTATGGTGCCTTCCGTGACCTTTTCTATCGAATAGTCCTCGACCATGGAGGAAGCGGTGAAGTCCGAGTTCTTGGCCTCGCTGTTCTGCAGGTTTTCCTTTACCGATGAGTGGGAGAACTTCCTGCTGGTGGGATCATAGAACCACACATTGTCGTCCTCGCGCAGGTATCCCTGGCCC
Organism: uncultured Treponemataceae bacterium; assembly: GCA_964468155.1. GTDB lineage: Bacteria > Spirochaetota > Spirochaetia > Treponematales > Rectinemataceae > CAYXUF01. Next base: position 11,298 of record CAYXUF010000051.1, read on the forward strand.
TTGTTGACCTCGGGAAGCATGACAAGGATGGTGAACTGTTTCTTCGTGTCGCGCCTGAAAACGCGCACCTGGCTTACGCTCTGCTTTTCGCCGGGCTTTTCCGAAACGATGGTAAAGAGCGAGGTATAGTCCTTGCCGGGGAAATTCCCCAGATCGTCGAGTTCCTTCAGAATGTTCTCCGCCGCCTGGGTGGAAAGACCTTGGGCCGCGACGGTGGCTGGAAGCGCAAGCATGAGGATGGCGGCGAGGAGAAGGCCGCCGAGGCGCCTGCTCCCAGGATTCTTGTTGTTCATGTGAAGCTCCGATCGCGTGAAGATGGATGGGCGAGGCTCATGGCCTGCCGTGGAAAGTGTGTGAATCGATTTCATTTCATCGTCCTCAAGGCGAGGGCTGGTTCCATCTTGGCTGCCGACTTGGCAGGAAAGTAGGCCGCGAAAAGGGTGAGAAGGGCGATGATGATGATATTGCCGAGGGCGCGCAGGGGCGGAAGGAAGAAGGAAAGATGGCCGTTGCGCATAATCAGGAAGGCGGGCGAATCCATGCCGAAATTGACGAGGGAGAGGGCGCTCATCGCGATGAGGGCCAGGACGATGCCGGCGACGGCTCCTCCCAGGGCGAGGAAAAAGGCTTCGTAGAGGAAGAGGGAGCGGATTTCGCCGCGCTGGACGCCTATGGCTCTCATCGTGCCGATTTCGCGGATGCGCTCGTACATCACCATCCGGAAGGTGTTGGTGATGCCGATCATCACGATGGCGAAAAGGACGAGGAGGACGACGAGGCTGGAGCTGTCGAGGGCCACGACGATCTGCCTGGCCTGCGAAAGAACGTCGTCGATCGTGTAGACGCGGTACTTTGTGCCCTGCCAGGTTTCCTTGTTCTGGCTCTGCATCATGGCCATAAAGGGCGTGGTGGCACCCGATTCGTCCGTCTTGTTCTGCTCGAAGAGCTGAAGGCCCATGCCATTCATCGAGGTGTAGAGTCTTGTCGAGAACTCCTTGGCATCCTTGAGGTTGGCCAGCATGAAGCCGAGGGACATGTACTCGCCGGGCTTCAAACCGATCACCTCGTTGAGATAGGGCAGGTTCACGTAGGCCATGACGGAGCCGATAATGCTGGAATCCTGGCTTATGGCAGCTATCGTGAAATCGGCGATATTGTTCTGGCCCGTGATGGTCTGGAACTGGGCGGTGACCTTGTCGCCGGGGAGGATGTTGAGTTTTTTCGCGATCTTTTCAGATAGTATGAGGGCATCGGGCGCGCTGGCAGCTTCCCATGAGCCCTGCTTGAGGACGAGCCTTTCCTTCAGAAAGGTGGAGCTGGAGATATCGAGCCCCGTAAGATTCTGGTTGATACTCTTGCCCGCAAAGACGAGGGAGGCCGAAACCTCGCTCGATTTCGTGGCGAACTGGTAGGACACGCCGGCGTCCTGGAGGGCCTTGAGGATGACGGAATCATCGCGTATGGCGTAGAGCCGCTTCCCTGAATCGGTCTTTTCCGTGCCCTGCACAAAGACATGGCCGGCCATGAGGTAGGCGAAATTTTCCGACACATTCTCGATGAAGGCTCCGGCGAATCCGTTGATAAGGGTGACAACCATGATGCCGAAGGCTATGGCGCCGCCCAGGAGAAAGGTTCGCTTTTTCTGGCGCGAGAGGTTGCGGATGGCGATCCGCGGCAATACTTTGTTCATGCTCGCTTTCTCCTATTCTTGCTGCATCGCGCGCACAGGCTGGATTTTCAGCGCCACGGATACAGGGTAGAGGTGGGCGATGTATCCCACGGCCACCATGGCCAGGACGGCCGCGATAAAATTCACGGGCGTCACGAAGGGGGAGAGGTATTTGCCGCCGAAGAGGACCTGGAGGAAGGGATTGCCCGCTTCCAGCTTGAGTGAGCGCAGAATCGCGACGACGGCAAAGCCGAGCGATGCGCCCAGTGTGGAGAATATCAGGGACAGCACCACGGCCTCGGCGGCGAAGAGCTTTCGTATGAAGCCCTTTCCCGCGCCTATTGCGCGCATGGTGCCTATCTCTCCCGTCCTCTCGATGACGGAGATGACGAAGGTGTTCATGATGATGATGATGGCGACGATGGAGAGAATGGCTATCGCGATGGTGAAGACGATGCGGATGACATCGACAGACTGACCGTAGGGGCCGGCCGCCTTCTGCCAGTCGCCGGCTGTCACGGCAAGGCCGTCCTTCAGAAAGCCTTCGTTGAGCTGCTTGATCAAAACAGGGGCATCGCCGGGATTCTTGGTCTTTATAACGATGAACTGCCAGGCGCCTGTATCGGCGGTATTCGCCTTCTGGCGGGCTTCGGTGTCGGCGAGTTGGGCCTGGATGATGGCTTCGTCGAAGCCGCCCCTGGCAGGCGCATCCTCGAAGAGGTCGTCGCCGAAGAGTGCCTCGGTATCATCGACGCTGAGCATGGCCGTATCGGATTCCTTGAGCTTGATATTCTCGTTCGACCCGATCGTCATGCCCGCCATGACGCGCAGAGTGTCGATGTCGACGAAGGCCATCTGCTCGGGCGTCGCGCCCTCGCTTTTCTGCCTGTAGGTGCCGACAAGCTCCAGTTCGCGAATCTTGATTCCGCCCGAGGAAAAGCCCTGGACGATGAGGCTGTCGCCAATTTTTATTTCGCGCTTCATCCAGGTGGAGATTTTCTTCAGCTGGGCTTCGTTGATCACAAGGCCTGTCTGCCCCGGCTCGAGAGCCTTCCCCGATGTGATGTCGATCGAGTCGAAAACGGTCCAGTAGTCGCGCACGTCGATGCCGAAAAGGAAAAGGAGGCGGGCGCTCGGGTCGCGCTCTTCCGAATCGTCCGACATCTCCGACTGAAGGCTCTCGTCCCCCTTGGTCACGATGCCGAAACCTGTCGCCATGCCCGTAGCCTTGGCTACGAGGGGGGAAGCCTTGATTGTCGAGAGCACCTTGTCGTATTCGGGGATGACAGGGGTGGCGGCGAGCCCGCCCACCGAGGTGACGCCGAAGAGCGATACCTCGCCTTCCTCCGATATGCCGGATACGAAGACATCGCCCGTGTAGTTGTCGGTGAAGGTTGTCCTTATGCCCGCCCGGGACGCATCGATGAAGGAGTTGCCCACGACGAGGACGAGGGCGCCCAGGGTGAGGAGTATTCCGATTATCAGGCTTTTCGACCTGTGTTCGAAGAGGTTGCGGAAAGCCAGCCTTATGGTTACCGGCATTGCTTTTACGCCTCTTCCCGTCGTCTGTTCTCTATGATCAAACCGTCCTTGAGGCGGATGATATGGTCGGCCACCTCGACAATTTTCGCGTCGTGGGTCGAGAAGATGAAGGTGGTCTCCAGTTCCCGGTTGATCTTCTTCATGAGGTCGATGATCTGCTCGCCCGTCGTGGAGTCGAGATTGGCCGTCGGCTCGTCGGCGAGGACGATCTCGGGCTTGGTGACAAGGGCGCGGGCGATGGCGACTCGCTGTCGCTGGCCGCCCGAAAGCTCGTTGGGCTTGTGGGTTTTCCACTCAGTGAGACCGACCTCGGCCATCAGCCAGTCGATCCAGGC
>CAYXUF010000052.1:0-14784 GCA_964468155.1 uncultured Treponemataceae bacterium
CCACGGGGCCGATGTTCGTCTTGAACATGAGGTTGAACTTGCGGGTGTCGGTGAGTTCGCCGCCGCATTCGGGACATTCTTTTTTCGCAAGTTTCTCGGGATCGATCTGGTCGGCCCTGAAACGGGATTTGCACTTCTTGCAGTCGACGAGGGGGTCGGTAAAGTTCTCGACGTGTCCGGAAGCCTCCCATACCCGGGGATGCATGAGGATGGCGGCGTCGAGACCGACGATGTCGTCGTGGAGCTGGGTCATTTCCTTCCACCAGAACCGCGCGATGCGGTTTTTCAGCTCTACTCCGTTGGGGCCGTAATCCCAGGCGCCTGACTGGCCGCCGTAGATTTCGGAGGACTGGAAGACGAAGCCGCGCCGCTTGGCAAGCGAAACGATCTTCTCCATGCTGATGCTGTTTGGGGTCTCAGGGGTCTGTGCTGCCATCTGGATACTCCTATGGACGCTCGGAATACCGGTCGGATGGGCCACCGGAATGTGGTTTTCCGCCCGGCGATGAGCTGGAGTATAGCCTGTCCTGACCGACCGCGGCGAGGGGTAGCCCCATAAAAAAAGCGCCCCCTTCAGGAGGCGCTTTTTAAAACACTCGGAACCGAAAATCAGGGATTGGCGGTGGCCCTGTAGACCTGCTCGCCGCCCTTCATCTCGATGATGACGGCGGATTTAACCGGGTTGCGGAACTCGTCGAACTTGATCTGTCCGCCCACGCAGGCAAGATCGGTAGCCTTGAGCGCGTCGCGGATTGCTTCCGGCTTGGTGCTGCCGGCGCGCTTGATGGCGTCGTACATGATGTTGGCGCCGTCATAGGCCAGGGCCGCGAGGGCGTCGGGAGCAGCGCCGTACTTCTCGGTGTACTTCTTCACGAAGCTCTGCACGACCTCCGAGCTGTCGTCCTTGGAGTAGTGATTGGTGAAGATGCCGCCTTCCACCGAGTCGCCGCCGATCTTCACGAGGTCGGAGGAATCCCAGCCGTCGACGCCCACGAAGGTGCCCTTGTAGCCGAGCTCCCGAGCCTGCCTGGCGATGAGTCCGACATCGGAGTAATAGGCGGGGATGTAGAGAACCTCGGACTTGGCGAGGACGATCTTGGTGAGCTGGGCCTTGAAATCCGTCGTGCCGGAGGGATAGCCTTCGGGTTCGACGATGGTGCCGCCGGCCGCTTCAAAGGCAGCCTTGAAGGTCTCCATGAGGCCCTTGGAGTAGTCATTGCCCACATCGAAGATGATGGCTGCGTTCTTGAGCCCCATGTCCTCGGCGACATACTTCGCCATGACCTTGCCCTGGAAGGGATCGATAAAGCAGGAGCGGAAAACATACTCGCCGATCTGGGTCACCTTTTCGTTGGTGGCCGTCGGGGAGATGAGGGGAATCTTCGCGTCGTTGGCGACAGGAGCCGCGGCGAGGGCGACGCGGGAAGTTATGCCGCCGATAATGGCGACAACCTTGTCCTGCTCGATGAGCTTGCGGAAGACGGTGGCGCCCTCGGCGGGATCGGCCTTGTCGTCCTCGACGATGAGTTTGATCTGCTTGCCGTTGATGCCGCCCGCGGCGTTCCATTCGGCTGTCGCCAGTTCCACGGCGTTCTTCGTCGATGTGCCGTAGGTGGCGGCCTCGCCGGAAAGCGGATTAACGGATCCGATCTTGATTTCGGCCGCTTTTCCGCCGCACGAGACAAGCGCGAGAACGATAAGCGCCGAAATCGCTATCGTTTTCATCTTTGTGTACAACCTTGCCATACCCACTCCTGAGCTGTGATAATTTTTTCCTCTCGCATAAGCGAAGGGTTTTTCGCGGATATTCATGTCCGATGGTATGGTTTCTCCGATCAGACGCCCTTTTTCTCTATCTTGGCCCAGGTATCCCTGAGCGTTACGGTTCTGTTGAAAATCGATGCTCCCGGCTTTGATTCGGTATCGGCGCAGAAATAGCCCAGCCTCTCGAACTGGACGGATTGTCCTGGTTCGATGTCAGCCAGCCCGGGCTCACCGAAGGCCCCGGTGAGAACTTCGAGCGAGGCATCCGAAAGATTGTCCAGGAATGAAACGTCTGGCGCCACATCCATAGGCCTTTCGGAGGCGAAGAGGTAGTCGTAGAGCCTCGCATGGATGGGAAGCGCGCCTTCGGCCGATACCCAGTGAATCGTGCCCTTGACCTTGCGGTTGTCGGGAGCGTCCCCTCCCCTCGTCGCTGGGTCATAGCTGCAATGCACCCTGAGGATTTCGCCGGTGACGGGATCCTTGTCGAATCCTTTGCAGGTGACGATGTAACCGTAGCGGAGGCGTACCTGGTTGCCGGGAAAGAGCCTGAAGTATTTGGGCGGAGGCAGTTCCCTGAAATCGTCCTGTTCTATGTAGAGCCTCCCCGAGAAGGGTATAGCCCTTGTGCCCGCCTCCGGGTTCTCTGGGTTGTTCACCGCCTCGAGCATCTCGACCCTGCCCTCGGGCCAGTTGTCGATCACGAGCTCCAGAGGCCTCAGGACGGCCATGAAGCGGGGCGCTTTCCTGTTGAGGTCCTCGCGCACGCAGTGCTCCAGAAGCTGTATGTCCACCATGGAATCGGTCTTGGCGATGCCGATGCGGCCCAGGAAGTCGCGGATAGCCTCGGGCGTGTAGCCGCGCCGTCGCAAGCCCGCGATGGTCGGCATGCGCGGATCGTCCCAGCCCGAAACCCTCTTCTCGCGGACAAGCTGGATGAGGAGGCGCTTGGAGAGCACCGTGTGTGTGATATTGAGGCGGGCGAACTCGATCTGCCGCGAGGCGAATACCTCGCAGTGAGTGATGAACCAGTCGTAGAGGGGCCTGTGTATCTCGTATTCAAGGGAACAGAGGGAATGGGTCACGCCCTCGATCGCGTCGGAGAGGGGGTGCTGAAAATCGTACATCGGATAGATGCACCAGGCTGTTCCCGTGCGGTAATGGGGCTCGCGTCGTATCCTGTACATGACAGGATCTCGCATGAGGAGGTTGGGATGAGCCATGTCGATCTTGGCTCTGAGGGTCTTCGAGCCATCGGCGAATTCCCCCGCCCTCATCCGCGCGAAAAGGTCGAGGTTTTCCTCCACCGACCTGTCCCTGTATGGGCTGTTTTTGCCTGGAGGCGTGTAGGTGATGTTGTTCTTGTCGGGAACGTTCGTTCCCCTGTATTCCTTTATCTCTTCCTCGTCGAGGTCGTCGACGTAGGCGAGGGACTTGCGTATGAGGAAACAAGCCAGGTCATAGAGTTTTTCGTAGTAGTCGGAGGCGAAGAACAGCCTGTCCTCCCAATCATAGCCGAGCCAGCGAAGGTCGCGCTGGATGGCTTCCACGTAGGAAAGATCTTCTTTTTCGGGATTGGTGTCATCGAAGCGCAGATTGCATTTTCCGCCAAAACGCTCGGCCGTGCCGAAGTCCACGTAGATGGCCTTCGCGTGGCCTATGTGGAGCCAGCCGTTGGGTTCGGGGGGAAACCGGGTTCTGACTTCCCTGGTTTTCCCGTCGGCAATATCCTTGGCGACGGCTTCATGGATAAAATCGCCGTAGCCTTCGTCCCTCTTGTTGTCATCGCTCATGGAAGCTCCTTGCCGCGCTTCAGGGGCGCGGTGGCGTTACTATGCCGCGCAACGAGGGAGGAGGTCAAGGCAGAGGAGGTTCTAAAACCACCTCAATCAGCGCTTCAGGCGCTTAATTATGGCTTCAGGAGTGAAAGAGGTTGTTGCCGGCGAAAAAAGGATCGCTCGTGGCATTCAAACCCAGGCGCCGCAAGCCCACCTCATCGCCTGTGGCCGGGATATGGGTGAGGTGGAGTTCGCAGCCCGAGAGGGACTTGAGGGCTTCCATGGCGACCTGGGCCGAAGGATTCATGGCCGCGCTCACTGAGAGGGCTATCATCGCTTCGTCCAGACTCAAAGACACCGATTTCCGGCCGAGCACATCCCTTTTCAGGCAGGCGATGCTCGCCGTCACTACGGGCGGAAGGAGGTGTATCCTCTTGGGAATCCCCGCGAGCTGCTTGGCCGCGTTGAGGACGACAGCGCTCGATGCGTGGAGGAAGGGGGAATTCTTGCCTGTCACGATGGAGCCGTCGGGGAGTTCGAGAGCGGCGCCCACGCAGATGCCCTGGTTCCCCTTACCCGCCTTGAGGGCCTTTTCGGCGGCCGCCCTGGCGAAGCCCACCACCTTTCTGTCCTCAGGCTTGAGCCCGAGCTCGTCCATGATGGCCTGGATGCGCTGTACCACAGGTTTTTCCGAAATGCCGAGGGCGTACTCGCAGCTATGCCTGAAATAGCGCCGGATCACTTCCTGGCAGGCTGCCTGCCGCACGAGCTCATCATTGACGATGCCGGAGGCGATGCGGTTTACGCCCATCTCCGTGGGCGAATGGTAGCCGACGCTTCCTCCCGAAACCTTGTCGAGGATGTGACGCAGCACCGGAAACACCTCCACGTCGCGGTTGTAGTTGATGGCGGTTTGTCCCGTCGCTTCGAGATGGAATGGATCGACGCAGTTGAAATCGGCGAGGTCGACCGTCGCAGCCTCGTAGGCGATATTGGCGGGGTGCTTCAGGGGGAGGTTCCAGACGGGAAAGGTTTCGAACTTGGCGTAGCTCGCCTTCCTGCCTGCCATGTAGTCGGCGTAGACCAAGGAAAGGGCCGTGGCCAGCTTGCCCGAGCCCGGCCCCGGGCCTGTAACGACGACGATGGGCTTGCTGGTGGGGATGTACTCGTTCGCCCCATAGCCCTCGGGGCTGACGATGCACTCCACGTCGTTGGGGTAGCCTTTTGTCGGTTTATGCTTGAAAACCTTGACCCCCCTGCGTTCCAGGAGGGCGGCGAACTGCTCGGCTGCCGGCTGGCCTTCGAAGCGTGTGATCACCACCCCTGCCACGGATACGCCCCAGTCGCCCAGCTGGTCGAATATCTGCAGGGCCGATGCGTCGTAGGTGATGCCGAAATCGCCGCGGATGCGCTTGCGCTCGATATCGCCGGCGTAGATGCAGAGAATCACCTCGGCCTTGTCCTTGAGCATCGAAAGGAGGCGGATCTTCACGTTGGGATCGTAGCCGGGCAGGACCCTCGCGGCGTGCCAGTCCCAGAGGAGCTTGCCGCCAAATTCCAGGTAGAGCTTTTCGGCTCCCAAGGCTCTGGCGCTAATAAAAGCCGCCTGTTCCGCAAGGTACTTTTCGTTGTCGAAGGCTATCTGCTGCACGGTTTCAGGCCTTTAATGATGTCAGATGGATGATGGCCGCCTCTATGCGCGAGGCGGTTTCGGCATTCCCGAGAATGCGGATGGATTCGAAGAGGGGCGGGCTCACCCGCGAACCCGTGACGGCGACGCGCAGGGGCATCAATAGATTCCCCAGCTTGGCGTCGATCTCGATGCTCCTCGCCTTGAAGCGCTCTTCCGCTGCGGGGATATCGGAGAAGTCGACCACGGGGACGAGAGCCAGGTTTTCCTTCAGCATCGTTATCGCCGCCGCGAGGTCGAGTTTTTTCGGGATGAACTCTTCGGCAGCAGGCAAGGCCGGCTTTCCGTAGAGGTAGGCCATCATGGCCGGGGCTTCGGAGAGGAGCTTAAGCCTTTCCTTGACGAGGGGCATAGCCTTCAGCTCGAGGGCGTCGGCAACAGGATCGGTATCGGCGCGAAGGCCCGCCTCGACAAGGAAGGGCTTTACGAGGGCGGCCAGTTCGGCGTCGGATTTGAGCCTGATATACTGCCCGTTGAACCATTCCAGCTTCTGGTAGTCGAAAATGGCGGGGGCCTTGTTCAGCTTCTCGAGCCTGAAGAGCTTTTCCATTTCCCCGAGGGTGAAGAGGTCCCTGCCCTCTTCGAAGGAGCAGCCCAGATGGGCGATGTAGTTGATGAGGGCTTCGGGAAGATAGCCAGCCTTCCTGAACTCGTTGACGGCCGTCGCCCCGTGCCGCTTGGACAGCTTGTGGCCGTCCTGGCCGAGAACCATGGGCAGATGGCAGAGTTCGGGCATCTCCCAGCCGAAGGCGTCGTACATGATTCTGTGTAGGGGCGCCGAAGGTATCCATTCCTGGGCGCGCATCACCTGGGTTATGCCCATGAGGTGGTCGTCCACGACGTTCGCGAGGTGATAGGTGGGGAAACCGTCGGATTTGAGGAGAACGGGATCGGGGCTGATGTCCTCGTTTTTCCACTCTATTTTCCCGAGAAGACGGTCATGAAAAACCGTCGTGCCTTCCATGGGTATCTTGAGACGGATGACATGATTCCGGCCCGCCGCGATGCTGGCAGCCACTTCGTCCTTGCCCAGGCTCCGGCAATGCCTGTCGTATCCCTGGTCGCCCGTTTTGGCCTGGGCCTGATCTTCCCTGAGCTTGCCAAGCCTCTCCTCGTCGCAGAAGCAGTAGTAGGCCCTGTCCATGGCGACAAGCTTTTCCGCGTATTCCCTGTAGATGGCAAAACGCTCGGACTGTATATAGGGAGCCGAGGGCCCTCCGACATCGGGACCTTCGTCCCAATAGAAGCCGAGCCATCGGAAGGTGTCGTACAGGTTCTTCACATATTCGTCGGCGTAGCGGGTTCTGTCCGTATCCTCAAGGCGGAGTATGAAGGATCCGCCGCTCGATCGTGCAAAAAGATAATTGATCAGGGCCGTGCGTACGCCGCCGATGTGCTGGTTCCCCGTCGGGGATGGCGCATACCTAACTCTCGTGCTCATGGAAAGCTCCTTGTCGCGGAAGGGACGCGCGAGTATAGCCCCCGCAACTCGGACGGGTCAAGCGCGCGCATCATTTCGGGCTCGCGAGCCCTCTCTCATGCCCGAAATCCCTCCGCAAGGCGCATGAAGGCGAATATGAGAGCGAGAGGTATAAGGCTCAACAGGGAAAAAACGAACCAGCGAAGCGGGCTGGCAACTTTTGCTTGCAAAAGCCCGAAAATGCCGTACATAATGTCCAGAAAGAATCGGGCGGCCGCGGCCGTGAACAATCCGACAGCGCCGAAATGAAGGCCATCGAAGATCAGGGCGGAAAATGGCGATTCCAGCTGCAGGGTTTGAGCGAAAACGAGCAGGATGAGACAGAGCAGCATGAGGATACCGATGGCGGCTGCCAGGCCTGTAAAGACATTTCGAACCATGACGATCCTGCGAAGGTTTTTGTCGTCGACATCCGATGATTCCAGAGTCTCCATGGATGAATGGTACCATGACGAGGGTAAAAACGGTAGGAGGCTGTGATGGAATACTTCTTCAATTTCAACAAGATTGGCTACCTCAAGGGCAAGAAGCCCCATGGCTGCATCCTCTGCCTCATCAGGGAGGGATCAGAGCTGGTGGACAAGCTTGTTGTACACGAAAACGTACATCTTACAGTATCCTTGAACCTTTACCCCTACAATCCCGGACATATCATCATCTTCCCACAGCGCCACCTCACCGATATCCGCGACATGGACGAAGGGGAACGCTGCGCGATGGACAGGGCTGTCGACCTTTGCCTCGATGTTCTGGACGAGACATATCACCCCTCCGGCTACAATATCGGCTACAACCTCGGCCTGGTGGCGGGAGGGAGCATCGAGCACCTCCACCTCCATATCATACCCCGGTACGCCAACGAAATAGGCATAGCCGAGCTGCTGGGGGGCAAGAAAGTCCTCGTCCAGGATCCCCTTGAAAGCCTTGCATTGTTAAGGAAGGCTTTCGCAGCCAAGCGGAAGAATGATGAGGAGCCCGCTGGACCCCGCTGAGATTTCAAGCTCCTCGCCCATGCTTTCGTTGCTTATGCCAAATCGGCCTTTTTCCCAGTTCAGTCCCTCAAGCGGCCATTTCAGCCCAGAGGAGGACATACCCAGGCTCCCCTCGAAGCCGACGGGAAAAACGGAAACCATCGAGCCAGGCGGAACCTTGAACGCAGCCGATTTTCCCTTTTCCAGAAAATAGACCGAGTCGCTGCCCGTATGCCATTCCTGAGGTGCACGTTCGCGGGCAAAAAGCGCACAGACTGCCAGCAGATGATCGAGCCTTCCCCCGCCGCCGCCCGCCAGGACCACGCGGTCGGCAGCATTTTTCCATGCTGTCGCGAGGGCAATTTCCGTATCGGTGTCGTCCTTGTCCCTCGGGAAGGTCAGGATATTTTCGGCAGGGATGGAGTCGAGGCCTGCCTTGTCGTGGAGGCTGTCGAAATCGCCCACGACGAAGTCGGGATGGATCCCTGCCGCTCGAGCGGCATCCAGACCGGAATCCGCGGCGATGACGAGGTCGGCCCGGACGGCGAGCAGTTTCAGGAATTCAGGCGGAGGGCACTGGCCTCCCGTTATGACAAGGGCTTCCATCAGTACACAATCCTCCCTGGCTTGGAACTTTGTCAACCGGCAGGGATGGCCGCTTTCTGCTGCCATGGCTCTCGATGGACAGCTTCGTCGGGATTGGTATAGACTTCCAGGATGATGCTGCCCTTGTTCCGCATACCCAGAGAGATTCGCCGCATAGCGGAAACAGTAGAGAACTCCGGGAAGAAAGCCTACATCGTCGGCGGAGCAGTTCGCGACTATTTCATGCGGCGTCCCGTGGGCAACGACTTCGACATGGCTACCGACGCATCGCCCGAGGAAATCGTATCCCTTTTCCCCCGGGTGATACCGACGGGCATCAGGCATGGAACCGTGACCATACTGACCGGGCGCTTCGCCGTGGAGATGACGACGTTCAGGGTGGAGGGCGGCTACGCCGACGGGCGGCGCCCCGATGCGGTACGATTCGTGGCCGACATCGACGAAGACCTGTCGAGGCGCGATTTCACCATGAACGCCATGGCTTTCGACCCCCTTTCGGCCGAACTTCGCGATCCCTTCGGCGGACAGGACGACATAAGGAAACACAGCATTCGGAGCGTGGGCAATCCAGCCCTCCGTTTCGCCGAGGATGGATTGCGTCCGCTGCGCGCCATACGTTTCGCCGCCCAGCTGGGGTTTTCCATCGAGGAAGCGACCCTGGCCGCCATTCCGGCGACCCTGGCAACCTTCAGGCAGGTTTCCAGGGAGAGAGTGCGCGACGAGCTGCAGAAAATCCTCCTGAGCCCCTCCCCTTCGACAGGTTTCAGGCTTTTGGAATCCTCAGGCCTCCTGGCCGAGATCCTGCCCGAACTCCTGCCCGCGCGCGGCTGCCGGCAAAAGGGCATGCACGCCTTCGACGTGCTGGATCACCTCTATCTGTCGGTGGACGCCGCGCGCTGCGACCTTGTCATCAGGCTGGCAGCCCTTTTCCACGATGCGGGAAAACCGGCGGCCTGCGCTCCGGGTCAGGACGGGAACCCGACCTTCCATAACCATGAGATGATCTCGGCCCGGTTGGCCTCACAGGCGATGCGCAGGCTCAAGTTCCCCAACGAGACGATGGACGCCGTGCTCCACCTCGTCAAGAATCACATGTTCAACTATACGGAAGATTGGACGGACGCGGCGGTGAGGCGCTTTATTGCCAGAGTCGGCCTCGCTGCCATCGACGATCTTTTTTCATTGAGGATCGCGGACGCCGCGGCTACGGCCGGAACAAGGCCGGACGGACGTCCGCTCGAACCCTTCAGAAAGCGCCTCGAAACCATTCTCGCCGAGGAGAGCGCCCTGAGCCTCAAGGACCTTGAGGTGAGCGGGGAGGATCTGGCAGAAATCGGCATTCCCAGGGGACCGGCCATGGGAAAGATTCTCGCCGAGCTGCTGGAGACCGTCCTGGACGATCCAGCCCAGAACAGCAAAGCCTCGCTGCTCCGCATCGCGGAATCGCTGAAAATCCGTTTTATTGGGGTGAAAGGTTCGTGATCGCATCGAGGCGCCTGGCGACGATGTCCGAACTGTCGTTTAGCGCTTGGTAGACATTTTCGGCTGCCCTCTGCTCGGCTTCCTTTTTCGTTTTTCCCGAAAATGGACCGTAGTTCTTTTTTCCTAGTTCACAGGAGACCCAGAAAATCCTCTCGTGCTCCGGCCCTTCAATCCTGTCGAGGAGATAGACAGGAAGCTCCTTGAAGTATTTCTGGGCGTATTCCTGAATGACGGTTTTATAATCCTTGCTCTTCCCCGTGACGGCTTCCTCGATGAGAGGCTCAATCATCCTCGTCACCAATGCGCGGGCGGCATCATAGCCTTGATCAAGAAAGACAGCACCGATGAGGGCCTCAAGCGCGTCGGCGAGAAGGGCTTTCTTGGCCCTGCCCCCCGAAAGCTCTTCGCCGCGGCCAAGCTGCAGGGCTTCGGGAATGCCGAGAGCCAGGGCGATCGGCGCCAAGGTCTGTTCCGAAACGACAATGCTCTTGATCCGCGCCAGTTCCCCTTCGGGCCTTCCATCCAGTCTGGCGTAGAGCAGCGAGGCTACCACCTGTCCAAGCACGGCATCGCCGAGGAACTCCAGTCTTTCGTTGTGGATTCCGCCATTGGCGATGCTGTCGCCGCCTGGGCAACGGACCTCATTGAGGAAGGATCGATGAGTGAGGGAAGCATCCAGGAGGGATAGATTGTTGAAGGAAAGCCTGAGTTTTTTCTGAAAACCCTCAAGAAAAAGCCGGCGCAGGGAGGACTCCTCGGCAGTCATTTCGATGACCGCCGCGTGGATTCTCCCCGCGCCTGAAGGGCGAGGCCTTTATTTGACCTGGGTCTTGATGAATTCGTAGGCATCGCGAACAGTTTCGAATTCGTTCGCTTTCTCGTCGGGAATCTGGATTCCGAGTTCCTCTTCGATACCGTACACAAGCTCGTAGGTGTCGAGGGAATCGGCGCCGAGATCCTGGCGGAAGCTCGCGTCCAAGGTGATCTTGCTCTCTTCGACTTCCAGCTTGTCGGCGATTATCTTCTTTACCTTCTCAAAAAGCTCGTCCATCGATGTGCTCCTTATTTGGATTCCGGGGCGATAACCTGCTTGCCCCTATAAAAACCGCACTTCGGGCAGACTTGGTGGAGGAGAACAGGGTTTCCGCAGTTACCGCACTGTACAAGGGTAGGCGCGGTCAGCTTCATGTTCACGGAACGGCGTCGGCGCGTTCTCGCCTTAGAAGTTCTAAATTTCGGTACAGCCATGATATAACCTCATTTGCGCTAAGTTTCGCCCAGTACAAAGGCGACATTATACAAATATTCAATTTTTGTCAAGAGCCATTGCTCTCTGGAAGCGCAGGCAAGACTACCGCATTTTTCAAGATTGTAAAAGAGGTCCGAAGCTCAATTCCAGCTCTTTTTGCACAAGATCGGGCACAATGCCGCGCGGAAGCCTTTTCCAGACCAGGAGTTCCCTCACGGCGCTGGAGCTTATATCCGCAAATTCGGGTCGGGCGAACATGATGAGGGTTTCGTGCCCCTTACCCAGTCGCCGGCTGAAGCTGGCCATCGTCTGCTCATAGGGGATATCGGCCATGCTCCTGACGCTCCGCACGAGCACGCCGCAGCCATGGGCGCCTGCATATTCGGCGACAAGGCCGTCCCAGGCATCGACAATCACGTTGGGCAAGCCCTCGGCCTCAATCAGGCGCTTCAGCATATCGAGGCGTTTCTCAAGACCCAGCAGAGGCTGTTTCTGCGTATTATGGCCCACCACGATCCTGAGTTCAGCGAAAATCGGTGCTGCCCTGCGGATTATATCGAGATGGCCCAGGGTCGGAGGATCGAAGCTGCCGGCGAAGACTGCCTTCATGGTTAGCACTCTAAAGCCTAAAAACCCCTTGGTCAATGCTTTTGCAGAAGGATATTCTCTGTCATACTGCGGCTTGAGAGGTTCCGATGTTTGCGACAATGGCTCTGCCGATATTCTCAGCCCTTCTCTGCGCCATCTCCATCCCCAACGAGATTCTGCTCTCGGGGTTCTGGCCTCTCGGATTCATAGCCCTGATTCCCCTCTATCTGGCTCTCTACAGGACCCGGACCCCGCGTCAGGCTGCCCTCGCCGGCGCCATATTCGGAGCCTGCCACCACGCTCTCACCTCCTATTGGCTTTTCTTCTACAAGGGCTTCGCTTTCTGGACCCTGGGCACGAGCGCTCTGGCCTACGCTGTCGTCTACGCCGTTCTCGGCCTTTATGGCTATTTCCTCCTCCAACACGAATCCGTCGCCTACCGCCCCTTTGTCTTCGCCATTGGCTGGGCTTCATTCGAATTTCTCAAGTCATCGGGTTTTCTCGGCTATCCCTGGGGTCTTATGCCATACTCCCTCACAGCCCTTCCCCTCATGCTGCAGACTGCCGACACGATGGGGGTCTATGGACTTTCTTTCCTTCTCGCCCTTGCATCGGGCATGGGCGCCGAGTATTTTCTTGGCCGCGGGAACCCGCTGCAGCGGATGAGGGTCATGGGAAGAGGGCTGGCTTTCCTCGCCATCCTCGTCTTTCTCGTTTTCGTCTACGGGCTTGCCGCCCTCATGCGCCCCATTCCCCTGAAAGAGACCCTGCGCGCCACCCTCGTCCAGCAGAATTCCGATCCCTGGATAGCGGGCGAACTGCCTACCCTCCAGACCAACGTCGCCCTGGCGCGAGATGCCTACGAGACGAACAAGGCCACTCAAGGCAATCCCATCGATCTCATCGTCTTCAGCGAAACCACCTTGCGGCGGCCTTTCGCCGAATACAGGGATTGGTTCGGCAAGAACCCGGGGCCAGATCCCCTCCTGCCTTTTATCGCCGAAAGCGGAGCCCATCTCTTGACGGGGGCTCCTGTCGTCCTCAACTGGGAAACCTGGGAATCCACGAACTCTGTGCTTCTCATTTCGCCGCAGGGAGACCTTATCGACTCCTATGCCAAGGTCCATCCCGTGCCCTTTGCCGAGGCCATACCCTTCTGGGAATACTCGTGGTTCAGAACCTTCATGCAGAACGTGGTTGGCCTCGAGAGCGGATGGGTGATGGGCAAAACCCTCACCCTCTTTTCCCTAGCGCCCAGATCAGCCTCCGGCAGAACCTTGCGCTTCGCGACGCCCATCTGCTTCGAGGACGCCTTTGCCGAACTTTGCCGGCAGTATTTCCTCAACGGCGCCGACCTCCTCATAAACCTAACGAACGATTCCTGGTCGCTGAAGAAAAGCGCCCAGATACAGCATTGGGCCATAGCCAGGATCAGGGCTATCGAAAACAGGCGAACCCTCGTGCGGAGCACGAACTCGGGCGTTTCCTGCGTCGTGGATCCCTGGGGCAGGGTGCTGTGGGACATGCCCCAGTTCGAGGCCATGGCGATCACGGTGGATGTACCCGTATACGAGCCGGCCCTTCCCAGCGTCTACACGCGGTATGGCGAATGGTTCGCCCAGCTCTGCACGTTACTTCTGGCCTTCAGATTCATTATGGATTACAGGAAGTTCCGCCTGATACAGCACCGAACGGATGCAGAACAGGCATTGATGGAGACTGTCGATCCATTGCGATAAAGGAGGGAGCCCATGTCCATTTCGGAGTATCTCGATTCTTCGCCTATTTTTGACCTTGTGAAATATGGCAGGCATGACGCCCTCGATGCCTTTGCCTTTGTTGGAGGCCTCAGAAAGCATCCCTACGACCCGGAGAAATGCCTTCTCATGACAGCGGCTCAGGAAAAACCGCATTGGCTGGACGAAGGGGTCATCATAGAGTTCCGCATCGCCGACGTGCTCGCGGCTGACGAACTTCCCTCCCCCGTCAATGAATCGGGCGCCGCGAGATCCCTCGTAAGACTCTGGGTGAAGCGAGGGGCGATAGCCCTCCGCTATGAACCATTCGAAGTGAGCGACTCCCTCCTCGGTCCCCGCGATTCCCTGGCCCTCCGCGCGAGGATGTCCCGATTTTTCCATGATCGCACCGAAAAACGCTGAAACACGGGCTGAAGGGTGCAGGGAATGCCTGAAAACACCAAGCACGGCGCTGAATACTTTTCACGCCTGGGCGATGGCCGTGTCAGGTGCGAGCTCTGCCCGCGCTCCTGCCTGCTCGCCGCGGATTCGAGCGGCGTATGCGGGGCGAGGAAGAATGAGGGCGGCAGGCTCAGCCTCCCCTTCTATGGCCTCGTTTCCTCGATAGCCCTCGATCCTGTCGAAAAAAAGCCGCTCCGACGTTTCCTGCCCGGGACAAGAACCTTCTCCGTAGGTTTTTGGCACTGCACGATGCGCTGCCCTTTCTGCCAGAACTGGGAGATAGCCCATCCCGAAAGCGTCGAAGAACGCTACCTCAGCCCCGAAAGCCTCCTGGACATGGCGGTTTCCTCGGGCACGCCCTCCATCAGCTTCACCTATTCAGAGCCCTGCCTTCATATCGAATATGTCAAGGAATGCATGATCCTTGCCAGGCGACGTGGCCTCAAGACCATCCTCGTGACGAACGGCAATATTCTGGATAAGCCCGCCCACGATATCCTGAGCCTGACGGACGCGACCAACGTCGATCTCAAAAGCTTTTCGGCCCCAATCTATCAAAAATTCCTCGGTGGCGAACTCGAGATTGTCGAAAATTTCATACGTATTGCCCATTCGCTCTGCCATGTGGAGGTTACCTCTCTCCTCGTGCCGGAAATTCTCGACAGCCCTGAGCAGATGGAAGGCATCGCCTCATTCCTTGCGTCGATTTCGAGGAGGATTCCTCTCCATATTACGCCTTACCATCAGGCCTTCATGTACAGCCTCGCGCCCATGACAGCGGATAGGATGGAGGAGGTCGCCGCTCCCGCATATGGCTGCCTCGATCATGTCTACTTCACGAGGCCTTTCCCGTACTGAAAAAAAAGTTTTGGCCTATTGACATAAAAAAGACTTTTCGGCATTGTAATGCCTGCCGATTGCACGGTGGGTGTAGCTCAGGTGGTAGAGTGCCAGACTGTGGATCTGGTTGTCGTGGGT
>CAYXUF010000053.1:0-4147 GCA_964468155.1 uncultured Treponemataceae bacterium
TCGAGCTGGGAGGAAGGGCGAAGCTGAGGGCAGGGCCTGTCGGTCTGGAACTGGGCCTCACTCTGGCCGACGACATTTCCCTTGTCGGCTATGGTGCAGCGGGCCTAAGCTCTGATTTTTGGGATTCCTATGGCGACGGCAATACGCTGATCGCCGATTTTCAGAACATCATGAACCTCTATAATCCTTGGAATTTCGACAATGAATTCGGCTGGGCGGGCGAAGTGCCGCGAAAATACTACAACTCCAACCAGTTCCTGGCCAAGTTCAGCATCTTCGATCCCGTATTCGCCTATACCTTCGGCGACCAGAAGATCAGCTTCCAGCCGGAGACCGTCAAGGATTTCAACTTCCGCGGTTCCTCTCTCGTCCTCGACACGCCGGTGCTGGATCTTTCGGTGGCCAAGGGCCTCTCCGACCTCGGAAGCTATCAGAGCGCGTGGCCGCAGAATTTCTTCGGCCTGAAGTTCGGCATAAGCGCCTTGGACTACTGGTGGCTGCAGACCAACCTGGCTTTGATCAGCTCCCTCCAGGGGCGTTACGATTCAATTTCCTCGACGGGCATCTCCCCTATAGGCACGCTCTATGATCTGGGGGCGGTGGCGCCTGAGGAAAACCTCGTTTTCGGTCTGGGAACGGGCACTGCCAACAAGCTGTTCAAGCTCTCGGGAGGCTTGGGTTTTAGCCTTTATGTCGATGACGCAAGCTTGATAATCGACAAGGACCAGCTGATTTCTAGTCTTGCTGCTCCCGGCATAGATATTGATATCTCTCCCTATATGAAGTACGTCGATATAGTGCAAGACATCTTCCCCATTTTTGACTATTTCCCGCTTAGTAACGGAATAGCATCATTGAATCTCTGGGGACTCACTTTCGGTGGGGACCTGGAGATTCCCGCACTGGGCGTCAAGGGCTGGTTCCATATGACGGACGCGACCTACAGGAGCCTCGGCGCGGCTGTGGACAGTGATGTCATGGACTACGGAGCCTCATGGGAGAAGCCAATCGGGGACTTCACTTTCGCGGTAAAAGCTGACAGATCCATGGACAATATTCCAGACATTCTATTCAACACGATCTTTCCTCTGGTGGGCCTCGGCGATGCGGATGCTCCTACCGTGGACAGCATTTCCAACATCGTCACCACCGTCGATGTGGCGATGGAGACGCCGCCCTCGGGCATTTTCGCCAACATTTCGCTGGCCTATACCTTCGAGTGGGCTACGACGAACGCGGAAGCCCTGATAGCGAAATCGACGGATGCGGCTGTGGATACGGCCATCAAGAATTCCACGAAAAACGACACAACCTTCACGCACACCGTGGGCCTTGGGCTCAAGAGCGGGCGCATAAAGTTGGGCGATTTCGCTTTCACGCTGGGTGGAAAAACCGAGGATTCCTACGTTACCTATGCCCTCGTCGATGGGGCGAACGATGGTTCGAGCATTTTCGAATTATCCTATGGGGTGGACGGCAGCGTGCAGTACAGCCGCTACAAGCTGAGCCTGGCCTTCGCCAACGACTGGACCACGGCCGCGGCGAGCGATGTCACCTACGCCTACGACGCCAAGTTCACGATCCAGAAAACCTTCTTCGACAATATCAGCATCGCGGGGTCCTTCGATCAGGTGTTCAACAGCTCCAGCGCGAAGCAGTACAAGATCGGCACGGTCGTCGCCCTCGAGAAGACCTTCGGGAAGGTGAGCACGAGCGCCTCGCTCAAGGTCGATTTCCTCGATTCGATGGTGGACAACACGAAGGACGCCCTCACCTCGCTTCTGACGGTGTCGGGAGGCATCTCTTTGTAGGGGCTGGGTTTCCTGGCGGCTTAGCCCAGGGCGACATCCAGCACCATCATGACGGCAAAGCCTATCATGGTGCCGATGGTGGCGAGGTGGCCGTTGCCGTCCCTGTTCGCTTCGGGCAGCACTTCCTCGGCCACGACGTAGATCATGGCGCCGGCCGCAAAGGCGAGGGCATAGGGCAGGATTGGCCGCATCACCCCGACGAGGGTGACGCCTATCAGCCCCGCTATCGGTTCGACGATGCCCGAGGCCTGGCCGTAGAAGAAGCTCTTGAACCTGCCCATCCCATCGCGACGCAGGGGAATGGAAACCGCCGCGCCTTCGGGGAAGTTCTGTATGCCGATGCCCATGGCCAGGGCTACCGCCCCGGCGAGGCTCGCCGTGCTGATTCCGGCGCCCACGGCGCCGAATCCCACGCCGACGGCCAGACCTTCGGGGATATTGTGCAGGGTAATAGCCAGCACGAGCAGGATGCTGCGCGACCAGTTCGTCTTTATGCCTTCGGCTTCGTCCCGCTTAAATTCGATATGGAGGTGGGGCAGGAGCCTGTCGACGAGGCGGAGAAAAAGTCCGCCGCCCAGAAAGCCGACGAGGGGCGGGAACCACTTGACGAGACCCATGCTCTCCGAAAGCTCAATAGCCGGGGCGAGAAGTGACCAGAAACTGGCCGCGATCATCACTCCGGCTGCGAAGCCGAGCATGCCGTCGAGCACGCGCCGGTCTATCGTCTTGAAAAAGAACACCATCCCCGAGCCAAGAGCCGTTACGCCCCAGGTGAAGAGGGTGGCTATGAGGGTTTGGGTTACGGGCGACAGGGAATCCAGCCATTGCAGCATAGACAGCATCCTTTCAGTTTTCGCTGATTCCAGTATAGCAAGGAATGCTGCGGGCGGCAAACTGCCGGGGGGCGCATCATGCCGCGGCGCTTTATATTGACCCGCCTCCGATCATGCCCTACACTGCATTACAATTCAGGAGGCGCTATTGGCCAAAAACGACACCTTGCTCCGTCCTTTCGTCGCTGTGACCATCCTGCTTTTCCTGGTATTCGGCATTCTGGCCGATGGGCCGGGACCGGCGCTCGAGGGCTTTTTGCGACTGCAGACAAGCCCAGCCCGCCTCCTGAGCGATTTCACCTCCATAGCCGGACAGGGGGCTGCCTTCCTGAACGCCGCGTCCGTGGGCATTCTGGGCATCATCCTGCTTAGACTGAACAAGATCTCCCTCTCCGGGCCCACCATCGCGGCTGTTTTCACCATGATGGGATTCGCCCTTTTCGGGAAAACCCTGCTCAACTGCATACCGATAATAATCGGCGTCAGCCTTGCGGCGCGCATCGTCGAAAAGCATCCCAGGGAATACGTGATCATCGCCATGTTCGGCACGGCTCTGGGGCCGATTGTCAGCTTTGTCGCCTTCGAAATGGGCTTCCCCCCTGCCATAGCCCTTCCTCTGTCGATCGTCATCGGCATATTCGCCGGTATTGTGCTGCCCCCCCTGGCGATCTCCATGCTCCATCTCCATCAGGGATACAGCCTTTACAACGTCGGCCTCACCGCCGGGTTTATAGGCCTCTTTGTCGCCTCGCTCTACAACGCTGGCGGCAAGGATATCTCGGTGATCGGTCAGTGGGGGATGGCAAGAAGTCCATGGCTGATGCTCATCATCCCCCTGTTGAGCCTGACCGCCATCGGTCTGGGCCTCGCATCGGGTCCAAGGAAGAGCTGGAAGCAGCTTCGCGGCATCATGAGGCTCTCCGGGCGCCTGCCCTCGGATTTCTGCGAGCTCGAAGGTTCGGGCGGGGCCCTCCTCAATTCGGGCGCTCTCGGGCTTTTCTACAGCGCCTATGTCGCTATCATAGGCGCCCCCTTCAATGGCCCCGTCATCGGCGGCCTGATGACGGTGATGGGTTTCGGCTTTTTCGGAAAACATCTCAGGAATGTGCTGCCCGTCTTCATTGGCCTCCTGGTAGCCGCCTTCCTTTTCGGCAAGACGCTGAACGAGTCGTGGGTAGTCCTCGCCTTCCTCTTTGGAACCACGCTGGCCCCCCTCGCCGGCGAATTCGGCATTCTGGCGGGCATTCTGGCAGGCATTCTGCATCTCGTGCTGGTTGAACGCTCCGGAGCATGGCACGGCGGCATGAATCTCTACAACAACGGTTTTGCGGCCGGGCTGACGGCAACCCTCCTCGTGTCGCTCATAGAATGGTACCGGAGCGCTGTCGATGAGTAACATTTTCCCGGAAGGATATAGACGATGAAGCGAAGGGAATTCCTTGTCCACCTGATCAGCGAAGTGTCGAGTTTCATCCTCCAGGGCCAGCCGCGCAAGCTGGTGAT
>CAYXUF010000053.1:4247-14776 GCA_964468155.1 uncultured Treponemataceae bacterium
TCATGCTCAACCTCTGGATCGGCGGGGAAAAATTCGAATTCCAGAAGTTTTCCATCAAGAAGGTTGAGAAAGGGGAAGAAGAGTAGGGATCGTTTAGTTCCTCGAACCTTGTTGCCTGGTCGGGGTATAGTCGCTATAGTTAAACCATGGCTGCAAGCATTTTATGGTACGACCTGGAGACCTTTGGTCTCGATCCCCGGCACGACAGGATCGCGCAGTTCGCCTGCATCCGCACGGATGAAAATCTAGAAGAGATCGAAGCGCCCATAAAGCTGTACTGCAAGCCTTCCCTCGATTACCTTCCCGCGCCCGCCGCCTGCAAGGTGCACGGCATAACGCCCCAGACGGCCTTTGAGCTGGGATTGAACGAATACGATCTTTCGCTCCGCCTCTTCGATGAGTTTTCCCGGCCGGGAACGACGGCGGTCGGCTTCAATTCGGTGAATTTCGACGATGAATTCATCCGCCATCTTTTCTACCGCAACCTCTTCGACCCCTACACCCACGAGTACGCGAACGGCAACTCGCGCTGGGATATCATAAACCTTCTGAGAGCTGCCCACGACCTGCGCCCAGAAGGCATCGTCTGGCCTCAGGACGCTGACGGCACGCCGCTTTTCAAGCTGGAAGTGCTGGCCAAGGCCAACGGGCTCGTCCATGAGTCGGCCCATGACGCGCTCAGCGATATCCGCGCCACCATCTCCCTCGCGAAGCTGGTGAAGCTGCGGCAGGAGAGGCTCTACGAATGGTATTTCTCCCACCGCAGAAGGGAGAGCCTCAAGCCCCTCATCGACCTGCCCGCGCGCCGCATGCTGCTGCACACGGCTGCCGAGTATACCCAGGCGCGCGGATGCACGACGCTGGTAGCCCCCGTCGGCATCGATCCGGCCAACAGGAACCTGGTCATCGCCATCGATCTGCGCTTCGACCCGGGCGAGCTGGTAAGCCTCTCCGCGGAGGAGATCAGGAAGCGGGTATTCAGCAAGGCGAGCGAGCGCAGCCAGCCGAGGATTCCTCTTTCCAGGATCCTGCTCAATCACTGCCCCTTCCTCGCCCCTGTTTCCACGCTGACGAAGGAAGCGGGCACAAGGCTCGGCCTGGACAAGGACTTGTGCGGCGAGCGGCTCGCCTTCATCAATTCCAGCCCCGGCCTCGTGCAGAAGCTCATCGCCGTCTTCGACGAGCCCATGCCGGCGCCCGCATCGGACGATCCGGATCTCTGTCTCTATTCGGGCGGTTTTACCCCGAAGGCCGACAGGGACAAGCTGGTAAAGTTCCACGCCGTACTCGCTTCGGACAGGAAGGCGGCCAAAGCCCAGATCCAGAAGATGCATTTCAGCGACGATCGGATACCCCGGCTCGCAGGCAGGCTCTTTGCCCGCAATTTTCCCGAAACCTTGAGCGCTTCGGAGCGTTTGAAATGGCGGGACTTCTGCGCCGGCAGGATACAGCTTCCGGTCAGCGAGGGATCAGCCGAACTCGCCGATTATGCCCGTCTTGTGGAGACGGAACTGGCCGATCCCGATCTGCCGGCGCCGAAACGGGCTATAGTCCATGCCCTCCTGGATTGGAAAAAGCATGTCGAAGAAGAGCTGCTTTCCTGGGGGGGAGCCTAGGGGGAAGACCCCAGGGGGGACTGCCCGATCCGGTCAGGGGCATGTTTTTCACCGTTTTCGCGATATGGTTATAGTGGGGTTTTGCGCCCCAGGTGGTAGGCCATGAAAAAGAATATTGTCCGATCGTGTGCTGTGATTTTCCTCCTCGTTTTTCTGGGCATTGTGCCGCTTCAGGCCCAGAGCGCCGGCCTTTCGCCCTCCGGCGAAATGACGGTGCAGGTGTCCGTGACCCAGATCAGGGCAGCGCCCTCGGCCATAGCTCCTGTACTGGCCACCGTGGAGTACAGGGCGAAGGTTTTTGTCCACGAATCCCGGGAAGGCTGGGCCAAGGTGTCCGTCCCGGGTATGACGCGATATGGCTACATGTTCCTTTCCGCACTGACGTCGAAGGCTGTCGCTCCTGCCAGCCCGGGCGATGCCGTCCCGGGCGTCACCGGCACCGAGATCGCCCTGGCAGGCAAGGGCTTCAACGAATCGCTCGAGGAAACCTACAGCCAGAGTGCCCATGTGGACTTTTCATGGGTCAACACCATGGAAAGCTGGGCTTATGAGGCCGAAGCCCTCGTCGGTTTCCTGGCTGGCGCGCGCTGAAAGCGGGATCGATGAAGCCAAAGCTCTCCCTGGCTCTGACGGCCCTCTGCATTTTTACCCTTTCTTCCTGCCTGACTCTGTCCACCAGCATGGAACTGCTCTCTTCCCAGGCGGTGAGCCAGGGCCTGCTCGACCGCTATCAGGCTACCATGCTCAAGCTGGCCGCCCAGGCTGCCGTCGAGGCTTCACGGGAACTCAATCCCGAGGAGGAGTATTATGTGGGGAGGGCGGTAGCCGCCAGCATATTCACCTCCTATCCTCCCTATGACTGTCCCGGGCTCAATGTCTATCTCAATATGCTGGGCCAGGGATTGGCATTGCACTCTTCCCGCCCGGCGATCTATGCGGGCTACCGTTTTATCGTCCTTGACAGCGAGGAGGTCAACGCCTTCGCTTCGCCGGGGGGCCATGTCCTCGTGACGAGGGGGCTCCTGCGCCTGGCCGGCAGCGAGGATGATCTCGCCGCTATCTTGGCCCATGAGATAGCCCACATCGCCCTCGGCCATGGCTTGGCATCGGTGCAGGGCGCGCGGATTACGCGCATCGCCTCCACCTACGCCATCGATGCGGGCACTGCGCAGGGAGGCGATGTAGCGGCCTTTACGGCTGCCTTTGGCGATGCCATCTCCGAGCTGGCGAAAATTCTCGTCATATCGGGCTATTCGCAAGCCTACGAAGGCGAGGCCGACCTGGAGGCCCGACGGATCATAGCCCGGGCGGGTTACAATCCGAATGCCCTGGCAGGGCTCATCGGGCGTCTTCCCTACGGCGGCGAGGGCAAGGCTGCGGGTTTTGCCGTCACCCATCCGGCGCCCCTGTCCCGGCTGGAAGCCCTCGGCTCCGAGCCCTTCACCCTGCCGAAAACCGCTATGCACAAGCGTGTTTGGCCTTCCGTACGCGAAGGTGGGTCGATGGATGAAGGATCTGCGGATGGAGGGCTGGCGGAGAATAATCCGGTCGCCACCTTTTTTGCGCGGGCAGAGCGTTTCGCCGCGATGAGGGGGGGGTTCTGAAAACCGCTGGCGTGGAGATGAAGCCGGCGCTGCGGGCATTCCTGGCGGCAGCCTGCGGACTTCTTCTGGCAGGCATCCTTCTTGTTTCGGGAGCCATGGCTGGCCTCGAGCGGGGGCTCTACGACCTGGAAGCCCGGGCCAGCGCCCGCTTCGACCGCGGGGGCGTCGTGGAGCTGGTCTATATCGATCAGTACAGTCTTGGCTGGGTGGGAAAAAACCTCGGCCTCACCTGGCCCTGGCCGCGGGAACTTTATGGCGTCATGGCTTCCTTTCTGACACAGGCAAAGGCTCAGGCATTCGATATTCTCTTCAGCGAGGTTTCGAGCTACGGCCTCGACGATGACCTCAGCTGCGCCAGGGCGATGGACGAAGCGGGCAATGTTGTCATCGCGCAAGTTCTCGGCACTGGCGGCTCAGGCGGCATCGATAACTCAGGCGGATCGCCAGCCCTTCCTGTCGCCAAGGTCGGCTTCGGTAGTGTGGCGGCCCTCATCGACCAGGACGGCATCCTTCGCAGATACAATCCGGTTTCAGCCGGCAGCGGGACGCCTTCCCTGGGGTTGGCCCTCCTCCAGCGGGGAGGGGAAAAGCCGGTGGCCTCGATGAAGGCTGGAAGCGTCTACCTTCGCTTTTATGGCAGCTCTCCGACCTTGCCGGCACGCAACGCGGCGGAGATACTCGCGAGCGCCATGGCCATAAGGGAAGGCAGGAAGCCTCAGGTCGATCCTGCCTCCTATGCCGGAAAATATGTTGTCATTGGCTTTCAGGCTGCCGGCCTTCTCGACCGGCAGGCGGTTCCTACCGACGAGGCGATGCCCGGGGCCGAGATACACGCCACCTTTGCCGACAACCTGCTGCGGGGCAGGCTGTTGACGACCTTGCATCCGGCGATCGACAGCGCCTTCATCCTTCTCTTTGCCTTCGCCGCGGCATTGGCTTCCAGTTCTTTCAGAAAGCCGATTCCCCTCACTATTGGCGCTTCGCTCGCTCTGCTTCTGCCTCCTTTTGCGGGTTTTGCCTTTTACAGGGCCGGCTTCGTTGCCTCGACGGGCTTCGTGATATCGGCAGGCTTTTTTTCCTACACGGCGGGCATCATCCTCTCCTATGTTTCGGAAGGAAGGAACAGGGCTTTTCTCAAGCGCAGCTTTTCGCAGTATCTGTCGCCTCCCGTCATCGACGCCCTCCTCAAGAATCCTAAGCTTCTGAAGCTGGGCGGCGAGGAGAGGGTCATCAGCGTTTTCTTCTCCGATATCCAGGGTTTTACCGCCCTGTCCGAATCCATGGCTCCGCAGCAGCTGGCGGCTTTCATGAATGCCTACCTCTCGATCGTCACCGGAGCGATACTCGGGGAAGGGGGAACGGTCGACAAATATGTGGGCGACGCCGTCGTCGCCTTCTGGAACGCTCCGCTCGATCAGGCTGATCACGCGTCCCGCTGCATCAGGGCCGCCCTTGCCTGCCAGAAAGCCCTGCGCGCCTCCCAGGGAAGCTTCGAAGCCCTGGGCGCCCCGATGCCCTTCACGCGCATCGGCATCCATACGGGGAAGGCTGTCGTGGGCAACATGGGATCGCCTTCGCGCTTCAACTATACGGCCATGGGCGATGTGGTCAATGTGGCCAGCAGGCTGGAAAATGCGAACAAGGCGACGGGAACCTCGGTGCTTGTCTCAGGCGATGCGGTCGCCGCTGCCGCGGAAGCTGCCAAGGCGGCAACCGCGGCGGGAGGCTCCAAGGCTGCGGGGCTGGAATTCCGCAGGCTGGGCGATCTGCTCGTCTATGGCAGGAAGGCGCCGGTCGAAGTCTGGGAGCCGCGTTTCGAGGGCGATCCTCCCGGCGACTGCCAGGCTTGGACGGGCGTAAAGGACTGCAGCTCGGTCTAGATGCCCAGGCTTGACAGAAAGAGGAGCACAGCTCCGGCCGCCGCGATCGCCGCATCCTTCATAGAAAATCTTCGGATCGGAATAGTGCGCTCCTCGGAATAGCCGCGTGCCTCCATGGCCTGCGCCGTCCTCAACGCTCCCTTAACGCTTGTAACCATATAGGTTTCGAGCATGGGCAGAAGCCCTTTGGCTCTGCGGCCGCCTGCGCCGTACCCCCTGAGCCCGGCCGCCTCCTTCACCTTCCTGTAGTTTTCGAAGACGCGGGGCAGGAAGAGGAGGGTGAGCGACAGCATCATGCCCGGATCGGCCTTGATTCCCGCCTTCCGCGCGGCGACGCTGAGGAAATCGCCGAGTTCCGATGCCTTGGTGCTCACATAGTACATGCGTGCATAGAGGAAGACGACTGCAAGGCGCATAGCGTAGAGGCCCGATGCGGAGAGGGTTTCGATGGCGAATATCCTTCCATCGCCGGGCAGGACCCCCCTCGCGAGGGTTGCGAAGGCGAGGAGGAAGCCGATGGCCAAAGCCGGCTTTCCCATGCCCCGGAAGGGCAGATGCATCGCCATGAAGAGGGCAATGCTACCGGCCAGGAAAAGCGCGAGAGGCAGGAATCCGAAGCCCATCCCCGCCGTCGAGAGGCAGATGAGGAAGAATGCCTTGGACGGCGCCGAAGCCTGGGCGAGGGGACTCTCCGGAGCGTCGAAGGCGAAGGGGTTCAATCGCCGCTCCACGGATACACCCAGGGAAAATGGCCTTCATAGGGACAGGCCAGGCCGTGCAGCCTGAAGAGTTCGGGCTCGGCCGCCCGAGGTTCGGCGTCGAAGCGGATTTCCCCCCTGTCGAGGATGATGAGCCTGTCGGCCAGGGGCAGTATCTTTTCCAGCTCGTGGGTCACAACGATGAGGGTGATCCCTTTGGCCTTGAGTTCTCCGCAGATCCGGACGATGTCCTGCACCGATTCCAGGTCGAGATTGGCGAAGGGTTCGTCCAGGATGAGGCATTCGGGCTGCATGGCGAGGACGCCAGCCATGGCGAGCCTCCGCTTTTCCCCGCCGGAGAGGGTTTCGGGCCGCCTCTCCTCCTTGCCGGAGAGTCGGGCTTCGGCAAGGGCTTCTTTTGTCCGCAGCTCGATATCCTGCGGCGAAAGCCTCAGGTTGGAGGGGCCGAAGGCCACATCCTCGCCGACTGTCTGGCCGAGAATCTGCGAATCGGTATCCTGGAAGACGAAGCCTACTGAGCTGCGCAGAAGGCTCATGCCCTTGCGCAGGTCGGTGCCGCGGAACGCGACGCTGCCTTCCGTCGGCGACGAAATGCCCACCAGATGCCGCGCGAGGAGGGTCTTGCCCGAGCCGTTCCTGCCGGCGAGGACGATGAATTCGCCGCTGCTGATCGAAAGATCTATCCGCCTGAGGGCTGTCGTGCCGTCGCGGAAGCGATGCGACAATCCCTCCGTTCTGAAGAGTTCAGGCATCGTTGCCCTGGTGCGTCAGGCTTGCTATTGCCGCGAAGAGCCTGGGAGCAAGGAGGGAGGCGAGCGCGATCTTTACGAGATCGCCCGGTATGAAGGGATAGAGCCCCGCGGCCAGGGCCTTGCCCCAGCTGAGGTTGAGGAGGGATTTGAGCCTGAGGATGCCGAAGCTGTTGACGACAATCGATCCGGCGAGGCAGGCGGCAATATTGAAGAGGATCCTGCGCCGGCCCGAGAGCGCGATGAAGCCCATGATGACGGAAGCCGGAATGTAGCCGATGAGGTACCCGCCTGTGGGGCCGAGAAGCTTGGCAAAGCCTCCGGTTCCGCCCGAGAACACCGGCATGCCGAGGAGCCCCAGGAGGAGGTAGAGGCCCGTGGCTGCAAGCCCCCACCAGGGGCCGAGCACGAGTGCGGCGAGCATGATGAACATATTCTGCAGCACGATGGGAACCGGGCTGCCCGGCAGGGGCAGGGCTATATAGGCGCCGATCGAGACAAGGGCCGCGAAGAGGCAGGCGAGCACGGACTTTGTCAGGGTTTCGGCCTTGGTGTTCATCCTCCCGAGAAACTACCACCTATGCGGAAAACTGGTCAAGGACAGGCATGGAGGCAGGTAGAAATGCCGGGGTCGTCATGGTAGCCTGTAGCACATCGATGAAGCATGAATTCCCGAACGTAACCCTGGTGAGCCTCCAGCCCGAGGAAGATGCCGAAGTACTCCCCCTTGGCGCAGGCTGTATTGCCGCCGTCCTCGTCCGGGCGCATCGCGTGCCCCGCGAAAATATCAGGCTCCTGGCGAGTCCTGTCGAGGCAAGCCCCGAGCTCCTCATCCGGCAAATCCTCGCCGGCAATCCTGACATCGTCGGCTTTTCGCTCTACTGCTGGAATTCGACGGTATCGATCGGTCTCGCAAAAACCCTCAAGGCTCTTGATCCGGGTATCCTCATCGTCGCCGGAGGTCCCGACAGCGAAAGGCTCGATTCCGCAGACCCCGAACAGCCATTCGATGCCGTCTTTCTCGGCGAGGCAGAGGCTAGCTTCAGCGCCTGGTGGGGGGCATGGTTCGGGGCAGGACGCTCTGGCGGAACCAGAGCCGGCCGCGATGCCGGGCATGATGCCGTGCATGATGCCGTGCGCAAGGGGGGTCTCTTTGTCAGGAGTCAGCCCTGCGACGCGGCCGCCCTCCCTTCGCCTTGGCTCGAAGGCATCCTGAAGCCGAAACGGGGAGGCGCCGTCGCCTGGGAACTCACGCGCGGCTGCCCCTTCTGCTGCACGTACTGTTATGAGGGCCGCGGAACCGCGGGGCTGAGGCATCTCCCCGATTCGAGAATCGCCGCCGAGCTGGAGCTTTTCGTGGAAAGCGGCGTGAGCGAAGTCTTCGTGCTCGATCCGACTTTCAACGTCCAGAAGGGACGGGCGCTTTCGCTCCTCCGGCTCATCGCGGGCAGTGGAGGCGGCATAGCCTGGAATTTCGAGATCCGCGCCGAACTCCTCGACGCAGCCCAGGCCGAAGCCTTCGCCAGCCTTCCCTGTTCGCTGCAGATCGGACTGCAGAGCGCCAGCCCCGAGGTGCTGGCGAAGGTCGGCCGCGATATCGACAGGAAAAAATTCGCCTCCAGGGTCGGACTCCTCAACGCGGCAGGGGCGGCCTTCGGATTCGACCTCATCTACGGCCTTCCGGGCGACTCGCTTTCAGGTTTTCGCCAAAGCCTCGATTTTGCCCTTTCACTTGCTCCCAACCACCTCGACATCTTTCCTCTCGCCGTGCTGCCGGGCACGGTCTTGCGCGACGAGGCTGCGGAATTCGGCCTCGACTTCGACGCGGAGCCGCCCTACCTCCTGCGCGGACAACCCGGCTTTCCACCCGCCGACATGGCCGCCGCTGCCCGTCTGGCCAAGGCCGCCGCTCTTTTCTATACGCAAGGCCGGGCTGTGCCCTGGTTCCTTGCCCTCCTCAAGCCTTTACGCATGAAGCCATCGGACTTCCTTGAGGGATTCTCCTGCCCTGAGGCATCGCCGGCACGGCATCACCGGGACATAGAAGCCCTCCAGTGCGGCTATATCGCGGCCCTCTACGAAAAGCGCGGCAGATCGGCCCTGCTGCCGGCCGCCCTCGACCTTGTCCGTTATAATGGCGCCTGGTCGAGGGCTTTCGCCGAGGGGGAAAGGTCCAGGCTGAGCCTGTCATTTCCTTTGCGCAAGGTAGAGGGCGCTGAAATGCTCGACCTGCAGGCTTTCTGCGCGAGGAATAGCCCCGAGCCCTGCATGGCTGAGCTGAGGCCGACGGACAGGGGTCCTTCGGCTCGGATCCTGCGGCGGTGAGAAAATTTTGTTGTTTTGCATAAATATGCTTGACAGGAATCCCTCCCCTCCTGTATCGTGCCAGCATCTATGAAGCGCAACGCGAACAAAGTTGATTTCCTCAACAATAATAACGGAACTGCAGCGGCAGT
The DNA here is from genome assembly GCA_964468155.1 of uncultured Treponemataceae bacterium. Lineage (GTDB taxonomy): Bacteria > Spirochaetota > Spirochaetia > Treponematales > Rectinemataceae > CAYXUF01. Next base: position 13,272 of record CAYXUF010000053.1, read on the forward strand.
GCCGGAGCCGCGCGCATAGAGCGATAGCATCGAAACCTGGGACCGGCCCTTTTGGGGGCCGGTCTTTTTTTTGGCAAAAAAGGAGGCACGAGGGTGAAACGCAGCGACCGCATCCTCATGGGTAATGCCGGTACTCCCTAACGCCCCTGCCGAAAATCGGCAGGGTAGATTCACCCAAACAAGGAAGTACCATGAAAACCATAAAGAGCACGTATGAATATGCGGTTCCCGAAAAAACGGATTCCATCGGCGCGGCCCTGGCAGCCTGGCAGCAGAGCCTCAAGGCCAAGGGCAGCTCCTTCGGAGACGCTCTCGCGGAAAACTATCTGAAAAAGTGGCGGGATCCCGCCCTGGCCGACATCATGGCCATACGGACAAGCTTTGTCCTCGGCATGGAGGAGTTCCTCGCCTCGCGCGGCCTTCTCAATATCGACCGCGTATCGATGTCGCCCGTCACCGATCCCCTCTGCCACGATGTCGAGCATGTCCCCGTGATCCACTATCAGGGCTTGCCCTACCGGACGACTCATTCCATGATCTACTCCAAGTTCCTCGCCTGCATGAACCCCGCGGTGAAGGGCATCTTCATCGATTCGCCCAATATCAGGCTCGAACTGCCCCATAAGGAGGCGGCCAAGCGCCGCAAGTACCTCATCGACTTCTCGCAGATGGACATCGAGATGAAGCGCTCGGTCCACATAGCAGAGGGGGACTATTTCGACGACCCCGAGGAGGTGGAAGCCCTTCTGGGGCGCCTGCGCGACGAAGCCCTGGATTTTTTCGAGGATTTTATCATCGCCGCGGTGAGGAAGGTGAAGGCTCTCTGCCCGGAAAACCTCGCATCCCTCGGCGTTGCCCTCGAAGTGCCGCAGAAGCCCTTTCCCCGCTTCATGAAGGACGAATCCGGAGCCGAGGAGGGCATGGAAGCCCGTCTCGGCGTAACGGCTGGAACCCAGTTCTTCTGGGTTCTCGGCCTCCTGCGCGAAAACTATGACCTCGTGTATCCCTTCCTGAAAAAGGACGGATCCGTCCAGTCCCCATCGTCAATCGGCTCGCGCCGGGTTTTCAACTACGATCTCTGCGCGGCGGCCAAATACCTGGATGGCTCGCTGGGTGAGGCCTTCGAGGTGCTTTCGGGGGGCTTGAGGGAATGGTTCTATCCGGCCATCATCGCCCGGCTTCTGCAGAACGGCATTCTGTCGCAGGCGCCCCGCTTCGATGGGCAAGGCGATATCGAGAACATGGAGGCTCTGGAGGGCTACGGCCCCTTCCTTGCGGTTGCCGCCGCGCGGGACAAGGCGGGGGAGGCTCTCTTTCCCCAGACCTTCGGCGGAGGCATAGGCATTGAGCGCGCCCTCTTCGCCCTTCTGCAGGGGCCGAAGGTGAAGAGGATCGAAGAGGTCACCTACTTCGGGAAAAATCCCGACCAGGCTGGCCCCTTCCTGTTCTGAGCGGCACAAAGTCCCGGCGGCTCACTCCCAGTCGAGGAGGCGCCGCTGGCCCTG
>CAYXUF010000054.1:0-14762 GCA_964468155.1 uncultured Treponemataceae bacterium
TGTTGGAGGCGAGGAGGGCCCAGCCCGTCTGGCGGGCTGCCATGACGTCCTGGTGGTCGCCGAAGATGGAGAGGGCCTGGGCTGCCACGGCGCGGGCGGCGATATGGAAGACGGTCGAGGTGGCCTCACCCGCTATCTTGTACATGTTGGGAATCATGAGCAGCAGCCCCTGGGAGGCGGTGAAGGTGGTGGAGAGGGCTCCGGCGGTGAGAGCGCCGTGGACGGCTCCGGCTGCGCCGGCTTCGGACTGCATTTCGACGACCTGGGGAAGGGTGCCCCAGAGGTTCTTTCGGCCCATTGCGGAAAATTCATCGGCGAGCTCGCCCATGGGCGAGGAAGGCGTGATGGGGTAGATCGCGATCACTTCGGAGCAGGCATGTGCAACATAGGCTGCCGCGGCGTTACCGTCGATCATCACCATGTTCTTGGATTCAGCCATTGTAATTCCTTCTATGTGGGATGGGGATTGATTCTGTTTATCCTATACCCGATTCGCAATTATTTCAATAGATGACACGGATCGCAGGGGCGATTATAGTGGAGCCATGAAACTAGCGATTCTCGCCGCGGGCCTCGGTTCCCGCTTCGGCGGGGTGAAGCAGCTCGCCCCGATAGGTCCTGCAGGCGAAACCCTCCTTGAGTACAACATCTACAATGCTCTCGAGGCTGGCTTCGACAGCATCGTTTTTTTGATACGAAAAGATATTGAGAAGGATTTTTCCGACCACATCCTCTCGCGCCTGCCCGGAAACCTGCCCTTCGAGCTGGCCTTCCAGTCCCTCGGCGCGGCGATGCCCGGATCACTCGAGCCGGCGCTTCGCGCCTCGCTGGATCAGGCAGGTAGAACCAGACCCTGGGGCACGGGCCATGCCCTCCTCTGCGCCCGCCCCTTTCTGGAGGATGGACTTTTCGCCGTGATGAACGCCGACGATTTTTACGGCAAGAGCGGGCTCGCGGCTGTCCACGATTTTCTGGCGGCCGAAGAGGGAGTCGACCGGAAAGCCGTGGGTTCGGCGCGATTCTGCCTGCCGGGCTACAGGCTCGGAAACGTCGTGCCACCTCTCGGTTCCGTGTCCCGGGCGATTTGTTCCACCGACGCATCGGGCAGGCTCGAGCGCATCGTCGAACACACCCGCATCGAGATGCAGGAAGGCAGGATCTGGTCGATTGCCCCCGACGGGAGCGCCGAAACGCTTTCGCCCGACCTCCCCGCCTCGATGAATCTCTGGGGTCTGACCCCAGCCGTTTTTCCCGGCGCCGAGGCGCAGTTCTCCGAATTTCTCTCCGATCCCACCCACTGGGCGAAATCGGAGTTCTATCTGCCAGCCCTCGTGGGGAGGATGATCGAGGCCGGAACGGCGCGAGCCTGGACCCTGCCCGTGGATGAGGAATACTTTGGCCTGACCAATCCCGAGGACATTCTGGGCGCGAGGCAGGCCATTGCGGAACGCACGCGGCGCGGGGAATATCCCTCGCCGCTATGGAGCGGAAAAAGCGATGCGGGGAGGCGATAGCGTATGGGTTCACAGGCGACAGGCTGGGCAGGGATGCCGGCACTCTTCGACCTGAAGGCGACGGCGTACGCCCGCCTCTTCACCTATCTCGACCAGCCCTGGGAGGCTCTCTCGGCTCTTGAAGCCTATCTGGGCATGCTCCTCGCCGAGGACCCCCTCGTCGCTTCGCGGACCGAGGAAGGGGCAGGCTCCTTCATCAGGGGCGACCTCCGACTGGGTCGGGGATCGAGGATTGAACCGGGCGTCCAAATCGATGGCACGGTACATATCGGAGCCGACTGCATCGTGGAGACGGGAGCCTATATCAGGGGGCCGGCCTGGATTGGCGACCGCTGCGAAATCAGGCAGGGCGCCTACCTGCGCGGCATCGTTCTTGCAGGCGACGGGGCCGTGCTGGGCCATGCCAGCGAGTTCAAACGCTGCGTCCTCCTCGAGGGAGCCCAGGCCCCCCATTTCAACTACGTGGGCGACTCCATAATGGGCATCAAAGCCCATATAGGAGCCGGCGTCATACTCTCCAACGTGAGGCTGGACAAGAAGAATATAAGGGCCGCCCTACAAAACTCGGGCAACGGCCTTGCCCTCGTCGATACGGGATTGGAAAAGTTCGGCGCCATACTCGGGGACGCCTGCGAGGTGGGCTGCAACAGCGTCCTCAATCCGGGAACAATCCTGGGAGCAGGATCCACGGTCAGGCCTCTGTCCAGGGTAAAGGGCACATGGGCAGAGGGATCGGCTGTAGCACAGGAATGAAGGTGAAAAGCGCCTTTCTCCCCCCTTCAACTGCGGCTGGAGGAATGTCATACTGGAAGTCTCAAGGCTTTGTGGAAAGATTATACCAAAGGGGCACCGATGCACGGTCAACATAGAATACTTTCAAAACGGAAGCTTTCGGGTGAAGTGTACAGAATGGAAATCGAGGCGCCCCTCGTAGCCAGGGAGCGCAAGGCAGGCCAGTTTGTCATCGTCCAGTGCGACGAAAACTACGCCGAGCGGATACCCCTCACGATAGCCGACGCGAATCCGGAAGCCGGATCCGTGACGATAATCTTCCAGACTGTCGGCGCGAGTACCCATAAGCTCGCCCTCAAGGAACCGGGCGACGGCGTCGTTCTTCTCGGTCCCTTGGGCAATCCGACTCATATAGAAAAATTCGGCTGGGCGGTCTGCGTGGGCGGGGGCATAGGTCTTGCCCCCCTGCATCCCATCGTCAAGGCATTGAAAGCTGCAGGCAACCGCGTAACGGTGATATCGGGAGCACGAACCGCCGAGCTCCTCATCATGCAGGAAGAGATGGAGGCCATAGCGGATGAAAACATCGTCGTCACGGACGATGGAAGCGCCGGGCGCAAAGCCCTCGTCACGGAACCTTTGGGCGAACTCTGCGGCCGGACGCCCCCGCCCGACATTGTCGTCGCGGTGGGGCCTCCCATCATGATGAAGTTCTGCGCCGCCACGACCAAACCCTTCGGCGTGAAAACCCTCGCATCCCTCAACACCATCATGATCGACGGCACGGGAATGTGCGGAGGATGCAGGGTGTCGGTCGGGGGGCAGACAAAATTCGTCTGCGTGGATGGCCCCGAATTCGATGCCCACGAGGTGGACTGGGTTCAGATGATGTCGCGGCTGGGCGCCTATAAAAGCCTGGAACAGGCCGATCACGACCGCTGTCACCTGGAGATGTCGGTGGAAGCCCTCGAGGCGAAGGATGCGGCGAAATGAGCCATATGGAAACGATGGGCGACGCAGGTACCGCAAAAATCGAACTCGAGCGGATCCGGTCGATGAAGCTGACGCCCAGGGACAGGATGGCGATTCCCGTACAGGATATGCCCAACCAGAGCGCCGAAGCGAGGCGGGCCAACATGCAGGAGGTGGCCACCGGCTACCTCCCTGAACAGGCCATGGTGGAAGCCGAACGCTGCCTCCAGTGCAAAAACGCCCCCTGCGTGGGAGGCTGTCCCGTCCGCGTCGACATTCCGGGGTTTATCGGAAAAATCAAGGAAGGCGACTTCGCCGGAGCCGCCGCGGTGATAAAGCGCACAAATCTCCTGCCCTCGATATGCGGGCGTGTCTGTCCCCAGGAAAAGCAGTGCCAGCTGCCCTGCACGCTCGGAAAGGCCCTCAAGAGCGTCGAGAAAGGCGTGCAGATCGGCAGGCTGGAGCGCTTTGCGGCCGACTATGAGCGATCCGCCGGGCTTCTTGCCCCGCCTCCGACGGCCCGACCAACAGGCAAGCGCGTGGCTATTGTGGGAGCCGGTCCCGCCGGCCTCACCTGCGCCGTCGACGTGCGGCGCGAAGGGCACGATGTCGTGGTTTTCGAAGCCTTCCACAAGGCTGGTGGAGTGATGGTGTACGGCATCCCCGAATTCAGGCTGCCCAAGGCTCTCGTCGCCTCGGAGGCCGGGGTCCTCGAATCCATGGGCGTGAGCTTCGAGATGAGCTATCTCGTCGGCCGGACGCGCAAACTCTCGGCCCTTCTTGGAGAAGATGGCTTTGACGCGGCCTTCATCGGCACGGGCGCTGGCCTGCCCAAGTTCATGGACATCCCCGGCGAAAACCTCGTCGGCGTTTTCAGCGCGAACGAATACCTCACCCGGACCAACCTCATGAAAGCCTACAGGAAGGGGGAGGCGGCAACGCCACTCTATCCTTCGCGACGGGTGGCCGTCCTGGGCGGCGGCAACGTCGCCATGGACTCGGCGCGCATGGCCCTCCGCCTGGGAGCCGAGGAAGTTCACGTCCTCTACCGTCGCACGAGAGAGGAGATGCCGGCGAGGGGCGAGGAAGTCGTCCACGCCATGGAAGAAGGCATCGTCTTCGATTTCCTGCGCAGCCCGGCCCGCGTTCTGGGCGACCAGAACGGAAGGGTCATCGGGCTGGAGGTGACGGCTTTCGAGCTCGGCGAGGCCGACGCCTCGGGAAGGCGCAGTCCCGTGGCCATCCGCGGCAGCGAGACGGTCGTTCCCTTCGACACCGTGATCGTGGCCGTGGGCAACGAGTCCAATCCCCTCATCTCAAGGACGACGCCCGAACTCAAGGTGGACAGGCGGGGCCACATCCTCGTTGACGAAAAGCAGAAGACGAGCATCGACCGCGTCTACGCCGGCGGCGACATCGTCCTCGGGGCGGCCACCGTCATCCTCGCCATGGGCGAAGGCAGGCGAGCCGCCGCGGCTATCAACGAGGTACTTCAATGATGAAAGCCCCGGCGCGGCGGCGGCTCCTCGCCTGGCCGCACTGGCCGGCGATAAGTCTCTTCCTCTTCCTTCTCGCCGCCCAGGCGGTTTCGGCCCAGACTGCCTATCAGACAGCCAGCCAGCTCTACCAGAGAGGACGCCAGCTCCAGATGTCGGGCAAGGAAGCCGAGGCGAAAAAGCAGTTCGCTTCCTCCCTGTCCACCGTGGAAAAAGCCCTCGCCTCCGATCCCTCCAATGTGGATCTCGTAAGCCTCCAGTGCTGGAACCTTTTTCGCCTCGAGCGCCATACCGATGTGGTGACGATAGCCCAGAAGACTCTGCAGGCAGCCAAGGACTTTCGGATAATGGAAACCCTGGCCGAGTCCCTGTACTTCCTCGACAGGAACGAGGAGGCACTCAAGTACTTCGCCAATTACGTCGAACTCGCCCCTCCCAAGGACGAGCGCATGTCGAGCGCCTACTATTACACGGGTGAGTGCTACATGCGCCTGAAGAAATACGAGCATGCCGATATCGCCTTTTCGACGGCAGTCTCGATGGAAAGGAATATGTTCTATTGGTGGTACAGGCTCGGCAGCGTCAAGGAACTATTGAGCCAGTACAAGCGCGCCTACGAGTCTTACGGAAGGGCCCTTGAACTCAATGCGGGATACGCTCCGGCCAGGGAAGGAAGATCGCGGGTCAAGGCCAAGGCGGGACTATGAACAATCCGGAAAACGTGACGGCATGGGTTGAGGCAGGCGCGCCTGGGTACGATGCGATCGCCCGTACAATATGGGAACATCCCGAGGTGGCCTTTCACGAAGAGCGCTCTTCCGCCCTGTACAGGGAACGCCTCGCGTCCAACGGGTTCAGGGTTGTCGAGTATCCCGAAATGAAATACTCATTCATGGCCGAGCGCGGTTCGGGCGGCCCCGTCATCGCCTATATGGGAGAGTACGACGCGCTGCCCGGGATGTCGCAGGTCTGCGGCATCGAGAAAAAGCCGGCGAGCGAAGGAAGCCCGGGCCATGCCTGCGGCCACAATCTTCTCGGAGCCGGTTCTCTCGTCGCGGCGGAAGCTCTCGCGCATTTTCTGGAAGCGCGCGGCATCCCCGGCCGCGTCAGGTATTACGGCTGCCCCGCCGAGGAATCGCTCGGGCGCATTCCCATGGTCAAGGCCGGCCGCTTCAGCGACGCCGACGCCGTCATGACCTGGCATGGGGCTGACGTGAACACGCCGCACCGCTATACCTCCAGTGCCAACCTGAGTCTGGTGTTTTCCTTCAAGGGGCGGGCGAGCCACGCGGGAATGGCTCCCCAGGCGGGACGATCGGCTCTTGATGCCGCACAACTTTTCAACATTTCGCTCGAATTCATGCGCGAGCATCTCAGCCCGGGCATTCTCCTCCATTATGTGATAAGCGATGGCGGCCAACGTCCCAATATCGTTCCCGAGAGCGCCGCGACCTTCCTCTATGTCAGGGCGCCCGTAGCCGAGATGATACCCGAGGTGATGAAACGCATAATGAAGGCAGCGAAAGGCGCAACCCTCATGACGGAGACGAGTTTTTCCTATGACATCAAGGCGGGCAAATGCGATTACAGGCCGAATTACGTGATTCAGGATCTGCTTAGTGATGTCATGGGCAGGGTGCCGCTGCCTCAACCGACGCGCGAGGAAACAACCTTCGCGAAAGCCCTTCAGTCGACAGTGGGAAAGGATGACAGAAAAGCCACCCTCCTGCCGATAGGCGCTCCGCTTGATCTGCTGAAATCACCGATTCACCGTACGTTGGGCGATTTTGGTGAAGGGAAAAGAATTGGCGGTTCGCTCGACACGGGCGACGTTTCCTATGTGGTTCCCGTTGGCCAGATGAACGCGGCAACCTGGCCTCTGGGCGTCGGCGCCCACACCTGGCAGTCCTGCGCGGCTTCGGGATCGACCTGGGCTTTCAAAGCCATGCGCTGGGCGGGAGCCTGTCTCGCACTCGCCGGCTACGAACTGGCCTCGCGACCCGAGCTTCTCGCGGCAGCCAAGGCCGAATTCAGGGCGAAGGCGATACCCTATCGATCGACGATGGATCTCTGATCAGGTACGGCTCAGTGTTTCGGCGATAGCGCCGATGTAGCCTGAGCACTTTTCCTTTATCAGCATCATCTCGCGCATGACTTCGTCCTGGTCGAAGCCCGTCATCCTGCGATCCTCAACGATCTGCCTGCCCTCCACGAAGACCGACTCGACGTTATGCGGCCTCATTGCGTAGACGACGGTAGAATACCAGTCGTAGACCGGCTGCATGTTGAAGTCGTTCAGGTCGACGATGATAAAGTCCGCCCGCTTGCCTGCTTCGAGCGATCCGATCCTGTCGGCCAGATGGAGGGCTTCGGCGCCGCCCAGGGTGGCCGCACGCAGGGCTTCCCTCGCGCTCAGTATCTCGCGCCTGCCTTCCCTCACCTTCTGCATTTTGGGAAAGAGACCCAGCACGCCCTCCATGTCCATGCCGTTTCCGGACAGGGGTCCGTCGGTGGCGAGGCCCAGGGGGACGCCGGCCTTCCCGAGGCGCCAGGCGGGGCAGATGAGACGGCCGGATTTGGCGTTCGAGGCGGGGCAGTGGGCCACCCGCATGCCGCGTTCCTTCGCGAGCGCGATGTCGGCATCGTCGACATAGAGCATGTGGGCCGCGAGGAAGCGGGGCGAAAGAAGCCCTTCTATCGAATCGAGATAGCGCAGCACCGAGCCGTGGCTCTCCGAAAACTGTTTGTTCTCGAAATCCATCTCGGCCACGTGGATCATGATATCGGTGTCGAGGCGCTCGGCTTCGTCGCGTAAGTGTTCCAGGCGGGCGCGGTCCACGGTGTAGGGAGCGTGGGGGGCGAAGCAGGGATCGATGAGCGCGTCGCCCTTCCATTCGGCGATGAAGTCCTTCGCGTAGTCGATGCCGCCGTAGGGCTGCGCCGCGTCGGGCGCGGCCTGGCCGATGACGGTCTCCCCGAGGAGGGCGCGCATGCCCGCCTTTTTCGTCGCCTTGGCCACTTTATCCTCGAAATAATACATGTCCGCAAAGGTGGTCGTGCCCGAGCGCGCCATCTCGGTGAGGCAGTAGAGCGTCGACCAGTAGACGAGCTCTGGCCCCACGAGGTCGCGCTCGAGGGGGAAGAGGAAACGGGTGAGGCGATCCTTGACGTCTTCGCAGGCGCCGCGGAAGGCCGACATGGGCACATGGGTGTGGGTGTTGACGAAGCCCGGCATGATGAGCTTGCCCCGGGCGTCGATGCGCCGCCTGGCCTGGATGGCCGCGCCCTCTTCGGCGGGGCCGAGGGCGATGATCCGTCCGTCGGTCACCGCAAGGTAGCCAGGATCATGGATTGCCATCGTCCCATCGACGGTGAGGACTGTCCCGCCCTCGACCAGGAGGTCGCAGGTCATCGCATCCCTCTCCTTGTGTCCACGGCTCCGGCCGCGGGAGCCTTCCCGAAGAGCTTCATCTTGCGCGCGGCCTCCCGCTTGTCGCGTATGAGGGTGACAATGATGAATCCCAGAATTGTGACGGTGTAGGGCAAGGCCTGGATGAGCTCAGGCGGCAGGCCCACATTCTGGAGGAAGGTGGCCATGGCGTCGGCCAGGCCGAAGAGCATGGCCGCGAATATGGCTCCTATCGCCGTGCCGCCGGCCACAACCTGGGCCGCGTTGGCTACATAGCCGCGGCCGGCGGCTATGCCCGAGGTGAAATTGGAGGTGTACCCCATCGACAGGAAGCAGCCCGCGATTCCGGCCAGGATGCCGGAAACGACGAGGGTGAAGAACTTGACCTTGTTGGGCGCGATGCCCGCCGCGCGCGCGGCCTCGACATTTTCCCCCGTGGCCTTGATGCGCCGCCCGATCGTCGCCTTGTTGAGAATGGTATGGACGATGACAACCGCCGCGGCGGCGAACCAGACGACTATGTTCTGGCCCGACAGCACCTTTCCGATCCAGGGGATGTCTTTGACGAAGGGGATGTTGATGACGGGGAGAACCTTGCTCGGCAGGGAGGAGGAAATTCCCTTGTCTCCAGTGAGGGCGAAGAGGACGAAGACCGTGCCCCCCGTGGCGATGAGGTTGAGGGCTACGCCCACGAGAACCTGATTGGCATCCAGCTTGAGCGAAAAATACCCGAGGAGGAGGGCCACAACGACGCCGGCGAGGATGCCGAAGAAAAGGCCAATCCAGGCGTTGCCCGTGGCCGCGCTCGCTATCACTCCCACAAGGGCGGCCCACAGCATGGAACCCTCGAGGGCCATGTTTTTTATGCCCGCCTGCTCGGTGATAACCGCTCCCAGGGTGACGAGGAGTATGGGCGCCGTGGATCGCAGGACGATGAACCAGTAATTCGAGGAGGAAAAGACGCTCGCAATGAAGTTTATCATCGTGCCGCCTCCGCCTTGAGGGCCGCCCTCGCGAGCCGCCGCGCCTTGAAATAGTTTATGATCTTGTCGGAGGCGAGGATGAGGATGATGGAGCCCTGGAGAAGGGTGATGAATTCGAATGCCACATCGCCGCGCCTCGACATGAAGTCGGCGCCCACCCTGAGATAGGCGAGGAAAAAGGCCGATAGGGGCACGAATTTCGGATTCTTCCTGGCAAGCATCGCCACGATGACTCCGTCCATCGCGTACGAAGGATCCATTTGCCAGATGAAAGCCCTGTAGAGGCCGCTCATTTCGACGGCTCCTCCCAGTCCTCCTATAAATCCCGCTATGAAGTGGGCATAGAGGGCGACGCTCGCCACGGGAATGCCCGCGTAGGCGGCGAACTTGGGATTTGCCCCTGTGAGCCTGATCTCGAAACCCCACTTCGTTTTATAGAGAAAGAGGGATACGAGGACGACAAAGGCCGCGGCGATGAATATGCCCGCATGGAGCTGGGTGTTCGGCACGATTTTGGGAAGGGCGAAGGTCTTGGCGAAGGGCAGGGATGCGAGGATTGTCTGGTTGCGGTCCCTGAGGAAATAGAGGATCACGAAGCTTCCCACGAAGTAGAAAATATAGTTGAACATCAGCGAGGAGACGAGTTCGTTGGCTCTCCACTTTATCCTCAGGACGGCGGGCAGCATGCCGATGCATCCACCGACGAGGCCGGCGGCTATCATGGCCACCGCAGGATGCAATCCCGGAGGCAGGACGGCATGGATGCCGATGGCTGTGGCCACGACGGCGCCCGTGTAGAAGCTGGCGTCGATGATGAGGCTCATGTACTTGAGGGAATAGATGATGCACAGAGCCAGCCCCGTAAAGGTCAGGGGCACCATCACGATGAGGAGATAGTAGAAATTGTAGGTGCGCAGGATGGGGCCCAGAAGGAAATTGGTCACCGACTGCACAGGCTGCTTGCTCACGATGAAAATGAGCCCAACGCCGGCCATGATGGCGAATACTCCGGCGAGGAGGGTGACGATCATGGGCTCGAGCTTGTCCCTGTCGGTAAAGAAAAGCCTTATGCTCGCAAGAGGGCCTCGTGTGCGATCAGTCATGGAGGACCTCCTTGAGCCGGGCTTCGTCCTGATGTGCAAGACCCAACATGTAAAGCCCCAAATCCTTGTCGGTGACGGCTCCGGCATCGGGGAAGTAAGCGACGATCTTGCCCGAATTCATGACCATGAGACTGTCCGAGAGAGCCATCACTTCCTGGAGGTCAGAGGAGATGAGGAGGACAGCCTTGCCCGAGTCCCTCATCTCGATGATGCGCTTGTGGATGAATTCGATGGCGCCGATGTCGACGCCTCGCGTCGGCTGCGAAACGACGAGGATGGATGCGTCGGCCGTGAATTCCCTTCCGACAACCACCTTCTGCATATTGCCGCCGGAGAGGCTGGCCACGGTCTGTCTGGGTGAACCGCAGCGAATGTCGAAATCCTTCACGACTGCGCGCGCAGACTCTGCCATGGCGCCGGTCCTGACGAATCCCATAGGGGCGGTAAAGGCCTTGGACCTATACCTGTCCGCCAGAATATTATCCTCTATGCTCGCCGGAAGGGCGGCGCCGACCGTCATCCTGTCCTCGGCGACATGGGCGACGCCGGCAAGGCGAATCCTGCGCGGGCCTGCGTTGGTGATGTCCTTTCCGTTGGCGTGCACCGTGCCGGCGAGGGCGTTTGTGGAGCCTGTAAGTATCCTCACGAGTTCGGACTGCCCGTTGCCGTCGACACCGACGACGCCCAGGATCTCACCCGCGCGCAGGGAAAACGATACCCTGTCGACCATCGTTATGCCGAAATCGTCGACATAGGAAAGCCCTCGTACGACGAGAACCGGCTCTCCCGGCTTCGCGGGATGCCGCTCCACCGTCATCTTGACTTCCCTTCCCACCATTTCGTTGGAGATGGTCTGGCTGTCCACATCCGCTACATCGTGGGTGGCGATCATCCTTCCGTCGCGCATCACCGAAACCCTGTCGCAGAGCTTGAATATTTCGTTGAGCTTGTGGCTGATGAAAATGATCGTGTGCCCTTTTCGCTTCAGTTCCTTCAGTTCCTCGAAAAGCTCCTCCGACTCCTGGGGAGTGAGGACAGCCGTCGGTTCGTCCAGGATGAGGATCCGGGCTTCCCTGTAGAGGGTTTTCAGGATTTCCAGCTTCTGGCGCATCGATACCGACACGTCGACAACCCGGGCTCGGGGGTGAACCCTGAGATTGTATTTCTTCGAAAGGCTTTCGGTGATCCTCACCGCTTCCTCGAAGTCATAGAATCCGGAGCCTTTTTTTGTAGGCTCCTTCCCGAGCACGAGATTCTCGGCGAGACTTAAGGAGGGCACGAGCATGAAGTGCTGATGCACCATCCCGATTCCGGCGGCGATGGCATCCTGTGCCGTCGAGAAGGCTGCGGGTTTCCCGTCGAGAAGCATCTCTCCGGACGAGGGGCTTTCCTCTCCGTAGAGCACTTTCATCAGCGTCGATTTGCCCGCTCCATTTTCACCCACCAGCCCAAGGATCTCCCCAGTCCGCACCGTGAAATCCACGCGTTTGTTGGCTGCCGTACCGTTGGGGTAGACCTTCGACAGATTCCGGGTCTCCAGTATGTATTCCAACTGAACCTCCGTGATGGAACCGTATTAAAAACCGGGCCTCGGGAAAAATCGGCAGACTTTCCCCAGGGCCCGGTCGCGCGGCTACGGGACCGCTGTAACTATATGCTATTTCTTGGCGGCGTTCACGGCTTCGCGGAAGCTGTTGATCTGTTCCTGCGACATGTCGAAGGCGGAAGGGATCTTCACGGCCCCTGCCTTGATGTCTGCCACAACCTTCTCGAGGTCCTTCTGCATGGTCGCCGGCACAGCCTTGTTGAAGGGGGCATAGGCGATGGCACCTTCCGCGGCACCGATATATTCTTTCTTTCCGCCCAGGGCTTCGCCGTTCATGAACCGCTCGAATGCCCTGAAGAGGGTGAGGTCGACGCGCTTCATGGTGGAAGTGAGGATGAGCGCGGCCTTGGCGGGCTCGGTTCCGAAGAGGGATGCCTGGTCGGTGTCTACGCCGATCGCGTACTTGCCGGTTTCGACGGCGGCGTCGAATACGCCGAGGCCCGCGCGGCCGGCGGCATGGTAGACGACATCGGCCTTGTAGTTGCCGAACTGGATCAAAGCCTGATCCTTGGCCTTGGCGGTGTCGGTGAAGGAGTTGACATAGTTGAAAATAACCTTGACAGCCGGGTTGACCTTCTGGGCGCCGGAGATGTAGCCGACGAGGAAGTCGTTGATGCCGGTGAGTTCGCGGCCGCCGATAAAGCCGATCACATTGTCGGAGTTCAGCTTGGCATCGGTCTTCGTCTTGGTCATCAGGCCGGCGAGGGCTCCGGCGAGATATCCGGCTTCGGAGTTCTTGTACTGGATGGAGTGGACGTTCTTGACATCGTCGGCGATCCAGCCGTCATACATGATGTAGAGAGTCTTGGGATAGAGAGGGGCGATCTGCTGTACAGCGCTGTTGAAATTATTGGAGCAGAGCACCACGGTATAGCCTTCGGCACCGGCATCCTCGAGAGCGGGAGCCATCTTGGAGGTGTCGGAGCCGAGTTCCGTGTATTTGACCGTGACACGATCGGCATACTTGGCCTTGATCATGTCGAGGCCGGCCTTGGCCGAATCGTTGAATCCCTTGTCGCCGAGGGATCCGGAGATCAGGAGAAATACGTCGGCCTTGGCGGGGCCGGCGGCGGCCACGGGCAATGCCATGGCGCAGGCCAGGACGATGCTCAGAACAAGAATGAACTTTTTCATGCGAAGTCTCCTTGTGGCGGCGGCACTGTCAGCCTGCCGTCAGATTAGTCTGCTATCTGAATACCATTATAATTCATTTCAGTAAAGGCGGGGTGGCAATGTTAACCGAATTACCGAAGGGAGAATCTTGCCGAATTGCTCACCCGCGGGTATGATGGCAAGATGAACACCATGCTGGAAGAAGGGCTGTCGCTGCTTGAGAAAGAAAAGCCCTGGCTTTTCGATTTTGCCGAGAGGCTGCGATTACACCCCGAACTGGGCTTCTTTGAGGAAAGAACCGCCGGAATGCTGGCCGCCGAGCTCGAGGGCATGGGCTCTCGGGTGGAACGGGGGCTCGCGCTCACGGGCCTGAGGGCCGAAGTGGGGCAGCCAGGCGCTCCCGCCATAGTGCTGCTGGCTGACATGGACGCCCTGCCCACCCAGGGGGCGCCGGACGGCAGGGCCCACTCCTGCGGCCACCACGCCCAGATGGCCGTCCTGGCCGCCGTGTTCAAGGCATTGGTCGCGGCGGAGGTACATGAAAAGGAAAATGTTCGCCTCATCTTCATCGCATCCCCCGCCGAGGAATACGTCGACCTGGGCCGCAGGATGGAACTCCGGGAGCAGGGCAAACTGCGGTACCTTTCGGGCAAGCAGGAAATGATCAGGCTCGGCGTCTTCGACGACGCGAGCGTCGTGCTCAAGTACCACTCGATGGCCGATTCGCCCGCCCGCAGGGCCACGGTGAACGGCATCCTCAACGGCTTCATGGCCAAGCGCGCCGAGTTCATCGGCCGAGCCGCCCACGCGGGCGCCCATCCCGAGGACGGCATCAACGCCCTCAATGCCGCATCCATAGCCCTCCAGGCTATCCATGCCCAGCGCGAAACCTTCGTCGACTCGGACCATGTGCGGGTCCATCCCATCCTCAGCGAGGGAGGAACCGTCGTCAACTCGGTTCCCGCCCGCGCGGTGCTTGAAACCTATATACGGGCAGCCTCCCACAGCAGTATCGTCGACGCCGCAGCCAAGGTCGACAGGGCGCTCTGCGCCGGTGCCCTCGCCGTGGGCGCTTCGCTGCGCATCCGGAACACTCCCGGTTACCAGCCCTTCCGTCCCTCGCCAGCCCTCGGCACCCTTCTCGGTGAGGCCACTAAGGCGGTGCTGCCCGCTGACCAGATCGATTTTACGGACTCATCCTATGCCTCGGACGACATCGGCGACGTGGCCTGCCTCCTGCCCACCTGCCAGCTCGGCCATTCGGGCTTCTGCGGCACCATCCATTCCTCGGATTTCGTCCCCGCCGATCCCGAGCGGGCATACTTCGAGCCGGCCGCGATTCTCCTCAGGATGGCATGTGCGTTGGCCGAGAATGACGGCGCAAAGGCCGCTTCGATACGACGTGAATTTATACCGACTTTTTCAAAGGCGGAGTATCTCGCTTCCCTCGAGGCACTCTTTTCGGAGAGCCTTTTCGACGGAAGCCGACCTGACTTCAGGCCTCAAGTCAGGCTTTCCTGAACCGCGTCCTCATGTAGAGCTGCTCGACCTTTTCGCGGGCCCATGGCGTACGCCGCAGGAAGACGAGGCTCGACTTTACGCTCGGATCGAGCTCAAAGCATCGTATGGCGATGCGCCGGGCCAGGCCTTCCCAGCCGTAGTGGTCGACGAGGCGGGTAAGGATAGCCTCCAGAGTGAGGCCGTGAAGAAGATTGTTCGGCTGTTCTTCCAACATATCTGGATAGTACGTAAGGAGTGAATTTTGTACAAGGCTGTCGTTTTCGATTTCGGCAACGTGCTCTGCGGCTTGGACAGAATGGCCTTCGCCAGGGCG
>CAYXUF010000055.1:0-14648 GCA_964468155.1 uncultured Treponemataceae bacterium
AATATTCGGGTCATGGAATCCTGCTTCAATTCTTTGCCAAGCTTGAGAATGGCGGATCGCCTGGCGGCTTTTTCCTGGGGGAGGTAGCCGAGGAAGGCAAAGCGCTGGGCATCAAGGCCTGAGGCCACAAGGGCGAGAAGAATCGAGGAAGGCCCGGACACGGGCACGACAGGGATGCCGACCGAGTGTGCGCGGGCGACAAGGGCGGCACCCGGATCGGCGATGCAGGGCATGCCCGCCTCGCTGAAAAAACCGCAGTCTTCGCCGGCAAGCATATCGATGAGGAGGTCGGGAATATCGGCCTCCGTGGAGTGTTCGTCCAGCACCCTGATGGAGAGCTTTTCCATACCCTGTCTGTCCTTGAAACGCGAGAGAAGGCGCATCGCCGTCCGTTCGGATTCCACGATAAAACAGCGCAGGGTGGCAAGAAGCCGCAGGGCCTCGGCCGGAATGGACTGTGCAAGTACTGCCGGATCCCAGGCCTCCGGAGAATAAGGCTGCAGAGGGCTGGGCAGGAGATAGAGTCTGCCTGGCAAAGGGGCCATCACGTGAAAAGCCTCCCGAAGGTTTCCTCGAGGAGAGCGCGGAAAAGCAGGGGATCGAACCAGCCCCTGAAGGCGAATTCCTTCATGTAATCGTCCATGATGACGCGCAGTTCCTTCGGCGCCGAGCTTTTTTTCTTGCCCGCGACAGCCATCTCCCTGTCTTTCAGGCGAAAAGCCCGGGTGCCGGCGAAGGCCAGGCGGAAATCCTCTATCTTGTCGCTTTCAACATTGGCCATGCAGACAAAAGTGGCCGTATCCTCGTCGGGAAAGAGTGAACGGTTCAGCTTTTTGAAAAAGATAAAGTTATACGAATACAGGGGAATTCTCACCCGGCAAAGAATGGTGGATTTCGGAAACTGGAGGCTGCCATCCTCGCCGCAGAGATGGGAAACGCTGGCCCATCGCGTGCCCGAAGGCGAACGCAACTCCACCTGCGCATCCATGCAGGATAAAAAAGGCCACAGATCCATGCAGCGCGATCGGCTGCAGAGGTTGCCGCCGATTGTAGCCAGGTTTCGTACGGCGCGATTGGCTATGGCATTGATGACGGTGGGGAGGGGGCGAGGCAGCATGCCCGGCGCCAGCGTGGAAAGCCCGGTGAGGGTTGTGCAGCAGCCGAGCTCGAGAAATTGCTCGGTACGGTTCGTTTTTCTCAGTTCCTGCACCTTGGCTATACAGGCAACCTGGCCAGGGAACTCGAGTACACGCGATGCCTGTTCCCCCACGATCTCCGTACCCCCCGCCAGTATCTGGATATCAGGATTGGCGCGGATCAAATCGAGTATCTCCGCGACGGATGCGGGGTAATACACTTCACTTATCCGCACGGTTGAATTTCCTTTTGCTTCGCATTTCTGCCGCTATGCCAACTGCGTCCACGAGCGTCAACGGGTCGCTGCAAGGGCAGGATACCATGCCGATCTGCTGAAGTATTTCATCCCTTCCAGGAAGAGCGCTGCGCGCGAGAAGATCGGTGATGGCCATAACCTTGGCCTTCTTGCAGAAAGCGCAGGGCTTGCACTGGGCTTTCTCAAAGGCGAGGAGAATCTCCTTGGCTTCGGGAGAATCGGCAATCGATTCATAGGTGACGATCGAAGAACCTTTCGCCTTGAAGGCGGGGACGAGACAGGAGTGAACGAGGCGCCCATCCATAAAGACAAAACAGCGACCGCAGCTGCCGCTCAGGCAGTCAGGCTGGAGGCTGGAGAGGGACAGCTGGTTGCGCAGGATATCGACAAGGCGGTCTCCGCTTCTTACCTGTACCTGTTTGAGGCTGTTGTTCACCGTTATATCGATGATCATAGGGACTCCATGAGCCTAAGTATCTCGCTGCCTGCCAGGGGAAGCTGTCGCGGTTCGACGCCGAGGGCCTGGGTCAAGGCGCTGTGGAAAGCCGCCGGTATGGTGATAAAGGGCAGTTCTCCGAGTCCCTTGGATACCGCAGTCCTCTCGGCATCGATAAACTCTATTCCCATGTAGGGCAATTCGAACAGGGGCAGCCTCCTGTGATTGCGAAAGTGGTTCCTGCCACCATCGGGATTAAAATCCTTGTCCATGCACAGATTGAGGGCGCTTATGATGGAGGCTCGAAGGGATGACAATGCCAACTCCTTTTTTACTATCTTGCCGGCATCGATAACCATCCACACAGCGATGGGTCGTGGCTCCCCGCTCAGCCTGTCTATCTCGATTTCGACGGCAGTTCCGCACCATGAAGCGGAATCGAAAAGCAGGCCTCCAAGACCTGCGCCGCCGGTCGAGGCCGGAACCTTCGAAATCCTGGTTTGAGCCTTGGCCATTATGGGCAGACTCTCCCTGAACCGCTTTTTCTGGATAGCCCGGCATGTTCGTTCGATAAGCTTGTTCACCGTTGATGCGCCTCGCGAGAGGGTGAGCGGGCCGCATGGCAATGTCATGTCGCTGTCGGGCGGTGCAAAATGCACGGACGATTCAGGGATGGAAAGGGCTGCCGCGGCAGTTGTTTTCCACATGGCTCTGAGGTTTTCGGAAGCGATCGCCGATTGGGTCGCGATGACAAGATCGAGATTGCGGTCCAGGGTCGTTTCTACATTGTAGGCATTAATGGAAGGATTGTCGGAAAAGGATCTTCCGGTCTGATAGCCAACGGTGAGGGCGATGCCTCTGACGATGCCTTCCCTCGAGCCCGAGTCCCGTTTTTTCACCAGTTCATAGCTGGCGTATTTTCTTCTATAATCTGAAATTGTCTCCAGCTTTCTGTGGATTTTCGCGAAGGGAATATCGCTCGCCAGGGCAGGGGCGCCAAAATTGGATGAGCCCTTCGACAGCATGTTGATAGTCTTGATCTCGGCCGGGGTTTTTCCCGCCAGCGTGGCCAGATGGTTGAGATGGGCTTCGATTGAAAAAAAAGCGTGGGTAGCGCCGATTGAGCCCATGGCTCCGAGAGGGAGGATATTGCTTCGTATGGCATAGGCTTCGATATGGATGGCAGGACAGGCATAGATGCCTGTGATGGCTGCCGCAGCCTGGTGGATTATCTCCTGGGCATTGGGATTGAAGCTGCCAATATTGATGATGATCTTGATGTCGAGGGCCTGAAGCCGGCCATCATCGCTGGATGCGGATTTGATCGTGACAGCGCTTCTTGCCTGTTTGAGGGTATAGAGATAATCCTCTTCGCGGGTGTAGAGGATCTTGACAGGTTTTTTGCATAGCTTCGCCGCGACGGCAGCCTGGCAGGCCACATAGGAAGGGTACCAGAGCCGCCCGTCGAGGGGGCAACCCAGATGCGTCGGCCGAACGACAATATCATCTTCAGCGACTCTGGCCGCGACGGCGACGGCTTTTCTCACCTGATCGGGCCACTGGGAAGCGCAGTAGATCGCCATTTTGTCATAGTCCCAGGCGGCCAGTGCGCCCATGGGCTCGCTGTAATGGTGATCGAATATGCCGTTCCTGTAGACGGACCTTTCTGTTCTCGCGGTTCCCGAAAAGGCGAGGTCAACATTTCCGTACTCTATGGCATAGCGGACCGCGATCTGGGAAGAGGAAAAACTCTCCCACTCCAGTTCGGGTTCCTCTTCTTCATACTCCACCTTCACGGCCTTGGCCAGCTCATCGCAGAGCCCGGGATCCGGGCCTACAACAAGACCGAGAGCCTGTCCCCTGTAGGAAATGGAGCTTGTGGCGAAGAGGGGAATTTCGCCTGAGAACAAAAGATCGATCTCCGCTGCCGCGCAGTCAGCCGCAGCAATCCGTACGTAGCCTGCGGGCAGCTGTCCATGTGGCAGTAAAAAGCTTTTCGCCCTAGCCACGGAGGATCGAATCGTGGAGGCATGGAGCATTCCCGTAAACTCCAGGGCGCCGAGGATGGGCAAGGCCTCTTGAGTTTCTTTTCGTTTCACGCGGGCTTGTCCTTGACCGCTTCGAGAAGGTCGAAGCCCAAGTCAAAGGTTATGGGGGAATCATTCATCTCCAGCTGAATCTTGGCTCTTCGTTTTCGTCGGTCCACCTTGATTATGTTGCCCTCAAGCCCCATGAGAGGGCCCTGGATCACCTTAATGCGGTTATTCTCGTCGAAGGTGACAAGTGAAGGGCCTATTTCCCTCCCGAAAGAGATAAGGTGGCGTATGATTTCCATGTCACGTTCGCGCAGGGCCTTGATGTTGTCGGTGGCAGGAAGCAGCCTCATGAAATGCCGCGTATGCTTGAGCGCGCTGACGATTTCAGCCGAAGGTTTTTCGCCCTCGGCCTGAAAGAAGATGTATCCGGGGAAAAGACAGGTCATGTGCATGACCTGCTTCCCTTTCTTTCGCGTTCGTATCTTTTTTTTAACATTATAAAGTATCTGGTCTGGTCTGGACTTGGAAAAAAGCTCGATATAGGCATCTTCCCTGCCTGACATAACCTGTAGTGCAAAAAAACTCATGATCTGCTTTTCCTCTGCTTCGCTTGTTGTGACATTGTAGGGCGCTTCCCCTGATAATGCAATGCTGGCAGGCTTCCCTGCGCCATGGACCGTCTGCGTGCATCCACAAAAACAGCAGAACCTTTGACAACATCGGGATCAGCATACTATCATCGCGGCATGACGGGAAGTTCAGATAAAGAGCGCATCGCGGAACTGGAAACGCTGATACAGAAGAATCAGGAGCTCTACTATAACGATGAGCCGGCAATCAGCGATGAGGAGTTCGACGCGCTGTGGTCCGAGCTCGAGGATCGCGATCCAGCCAACCCCCTGCTCGGGCGAATTGGAGAGGACAAGGCTGACGGCTGGCCGAAATCCAGACACCTGATGCCCATGGGAAGCCAGTCCAAGGCGACAGATCCCGAAGCCTTCGAATCCTGGGCAAGGAAAGTGGGCTTTGGAAGCTACCTGGTACAGTACAAACTGGATGGGGCCAGCCTCGAACTCCAGTATGAGTCTGGCAGGCTCGCCCGTGCCGTAACGAGGGGCGACGGCCTCATCGGCGACGATATAACGGTCAATGCGCGCAGGATGCAGGCTGTTCCCGATAGGCTGCCCCTTCCTTTTTCGGGTGGGGTTCGGGGCGAAGTCATGATGTCCAGGGCCGTTCACGCCGAAAAGTATCGCGACAAGGCCAACTGCAGGAATGCAGCCAATGGCATCATGAAGCGGAAAGACGGGGCGGGAAGTGAGGATCTGAGGGTGATCTGCTACGATGCCCTGGAAACCTCGGAAAGACCCTCCCTAGCCGAGGGCGGATCCCTGGCCGAAGGCAAGGCTCCCTTGTTTGGCGATGAGCTCGAAAAGCTTGCCTGGCTTGCGGCCATGGGCTTCGCGACCGTCAGAACGGAAATATTCTCCACTTGGGAAGAGGTCGTCGACTACCGGGGCAGGGTGATGGCCCTGCGTCCCGATATGGAGTTCGACATCGATGGTCTTGTCGTGAAAGGCCTGGCCATCGACGCCGAAGATCTCGCCAAACCTCGGCCCGACAAGCAGATTGCCTTCAAATTCAGCCCCGAGGAAGCGGTGACAAGGCTCAAGGCCATAGAATGGAGCGAATCGGGAGCGCTTTATACCCCCATCGGCATTGTCGATCCCGTGCATCTCGCGGGCACCACTGTCCAAAGGGCCAATCTCTGCAATCCCGCCATGATCCGGGCCATGAATCTGAAGATAGGTTCCATGGTGGTCATCACCAAGCGCGGAGAGATCATCCCCAAGATCGAAACCCTTGTTGAAAACCCCGAAGGCTCGGTCGACATCGAGCAGCCGACACGCTGCGGATCCTGCGGCACCGCACTGATCGACGGGGGAACGCGGCTCTACTGCCCCAACGAGCGCTGCCCGAAAAAGGAACTACACCGAGTTGGCAAGTGGCTCGGCATACTCGACATTCGGGAATTTGGCTCGGCCCTCATTAAAAGGCTTCACGAAACGGGGAGGGTGAAGACGATCGTCGATCTCTATAGCCTCACCGTGGAGGAACTGGAAACACTCGAGCGCATGGGGAGGACCTCGGCTCAGAAAGTGCTTCGCAACCTTCATGCAATCGAGGAAGTGAGCCTTGCGGAGTTCGTCGCCGGATTCGATCTGGAAGATGTAGGGCTCCTTGTGGCTGAAAAACTGGTGCAGGGCGGCTATTCGACGCTTGAGTCGCTTTTTTCGGCCAGGGTGGAGGATCTCATAAAGATCGGCGGAATAGCCGAAACCATGGCGACGACCATCACCAGGGGACTGGCCGCGGTGAGGGATGAAATGGAAAGCCTTATTGACAGCAAGGCGATACGGATTCGAAGTCCGGTTGCGGCGACAACCCGGAATTCGGCCAATCCCGTCGCAGGAAGGAGCTTCTGCT
This sequence comes from uncultured Treponemataceae bacterium, assembly GCA_964468155.1. GTDB lineage: Bacteria > Spirochaetota > Spirochaetia > Treponematales > Rectinemataceae > CAYXUF01. The sequence goes on from CAYXUF010000055.1 coordinate 6,353, forward strand.
TTACCGGCGAGATGAAAGCCATGAAGAGGCCTGAAGCCGAGAAAAAAGTGAGGGACGCAGGCGGCAGGGCCGTTTCTTCCGTAAGCAAGGAGCTCGACTATCTCGTCACCAACGATCCGGGCTCCGGCTCATCCAAAAACCGAAAGGCGGCAGAATATGGCGTCGCTGTCATCGGGGAGGATGAATTCCTCGGCCTGCTCGAAGCCGCCGCCTTGAATGTCAAACCCTCTAGGCTGTAATATCACCGCAATGACTGATATAAAAAGACTCTGGAAAGAGCGTGTCTGTCGCGCCCTCGTTTCGCTCGCCACCGGGGCAGGTCTGGATGCAGGCAGGCTGAGCATAGACGCCATCGTCATGGAATTCCCTCCCAAGCCTGAACTGGGCGACATCGGTTTTCCGATGTTCGGCTACGCGAAGCTGCTGCGAAAAAGCCCGGCGGCGATAGCGATAGAAATGGAAAAGGAAATCGCCCAAGCGACAGCTTCCGCCGCTGAGCCAGGCGGCTCAAGCGGGACGGCCAAAGCCGTCGGCCCCTACCTCAACGTTTTCTACAATCGGGCGGCTACTGGCTTGGAGATACTCGAAAGAGGCATGTCGAGCGACTGGAACAAGGCCCGCCCTCTTGCCGGCCGCAAGGTTATGGTGGAGTTCTCCTGCCCCAACACGAACAAGCCCCTCCATCTCGGGCACCTTCGCAACAACATCCTTGGTGAATCGCTGTCGCGGATAACGAAGGCGGCCGGCGCCGATGTCAGGAAGGTCAATCTCATCAACGACAGGGGCGTCCATATCTGCAAATCGATGCTCGCCTATCAGGCCTATGGCCAGGGGCGGAGCCCCGAGGACGAAGGGCTGAAGAGCGACCACTTCGTCGGCAAGTACTACGTCATGTTCAATACCCTCAAGACCGAGGATCCCAGGGCTGACGAAAAGGCCCAGGAGCTTTTGCAGCGCTGGGAGGCCGGAGATCCCGGGGTGATCGCCCTCTGGAAGAAAATGAACGCCTGGGCTGTAGAAGGCATAAAGACAACCTATGCCCGCCAGGGCGTGAGCTTCGACGAGTACTACTACGAAAGCCTCACCTACATGAAGGGCAAGGACAAGGTCCTCGAAGGCCTGAAAGCCGGCATTTTCTACAGGGAGGAAGACGGCTCTGTCTGGGTGAACCTCGAGGATATAGGCCTGGACAGGAAAGTCCTCCTTCGCAAGGATGGCACGAGCATCTACATCACCCAGGACATCGGCACCGCCATATACCGCCACGCCGACTGGCCCTTCGACCAGCTCATCTACGTCGTCGCCAACGAACAGCAGTACCATTTCAAGGCTCTCTTCGAGATTCTGAAAAGGCTCGGCTGCGAATGGGCCGGCAATCTCTACCATCTGGCATACGGGCTCGTGAACCTCCCCTCGGGCAGGATGAAGACGAGGGAAGGGACAGTCGTCGACGCCGACGACATGATGGACGAACTGGCCAGCCTCGCCGAGAAGGAAATAATCGCCAAGGGCCGCGACGGAACCGTCGGCGATGCCAAGGCGGTGGCGGAAAAGGTCGCCCTGGGCGCCCTGCATTACTACCTTCTCCAGACTTCGCCCACCAAGGATATGCTCTACGATCCCGAGCAGTCCCTCTCCTTCACGGGGAATACGGGGCCCTACATCCAGTACATGGGAGCCAGAGCCTCCTCGATACTGCGGAAATACGAGCTGGGCGAGGGCAACGCCAAGGCTGGAAGGCTGTCCATGGAGGCGCTCTCGGGCGATGCCGACTGGACCCTTATCCGACGGCTCGCGGCTTTCACGGAGTCGCTCGAGTGCGCCGCGCGCGCCAAGGAGCCCTCGGTGATGGCCGCCTACGCCCACGATCTGGCCGCCGATTTTTCCTCCTGGTACAGGGACAACCCCGTTCTCAACAGCCCGGATCCCGACCTCTCGGCCAGCCGCGTGGCTCTCGTGAAGGCGGTGAAAGCCACCCTGGAGACAGTCTGCGAGATGCTCTGCATTCCCTTCATGGATCTGATGTGAGGGATTTGTCATGCCACCGGTTGACACCGGATGGCCGCGCAGTGTATAAAACTGCGCTACGTATGGATTTTTGACGAGGATAGCACAGATGTATGCAGTTGTAGAAATTAATGGCAAACAATATCGCGCCGAACAGGGCAAGGCTCTGACGGTGGACAGGATCGATCAGGAATCGGGGGCAAGCCTTTCCTTCGACAAGGTTCTTCTTCTCTCCGGCGAAGCTGGGGTGAAGGTTGGAAACCCCTATGTCGATGGCGCGAGCGTAAAGGCTATCATCGATGCCGAGATAAAGGACGACAAGGTTATCGTCTTCAAGTACAAGCCCAAGAAGGACTACCGACGAACCCGCGGCCACAGGCAGCGCTACACCGTTCTCAAGGTTCAGGAAATTGTCGGCGCCTAAGGGCGCCAAAAGCATAGGAGAGGAACAGCATGCCACACAAGGGTGTAAACGGTCGCGACTCGAATCCCCAGTATCTCGGCGTAAAGAAATATGCGAATGAAGCGGTGACGGCAGGGTCCATCATCGTCAGGCAGAGGGGTTCCAAGATCCATCCCGGCCTCAATGTCGGCATCGGCAAGGATGATACGCTCTTTGCCCTCGTGGACGGAATGGTTTCGTTCAGGGAAGTGAAAGGCAAGAAATATGCCCAGGTCGAGCCATTTCCCGCCGCTGCTGAATCTGAACCAGCGAAAGCCCAATAAGGCAAAAAGGAATCCCTGCCGCGGAAAGCGGTATGGTTAAAAGCCGCTCGATACCGGGCGGCTTTTTTTAATGGCTTGCATGCCAGCCCTTGAACTGGTATTTTTCCCAATGGAGTCGAATCGTGATAAAATTCGCTGACGAGGCGACAATAACGGTTGCATCAGGCAAGGGGGGCGACGGATGCGTCGCTTTCCGCCGCGAAAAATACATCCCCATGGGCGGCCCTGCCGGCGGTGACGGAGGCAAGGGTGGCGATGTTGTATTCCTCGTCAAGAGCAACGTGCGAACCCTCTCGTTTCTTCGTTTCAGGCAGACATTCAAGGCTCAGAACGGCATCCCCGGCATGGGCAGGAACATGCATGGCAAGGATGGGGAGGATGTCATCATCCCTGTGCCGCCAGGCACCATGGTCAAGGATGCCGATACCGACGAAATCATCAAGGATTTCAGTTCCGACATCGGCGGCCACGGCGCGATAGAAGGCGAACGCTGGGTCTTCCTCAAGGGCGGGAAGGGCGGCTGGGGCAACACCCACTTCAAGAATTCCGTCAATCAGGCGCCCAAGACAGCCATGCCCGGTCAGCCGGGGCAGGAACGGAAGCTCAAGATCGAGCTCAGCCTCATCGCCGATATCGGCCTCGTGGGTTTTCCCAATGCCGGGAAATCCAGCCTCCTCGATGCCTTCACCAACGCCAGACCCAAGATCGCTCCCTATCCCTTTACGACGAAGATACCCAACCTGGGCGTTCTCACCCACCACGATAGAGACATAATCCTCGCCGACATTCCCGGCATCATCGAAGGCGCCCATGATGGGGCAGGACTCGGCATACGCTTCCTGAAGCACATAGCGCGTACCGCCTGCCTGGCCTTCCTTGTCGACCTTTCGGACGAAAACTGGAGCGCCGCCTTTACGATTCTCAAAAGCGAGCTCGAATCCTTTTCGCCGCTACTGGCTGCAAAGCCGCGCATCATCGTCGCCACGAAGCTCGACTTGCCCGAAGCCAAGGAGCGCTTCCAGGATTTCAAGGCTCTCTTCACCGAAGAAAAGGTGTTCGGCATCTCCGTGTTCAGCACGGAAGGCCTCGATAGCCTGAAGGAAGCGATATTTGAGCAGGTAAGGGCCTTTGAAAAAGAGGGGAAAACGAATGCCTCGAGCGAGGGCGCCGAGAGCTTTTTCGACATGGAAGGCTTCGATTGAGAACGGCCATCTTCGGCGGGTCCTTCAATCCTGTCCACATCGGCCACCTCATCATCGCCGAAGAAGTCCTCACGCAGACAGGCTGCGACCTCATTCTCTTCGTTCCCGCCTACAGCCCCCCGCACAAGGAAATCCAGGATCCCGGCCCCGAGCTCCGGCTGGCCATGCTCGAGGCGAGCATCGCCGACAACCCGCGATTCCGCGCGAGCGACTGTGAAATTCGCCGCTCGGGGCTTTCGTACAGCATCGACACGATCCGTCACCTTGTCCGCGAAGGCATCGTTGAACCCAAGCCTTTCCTGGTCATCGGCGACGACCTCGTTGAAGGCTTCGGCAGCTGGAAGGAAAGCGAGGCAGTAGCCAGGGAAGCCTCCCTCCTCGTCGTCCACCGCCGTTCCAGGGATACGCTGGCCCTGCCTTTTCCGCACCGGTATCTTGAAAACGCGATTTTCCCCGTCTCCTCCAGCATCGTGCGCGACAAGGTTGCCTCGCAGGGAGGATGGCGCTATCTCGTGCCCGAGGCGGCGCGAAGGCTTATTGAGGCGCATGGGCTGTATGGACTGCGGAATTCTTGAATCCCTCATCCGTGACAGGCTCAAAGGCTGCTGCAAAGCCTCGCGCGTGGAGCACTGCCTTTCCGTCGCGGCCCTGTCCGCAAAGCTGTGCAGGCGTTTCGGCATCGACGAGCAAAAGGGCTCGATCTGTGGCCTTGCCCACGACATCCTGAAAGACAGCCCTCTCCAGGATCAATGGGGGGCGGCCCGGAGGGCAGCATCCATCCCCGGCTTCGATCGCCTCGCAGCCATCGTCGCGCGGATCGAAGACGAAAAAGCCTTCGCCGACAAGATCATCCATGGCCCGGCGGCTGCCGTCTATATGCATGAGGAATTTCGGCTTGATGACATGGAAATGCTCGAGGCTATCGCCCTCCATTCTTCGGCGGCCTCCGCGATGTCGCCCCTGGCCAAGATAGTATATGTTTCCGATAAAATGGAACCGCGTCGACCCTTCGTGACAGCCGCGGAGCTGGCTATGACCGATGCCCTCGACCTCGATGCCCTCCTCGTCAAATCCCTGGGCATAAGCATCGATTGGCTAAGGGGAAAGGGCAGCGCTATTGCCCAAAGCACCCTCGACTTATACAATGCCCTCACGATGAGAGAATCAACATCATGAGAAAACTCCCCTTTGACAAGAGCCATATCATTCTCTGGATTATACTCGCCCTTCTGCTGGCCGCGGTGGTGACTGCCTTTTTTGCATTGAAGGCGGAAAGCATTTCCACGCAGCTTAAGACGGACAGACCGATCAACATCCTTCTGGTATTTGAACAGCAGGGCAAGCCCGTGTCGACCCAGCTTCTCATGTTCTACGCGTCGCGGTCCAAGGCCGCCCTCCTCGACATTCCGGCCAATACCGCCGTCATACTCAAGACGATAAAACGCATGGATCGGATCGACTACATCTACAAGGCGGGGAATCCCAAGAATTTCATCACCGAAGTGTCGAGCTATCTCGACATTCCCCTCAACGGGTACCTCCTCTTCAACGAGACAAGCCTCGGCACGCTCGTCGATCTGCTCGACGGCATCCAGCTCTTTATCCCCTCAATGATTCTGCAGGATGGGAAACCGGGGATACGGCTTCCCGGCGGCGCGGTGAATCTCGACGGCGACAAGGTTCTGCAATATCTCCAGTACAAAGAAGAAAATGAGAGTGAAAGCGATGCCCTCGCGCGAAGGCAGAAGCTGGCCATAGCATTGCTGAAGAAAATATCGGAAAAGTCGAGGTATTTCGGCAACAAATCGGCAAGCGCCGCCCTTGTGCGCAGCATCGAGAGCAATTTCAGCGCTGAAGCCAAAAAAAAGCTCATAAGGGAGATTTCCCTTCTGGACCCAGATTCAATTCTCATGCAGAAAATCACCGGCATGTACAGGAATGTGGAAGGCGAGAGCCTCTTTTTCCCCTTTTATGACGGAGAGCTGGCGCGCGACATGCTGAAGCAGACACTGAATGCGATGAGTGTTTCAAGCGTTGCATCATCGAGCAGCAAAATCTATACGGTGGAAATCCTGAACGGCACGACAGAGAAAGGCCTGGCGGCGCGAACGGCGGAGATTTTCGGGAGTTTCGGCTACGATGTGGTTGCGGTTGGCAATGCAGCCACCCTGGATTACGCCAAGACTGTCCTGATCGATCGTTTCGGCGACAAGGAAGCGCTTTCCACAATCGCCGCCGTCATCAAGTGTGGCAATTTTTCGGAAGCCGCGGCATACAAGGGTACTATCAAGGCCGATTATACAATTATTCTGGGCAAAGATTTCAATGGGAGGGTTTGTGTCCGATAGCAAAGCACTGGCTTTTACGATAGCGTCCATCTTGGCTGAGCATAAGGCCAGCGATGTTGTCGTCATGGATCTGAGGGGAATTGCGGGATGGACGGATTTTTTCGTCATCGGTACCTGCACATCGAGCGCACACCTGCGAGGCCTTGCGAGGTTCGTCGACGAACTCCTCGACAAGGAAAAGGAAAAGCCGCTCAACAAGCCTGTAGCGACAGAGGACGAGAGCTGGCTTCTTCAGGACCTGGGGGATGTCATAGTTCATATCATGAACAAGGATGCCCGCAGTTTCTATGAACTGGAAAAACTCTGGTTCAAGGCTCCCGTATTCCATATCGAAGCGGAGGCGGGCAGGCAGGAATCGCCCGGTACAATACCGGAAGCATAAAAAGGGGCTGTCCAAGCGGACAGCCCTTACAGTTTTATAGCGAATTCATCTTAATCATTCATCGAGATCATCGTACTCCACATCGTCATCGTATCCAAACTCATCATCGTCATCATCATCGAAATCGTCGTCATCGAAATCGTCATCGTCATCATCGTCGAAATCGTCGTCCAGATCGTCGTCATCGTCAAAGTCATCATCGTCGTCATTCATATCATCTTCATCCTCATCGAAATCCTCGTAATCGTCATCGATACTGTCATCAAAATGAACAGGGGATCGAAGTATAAAACCTGATTTTCCCATGGGTCCTTCTCCGGCTATCGTGACGAGTTCATATTCCGATTCATTCGATGTTGATGCGCTGTACATGGGGATCATCACGGTATCCTCCCTCACTTCAAGGTCCAGAAGTCAAAAATGCCTGCGTACTATGCTAACAAAAACACAGAGCGTCAAGCCCCAAATTTCTGGTCAGGCAACGAAAATCTAAAGAGCCTATGGGAATCTGTCAACTGTAAAAACGCCATTTTATGGAAAAAAAGACGATGAGGCAGTTCAAGGCTGATATTCTTTGACAGGATGCAGCTTTGATACTACATTGGGAGCCCATGAAGACCGAACTGGAAGTCGAAGCCTTTGCCAAGATAAATATAGGTCTTGAGATCGGAGGAACTCTCCCGGATGGCTACCATCCCGTACTGGGAATCTTCCATTCGGTGGGCATTTCCGACCATCTTTTCTGCGCGAAGGGCGAGGGCAGCGGGATCCGGGTGGAAGGGGTTTTCGACTGTCCGCCACAGTCGACGACCATCTATAAGGCAGCCCGGCTATTCCTTGATCATTTCAATATAAAGGACGGCTTGAGGATTCGTGCGGAAAAAGACATACCCGTCATGGCTGGCCTGGGAGGCGGATCGGCCGACGCAGCGGCTGTCCTCCTTGCTCTCAGCAGGCTCTACGATGTCGCTTTTAGGGATAACGAACTTTCCGCTATCGCCGCCAGGATTGGCGCCGACGTTTCTTTTTTCATGAATGGAGGGGCGGCTCTCGTCTCGGGCAGAGGTGAGATCATCGAGCCTATGCCCTCCCGCGGAGACTTTGGGATACTTGTGGTCTATCCAGGTTTCGGCATTTCCACGAAATGGGCCTATGCGGCCCTGGATACTTTCAGGGCGGGCAGGCCCGAGGGGGAAGCATCCCTGATCATGGACGATAGCGCGGCGAAAAAAACCATGCTGCGCGACAGTTTCGCGGGTGACATCCAAGCCTGGGCATTCCCGAATTCCTTCTCGCCGATGCTCCATGCCGCCTTTCCCGTCTATGCCGCCCTGGAAACCATGATAAGGGAAGCGGGGGCGAAGTATGTTTCGATCACCGGCTCGGGCTCCTGCATGTACGGCATATTCGACACGATGTCCGAAGCTTGCGAGGCCAAAGACAAGCTTCGGGTTTTGCTTTCGAGGCACAATGCCACAAAAACCTTATATGGCATGGCATTGCATGCAATGAAACCGCTTGAAACAAGTCTCTTACTAGGCTAATATCTGTCCATGTGACTGCGTACATATAAGGAGCGTCCTTACTATGGAAATTACGGACATCCGAATCCGCAAAGTTCCGACTGAGGG
>CAYXUF010000056.1:0-14063 GCA_964468155.1 uncultured Treponemataceae bacterium
CTTTGGCGTCGCTGCCGCCGATCTGCTGGCCGGAACCATGAGCCGATGGGCGGGGCGCTTTACGAGAGCCGGGGGACGCATAGGGCTCGACGGTCGGGGGCTCGATCTTCTCAACCGAATCCTTGTGGATGCCCTCGGGGAGATGGAAGGCTGGCCGAGCGGCAACGACGGAGTCAACACATGAAAAGCATCCTTTCCATCCAGTCCCAGGTTGTCTATGGACATGTGGGGAACAGCGCCGCCGTTTTTCCCCTGCAGCGCATGGGCTTCGAGGTAATGCCTCTCAACACCGTGCAGTTCTCGAATCATCCGGGCCATGGCAGGTGGAAGGGATCGGTGTTCCCAGCGTCCCATGTCGCCGAGCTCTGGAAAGGGCTGAAGGAACTGGGGCGCATTTCGGCATGCGATGCCGTGCTTTCTGGCTATCTGGGCAGCGTGGAGACGGGGGAGGCAATACTGGACATCGTCACCGACCTGAAAAAGACGAACCCCGAGGCCCTGTACTGCTGCGATCCTGTCATGGGAGATTCCGAACGCGGGCTCTACGTGAAGCCGGGGATCCCTGAGTATTTTGTCCATAAAGCGCTTCCAAAGGCCTCCATCATCAAGCCCAATCTATTCGAGGCCGAGTTCCTGTCGGGCTTGAGGATCGAGGGACTCGCCGAAGCGAGGATGGCCTGCTCTCTCCTCCACGGCATGGGACCTTCCATCATCCTTGTCACGAGCTTCGAATCGTCTGCCCCGCCATCGCCCACGATAGCCACCCTGCTTTCCTTCGGCGACGAGGCCTACCTCGTGAAAACGCCCCGCTTCGCCTTTCCGATTACCCCCCATGGGGGCGGCGATATGGTGAGCGCCCTCTTCCTCGGCAATTATCTGGAAACCCGGGATCCCGTCCTTTCCCTCGAGCGCATGGCGAGCGCGGTGCACAGGGTATTCGAGGCGAGCTTTGAAAGCCATGCCCAAGAACTCGCCATCATAGCGGCCCAGGATGCATTTTCCGAAAGGCGGAGCTTGTTCCGGGCCGAAAGAATCTGGTAAGCTCAGCAAGGAGCAATGCAATGAAAAAATTTTCGTATACGGTGGTTTCCTCGATACTTCATGACCGCAGGGCTATCGAGGCGATTTTTTCATCCTTCGAACCCCTGTTTTCGGGGCTCGGCGGAAACCGCGTCGAGATGGACAGTACAGGCCAGGCTGCCATGCCTCCATTCTTTTTCATCCTGACGGGGGGTACCGAAGGCCTTGTCCTCGACTATCTTTCGAAACGGCCGCGCCCCGCTTCGGGCAAGCCCTTTCCCCTCGTTCTTCTCGCCCATACCCACCACAATTCGCTTCCCGCCGCCCTCGAAATCGCCGCGCGGGCCAGGCAGGACGGCGGCTCGGCCCTGGTGATCCAGATACATGGCGCCGAGGATCCGCGGGCGCACGAAGAGATCCTGGAGGCGGCACGTCTTACTGGCGCAATGGCCGCCATGCGCGCGTCGCGGATTGGGGCGGTGGGCGAGGCCTCGAACTGGCTCATCGCCTCAAGCCAGAATGCCGCCGCAGTGGCTGCATCCTGGGGTCCACGGCTCGAGCCCGTGTCCATGGAAGAATTGAAGGCTGCCATGGCGGCTTTGCGTCCAGACGGCCTGGATGGCGAGGGAAACCAAGCCGGACAGCTTGGGCTGCCGGCTCAATCCTTTGTCGAACACGCTTGCTGCAGCAAGGAACCGGCACCCTCGGATCTGTACAAATCCGATACAGTCTACAGGGCTCTCAAAGGCATAGCGGCCGACAAAAAGCTCGATGCCCTCACCCTGCGATGCTTCGACATCCTCGGTTTCGATGGGTCGACAGGCTGTTTCGCCCTCTCGCAGCTGGCCGATGAAGGGATCGATGCGGGCTGTGAAGGCGATATACCTTCAGTCCTTGGCCTGCACTGGGTTCGCCTGCTGACGGGAAGGCCGGGATGGATGGCCAATCCTTCCGAGATTACCATCGGGCAGGATGGCGGCAAGGGAAGGATTCTCGTAGCCCACTGTACCGTGCCGCGCTCGCTGCTCTCGGGCTATGGCATACGAAGCCATTTCGAGTCGGGCATCGGCGTCGCCATAGCAGGCAGCTTTGCCCCGGGGCCTGTCACCCTCATACGCATCGGAGGATCGAGGCTCGACAGGGCATGGGTAGCCGAGGGCTATCTCTCGGAATGTCCATCGGACGAGGGTCTGTGCAGAACCCAGGCGGTCATCGAGATGGAGAATGCCGATCTGGCCAAGCTGCTCGAGGCTCCCCTGGGCAATCACCTTGTCATGGGAATCGGACACTGGGGGAAGATGGCGCGACGCTATCTCGCCCTGGAGCAGATCGCGGAGATCTGAAGGTTTTCGCCAGGCCTCACCTGGCGACGACAGGCGTCGCCAGGTGTGCTAGACAAAAAAATCGTAGGTTGGATGCAGGCTTTCGGCGAATTCCTTCCTCAGACCCAGGTTGAATTTCATCTCCGTGCCCAGGGTGGAGGGCGGCCCGTGGCCGGGGAAAATCATCGTATCCTCAGGAAGCCCCGACAGCTTTGTCTTCAGGCGCTCGAGCAGAGCCTTGGCGTTGAAGGATGAGGTTGTCTTTCCGAGCACGCCTGCATGGAGGGAGTCGCCGGTAAATAGACAATCCTCGATGCTGTAGACGATGGAATCCTGCGAGTGACCCGGAACGGCTATCGCCCGGATTTTAAATCCGGCCTCGGTGAAGATATCCTGGTCGCGAACCTTTCTGCAGGCGATGTCGAATATTTTCGTGTTGGAAGCAAACACCGTCGGCTGGTAGATGCGCATCAGGGTTTTCAGGCCCCTGCAGTGATGGATGTGGTTATGCGTGATGAGGACGGCCTTCACCGTGAACGCGTGATTCTCCAGCTGATCGATCATCGTCGTCGTCACTTCGGCGGGGTCGACGATGATGGCTTCATTGCTGTCCTCGTTGCCGACAATATAGCCATTGGAGAATCCGTATATGGAGTAATGCTGATAAATCTTCATAGGTAGAGATGCTCCATATCCTTCACCGCTTCGGTTATGTTCGATCCCGTTGTCGACACCGATTCGCTCTTTATAGGCATGAAATAGACGCGCTTGAAATCACAGTCGTCAAAGCGGCTGTTCTCGATTTCGGAAAGGATGAACCGTGAATCGTAGAGGTTTGAGCTCGAAAAGGTGCTTTCCCGAATCCTCGAACCGTTGAAGCTGACGTGGATAAGCTCGGAGTTTTCGAAACTGCAGTCGAAGATGTCGACGTCGCCGAAGGAGCAGAAGTCCATGTCGACGCCCGAAAAATCGCAGGAGTCGATGATGGCCGTATCGAAGAAGCAGAGGCGGAACGAGGCACCCGTGAACATGGTGTGCGAGAGAGAGGCCTTTCTGAAGCGGCAGCCGACAAAGCGCGTGCGTGAAAAATCGGCCAGAGAGAGCGACATGTCGGAGAAATCGATATTGATGGCGTTATGATCTTCGCTGATGGCGGAGACTATGGCTTTGACGGCTTCCTCGGGCTGAGGCAGATGGAATCGGCACAAGGGACTACCAGAAAAGGCGCTTTCCTTGCAGCCCGCGACTGCGCAGGGCATCCTTCTGTACATGGACACAGGCTACACTATCGTCCCTTTCGGGGCAAGGGCGCCTGGGAGCTCCGCGCTTGAATCTGGACCCTCGACGGGTATAGTATATGATATGTGCTATTTTTGCGGGGACGCCCTGCCGCCTCTTTCGGCAGGCCTCAAAATCGGGTTTTCCGAAACCTGCCCCACCTGCGGCAAGGATTTACATGTCTGCGCCATGTGCAGCTTCTACATGGCGGGAGCTCACTGGGACTGTCGGGAAACCATAGACAGCCTTGTTCCCGACAAGGAAAAAAGGAATTTCTGCGAGTGGTTTTCCGCCGATCCCCGCTTCAGCCTTCGCCATGAGGGAAGGACGGGAGCACGCGATAAAATCGAGACGGCAAAATCCGCTTTCGACAGCCTTTTCAAAAAGTGACGGCCATGAATTCCAGCGGTTCCATAGTCTTTTTCGATTCGGGCGTGGGGGGTTTGCCATACCTCGCCCAGGCCAGAAGCCTTCTGCCTCGCACCGTCCTGCATTACATGGCCGACGATGCCGGCTTCCCCTACGGTACCAAGACACCGGCACAGCTGGAGGCGATACTGCTCGACAGGGTGAGACGCTTGAGAGCCCGATTCCTGCCTTCGGCCCTCGTCATCGCCTGCAACACGGCCAGCCAGATCGGCCTTGATATCCTGCGCAAGGCCCATCCTGACCTGCCCATCATCGGCACGGTGCCTGCCATCAAACCTGCCGCTGCGAGCACAAACTCAGGAAAGATCGGCGTCATGGCCACGGAACGTACCGTCGTTGATCCCTATATCGACGATCTCATAGCGCGCTACGCTTCCGATGTCGAGGTCATCAAGCTGCCGGCCCAGGATCTTGTCTCCTTCGTTGAACACCGCTATCTCGCCTCAAGCGAAGAGCAGAGGCGTTCCGCCGTCGAGCCTTACGTTCGATATCTGGTAGATCAGGGCGTCGACAGGATTATCCTGGCCTGTACGCATTTCCTCCACCTCGAAAAGGAAATAGCCGGCTGTGCTAAGGCCCTGGGCGCCAAGGATTTCGAAATCGTCGATTCCCGCGCCGGCGTGGCCAGGCGGCTTGCCCAGATTGTCGGGGAACTCAAAAAACCCGATGAAACGATGCTATCCCCGGACACGAAGGGCCGATTCCTTCTTACCAGCGATCCGCCCTTCGATAAAGCCTATGAAAGCTGGGCGGAGCATTTCGATCTCCTGCCGCCGGAACTCCTCTAGCATGGAACAGGCACTACCGTGACGGGCACCGTACTTTTTTCCACCAACAATACCGCCAGGCTGCTCTGCGATGATGGAGCGGTGCGGCTCTGCTCCATCAAGGGCAAAAGAATAAAGGCTCATGAAGGACATTACAACGGGCTGGCCGTCGGCGACATCGTGGATGTCCTTCCGACCGATTCCGAGAAAGGTCTTGTATCGAAACTGCACGAAAGGAAAAACACTTTCGGCCGCTACAACGAAAAGGGCAGAGCGGAACAGGCCATAGCGGCGAATATAGACAGGGTCATCTGCATAAGCTCGCCACAGCTTCCACCTTTCAGGCCGCGCTTTATCGACAGGCTTGCCGTGATGGCCGGCTGGGCTCGGGTTCCCTTCGTCATTGTCCTCAACAAGATAGACCTCGGCTTTTCGGAAGAGGTGGGTAAACGTCTGGACAACTACCATGACATCGGCTATGAGGTCATCCTCGCCTCGGCGAGGACGGGGGAGGGTATAGCCCGGCTAAAGGGCTTGCTGGAGGGAAGCCTGAGCGTCTTCGGCGGACAGTCGGGCGTGGGAAAATCGAGCCTTCTCAACGCCCTCATTCCGGGCATCGAGCGCAAAACCGGCGAGGTATCCGAAAAGTACAATAGAGGCAAGCACACGACCACCATGGCCGAAATGATCATCGCCGATGGGGCCTTGCGCATCGTCGACACGCCCGGAATACGCAGGCTTGCCCTGCGGAGTCTGCCCGCCGAGGATCTCGCCGGCTGCTTCCCCGAAATGCTGCCCCTCATCGAGGATTGCGCCTTCGGATCGCGATGCACCCATACCGACGAGGAAGGCTGCGCCATCGTGGAGGCTGTGGAGGAATCCACCATCCATCCCGATCGCTACGAGAGCTATCTCCGCATACGTGAGGAGCTCATGATGCCCGTCGAATGGAAGAAACCCGGCGTGCGCGATCCCGGCAGGAAGGAGAGGGGCTTCTCGGGCCGGATACGCAGCAAAATCAGCGGATCGGGCTCGGGCGACCTCGACGAACACGACGAACTCTTCTAGTATTGATCTATGTTCCTAAATAATGAGCACAGCCTGAAGCTTCTCGATTTCTTCAGGATGCGCGAGCGTACGGCTGATTACTGCCTCTCCCGGGAAGGAGGGGAGCTTGTGCTTTCATCCTTCCCCACGGACGACAAGCCTTCCCTTGAGCGTTTCAAGACCGAGCTGGCAGTCCTTGTAGAGTATCTGGCCTCAGCCGAACTACCCGCTTTTACCTTTCCTCTCATCGAAATGCCCTTGAAACATCTCGGAGCCGAGGGCTTCTGCCTCGAACTTGAAGAATTCTTCGCGCTGGGCATCTGGGCAAGGGAGTTCGACAGGCTGGTCCTTTACCTCTCCAAGGCGCGATTTGCAGCCTCGAAGCGTGAACAGGAACCCCAGACTGAGGGAGCCATGCTTGAAGGAGGCTTCGATCCCCTGGCCCTGGCCGAAAAATGGGCTATCCCCGAGGCGTTCAGGCTCATCGAAACAGCGCCCAAGCTTCAGCATGTATATAAAACTATATTCGAAATACTGACCCCTGATGGGGAAATGCGCGATCTGCCCGAAATAAAGCGGATTCGCGACGCCATAACCCGGGCTACAAGGGATCTTCAGACCATCGCCGACTCCTACAGGAACGATCCCGAGCTCAGGCAGGCTCTCCAGTCGGGGGAGCCGACCCAGCGCGACGGCCGCACCGTCCTCGCGGTGCGGGCGAATTTCCGCGGCAGGGTCAAGGGCATCGTCCATGAAGTGTCTTCAACCGGTCAGACCGTATTCATCGAGCCCGCGGCTCTCGTCGAAAAAAACAACGATCTTGTCCAGCTCGAGGCCAGGCTCAGGGCGGAAATATTCAGGATACTCAAGGAGCTGACGGCTGAAGTGCGGCAGGACAGGCATTCCATAGCCGAGGCGAGGATTACCCTCGCTTTTCTCGATCAGCGCATGGCGAGAGCCCTCCAGATACGGCGCGAAGCCCTGATACTTCCCGAGATCCGTGATTCCGGCTATACGATTTGGCGTGCCCGGCACCCCCTTTTAGGGAAAAAAGCCGTTCCCATCGACGTCGACATGCCCGAGTCGGCGCGCACCCTCATCGTCACGGGGCCGAACACGGGCGGAAAGACCGTGACATTGAAGACGATAGGGCTCTTCGTCCTCATGCACCAGTTCGGCATGGGTCTCCCCGCGGCCATAGGGACGAAACTGCCGGTCTTCGACGCTGTTCTGGCCGATATCGGCGACGAGCAGTCCATCGACCAGTCCCTCTCCACCTTTTCGGGGCATATGAAGGTGATGGCGGAGATAGTGAAACACGCGACGAAGGAGAGCCTCGTCCTCCTTGACGAACTGGGGGCCGGCACCGACCCCGAGGAGGGCTGCGCCATAGCCATGGGCCTCCTCGATTTCTTCATCGAGAGGGGAAGCCTCACGATGGCCACGACCCACCACGGCATCCTCAAGAACTACGGCTACACGCGTCCGGGCTGCCTGAACGCTTCCATGGAATTCGACTCGACCCGCCTCGCGCCCACCTACAGGATTGTGATGGGCATACCGGGTGAGAGCCGCGCCCTCGAGATTGCCGCGCAGACAGGGCTCATCGAGGATATCGTAGCGAGGGCGCGGCGGTACCTGAGCGACGAAAGAACGGATATCGGCGAACTGATCCGCGGCCTCAACGAGAAGCACAGGGAGCTGGAATCGCTGGAGCGCGAGCAGAAGAAGCGACTGAAGTCAGCCACGGAAGACCAGAGGAAGGCCGATCTCGCCGCCCTGCGCGTGCGCCAGCGCGAGGTGGAACTGCGCCGCCATGGCCTCGGCGAGCTCAAAACCCTTCTCGGCGAGAGCCGGAAAACCCTCGAAAACCTTGTGCGCGAACTGCGGGAGTCGGGAGCGGGCGGCGACAAGACCAAGGATGTCAAGAAATTTCTCGCCGAGCTTTCCGATTCCGTTGATCGCCACTATGGCATCCTCGAAAGGGAAGAGCGCGAAGCCCGATCGGATTTCAAAATCGGGAATTCCGGCGAGTCGACCGATCTTCCGGAACTTCCGTCGGAAAAAGACGGGATGCCGGCACTGGCCGAAGGGGATGAAGTAGCCTACGGGCCTCAGCGCAAACGCGCTCGCCTCATCAGGAAGGCTTCAGGCGGCACCTGGATCATCGAAATCGGATCGGTCCGCCTCAAGGCAGCGGCTGCGGATCTTCTTCCTGCCCAGACGGCGAGGGTTGAAAGGCCACTCTACGACCTGGAACTCGCGCATGGCAGCGATGAAGGCTCAGCCCGAGCCAGTTTCGAGCTCAATCTCCGCGGCTTCAGGCTCGCCGAGGCTCTCGCCGCTGTGGAACGCCAGATCGATCTGGCCAGCCTCCAGGGCCTCGGCCTTTTCTCCATAATCCACGGCACGGGGGAAGGCGTGCTGGGCAAGGGCATACACGATTATCTCAGAACAAGTCCTGTCGTTGAGGACTATCATTTCGCCAGACCGGAGGAGGGAGGCTACGGCAAGACGATTGTCAGACTTAAGGTATAGTTGACAGCGGTTTCATCGCTATGCTACTGTTTTGCGTTATTTGCTGGTTTGGTAACAAGGAGATCCTATGTCCGGTCATAGTAAATGGGCGACCATTAAGCACAAGAAGGGGCTGGCCGACGCCAAGCGCGGTCAAGCTTTCACAAAGTTCATAAAGGAAATTTCCATCGCGGCCAGGATGGGCGGCGGCGACCCGGACATGAATCCGCGCCTGCGCACCTCGATCCTCAAGGCCAGAGCCGCGAACATGCCTAAGGACAATATCGACCGCGCCATCAAGAAGGGCACGGGCGAACTCGAAGGCAGCACCTACGAGGAGCTCACCTATGAGGCATACGCTCCCGGCGGAGGAGCCCTCCTCATCGAAGTTCTCACTGACAACAAGAACCGCGCCGCGGCCGAAATCCGCAATCTTCTGACCCGTTCGGGCGCCAATCTCGGAACCACAGGTTCTGTTTCCCGCCTTTTCAAGCGCAGGGGTGTCCTTAGCTACGATGGCGAGATCTACACCGAAGACCAGATCATGGAAGCAGCCATCGACGCGGGCGCCGACGATGTCGTCAGCGAAGAAGGCACCATTGTCGTCTACACCGATCCCGCGAGCTTCGAGGACGTTCTAAACGCCATGAACGCCAAGAATTTCGCCACCCTCGGCGCCGAAGTATCGATGATCCCCGACATCTACATGGACCTCGATCCCGATACTGCCGGAAAGGTGAGGAAAATCATCGACAGGCTCGAGGAAAACGAGGACGTCCAGAACGTCTATCACAACATGGAACTTCCCGACAGCGAAGAAGAATAGTCCATGATTCCGGCCGGGAGAAAAATGTCGGCGCCTGCCCGCTCCGGGCGGATCATCATCGGCATCGATCCCGGCCTCGCTTCCCTGGGCTACGGCCTGATCGTCGATTCTGGCGGTCAGATGAAGCATATAGCCCATGGATGCATCACAACTTCCTCCAAAGACCCCTCCGAAGTCCGTCTTTCCGCGATATTCTCCGAAATCAGCGCATTGCTGCTCAGGTATAGGCCATCGATCGGCGGCATGGAGGATCTCTTTTTCTTCCGCAACGTCAGCTCTGCCCTGCCGGTCGCCGAGGCTCGGGGCGTCATCAAGCTCGCCTTCACCCAGTCGGGAGTGCCCCTTGCCGAGTTCTCCCCGAACGCCATCAAGAAGGCGGTGACGGGCAGCGCGCGCGCCGACAAGCTCCAGGTGCAGGAAATGGTACGCATCCTCCTCGGCCTCGACGCCATTCCCAAGCCCGACCACGCCGCCGACGCCCTCGCGGCGGCGATCTGCCGTCTGAACTTCGAGGGTCCCGCAGGCATACAATCCTCTGGCGCCTGATGTTCGATACCTGCTATACTTCCCCCAATGTTTAACAGAATAATTGGCACGCTTTCGGGCCGAACGGCCGCATCGATTTTCGTCCTTACCGGCGGCATCGAATGGGATATCTCCGTTCCCGCCAGGGCGGCCGGCCTCTTCGGGCCTCCGGGCGGGCAGGTCGAGGTCTTTACCTGGCTTCACCACTATGAGGACGGAATGAGGCTCTTCGGCTTTCCCTCCGAACACGAGAGGGCGATATTCCTCGATCTAATGAAGGTTGAGGGCATTGGACCCAAACAGGCCATCAAGATCCTGTCGGGTATTTCCCCCGCCGATCTCGCCGTCGCCCTGGAAACGAGCAATCTCGCCGCCCTCCAGAAAGTGTCGGGCGTCGGCCCCAAGATGGCCCAGAAGATGGTGCTCGCCCTCAAGGGCAGGCTCGTCGAACTGGATGCCGAGGGCAATCCGCCCGCCCCCTCCTCGCCCTGGAGCGATGTCGTCGCCGCTCTGGCCGACATGGGCTTCGACCGGAAGGCTGCAGAAGCCTCGGTGCGGAGGCTCGCGGCCGATCTTCCCACGGGCGCCGACAGCGAACGCGAGCTCTTCAGGCGAGCCCTCCTCGACCTCTCGGCGGGAGGCTCGAAATGAAGCGAGCCGCCCCCGACAGCTCCGAAGCCGACGAGAGAACCGGAACCATGGACCCATATTTCAACCCCGCCGAGGATGAGCGAGAGGCCTCACTGCGCCCCCATGTGCTCTCGGAGTTCCAGGGGCAGGCGCGTATAAAGGAAAACCTCTCCATCTTCATCCAGGCGGCGCGCGAGAGGGCAGAACCTCTCGACCACCTCTTCCTCATGGGCCCGCCGGGCTTGGGCAAGACGACCCTCGCCCTCGTCGTGGCTTCGGAGATGGGCTCGGATTTCAAGCCCACGAGTGCTCCCGCCCTCGAGAAGCCCAAGGATCTCGCCGGCATCCTGACGACCCTCAGGCCGGGCTCCGTCTTCTTCATCGACGAAATTCACAGGCTCAAGCCCGCCATCGAGGAAATGCTCTACATCGCCATGGAGGATTTCGAGCTGGACTGGATCATCGGTCAGGGTCCTTCGGCCCGCACCGTGCGCGTGCCCGTGCCGCCCTTCACCCTCATCGGCGCCACGACGAAGGCGGGCATGGTTTCGGCTCCTCTTGCGAGCCGCTTCGGCATTTCCCTGCGCTTCGACTACTACAGCGCCGAGGAACTGGAGCTTGTCATCAAGCGCTCATCCGCGATACTGGAGATCAAGATTGCGGTGGACGCGATGAAGCTCCTCGCCTCGACGAGCCGGGGCACGCCGCGCATCGCCAACAGGCTCCTCAGGCGCATGAGAGATTTCGCCCAGGTGGCCGGCAAGGAAACCATCGATATAGATACAGTGAGGGAAGGCCTAGGGCGCCTCGAGGTGGACGGCCTGGGACTCGAACGCCTCGACAGGGACATCCTCAAGGCTATCATCATGAAATACGCAGGCGGCCCCGTAGGGGCGGAAACCCTCGCCATCACCGTCGGCGAGGCTGTCGACAGCCTGGAAGACTACTACGAACCCTTCCTCATACAGGCGGGGCTCATCGCACGAACGCCGCGGGGAAGGGTTGCGACCCCCTTCGCGTACCGACACCTGGGCATGGAGTACACGAGTGAGAACGGACGACTTCAATTTTGAGCTACCCGAGTCATCGATAGCCCAATATCCTCCCGAAAAAAGAGGCGATTCCCGGCTCTTCGTGCTCGACCGGGCCGAAAGCGCCTGTCATGCCGAAAACGCCGGGGCTCGGACGCGCAGGACGCATTCCATGGTCAAGAACCTGGCAAGTTTTCTCGAACCCGGGACGCTCATGGTGTTCAACGACTCCAAAGTCAGGAAGGCCAGGATCTATGGAACGGCGGTTGAGACGGGCGCGGTCGTGGAGTTTCTCCTCCTCGAACCCTTGGCCAGGCAGACTGGTTCCGAGGCCCTCTCGGTCTCATGGAAGGCAATGACCAGCAAGGCCAGAAAGCAGAAAATCGGCAGGTCCTATGTTTTTCCGGGGGGGCTCAAGGGCACCATCGTCGGCGAGGCAGAGGACGAAAAGATCATAGAGTTCGACAGGGCCCTGGGCGATCGATACCTCGACGCCAACGGCCACATGCCGCTTCCGCCCTACATCAAGCGCGAGGATGAGGCAGCGGACTCGGACAGGTATCAAACGATCTACGCGAGGACGACCGGATCGGCGGCATGCCCGACGGCCGGACTCCATTTCACCGCTCCCCTCCTGGAATCCCTGGCCGAGGCCGGCATCGATATCGAGTGGGTGACTCTCCACGTCGGCCTCGGTACGTTCCTGCCCGTCCGTGTCGAGGAAGTCGAGCGGCATGCAATGCACGAAGAGTACTACACGGTGTCGGAGAAGACGGCAGCCGCCGTGAACGCGGCAAAGCGGGAAGGGCGGAAGGTTCTCGCCGTCGGCACGACGAGCCTCCGCACTCTTGAATCGGCGTGGGACCCGGCTGTCGGGCTGAGGTCCGGATCGTCGAGCACGAGCATATTCATCTATCCGGGATACAGGTTCAATGTTGTGGACCAGCTTTTCACCAACTTCCATACGCCTAAGTCGACGCTTCTCATGCTTGTGGCGGCCTTCGCTGGGAGGGAATCAATTCTTGCCGCCTACGCCGAGGCTATACAGGAAGGCTACAAATTTTTCAGCTACGGGGACGCGATGCTCATCCGCTGAGGGAAAGAGCGGGGCGGCTTTTTCAGTTTTTATCGCGGATATGTCAGCCTGCCAAATTCATTCCCAGGTGTCTGGACATAATCGAGAGAAGTTGTCGCGTAACCTCGTCCACGGACGTTTCGGCATCGATGAAGGCGATTGTCCAGCCCCTGGCCGCTGCCGAAGCCAGGACAGCCTCATATGAGGCGCTCACTTGCTGTTGTATGTGCAGTTTTTCATAAATTTCCATCGGGTTTTGGGCATTTTCCGTCCGGCTCAGTACTCTCTTCATGGCCGTCTCGGGATCCAGCCGGAAAAATACGGTGAGTCCCGGCGCTGGGAATCCGGCGTTGAGCAGCGCGGGAAGCTCGGGCCCACAGGTTATGCCCTGATAGGCCAGACTCGACAGGGCATAACGGTCACAGAGCACGATTTTCCCCGCGCGGACCGCTTCAAGAATGCCGTCCTTGCCAAAGAGGTGCTGGTGACGGTCGGCAGCGAAGAGATGGGCGACGGTGCCTGGTTCGGCTTCGATCTCTCCGCTCAGTATCCTCCTGATGAGCTTGCCTTCGGGGCGGGATGTCGGCTCGGCGGTCAGCATGTGCGTTATGCCCATTTTTTCCAATATTGAAGAAAGCCTTTTCATCTGCGTCGTCGTGCCCGAACCGTCGATGCCTTCCAGAACGATGAAGTTATTTAGGCTGAAATCAGTGTCTTCGATCTTCATGATGTGTTAGTATATAGGCTGCAGTCCTTATTTTCTATGCAGGAATTGGATGGATGGTACGAA
The DNA here is from genome assembly GCA_964468155.1 of uncultured Treponemataceae bacterium. Taxonomy (GTDB): domain Bacteria; phylum Spirochaetota; class Spirochaetia; order Treponematales; family Rectinemataceae; genus CAYXUF01. Next base: position 13,258 of record CAYXUF010000056.1, read on the forward strand.
AAAGCGTCAAATTGGCTCTGGCCGCTGCCATTGCGGTTTCGTTCGCTGCGATTCTCGCCGCGTTCGTGGTGCCGCGCGTCCGCAATCTCGCCAATCAGCGCATCGAATCCGCCATCGCTTCCCTTCAGGACACCGTTCATGAGGCTACCGGCCTTCGACTGGGTTATGGCTATGCCGTTCTTTCATCGTCCAGCCGGGTTTCGCTCCACGAGATAGCGTTTTTTCAGGAGACAGCGGAAGAATCCTGGATCCTGAGACGCAAGGTCGCCGCTGTCGGCAATCTTGAAATCCGTATCGATCTCTGGGCTGCGGTTTTTGGAAAAACCTCGGAAATACTGAAGCAGATAAGCATAGACAACCTCACTATTGACCTGCGGCTTCCCGACGATCTTGCGGTGTATAAAAAACTCAGTGCCTATCTTGCCGACAAGCCTTCGGGTGAGCTTCCTCGCCTTACCGTCGACCTGTCAACCGTCTCCTTGACCGTCAGCGATGGGAAAGGCGGCCTGTATTCCTCCTCGATATCCTCCATGCAGGTCTCGACAATTTCTGGTTCCATCGATTTCGTGGCTCCCAGCATGCTTTTCTTCATATCGCATTCCGCCCTCGGGCCTGAAGAGCTATTTGTCCAGGCAACTATGGCCAAGGCTTCCATGTCTGCCGATTTTTCCGTCGCTACGGCTTCAGTTGGGCTTTTTGGCCGCCAGGGGGATTTTTCGATCGGCGACCAGCAGTTTCTGGTGAGGAAGAAGGGGAATGAGCTTTTAGGGGAGCTGGGGAGCGGGAAGGGGTTTTCGGGGGAGCTG
>CAYXUF010000057.1:0-13868 GCA_964468155.1 uncultured Treponemataceae bacterium
GCCTTGCGCCAGCCCTTGTTTCGGCCGGAAATCGCCTGGCCCGTGGCCGCGTTGGTCATGGTGTAGAGCCACCATCGTTCTTCGGGGCTCAAGCCCACCCAGTTGCGCACCGCGTTCGGAATAAGCAAGGATTCGGCATCTTCTATCGCCCAGAACAGGAGGGCGAGTTCCTTTCCGAAGCTTCGATCCAGGGGGATTTCACCCTTGACGAGCCACTTGCCCGAGGCGAAGCCATGAGCGGTCAACCTTCGGTTGAACTCAGCCTTGACCTCATCCGCAATCTCTTTAAACCGGGATCGGGAGACGATCGCTTTTAGATCCCTATGCTCCAGTCCCACATCATCGGACGAAGGAATTTCCCCCTTCCATTCGTAGCGCTCTATGATACGCACCGGGGCTTCGCCGGATGAACCCTCGGGAATGCTGACCACGAAATAGTGGGTGCTGCGTTCAGGATCGAACCCGAAGCCTGCCGATTTTTTTTTCATTGGGAAATCTCTGAATCCTGCACGGCGATTTTATCCTCGTTTTTCCAGTCGAGGAAATCCTGAGCCCGCTCGAAGTGGATGCGCTGAATGGAAAGGTTTACATTGCCCTGGGGCTGCAGTTCGGCAATATGGTTGAGTATTCCCAAGAGCTCATCGCCACTCTTCATCGCTGGTTCCGATGCGATATAGTGCAGTTCTTCACCTCCATCGGGGAAATAGTAATACAGCTCGATCTTTTCCGCCCTGGCCTTAAACTGAACAAGTCGAGACAGGAGCTGATACGCTTCAACAGTTTGGCAATTCAGGTATCGATGATGCGTTTTCCACACCAGGGCTTTGTTCGGATCCAGCTCCCGCTTTTCCTTGCCCGCCTCTATATCACGCCTCATAATGTCGCTTTCGATGCCATGCTTTGCCGCATAGGCTTGCACAATCCGCGTGGCTGGGGGCAGAAGGAAGGCTCCGGCGTAGGGCACGCCCCGCGCCTTGGGATCGCTTCCATCGGTGGTGTAGAAGATATCGGCCTCGGGTACGGCGATAAGCTCGCAGAAGGAATCCGCTCCCTGCGAGAAAACGCGGTTACGAAGTGTGATTCGGTTATTCCATACCACAGGATCGCCGTTGGGAGCAGGAGCCGTGCCTTCGTCGATGCAGAGGAACTTGACGATCAGCTCGCCTGTCTCGAAGGCGCTGTAGTCGGGCACCGGTTCGGAGGCAGCGGTAGGAATGCCGCCGCCGATTTCGTACACAACCTTCGTGCCGCCTATGGGCTGAATTTCCAGAATCGCTTTCCCCGTGGTCTCGTCTCGGTTTTTAAGCCGCACATGAACGGAGGTAGCCTGCCGGGGAAAGGGGCCGCACCGAACCGAGCCCTGCCCTTCTTCGCGCCAGATTCCGCGCCGCAGCGCCTCGGTTTTCGCGTCGTCCAAAAGGCGCGGATGGTGCAGCTGCCAGGTCGATTTGATCGCGGCCCGCTTTTTCACCTCCGCCCAGATGACAGGATTCTGCCCATCGAAAAGTCTGCCGCGAATCTTTTCGATCAGATTTTCCGAAGGAGCTTCCTCAGTGAATTTCTGCACTCCTATCAGGGTTTGCTTGATCTGCCGTTCGGCGTCGTAATTGTTGTTCTCGAAGTCCAGGCGTATCGTTTCGGAGCGCAAGCCTCCAGAGCTCGGGAATATGACAAGGCTAAATGTCTGCTGGACGGCGCTTCTAAGTCCAAGTCGTATCTTGTCCAGGCTTTTCTGAGCTTCCAGCCTCTGTGGATCCCTGGCGGGAAGCTCCTCCGTGTCCTGTTCCTTGATGATGGCGTTAATCGCCCTGTAGAGAGCGGCGTTCTTGAGCACATCCTCCAGGGTATCCCTATCCCCGGACAGGAAGAGCATTCTGTTTTTATACTCCACCTGCTCGTAGAAGCTGAGCCATTCCGGATGGAGCAGATGCTCGTGGTTCGCCTTGGCATAGGGCTCCGTAACGATGAGCGTCACCTTGTCCGAGCTGATATTCACTTCTTCCCAGGAAGGTAGCACCCGGCATTCCTGGTATACGTCCCTAAGGTTGGGTTTGAAGAGCTCTTCCAGGTAGGATCTGAGCTCGCGGACCTTGTTTTCCCTATTGTAGCCTCCCACCATGCTGTGGAGCTGGGCGGCGAGGTTGCGCACGTTCTTGAAATACAGGCGGCCATCGTTCGAAAGGTGCAGATACCAGGCTTCGTTGGGAAGCTGCTCCAGCACGTCGGTGCGAATCCGCGCGATGTCCCGGTCGGGTCGGCAAAGCCAGGCAATAACCTCGGTTCCCTGGAGCCCCGTGAGCGCTCCGGGGATATTGGCGAGCGAAGCGACATAGATGAGCTTGGCCGCGTCCTGTGCCTGGGTTCCTCCCAGTTTCCTGTCCAATTCCTCCGCGTGGGATGCGCCATTGTTGGCTATATCGAGCCTTACCGCCTCGTTCAGGCTCGGGTTTATCGTGCTGAACTCTGAATACGTATCTGGATCATTCAAATCAATATCGTAGGGGTGAATCAGGGATATGGAGTCGGCCGCGCCTTTTTCCCATAGCGTGGCCACCACGACGCGCATCATGCGCAAGAGGCCTCTGGTCTGCTGGAAGCCGGGATTGGCCTTGAACCGCCCATACAGATCGCGCAGCGAAAAGTGGAAGGGATAGGATTCCCGCAGCTCCGTTACATAGGTTTCAGGATTGGCCGCGGTGAGGTCCATCTGTTTGGCTTTTTTCACCGCTTCGGCATACGAAACCGCAACCCGCTCCCGCACAAAGAGGTCGGGGAGCTTGGTGAAAAGCCGCGTGCGCAGGATGTGATACACCTCATCGCCCTGGGTGGCCACCGGCTCTATGGGAAGGGCGCTCCGCCCCGTTTCGCTCTTCAGATTTTCCAGGGCGCTGTTGATGCCGACCGAACCCGAGCCGGAGGTATAGGCGGTGGAAGAGAGGTCGGATATGACGATCACAATATTGGACAATTCTTCCTTGTTGGCGGCGACAAAGAGATTCGAGAGCGCGGTAGTGGTAATCTCCGCGAGATTGGAAGCGCCGATGGCCTTCCCGAGCGCCTGGTTGAAGTAGGGCGGCAGCTCATCCAGCAGGATAATCGTAGGTTCGCCCTTGAGAAGGTTGATCCACGATGAGACGCCCGGCGCCTGGAGCGGGCTGTACAAGGCCGCGAACAGATCTTTCTTGCCTACCTGTTCGGCCAGGGCTCCCCAGAGCCCAAACGGATAATCGGACTGCCGCCCGTCGAAGCCGATAACGCGGATCGGAGCTGTCCCAAGATGAAAATCGCCGCCCAGGCGGGACCTGAGAGAAGGGTACCGGGCAAGAAGCCCCAGCGCCAGCATGCTGTGCGTCTTTCCGCCGCCCATGGCCTGGGAGAGAAGGAATGTGGCCGATTGATCCCGGCGCCCCTGCAGCCTATCGAAAGCCTTTGTAATTAGGAGCTTCATTCCTGCAGTAACGAAATTTTCGTCGTAGAATCGTGCACCTGCCTGCTCATCCAGCTTGCCGGTCAGAAAATCGCCCAGATCGAGCACCACATCGCGTCGAGCCCTATCGAACACCGATTGCCGCGGCACACAGGAGGATTTCAACGAGTCAGGCATGCTTATCCGCCTTTTTCAATATTGTAGTGTTTTTAGTGTATCATGCTTCACGCATTGAAAAAAGTAAAAATCGCAATGCTAGAGGCTTCCCACTCAGAATGACGAGTAAATTGTTTAATCGCAGATTAGGTTCAGTATCGCGGCATTCCGAGAAGCTGCGAATAGGGCCTCGGTTCGATATCAGGGTCTGACAGCCCACAGCGCTGTATCACTTCGAACAAGTCCTTCTTTATTTTCCTGACATCGACCTCGCTGTCGTTCTCGCGCAGAATTTCGACTTCGAGAAACTCGCCCAAGCCCTCCACGACGACCAGTTCGGCGAGGATGCCGCCCTCGCCCTTCCATGAGGTTCCGCTTTTCCTTTTCCTGTAGAGCAGGGTGGCCGACATTTTATTGAGGAACTGCCTGAAGGCCTCGGTGTCCAGTATTCCGAATTCCACTTCCTTGTTCACTTCGAGGCTGTCGGTGTAGGTCTTTTCCTTGAAGGTCACCGTCGCCTTGCCCGGCTCGATCCTGAGCCGCAGGCGAAAACCCAGGGGCGGATAGAAGGAATTGACGAGGGGAAGCGACCAGTATTCATCGCTCTTGTCGATGTCGCCGAGGAAGCTCATCGAGGCTGCCAGCCTGGCCTTCACGGCCTCGTGATCGCTGACCCTGGCCTTGAGCTCAATCTCGAGCATGACCCTTTCCGCCTTAGCCTTCAGGCCTTCATCGTCAGCACGGAAGGGTCATAGTCGGCCGGAGGCACCAGGCCCAGAAGCTCGATGCAGGTAGCCGCCAGGCTGGAAATGCCCAGGCCCTGAACCAGGGCACTCTCGTACTCGCCCCTGGATTCGGGGTCGTAGATGACGCAGGGCACGGGATTCAGCGAATGGCTCGTCTTGGCCTTGGGGACGCCGTCCTTGTCCAGGAGGGCTTTTTTTGTCTTCTTGTCGTGTTCGATCATGTCGTCGGAATTGCCGTGATCGGCGCTCAGGATCATGGTGCCGCCAGCCTTGCGGATCGCCTCGGCGAGCCTGCCCAGCTGGATATCCATCGACTCCATCGCGCAGACGACGGACTGGAAGACACCTGTGTGGCCGACCATGTCGCCGTTCGGGAAATTGAGGCGGATAAAGCGGTACTCGCCGGATTCGATCGCCGCGATCACCTTGTCGGCGATCTCGGCGCACTTCATCCAGGGGCGCTGTTCGAAGGGAACGCGGTCGCTGGGCACTTCGATATAGTCTTCGAGGGCCTCGGAAAACTTCCCCTGGCGGTTGCCGTTGAAAAAATAGGTGACGTGGCCGTATTTCTGTGTTTCCGATATGGCCATCGACCGGATGCCCGATGCGGCGAGATACTCCCCCACGGTGCGGTCTATGGCCGGCGGGGTGACGAGGTAATGCCTGGGAACGCCGAGGTCGCCGTCGTACTGCATCATGCCGGCATAGTAGACTGCGGGGCGGGCGCCTCGGTCGAACTTCGAAAACTCTTCGTCCTCGAAGGCGCTGGTTATTTCCAGGGCCCTGTCGCCGCGGAAATTGAAGTAGACAACGCTGTCGCCATCGTTGATGGTGCCCACGGGCCCTTTTTCGTCCGCGATCACGAACTCGTGCATGTCCTGGTCGATGAGCTGGGGATTTTCCTGCCTGTAGGCCTCAATGGCCGCCCTGGCGCTCGGGAAGGCCCTTCCAAGGCCTTTCACGTGGCAGGCCCAGCCGCGCTTCACCATATCCCAGTCGGCGCCGTAGCGGTCCATGGTGATGTACTGGCGGCCACCTCCGGAGGCTATCCGGTAATCGACGCCGCCAGCGTTCAGCACGGCAAGAAAATCCTCGAAGGGCAGGATGTAGTCGAGGGCGGTCTGGGAGCCCACATCCCTGCCGTCGAGGAGGGTGTGAATCCGCGCGCGCTTGACGCCGTCAGCGGCCGCCCGCCGCAGCATAGCTTTCAGATGGTCGATGTGCGAGTGTACGTTGCCGTCGGAAAAAAGGCCGATAAAATGGAGGGACCCATCGTTCTTTCGAACGTTGGCCACGAGATCCTTCCATACTGCGCCCTCGAACATGGCTCCGCTCGCGATGGAGGCGCCCACGAGTTTCGCGCCCTGGGCGAAAACCCGGCCGCAGCCTATGGCGTTGTGCCCGACTTCCGAGTTGCCCATATCGTCATCGGAGGGAAGTCCTACCGCCTTGCCATGAGCCTTCAGCTTTGTGGCGGGCGATGATGATTCGAGGGCCCTGAAATGGCGCATGTCGGCGCTCGCCACGGCGTCGCCGTCACGATATTCGCCATATCCCACGCCATCCATTATCACGAGGAGAACGGGGCCTCGCCTGCCCTGCCATTTCGGGTTTTTTTCGAGCGATGTCAGCATCGGAAGGCTCCTTGTCTATTCTCCAAAATACTCGATCAGCGTGTCGATGGGGATGTCCTTCACCGTTTCCCTGTAGTTGAGGAAAGGAAGGCCTACCACCGAGAAGGCGCGCACCGGTGTGGCTTTGCAGGCGCGGATCATGGCGCAGGTGGCGTTTATCGTGCCTCCCGTGGCGATGAGGTCATCCACGATCAGAAACCGGCTGCCCGGCTTGATGTCAGCCACATGCATTTCCAGGGTCGCCGATCCGTACTCGAGATCGTAGGACTGCGAAACAGTGACGCCAGGAAGCTTGCCCTTTTTCCGCACGAGGAGGAGGGGCAGGCCGAGCTTGTGGCAGAAGGGGGCGGCGAAGATAAAGCCCCTCGACTCTATGGCTGCCACTGCGTCTATTCTCTCATTCTTATAGAGTTTCAGCATCGAATCTATGCAATACGCAAAGGCGTCGGGGAAAGCCAGAACGCTCGTTATATCGTAGAAAAGAATTCCCGGCTTGGGAAAATCGGGAACTTTCCGGATGGCATCATCGAGATTGAAGCCTTCAGGTTCCAGTATCATTTCGGTTGTTTCGGACATAGAACCGCCCTGTGTTTGCGTGATGAAAGAACACAACAATAGTAGGGATGAGACCGCGCAATGTCAAGCTTGGCATCCTGGCGCTGCCGGCGGCCGGATCATTGCCGCCTTTGGATGAGGGCGTCGAGAATCCCGACCACGGCGCTCGCTCCGATGGAAATACCCAGCCTGAGGAATTTCTCATTGGTGTCCACGGCGGCGGAGAACTGGTTCTTGAAAGGCCAGGGGGCGTATTGGCTCTGAAAATCGTTGCCGGCGAAACGCAGCGAATCGAATATGAAATTCGTGTAGAAAAGCGCGAAGGGAAAGGCTCCGGCGCCGGTGATTGCCATGCGCTTCAATTTCGCGGAAAAAACGGCCTTGGTTTTTACAGCGTCCGAGGGAGGCAGTGTCTTTGGGATGGGCGTAGCGGCGAGAGTATCCTGTCGTCCTGTCGGTTCTGTCTCTTGGGCACCGAGTTTCACCGCAGCGAGGCCACAGATCATGAGAATGACGAGGAGAAGGGCTCCCGCACGGGTTGTGTTCCCTCCATCGCGGCGATCGGCCTGGATCATCCTCACTGTCTGGCTCCGAAGATTGCCGTTCCGATGCGCAGCAGTGTCGATCCTTCCTCGACCGCGATTTCATAATCCCCGCTCATGCCGAAAGAAAGCTCCGAAAAACCTTGGGGGCCGAAGCGCTTCCTCACTTCCTCCTGGGCCCTGACGAGAGCCCTGAAAGATGAACGGATGATTGCGGTTTCTGTGGTGAAGGGCGCCATCGTCATCAGCCCCGACAACTCGAGGGGGCAACACTTCCCCGGTTCGCCGCTCCAGCTGCCCCTGAACTCCATGTACGCGTCGACGGCAGCCAGGAGAGCGTCAATGCTGGAGAATCCCGATTTCGATGCTTCGCCGGTATGGAGTTCCAGAAAGAGCCGCATGGGGGCTTGGCGGAGCCCGACACGAGCCTCGATGGCTTTGTAGAGCTCTATCGAGCCCACCGACTGGATGCAGTCAAAAAGCGCCAGCGCCTTGTTCACTTTATTGCTCTGGAGGGTACCAATCATCTCAAGGGATAACCCGGGCAGAGTCCGGCGAGCTTCGGTACCGTATTTGCCCGAGGCTTCCTGCACCCTGCTTTCGCCGAAGGACCTCAGGCCGCAGGCGTAGGCAGCCGCAACCGCCTCAAGGGGATGGAACTTTGTCACTGCCAGGAGTCGGATATCGCCAGGATCCCTGCCCGCTCGATCCGCCGCGGCGTTTATCGTATCCTGTATGCGGCTGACCTTGTCTTTTACGAACGCATAATCGGCCATGAAAACAGTGTACCCCTCCCTTTCGGCGCCTGGCAATCCCGTGCGAAAATCCGCCGCTCCTATTGCGCCATGAACTTCCAGGTGAAGCCGCTCATATTGCCTGCGTAGTCATAGGCCGAAAACTCGAGGGAATGCAGCCCGCGGGGAAGAAATTGCGCGCCCAGGACGAGCCTGCCTTCATCATCCACAACCGAGGAGGAAGGCGCCGCAAGACCAAGGAATACCAGCCCCTTATCGGCGATACCTGCCGAATCGAATTTTCGGTCGGCGATGAGGTTGCCGTTAAGGACGATCTTGAATCGAAAGACGCCGGAAACCGAACCCTTCGAATAGGGCGGGTCCGTCACTTTTATCGCCAGCCTGTATTCGCCTTGCCGTATCGTCTGCATGACATTCTTTTTATTTTCCGCTGTATATGACCGCCCTTCACCCAGGAGGCTAAGCTCCTCAATCTTTGGAGCCGCGCGATCCTGGAATTCCTGAAGAAAAAACGCCGGATTTACCCACAGCCTTGAGGCGCCATCGAAGATGCGCAGGTCGTACCGGGCGTCCTCATCCTTGCCAGGATTCACTATCTTTCCGACAATGTCGCCTTTCGACAACTCCGCATCGGAGGCGAGCTCGGGTACAAAATCCTTTCCCGTATAGATGCTCACAAAACCGTCGCCGTGGGCTACCGCCGCAAAGCCTGCAAGCCCTGAAGGAAAGCCTCCAGCGAGACTGGCTTCCTTTTGCACAAAGAGGGGCTGGCCTTGGCCTGCCGAGGCAACCTTGTTTCCGGTCACCTTGAGAGTCGCATCCGTTCGCAGATACTGCAAGGTCGAACCGGAGGCTCCGGGACTGGATGGCCGCCCAAAATTGACTTCGGGATCAACTCCGGAAAAGCCGAGGGAGAGGTTTTGAGCCTTCGGCGAAACCAGCGATGACAAACCAAGCAGGCATGTTAAAACCAGCTTTGGGGTTCTGCGCATCATTCGCCTCCCAGCCTGTATCGCTGCACCGAAGTTCCGCCGCGCAATGTCAGGATGTCGCCGTCAATGGAAAGCTCGCGGATTGCGGCATCAACCGGGAAAAAGGCTTCAACCGATCCCCTGCGTATCGAGCCGGTGAATCGTTCATCTCCTCGCGCAAGAAGAAAGACGAAGCCCTGAGCGTTGAAAGGCAGAACCTCCAGTTCGGAATCACCCGAAAAATAGTCGGGATGAATCATCGCATACCGATTCTTTTCAATGTCGAAAAAAGCCGCTCCATCGGCGGTTTTAATGAGAACGCTCGCCTCATCGGCCGAGAATGCCGCAGCCTGCCTGCTCAGCACCTGGTTTTTCAGCCGCTGGGAAAAGAGCAGGGCATATGCCTGGCCACTCCTGCGGAAGACGGCAAAGTGCTGTGGATTCCTGCCATAGAGTATGGCAAGGTATTCGCCTGATTCGGAAATCGCCGTGGCATAGATGCATGGAAACGCGGAAAGGATGCCCTTGGTTTCGACGTTCAAATTCTCAAACCTGTGACCGGACTCGTCCAGGATCTGCACGGTGCCATCCAGAAGGCCCCATGCCGAAAAGCGCTTCCCTATCGAAGCTGTCGTCACAAGGGTTCCGAATTCATGGTTCCAGAGGGCCTTGCCCGAGGCTTCCATCTCGGTTATGCCCTGCTGGTCGGGTCTGATGATGAAAACGCGATCTTTGGCGAGCAGTGTTTCATCCCGCAGCAAGGGCTGGGCATCGGACGCAGCTGGTGAAGTGGGATCGAGCATAATAAAGGTTTTTTGCTGCGAAAGGGGGCGGTGCGCCGCCATGAGGTAGAGCAAGAGCGCCGCCGATACTATCAAAGCGAGATGATCGCGTTTGCGTCCTTTTCGGCCGGGCCTGGGTTTTATGCGCTTTCTCATGACACCATCATTGTTGTATCCACGGTAGCAAATGGTATATAGTAATAATTCCAGCTGTCAACACAAGAAGGTAAACATTATGGAACTTGGTGAAAAGCTTTTCTCCGCAGCCTGGGAGGCAGCGCGCAATTCCTACTCGCCCTACTCGAAATTTCGGGTTGGAGCGGCCATCCTCTGCGGGGATGGCTCCATCATCACGGGAACAAATGTAGAGAATAGATCCTTCGGCCTCACCATCTGCGCCGAACGCAGCGCTCTCGTGGCGGCAATAAGCGCGGGGAAAAAGGATTTCAAGGCCATAGCCATAGCCACGCCCGATGCTTCCTATGCGGTGAGCCCCTGCGGTGCCTGCAGGCAGGTGCTCTCCGAATTCCTTGGCCCTGAAGCGGAGGTCGATTTCGGAAGTACCAGAGAAAACCGAATCCGCTGCACAATAGGCTCTCTCATGCCCTTTGACGCTCTCCATGATCTAGCGCGCTGAACTGCGTCGCAGCAATTCGGCTGCATGGGCAAGCGAAGCCGCTCCTTCTCTGTCTCCGGCGAGCATGCGGGCTATTTCCTCTTCCCTTTCCTGTCCCTCCAGGCGCTCGATGCGCGTGACGGTTCTGCCCCCCAAAACCTTCTTGTCCACCCGGTAGTGGAGGTCGGCCAGGGCGGCGATGGAGGCTATATGGGTAACGCAGAGCACCTGTTTATAACGGGAAATACCCTTGAGGTAGGAGCCGACGTCGGCGGCCACTTGGCCTCCGATGCCGGTGTCGATCTCATCGAAGATAAGGGTGTCGACAGCGTCCTTGGCAGACAGGACTGCCTTGATGGCAAGGGCTATGCGCGACAGCTCGCCGCCCGAGGCGATCTTGGCGAGGGGTTTGGGCGGCTCGCCTGGATTGGGGGCGATAAGAAACTCCAGCCCATCCATACCCTTGGGGGAGAGCAGCAGTTTTCCGGATTCAGACCTGAGGGCCTCTATCGAAACGGGCAAGCTTGCCTGTGCCATGCCCAAACAGGAGAGGATTTCTTCCACGCTGCGGGAAAACCCGGCAGCCGCCACCTTGCGTTGTGAGGAAAGCTGTTCTGCCTTTCCAAATGCGGTCTTCTTCAATTCGGCAATCGCCTGTTCAAGCTCCGCCTTTTCATCCTTCCAAGAAGCGAATGCCTCGATGGCAGCCGCGTCGCGTTCGGACCGCGCCAGGACCTCGGCGAGCCCGGGACCGTACTTTTTCTTGAGGCGCTTCAGTTCGGCGAGACGGCTTTCGATTTCACCCAGGCGGTCGGGATCAAACCGCAGGCCTTCAAGATAGGCCGATACGCTTTCCGCAATATCCTGTATCTCGAAATATGCGTTGTTGAGGCGTCCGGAGAGTTCTGACAGCCGCGGGTCGATGCCCATCGCCGTTTCGAGGCTGCCCATCGCCCTTTTCAGGCTGCTCACAGCGCCGCTGTTCTCGCCCTCGCGGCGCGACAAGCCTTCCGCGGCGCCCTTTACGGCATCGAACAGTTTTTCATGCTGAGAAAGGATGCTTTCCTCGCGCATAAGCTCATCGTCTTCGCCCGGCTTTATTTTCGCTGCCTGGATTTCCTTGACGGTGAATGCAAGAAGGTCCTGCTCCCGCTCACGCCTTTCGGACTCGGCGAGCTTCTGCCGGTACTCGCGCAGCAGAGCGCTCCACGCTTCATAGCTCTCAAGGTAGTGGCTTCTTTCTTCCTCGAGTCCGGCAAAGCTGTCCAGAAAATTGAGGTGGCTCTCTTTGTCCAGGAGAGATTGGTGTTCGTGCTGGCCGTGGATGTCGGCTACAAGGGAGGTGAATTCGGCCAGGTCGGCCCTCGATACAGCCTGATTCTGCATATAGGCGTACGAACGCCCGCTGCGCTTGAGGCCTCGCCTCATGGCAATAATTCCTTCTTCCCCCGGAATGTCATGGGCTTCCAGCCAGGCGCGTGCGGCCTCGTTTCCTCCGATGTCGAGGAGGGCCGAAACGGAGCACTCCTCCGATCCTTCCCGTATCAGTGAGGAATCGCTTCTCCCTCCGAAAAGAAAACCGATAGCGCCCACTATCAGCGACTTTCCCGCGCCGGTTTCCCCCGTAAAAAGTACAAGACCGTCGGAAAAATCCACCTCCGCGGCATCGATGAGGGCGAAGTCCCTTACGGAGAGATGCTCAAGCATCGCCATCTCCCGACCAGCCCAGTTTGGTTCTCAGGGCACTGAAAAAGATCGTTTCGCGGGGAACCACGAGGAGAGCATCATAGGCAGCCCTCTGGAACTGCACGGCATCGCCCATTTCGAGTCCCAGCGTTTCCTGCCCGTCGATCGTCAGCATTGCGCCGGAGCGGCGCGTCTCGTCGACAGTGACTTCTACCTTGGCTGAAGCGGGAAGGACGAGGGGACGCGACGCAAGGGTAAAGGGACAGATGGGGTTGATAACCATGGCTGGCATCTCGGGGAAGAGCGCGGGTCCGCCTGCGGCGAGATTGTACGCGGTGGATCCCGTCGGCGTCGAGATAATAAGGCCGTCAGCCCTGTACGAGCCGAATTTGTCGCCATTGACGCTGAGGCAGAGTCGTATCATCTTCGAAATGCCTTGCGATGAGACGACGCCGTCATTGAGCGCACAATTGTGCCCAATACGGACGCCGCCGCGCATGACGCAAATATCCAGCATGATCCGGGCTGATGGTTGGATTGTTCCGGCCTGCCAGTCGTCGAAGGTGGCAAGCCAGGACTCCTTCCTGTTTGCCGCGATAAAGCCGAGGGTGCCGAGGTTTACTGGAAGGACGGGAATGCCGAGGGGAGCTGCGAGCCGTGCGACATAGAGAAGGGTTCCGTCGCCTCCGAGGCTGACGATGAAGTCGAATTCGCTGAAAGAGGGAGCGCCGGCGGGATTACCTTCAAAGCTGAAGACGGTCGTTTTCCAGCCTCTTTCTTTCAGTGCACGTTCAACGGTCCTGCTTTCGCCTACAGCATCGTCCTTGAGCGCATTCGCGACGATCAGGGCTCTTTGTCCCTGTCTGTCGCCATGAGTATTCATGTTCCCTCCTCAGGGAAGCGTGGCCAGAACCTTGGCAATGATATTCGCATCTTTGGCGGCTATCTTTTCATGCAGGGGGAAGAGAATGCAGCGCAAGGCCAGCAGCCTGGAGCCCGGACATTCGCCTGCCGGAAAGTCGTCCTTCGCTATGATGCTCTGGTCAAAAGCAGGGGCGGCTTCCACGCCGTTCCTTTTCGCATGCACGATGACATCCTTCATGCTTGTTTCAAGAAGGACGGGAAAGGTGAAACTGCCTCCCTGACCTTCTTCAGCCTGTCTGAAAGTACTGTGTCGAGTGCGCGAAAGTTCCATCTGGAAGCGTCCTTCCAGATCTCTGCGTCGCTGAAGCGAATTCCCCAGGGTTCGCAACTGGGCGAGACCCAGGGCCGCATTGTAATCCGTGAGCGCAATCTCGCGGAGCAAGGTCTCGGCTATGTTTCTGATGATGGGTGCATCGCGCCTCGCTGATGAGAAGAGAAGGGCCCCTCCCCCTGCCGTAACGGGAGAGCCCTGTTCAAGGCCGTAGAGAGTAAAATTGCCGAAAGTTCCTGCCCTTGATTCAGCCCTGAACGCTCCCAAAGCCTGCGACATATCCTCTATGACGGGCAGTTCCAGGGCCTGTACGCTCTCCTTTTCCGGAAGCATCCCAAACGCCTCGAAAAGTATCAGGGCTGAGCAGCCCTTCTCTTTGGCGTTGTGGAGCAAGGGAAGACAGGTTTCAGGATCATGGTCGATAAAGACAGGGATACAACCCATATCTTCGACCGCGCTGAGGTGGAAGAGAGGGGCAAGGGGACTCAAGCCTATTTTTGCTCCTGAGTCCAGACCGATTTTCTTGAGGGCCAAGGTCAGCGCCTGATAAGGACTTCGCAGGGCTAGAGCAGCCTCGTAGCCGAATGTCTCTCTCGCGTTTTTGAGGAATTTCTCCGTATATTCGCCAGGGCCGATGGAATCCGTGACAAGGCAGCTGAGGACGGTATCCATGTCCTTGCGGCGTATGAAAGAGCAGTAAAGCGGTATCATTGCGGGGATTGTATCATCGGAAGCTTGCGCGGTACAAGAATAAAAAAGCCTGGCGACGACCTACTCTCCCACCTCGAAGGCAGTACCATCGG
>CAYXUF010000058.1:0-13797 GCA_964468155.1 uncultured Treponemataceae bacterium
GGGTGGGGTGATCGTCATCGGTCAGGCCGTTCCAGACGGGCACGCCCGAGTGTTTCGCCAGATCCTCGACGAGCTTCTGGGAGAAGCCCCTGTACTGAATGCCGTCGTACATCCGCCCCAGGACCTTGGCCGTGTCCTCGACCGATTCCTTCTTTCCCATCTGCGAGTTCGTCAGGAAGGTGGCGTTGCCGCCCTCGTCCCAGCAGGCAGTTTCGAAGGCGCACCTAGTCCGGGTGGATGCCTTGTCGAAAATCAAAACAATATTCTTTCGATACAGGGAATTTCCCTTGATGCCAGCGCGTTTCTTGGCCTTGAGGTCGCGCGACAGGTCGAGAAGATAGCGAATTTCATCGGTGCCGAAATCCTTGAGCGTGAGGAAACTGCGTCCCTTGAGATTGACGGGCATCTGACCCTCCAGAACGGAAAAAATCGCCACGGCTCTTCGCCGCAGCATGAATTCTGTATATACCAAGGGGCAATCTGGGTCAAGGTCGCCCCTGCCTGAACCACCTCGCCCAGGACAGCGACTCCTTTGACTCACCAGCCTCCCGCAGCTATAATTGCCAGGGCTTTTTCCCTCCGGGGATAGCCGCAGAAGGAGCCACCATGCCGCTCAAGCTCTCGAATGTCGCAAAGGTTGTCAAGAACTCTCACTATGCTGTGCGCGGTCCCATCGTCGCCCGAGCCCAGGAACTCGAACGGGCCGGCCGGAAGATAATCTACTGCAATATCGGCAACCCCCAGGCACTGGGACAGAAACCCATCACCTACATTCGGCAGGTCCTCGCACTGTCCGAATGGCCTGACCTCGCCGTAAAAGCCCCCGAAGCATTCCCTGAGGATGTCCTCGCCACAGCCAGAACCATTCAGGCTGAATCCCGCTATGGCCTGGGCGCCTACTCAGAATCCAAGGGATTGCGATTCGTCCGCCAGGCTATCGCCCGATTTATAGTAGACAGGGATTCCGATCCACGCCTTCGGGTGGAAAGCGATCCTGAACATGTTTTCCTCACCGATGGCGCCTCCAAGGCCGTGCAGACAGCCCTCCGCCTCATCATCGCCTCCGACCGCGACGGCATCATGGTGCCCATACCCCAGTACCCCCTCTATTCAGCCTCGATCACCCTCTACGGGGGAGTGCAGGTCGGCTACTATCTGGATGAGGCATCGGGCTGGAGCCTGTCGCGCTCGATGCTTGAAAAATCATATCGGGAAGCCCTAGACCAAGGTGTCGACGTGAAGGCTATCTGCGTCATCAATCCGGGCAATCCCACGGGCTCCGTTCTCTCCCGCGACACTATCGCCATGGTGATCGATTTCGCGAAGGAACACGGCCTCTCCATCCTCGCCGACGAGGTTTACCAGAAGAACACCTACAATCCAGCCGACCGCTTTGTCTCATTCGCTCGAGTGCTCACGGAAAAGGCGGAGAAGGAAGTAAGCCTCTTCAGCTTCCACTCCTGTTCGAAGGGGTATTTGGGCGAATGCGGGCAGAGGGGCGGCTATATGGAAGTACGGAATGTGCCCGATGAGGTTCTGGCCCAGATCACGAAGCTCCAGTCCATTTCGCTCTGCTCCAACCTGCCGGGGCAGATTCTCGTCTACCTTCTCGTCAATCCGCCCCAGGCCGGACAGCCCTCATACGCGCTGTTCAAGAGCGAGAGTGACGGGGTTATCGAGGCGCTCAAATCCCGCGCCCTTCTTCTCGCAAAGGGCCTGAACGGGATTCCCGGCTACTCCTGTCAGCCTATCACGGGGGCGATGTACGCTTTTCCGACGATAATCCTGCCGGAAGGAAGGACGGACGAGGAGTATTGCCTCGCCCTTCTCGAGAGCACCGGCATCTGCGTCATCCCCGGCTCAGGCTTCGGCCAGCTGCCCGGCACGGCCCACTTCAGGTCGACGATTCTTCCCCCTATCGAACAGATCGAGGAAGTCGTCCAAAAAATCAAGGAATTCCACCTTTCGTGGAAATAGGAGAAACAGCATGGAATGGAGAGCAAGCCATATACTCGTCAGGGACAGGGCTCTGGCCCAGGACCTTCTGAAGCGGATCAAGCAGGGCGCGAATTTTGAAAGCCTGGCGCGCGAGCATTCCACCTGCCCGTCGAAATCCTCGGGAGGCGATCTCGGCTGGTTCGGCCCGGGAAAGATGGTTCCCGCCTTCGAATCGGCATGCAAGGGCATAGGCATCGGCTCGATATCCGATGTCGTCCAGACCCAGTTCGGCTACCACCTCATCAAGTTAACTGGGCGGCGCTGATCAGATCTTTCGCAGCTGGGCGAGAAGCGCGCTCATGTCCTTGGGCAGTTCAGCCCTAAGATCCATCTTCCACCCGCCCGAGGGATGTGTAAAGGCCAGCCTTTCGGCATGCAGGCCTGTGCGCGCCAGGAGGGGGCGCTCCTCGAACTCGTCGCCCTTCCATTTCCGCTTGATCTGCGAAAGGAGAATGGGCTTGCCGTCGCCGTAGAGCGGATCGGCGGCTATGGGGTAGCCTGTCTCGGCGCAGTGCACGCGCACCTGGTGAGTTCGTCCTGTCTCGGGGCGAATCCTCACAAGCGAAAAATCCCTGAAGCGCTCGACCGTCTCGAAATTGCTCACAGCTTCCTTGCCATGCTTCCTGTCCACGAGGGTCCTGTGCATCCTGTCGGCGTCGGCGAGGAGGGCAGCATCACAATCCCACTCGTCTTTTTCCGTCCTGCCTCTCACGATGGCGAGATAGGACTTCTCCACCTGGCGCGAGAGGAACTGGGCATTCAGCACGCGGTGGGCTTCGGCGTTGCGGGCGTAGAGGAGGAGGCCCGAGGTATCCTTGTCGATCCTGTGCACGACGAAGAGCTCGCCGAACTCGGGTTCGAGGTAGGAAAGGGCTACGGGCGCCTCAGGATCGTAGCGGTCGGGAATGGAGAGAAGGCCTGCGGGCTTGTTGATTATGATTATTGCGTCGTCGGAATAGAGCGTTTCCAGGGTTTTATTCACCTCGGAAGTATAGCACGGAGAGGTTTTCTTGTTAATCGAGCCAGCCAGCGTAGATATCCCTGGCTCGCCGCGTAGCCCTGTCGAGCATCCTTCGCAGCTCGGCCCTTTCGTCCGAACCGAGAATATCGAAGGCGTCGCCCGTCGACTCCGGGGTGAAGATTCGAGCGGCCTCGATCCTGTCGAGAAGTTCCTCGCCCTCGCCTGTCAGAGCGATCCGGGAGGAACGCCTGTCCGGGGAATACACCGAACGGGCGAGCCAGCCTGATTCCACACATTTGCGGACGACGAGGGTGAGGGTTGGCCTGTCCATCCCGAGTTCCCGGGCGGCAGCGGAGAGGATGGCAGCGCCTTTTCGTCGGGCGAAAGCGACGAGCTGGTACTGCTGGAAGGTGATTCCAAAGGGAAGGAGGGCTTCGGAAACCTTTCGCCGCCAGGCTCCATAGATAAAACCCATATTGAGGTATTCTTCCATATAGTTAGTATACGAAGTATTTGAGAGTTTTCATAGTATTTTACCTAAAACCCTTGCCACTTTTTCCATTTTTCTATATATTCTCCGTGACCCTAGCGGTCAGTAATCCAATTATTCAAGGGAGAATAACACTATGGCTAAACAGCTGCTTTTCAGCGAAGACGCGAGGCGCAAGCTTCTCGTCGGTGTAGAGACGATTTCCAAGGCTGTCAAGGTAACTTTGGGGCCTAAAGGCCGCAATGTCCTTCTCGACAAGAAATTCGGCGCTCCGACCGTCACCAAGGACGGCGTCTCCGTCGCCAAGGAAATAGAGCTCGAGGATGCGTATGAAAACATGGGCGCCCAGCTTCTGAAGGAAGTGGCGACCAAGACCAACGATATCGCCGGCGACGGAACCACCACCGCCACCGTCCTCGCCTACTCCATCGTCAAGGAAGGCCTCAAGGCCGTCGCGGCGGGAATGGATCCGATGGCGCTCAAGAAGGGCATCGATCAGGCAGTCCTCCTCGCCGTTGAAGAGATCAAGAAGAACTCCAAAGAAATCAAGGAAAAGGAAGAGATCGCGAACGTCGCCTCCGTTTCCGCCAACAACGACATCAACATCGGCAACCAGATCGCTGATGCCATGGAAAAAGTAGGCAAGGACGGCGTCATCACGGTTGAGGAGTCCAAGACCATGGACACCACCATCGATTTCGTCGAAGGCATGCAGTTCGACCGCGGCTACACCTCCCCCTATTTCGTCACCAACCGCGACTCCATGACGACGGTTTTCGAGAACCCCCTCATTCTCATCCACGACAAAAAAATCTCCAACATGAAGGACCTTCTTCCCCTCCTGGAGAAGATCGCCCAGACCGGCAAGCCCCTGCTCATCATCGCCGAGGATATCGAAGGCGAAGCCCTGGCTACACTCATCGTCAACCACCTCCGCGGAACCCTGAGCGTCTGCGCCGTGAAGGCGCCCGGCTTCGGCGACCGCCGCAAGGCCATGCTCGAGGACATCGCCGTGCTCACCGGCGGCGAAGTGGTCTCCGAGGAACTCGGCCTCAAGCTCGAGAACACCGCGATGACCCAGCTCGGCACCGCCAAGACCGTAAAGGTGGACAAGGACAACACCACCATCATCAACGGCGCCGGCAAGCAGAAGGACATCCAGGACAGGATAGCCCAGATCAAGAACCAGATCGAGGAAACCACCTCCGACTACGACCGCGAGAAGCTCCAGGAGCGCCTGGCCAAGCTCGCCGGCGGCGTCGCCGTCATCAATGTCGGCGCGGCCACCGAAGTCGAGATGAAAGAGAAGAAGCACAGGGTGGAAGACGCCCTCTCCGCGACCCGCGCTGCCATCGACGAAGGCATCGTGTCTGGCGGCGGCATCGCCCTCATCCAGGCTTCCCTCGCCCTCGACAAGGCCAATATCTCCAAGTTCTCCGACGACGAAAAGATCGGCTTCAAGATCGTTCGCCGCGCCCTCGAGGAACCGATCCGCCAGATCGCCGAAAACGGCGGCATCGACGGCTCGATCATCGCCGACAAGGCGAAGAGTTCCAAGAAAGGCATCGGCTACGACGCCGCGAAGAACGAGTGGGTGGACATGATGAAAGCCGGGATCATCGACCCCGCCAAGGTTACGCGAAGCGCCCTGCAGAACGCGGCTTCCGTGGCTGCCCTCCTCCTCACCACCGAATGCGCCATCACCGATCTGCCCGAACCCAAGGCTCCCCCCGCCGGTGGCGGAATGGGTGGCGGCGGAATGGGCGGCATGGGTGGCATGGACTACTAAGTCATTCCATTAAAATGAATAAAAGCAGCACCCGAAAGAGTGCTGCTTTTTTTTATTTGAGTTACACCCTCAACAGGCCGCGAAAACCCCGAACGCCATAATAGGATTCGGCGCCATTGTGATACACGAATACCCTGTCATAGCGGCGATCGCCAAAAATTGCTCCCCCGAGTTTCCGTACCTCAGGAGGAGTCTTAAGCCAGCTTGAGGTTTTCGTATCGAATTCTCCCAACTCCTGAAGCTTTCGGTACTGGTCTTCGGTCAATAGTTCAATTCCCATGGCGGCCGCCATATCGAGTGCGGTACTTTCCGGCCTATGCTCTTTTCTCGACTCGAGAGCCTCACGGTCATAACAGATGCTTCTTCGCCCTTTGGGACTTTCCTCCGAGCAGTCACAGAAATGATATTCATGTTTCGCATCATCGAAGCCTATGACATCAGGCTCGCCCCCCGTCCTTTCCATTTCGTACAATGACCAAAGTTTTTCAGGGTTCGCGGCGATTTTCGCCTGGACATCATCCCATCGCATGCCTTTATGTCGATTCATGTTTGTATCGAATCGGGATTTCAATAATTTCAGCAATGTTTCACACTGTTCCAGAGTGATGCTGCTGGCATTGTTCATCATCTCCTCCTTCTTTCATCGCTTCCTTTTAATATAACGCATGTATAATATATTTATCAAAAACCTGGAGATCGAGCCAAAAGCTGACCGAATTCGGCCAGGATCATCGCGGTGAGCCCCCAGACAACTCTTCCCCTGAAATCGAAACAGGGCACCGACCAGTCCTTGCCGTCACGCCGCATGGGAAAGGTTGCTGCGAAAGCCGGATCCGTCAACGCCGCCAGGGGAATCTCGAACAGATCCTTCGCTTCCTCCACCTGCAGGCGATAAGGAGGCATTTCTCCGGCGAAGGCGACGAAGGGATGAACATGATAGCCGGAAGGCAGGGCCGAGATTTCGCTCAAGGCTCCGAGGATAGACGATTCAGGCAGCCTTACGCCGATCTCCTCCTCCGTTTCGCGCAGCGCCGCGTCGAGGAAGCTTTCGCCGGGCTCGAGGGCGCCTCCGGGGAGGGCTATCTGCCCGGCGTGCTGCCTAAGGCTGCCGGGCCTTTCGATCAGAGGGAAGACGAATCCGTCGCGCGACGGATGAAGGAGGATCAGCACCGAAGCCTCGCGGAAGCCTTCCCTTTCCCGTCGCGGAACAAGTCCTTCATCTCCCCTGAAAGGGGGCGCCATCATCCTCCAGGCGTCGATACCTGGCAGGGTTCCGAGCAGCGCCTGGCGTATGGACCGACATTCGTCGCCCATACGCTCGTCGCCCAGGCGATCGGCGCCCAGGCTATCGCCGCTCACGCACTCTCCAGTTTTTCGAACTGGCTGTTGTAGAGCTTCGCGTAGAATCCTCCGGCGGCGATAAGGCTCTCATGGCTGCCCTGCTCGACAATGTCGCCATGGTCCATCACGAGGATCCAGTCGGCGTCCCTTATGGTCGAGAGGCGGTGGGCTATGATGAAGCTCGTCCGGCCCTTCATGAGCAGGCCCATCGCTTTCTGTATGAGCACCTCGGTGTGGGTGTCCACGGAGCTCGTCGCCTCGTCGAGAATGAGCATGGAAGGGTTGGCGAGAATCGCCCTCGCGATGGTGAGAAGCTGCTTCTGGCCCTGCGAGATGTTGGTCGTTTCCTCGTTGAGCTCTGTCTGGTAGCCCTGCGGGAAAGCCCTGATGAAGTGGTCCACGTGGGCCGCCCTGGCCGCTTCGACGACTTCCTCCTCAGTGGCGCCGATTTTGCCGTAGCGGATGTTGTCGAGAATGCTGCCGTTGAAAAGCCAGGTGTCCTGCAGCACCATCCCGAACAGGCGGCGCAGGTCAGCCCTCGCGTACTCGCGGATATCCTTGCCGTCAATGAGAATGGCCCCTTCGTTCACGTCGTAGAAACGCATCAGAAGCTTCACGAGCGTCGTCTTTCCGGCGCCCGTCGGCCCCACGATGGCGACGCGCTTTCCGGGAGCTATCGTGGCCGAAAAGTTCTCGATGACGGTTTTATCCTCGAGATAGCCGAAACGCACATTCCTGAACTCGACCGAGCCCTCGACCTTGGCGGGCCTAAGGGCTTCCGGGCTGTCCGGCCTTTCTTCGGCCTCTTCCAGAAATTCGAAAACCCTCTCGGCCGAGGCGGCCGTCTGCTGCAGGACGTTGGAAATGTTCGCGATCTGGCTGATCGGCTGGGTGAAGGAGCGTACGTACTGGATGAAGGCCTGGATATCGCCGAGGCTTATCGCTTTCCGGGCCGCGAGATAACCGCCCATGATAGTGACGCCCACGTAGCCGAGGTTCCCCACGAAGTTCATCATGGGCATCATTATTCCGGAGAGGAACTGGGGTTTCCACGCCGAACGGTAGAGCGAATCGTTGATGCCCTCGAACTTCGCTATGTTCTTCGCCTCGCCGTTGAAAGCTTTCACCACGGCGTGGCTGCCGAACATCTCCTCGATGTGGCCGTTGGCGTTGCCGAGGAATTCCTGCTGCTGCTTGAAGTACTTCTGCGACTGGTTGACGATGAGCCGGATCAGGATCATCGACAGCGGCAGGATGAGAAGGGCGACGAGGGTCATCTGCCAGCTGATGGTCAGCATCATCACGAGAACGCCCAGGACGGTGACGAGCGAAGTGATCATCTGCGTCAGGCTCTGGCTCAAGGTCTGGTTGACCGTGTCCACATCGTTGGTCATGCGTGAGAGCACCTCGCCGTGGCTCGTGCCGTCGAAATACCTGAGCGGCATCCTGTTGATCTTGGCGAGTATATCCTTGCGGAATTGATAGGTGATCTTGATCGAGACACCTGACATGATCCAGCCCTGGATGTAGCTGAAGAGCGCCGACACGAGGTAAAGCCCCAGAACGCCGAGCAGGATCCTGCCGATGGCCGGAAGATCGATGCCGCCGGATTTCCCGGCCATCTGCGCCATGACGCCTTCGAAGAGTTTGGTCGTCGCCTTGCCCAGGATTTTGGGGCCGAGTATGGAAAACACCGTTGAAGCGACCGCGAATATAAACACGATCACGATCGGGAGCTTGAATGGGCCAAGGTAACCGATGAGCTTTTTCATCGTGCCCTTGAAATTGCGGGCTTTTTCGCCCTTCATCATGGCTCCCGGGCCTCCTCGGCCGAAGGCCGCCCCGGGGCGCATTCCCTGCCTGCCCGTCTGTCCTGTCGGATTATGCATATCGCTCATGCCAGTTCCTCCTGCTTCAGCTGCGACATCGCGATATCGCGGTAAACTTCGCAGGTTTCCATGAGTTCATGATGTCTGCCCCGCCCCACGAGCCTGCCCTCGTCGAGGACAAGTATCTGGTCGGCCTGCTTTATGGCGGCGACGCGCTGGGTCACGAGGAGTATGGTGCTCCGGCCCAAGGATGCCTTGAGCGCCTGCCTCAGAAGCGCGTCGGTCCTGAAATCGAGGGCGGAAAAGCTGTCGTCGAAAATATAGATGGGCGCTCTCTTGACGATGGCCCGCGCGATGGTCAGGCGCTGGCGTTGGCCGCCCGACACGTTGCCGCCGCCCTGGGAAATCTCGAGGCCTATACCTTCAGGTTTCGCGTCGACAAATTCCTTCGCCTGGGAAATCTCGAGAGCGAAGGCCATGTCTTCCCTGGAGGCCTCTGCGTCTGCGTAAAGCAGGTTGCTCTCTACCGTGCCCGAGAAGAGCGAAGCCTTCTGCGGCACGAAGCCGATCTTCGAGCGCAGCGTCGCCTGCGAGACGGCCCTTACATCGATGCCGCCAACCCTGATCGTACCCTCGGTCGCGTCGTAGAATCGCGGGATGAGGCTCACCAGCGTGGACTTGCCCGACCCCGTCGTGCCGATGATGGCGGTCGTCTGCCCGGGTTTCGCGGTGAAGCTGATGCTGCTCAACACATTCTCGGTCGCTCCCGGGTAGCGGAAACTCACGTCACTGAACTCAACGGTACCAGCGAAATCGGCTTCGTAATCGAGGGGCGTTGCGGGATCGACGATGCTCGGCGCGGTAGCAAGCACTTCAGCTATCCTGTCGGCCGAGACGGAAGCCCTCGGCAGGATGATGAACATCATCGAGAGCATTATGAAGGAAAAGAATATCTGCATGGCGTACTGCATGAAGGCCATCATGTCGCCGACCCTTATCTGCGAGAGGGCTACCTCCTGGGCTCCCGTCCAGACGATGAGGAGGGAGACGAGGTTCATGATGAGCATCATGAGGGGCATGAGGACGACCATGACCCGCGTCACGAAGAGCATTGTTCCCGTCAGGTCCCTGTTCGCCTTGTCGAAGCGCTTCTCTTCCTCGCCCTGCATGGCGAAGGCGCGGATGACCATCATGCCCGACAGGTTCTCCCTCACGACGAGGTTGAGCTTGTCGATAAGCTTCTGGATGCTCTTGAACTTGGGCAGGGCCACCGCGAAAACGACAGCGATGATGCCGAGGATGATGGACACCGCCAGCGCGATGATCCACCACATCGAGGATGCCTTGCCCGTCGCCCTTATGACGCCGCCGATGCCGATGATGGGCGCGTAGAAAAACATCCGCAGCCCCATCACGGTGACCATCTGCATCTGCGTGATGTCGTTTGTCGAACGCGTGATGAGGGAAGCTGTGGAGAACTTGTCCAGTTCGGCGAACGAGAAGTTTTCGACCTTCCGGAAAAGGTTCACGCGCAGGTCCCGGGCGAAACCCGCAGCCGTGCGCGCCCCGAGGAAGCCGACAATGACCGTGGCGACGACGGAGAGGAGGGTTAGAAGAATCATGAGGCCGCCCACCGAAAGGATGTAGGCAGTCTGCAGGGCGACGGTATCCATGCCCAGCCTTTCGTATTCGCCCTTCACGGCCTGGATGCCCACCTGGGTGATGGCGGAAGGGTCGATGCCCTTCAGCCTGGACGACATCGCCCCCTGCATGAGCGCGTTGAGGCGGCTTCGTGTCGTCGCGTCGATCTTTTTCAGGATGTAGAGAGACTCGCTTCCTGCCTTGGGATACTTTTTGAGGAGAGCCTGATGGGCTTCAGAGCCCGGCTCGAAGCGATCGTAAGCCGCGAGGATGGCGACACCATCCTCCGGGGCGATGAACTGAAGGATCATATTGAGCTTGTTCTCGCCCATCGCCTGGGGCAGGGAATCCTCGATGCCGCCCTGCTGGATGCCCGTGTTGACGATCCTCGACATGTAGTCGGGCAGAGCCAGATCCGCGTTGGCCTGCAAAAAGAGCAAGGCGACGATGAGAACAATGGAAGCCACATAGGGCTTCATGTAACGCATCAAGCGCATCATGGCTGTATTGCTCCCCCTCCCCCGCAGCGGGGATGTTCGGTGCCGCCCTCGAGGGCCCTCGCCTTGCCTATAAGCATGGCTATGGTTTCGTTCGCGGCTCGCCTTTCCTCAGCCGACAGGGATTCGACAAGATCCCTGATCCAGCGCTGGCGCACATGGATGCCCTTCTGGAGGAAGGTCTGCCCCTTTTCGGTCAGGGTCAGGCACTTGCCGCGCCTATCTTCTGGGTTTTCGCTGCGCTGGATAAAACCTTGCTGTACCAGCCGGTCCAGCATCTGACTCGCGGCCGCGCTCGTCACCTGGAGGTCCTCGCCGACATCGGCCACGCCGCAGCGCCCGTTCCTTTTTATCTTGAAGAGGGCGACGGTCTGCGACATCGACAGCCCGTTTTCTTTCGCATAATGGACGAGGCCGTGCATCGAGTGGCGCATGACCAACCGGGTCCACTCCCCCATCGTCTCCAAAAATTCGGCTTCTTTAGGCACCATAAGATCCTTAATTAATTAAGATTTCTTAACTATAAATAAAACTTTCTTTATAGTCAATGTGTCTCGAATAATCCTGGACAACAGTGGCGGATTCAGGTTGTGGGGAAAAGAAAACGGCGCTTTCGGATTGAAAGCGCCGCTGTTTCAGCAGAAAAACGTAAAAGGATTCGAATACACGAAAGCTTAGCCGAAAATCGCTCCAAACCAACCGAGGAAGTAGGCAGCCACGCAGGCGACAACGACCACCAGGAGGATGTAGAGAGCCCAGGGCCGTCTTTTTTCCGCGAATGGATCCTTGCTCACCTTGATCGTGCCCAGAGGAAGGGTCGCGAGATGGCTCAAGGTGACGCCGAAAGGAACGTTGATCTTGAGTCTGCTGTTGACTGCCCAGCCCTCGGCATTGAGCAGGGGGCCGATATTCCTTTTGCGCAGCTTCATGTAGGCGAGGATCATCGAAGGTCCTGAGATGAGAAGGAAGATCGCCGCGACGCCAACAGGCATCCAGACGCCCATTCCGAAAAAGATGCCCAGAATGCCGGTTACCATGGCCCCGACCGAACCCAAGGCGACGCCAATCGCGGCCACCGTGCCCACATCCATCTTCTTCGCCAGAGCCTGTTCAGGTTTGACGTCCGGCTTGGGACCGTTCACCGTTGCCTGGGCAGCGCCCTTCATCTTGTCCATATTCGCCGCTTCAGCCGCGGCAGCCCGCTTCATGGCGAGATCCTCTATCGTCCTGATGAGGAGCTTGTAGGGGCTGAAGAAGGCTTCGCGTATGCTTATTGGCTGAACGACGACCTTCGTGATCACCGCGTCCCAGTCCGCGCCGCTGGCATCGTAGTAGATGCCGTTCCGGCCGACGAAGATATTGTCGGCGTCCCCGGCTGTGAGGGCGGCGACGATCGACTTCTTGCCTCCATCCTTGCGGGTCAGGTCGCAGTAGATGAGGTAGATGGACGAAAGCCCGGCCATTGTGGTATGGGCGGCCGCGTTCCTGACATCGAGGCAGAGCTCAAGCTCCCTTGCGTCGAGGAAGAGCCTTCCTGCCATGAACATTCCCTGTTTCCTGATATAGAACTCATCAAGATTGACGAAATTGCCCAAAACATGAAGGAAATCCCGCTTCAGGACGAGGAGAATCCTGAGTTTTTTGAGGGATTCGGCTTTGCCGGCCATGGCGAGATCTTCTTCGATGAGGGCTTTGACGGCGGCGATGGCATCGGGGCCGAAGCTTTCATCCAAAACCTGGGCGCCAAGACTGACGGCTCCCGTGCCGGGTTTCGAGTCCAACCAGGACGCATAGGCTTCCATCGTCGATGCTATGGCTTCCCATTCAGCCTGCGCGACCGCGTTCGGTTTGGAAAGCTTTTTGCCAGCCAGAGCGAAGAAGGCCGATATCGCCTTTCCAAGGAAGGGGTGGAGAGCCCGGTCCAGATGAAGAACGCTGTCGGCGACGGGAAGAGCGACGGGAAGACGTTTTAGTTCATCGGCATCCTCAGGGAGGTTTCTCGAGAGCACAGAGGCCATGAGGGCTTCCAGTTCTCCCATGGCCGAAGAAGAGCCAGCCATCGCCAAAATCAGGCATCGTTTATAATAATCGTTCAGGGGGGAACGGATAGTTTTGAATAGATCGACGGCTTTCCTGCCTTCCTCCTCCGAGCCGAAAAGGCCGGCGAAGGCTTCAGCCCCACTCAGCCATGCCTTATACGCGGCAACATCAGCCATGAATCTATCCAGGGCAGGTACGTCAACGCCGGCTTCGCCGCTCGCGTCCTTCACCGTGTAGCCCGCTCCCACGAGGGCCGCTATCAGGGCCTTAAGGGTTTCTTTCTGGGCTGTCGCCGGAATGACCACGCCGTCCCCGTTGAAGGGCAGGGCGGAAAAAGCGCCTATGGATTCGTCGACGGTCGCGAGGTCGATGGATGCATGCTTGCCCTGCATCTGGGCTACCACAGCCTTGAGTACGGAATCGGCCACCTGGCCGGCCGCTATGCTGTCATTCTGTTCAAGCAGCAGGTCGAGCGACGTGAGTTGCCCCTTGATCTCTTCGATCACGCGCAGGATATCGGGCACCCTGATCTTGCCATCCTTGTCGGCATCGAGATACTCAAGCGCGTCCTTATATGCGGGCAAGGCCGTTGGCATCGCAAGGACGGCCCACAGTTTCTGATCCAGCTCCGCAAGGTTGGCGATATCCTCGCCGTTGCGTATCACAACCTGATCGACGCCGCCGGTCCTCGAGAAAGCCCAGACATTGGAGAATGGTTTCATGAAGATGACTCCTTTACTAAATTATATACCCTGTTCACATATTCAGTATCCAAAATATTGCGGAATTGTGCAAGACAGCGATTCTCGATGGGATTTGGAATTATTCCATCCGATCCACCCAGGGTCATTTGACCGGAGGAAGGGGTTTTTGCTATATTAAGATGTCATTACGCGAATATTTTTTCAAAAACCCAAGGAGCCATCATGAGCGCTGAAGTTACGTTTACCGCCGCCAACTTCCAGGCAGAAGTACTTGATTCGAAAATTCCTGTCCTGGTCGATTTCTGGGCTGAATGGTGCATGCCCTGCAGGATGATCGCTCCTTCCATCGAACAGATAGCCGAATCCTATGCGGGAAAAATCAAAGTGGGAAAGGTGAATGTCGACGACGAAGGCGATATTGCCTCGCAGTATGGCATTATCTCCATCCCAACACTCCTCCTTTTCAAGGACGGCCAGATCGCAAAACAGAAAGTAGGCGCTCTCCCC
>CAYXUF010000059.1:0-13606 GCA_964468155.1 uncultured Treponemataceae bacterium
CTTTACGGTGGGCAGAATCTGAAGGATACGCGCCTCGTTTTCCAGCCTTCCATCGATGAGTCCGACATTGGCGTCCACGCGCACGAGCACCTTGGCGCCCGCGAAGGAGCCTACCTGATCGATGTTCGCCCGCTGAAGGTTCGTTTCATGGTACAGGCGCGACAGTTCCGCATCGATGAGGCTACGGACAACCTTCGCGGCAGAGGCCGCCGTCGGGCAGCGCCCGACTGCGGCGCCCACCGATGCCAAGGACAGAAAAAACTCCGAAATCGGCGCAACCCCCCGATAGACGGCGCCGGTATTCCCGTCGGCCGTCACGCGCTCACCCTCGCGCAGTTCCAGGCCGCTCGCTCCATGGAAAACGACGGAATGCCTTTCGTAGTCGATTTCGATATCATCGCAGCCAACAATGCAGGGCTTGTTCAGTGACATCGCCGTTATGGCGGCGTGGGAGGTTCTCCCCGGATAGACCGTGACAATGGCATGGGCGCTGTTCATGACCGCGAAATCCGTAGGCTTCGTGTTGTAGGCAAAGTAGACGACGCTTTCGCGCCTTTCCTCAGCCAGCTTGAGCCTCTCCTCGCTCAGGACGAGGGTGCCCGATACGACGCCTGAGTTGATCGGCACGCCGACGGTGAGGGGAGGATTCCATCGCCTGGCGCGGAAATCGGCGCGGGGGAGGGCGGCGTTGGCATAAGCCATCTCCAGCCTTTCTATCCTCTCCCTGTATTCGGGAAGGCTGATGAGGCCGCGCTTCAGGAAATCGGTGTCGGCCACAAGCTGGGCAAAGGCGCCCAGCCTCGCCGTCCGCGCCTGCAGAAAATAGAGCCTGCCGTCCTCCACTGTGAATTCCAGATCCAGGTCCTGGCGAAAATGATCGACAAGCAGTGTCTTGCACCTGTCCAGCTCGCCTGCCAGTTCGGGTTCCAGCCTCGAAAGCGGTTCGGTATTGGCGCTACCCATGACTACTTCCTCGCCCTGCGAAACGCGGAGAAACTCGCCGAAAAGCTCGTCATCGCCGGTGATGGGGTTTCGCGTCATGAAAACGCCGCTCAGCGATCGATCATTGAGGTTGCCAAAAACCAACTGCTGCACGGTGACGGCGGTTTCGGGCTTGATGTCGGCCGCAATCGTCCTGGAATAGGCTTCTACCGCCAAAGATCCTTTCGATCCATACACAAGCCTGATGCATTGAATGAGCTGGTCCCATGGCTCGGTGAGAAACCTCGGACCCAGGGCGGCGGAAAGGCGGGCTTCCATGGCCTGAATATCGCTTTCCGTTTTTTCCACGGCTTCCGCGTTGTGCCTTTTGCGATGTGGAGCGAGTCCGAGCGCCGACTCGCAGTTTTCCAGAAAGCGGCGATACAGCGTGGCCGCGAAAGGCTTTCCCCTCCTTTGTTCCATGGAAGCACGCAGCTCAGGACTCCAGCCCACGTTGAGAATCGTTGCCATGACGCCCGGCATCGATGTGGGCGCCCCCGATCGCACCGATACCAGGAGAGGGTGAGCCGGATCGCCCATCTTTCTGCCGCTCTGACCTTCCAGCTCGGCCACCTCCGCCCTTATGAGGGATGAAAGCTCGTCGTCGATAGACCCGTCATTCCCGCACAGGGCAAAGAAGGGGAAGCCGAGTATGAATGCCGGCGGCACGTTGAGGCCGAGGCGGGCCATGTCGATGAGGCTGTTGCCCTTGCCTCCGAGGAAGGGCCTTATTTCCTCGTCGGCTGCCCTCCATGTGGCCGCGATATATCGCCCTGGATCGTCACCACAATGAAAACCCGGACCTGAGCGGGGGAGTTTCGTGTCACCGTACAGCTGCCTGTCGCCCGTCTGGCGCTGCAGTTCGCCATTCACCGCAGCGGTAACCTTCTCGGTGAACTCGCTCAGCACATGGATTTGCGTGCGGCGTATAAAGTTGTTGAAAAAGCGGGTGCGCAGAGGCGTGAGCTTCGATGTCGGCAGTTCGTACTCCTCGAGAATCCGATTAAGGCTGCCGCTCATCCTGTCTATTATGTCCGTCTGCAGATAACGCTGCAGTTCATCGCTGATGGAACTCAATCGCCGTTTTGTCTTGATAAAATCGTAGACAGAAGACTCGCGCAGCTCGTCGATCTCGGCGCGGAACAGTTCGACATCGCCTATGGCCAGTCCCTTCACGCTCGATATCTCGAGCAGTTCGCGCATCACGGCCAGGGAATCCTTCAGGTTGCGCGGCGTCACCTCCGCAAAATGGTTGTTCGTAAGGTCGTTGGCAAAAAGGAAGACCAAGCGTCCTAGCGAAAGATCCAGAAGAAGGAAGTCGTAGAGGCTTATCCTCGCCTCTTTATGGGAAGCCTTGATGAAGTGCTTGAAACTCGCGAGCCGCTTGAGCAGGTCCAGTTCGAGGTGAGGCTTGGCGAGATTCTCCGAACTGAGCATTTCCAGAAAACCTGTGACTTCGGCTCTGAGGAAGCAGCGCTCGAAGAGGTCCATGTTCTGGAACAGCCGTTTTTTTTCGGTGGCCAGATCGCCAGCCTCATAATCCCAGAGATAGCTCATCCGTTCGAGGAGGGAGGAGGCGAGATCGATGAAGTGCGAGCTTTCGGCATCCTTTGCCAACATCATGGGCAAGGCAACATAGCCAGCCTTGATTATAGGTTCGGGATTTCCCTCCACGACCAGCTTCAGGTAAGGTTCCAGGTAGTCGTGGATAATCCTCGGCGAGAGGCGTCGATGCACTTCCTTGCGGAGGTCGCCGGCGAAACCGCGGGCAGGATCGTCCTCGTCCCTGTCTTCCTCGAAAGCTTCGGCTGTTGCCCGAATCTGTTCGATCATCTCCTCGGCACCCTGGCGTACCGGCAGTTTTTTCAGCACTTCGCGGGCAAAATAGATAAAATTGTCCGAGGGATGGGGAGAGGCTTCGAGCATCAGCTTTGTCTCGTTCTCTATGTCCGCATAAATGCTTTCGATATCGCCCTTTTTCACGCGCAGGTCGGGGATGCTGCTGTCCTGACCCAGGAGGCGCAGGTTGATGAGAAGTTCCATGAGGAGCCGGATTCTGCCCTCCTCATCGGGGCAGGATCGCACGAGACGGAGCTGACCGATGATGCTTTCCCAGGTGTTGAGTCGCACAGCGTAACCCTCCCCGATCACTATGGAGGCGGTTTCCAGCCCTGTCAACTCGAAGAAGGGTCGGGACGGAGTCCAATAAAAATGCCAAAAATATAGATAAAAATATCTATATATATTATTATCTCGATTTTATCTTGCCAATTTTTAAACCCGTGATAAAATCGACCTGCTGGATCCCTAGAGGTCCGTATTCCACAGGAGGATTTTGTATGAAGAAGATTGCCCTTCTCCTCTCCCTTCTTCTCGTTCTCGGCGCCACCGCATTCGCCCAGGACCTGAAGATCGACTACCAGGTCAACGTCGCCGCCGATGACCCCGCCAACTACTTCACCTTCACCGGCCCCATCCGCTACATGGCAGCCGACAAAGACACGCTCGATGCCACATCCGGAGCCTCCAAGGCCGGTTCCACGCATTTCTTCCAGCCCTACCTTCTCGACGTGAAGGGAAGGAACGTCCTGCCGGGCGGCTTGCGAGGCCTCTTCCTCTTCGCCGTTGCTGCCAAGACCCAGCGCACCGATGACAACCTCACGGCTTCCAAGGCTGCCGACGGCGTCATCACCGTCCAGTACATCCACCGCGGCACGGCCTACAGGCTCGTCACCGACAAGGCCGGCAAGTTCTCCTTCCCCAGGGGCGACTACAGCCGCAGGGCGGTAGGCTTTATCCAGGGCGCAGGCCCCCAGGTTCTCGGCTCCGATTTCGCCCCCGACGGCAAGGCTTCTAGCGCCGACTGGGCCAAGATCTGGGACCCCAAGACCCCCGACGGCAAGGAAATCAAGGCTGGTGTAGCCAACAAGACAGGCAAGATCATGGATGACAACGGCGTTGCCGAAGCCATGTTCAAGTGGGAAGGCGAGCTCCAGGTCACCCTCAACGGCTCGATCCTCAAGATTGCGGGCGGCCTGAACGCCGTCAAGAACTGAACGACTCTCTCCGCTATAAAAGGGGCTGTCCGGTTTGTCGGGCAGCCCTTTTTGTGCCATGACCATGACAGTAACAGGCTGGACGAAACGCTGACACGAAGCCGAATCTGGCACTATAAGTATCTTTTTTCTTGGACTATTGAAATCTTAATTGACACTATCGTTGAAGCGTGAGAGCATTTCGCATGGATCAGACAGCCGCTCGCAAAAGGGCAACAATCGAAGATATCGTAAAGGTCTCAGGGGTGTCGCGGAGCTCCGTGTTCCGCTACCTGAGCGGCAAAACATTGAGGCCAGCCTTGTCTTCGGCTATCGAGACGGCCATGCGCCGTCTCGGCTATCCCATAACCAGCCAGCCCGATTCCCGGGCGTTCGAGCTTAGCATCTCGACCTCGCCGGCTTTCGGCGGCTTCAGAGGTTACGCCGAGGTGGTTGAAGGCATTATCGCAAGGGCCGTCGAGAAGGGTGTCCATGTCACCCTGAACCATAGCCTGGGGTTTGAGGAGATCAAGGGCAATCCTCCCGCCTTTCCCGCAGAACGCAGAGGCGTGGTCATTATCGGGAAATCCATGGCCGAGGAAGAAGCCGAAGCGCGCGAGCTGTCGGCTCAAGGCCTTCCCTTCCTCCTCGTCAACCGCATCCTCGACGATAGCGCTTACAGCTATGTGTCGGCCGATTTTCGGGCGGCCGCTCTGGACGCCACCGCCCATCTTCTGTCTCTCGGCCGCAGACGAGTGGCCATGTGGGACGACGGCTCGGAACAATCACGCGTGCAGCGAGACAAAAAGAGGGGCTTTCTCGCCGCTTTCGAGGCCGCCGGGCTCGAATTCCGCCCTGAGCTCATCAGTTCCAAAACCCTCGGAAGCATCGAAGCCGAAGCTGCGCGCCTTCTCTCCGCGGCCAGCCCTCCGGATGCGTGGTTCGCCATGGACGATAGAGCCGCGATGCGGGTGATAAGGGTGGCCCATGATCTGGGTATGCGCGTGCCCGAAGACCTGGCTGTGATCGGCATGAACGATATAGAAGTGGCGAGCCTGTCCAGGCCATCCGTTTCGAGCGTGCGCATTCCCTTCTTCGAAGCCGGATGGAGCGCGGTGGACGTCCTGGGACGCCTCATCGAAAGGCCTGTCGAGGCTTCCATAAGGATCCTGCTCAGTCATCGCCTTATTGCCCGCGAATCGAGCGCAGGCAAGGGAAACATTCCATGAAAATGATACGCGATGAAGGCTTGAAATCGCAGGATCGCTATGCGTCATGGCCCAGGGTGGATGCCGGCTTCTGGAGGAGGGCCACCGATAAGGCGGTGGCTAGAATTGAGAAAAACATGGAACTTTTCGTTCCTGGCCTCTACCCGGCGCCCGCAAGCATCGGCCAGCTCTATCCGGCCCTGCCCAACAATGAGTGGACGTCCAGCTTCTGGCCGGGCATGCTCTGGCTCGCCTTCGAGCTGACGGGCGAATCCCGTTTCAGGGATGCGGCTCTCGCCCATATCCCCGATTTCAAACGCCGTCTCGATGAGCGCCAGGCTGTCGACACCCACGACCTGGGCTTTCTCTACACCCTGTCCTGCGTCGCCGCGTGGCGTCTTACGGGACATGAGGAAGCGAGACGAACCGCACTCGAGGCGGCAGCCCTGCTCATGGGACGATACTATGAGAGCGCAGGAATCATCCAGGCTTGGGGCAATCTCGATGATCCCGCCCAGCGTGGCAGGATCATCATCGACTGCGCCATGAACCTCCCCCTCCTGTTCTGGGCTACCGAGCAGACTGGCGATCCCTATTACCGCGAAGCAGCCGCCCGTCACCTCTCGGCAGCCAACGAGCACCTCCTCAGGCCCGATGGCTCGAGCTATCATACCTACCACTTCGACACGGAAAACGGAGCGGGCTTGCGGGGCAGCACGGCCCAGGGCTCTTCCGATTCATCCTGCTGGGCCCGGGGGCAGGCCTGGGGAATCTATGGCCTTGGCCTGGGGTTCCGCTACCTCCGCGATCCAGAGCTGCTTGAGTTGGCATCCCGGCTCGCCCACTACTTTCTCAACAGGACTCCTTCCGACTGGATATGTTATTGGGATCTCTCCTTCACCTCGGGTTCCGAAGAGCGCGATTCTTCAGCCGCCGTCATCGCCGCCTGCGGACTTTTGGAGCTTGCGGGGCATCTCCCCGTCGCCGATCCACGAAGGCGACTCTATGAAAACGCGGCGGCCAACATCGCGGCAGCCCTCGTCTCCGGCTATGCCGTACAGGAAGGGACGAGCGCAAACGGCCTCCTGGCGCACGCCGTCTACGACAAGCCTTCAGGCAAGGGCGTGGACGAGTCCTGCATCTGGGGCGACTACTTCTATATGGAACTCCTCGCCCGCCTCCAGATTCCATGGCAACCCTATTGGTGAGGCGGCTGTGAAACCCTGGGACCTGCCCATAGCCGACAACCCCCTCCTCGGTAGAGACGATCTCGAAACAAGCCTGGACCAATTGATGGAACCCCTGCTTGTCCGTTTCGTGAAAGGCGGATCAGGCCTCCACGTGGGCAACAGCTCGGCTCATTACGATGATTCAACCGCCCTCCTCGAGGGCATGAGCAGGCTGCTCTGGGGCCTGGCTCCTCAGGCTGCAGGGGCTGCTGAAGCAAGGTCAGGCAAAGCCTCGGATGCCGCGATCCTGCGAATCGTCGAAGGCCTGGCCGCGGGCTCCGACCCCGAAAGCCCCTTCTACTGGGGCGTCGGCGGCGACAGGGACCAGCGCTATGTCGAAATGGCGGCCGTCGCCCTGTCCCTCCTCATCGCGCCTGCTACCTTCTGGGAGCCGCTTTCGGCGAAGGCCAAAGCCGATCTCGCCGCCTGGCTCGCGACGATCAACGGTGTGGAACTCCCTCCCACGAACTGGGAGTTTTTCCGCGTCCTCGTCAATGTCGCCCTCATGCGTGTCGGAAGATCCTGGAATGCCCAGCGTCTCGATGCAGGCCTCGCCGCCGTGGACGCCCTCTACAGGGAAGACGGCTGGTACCAGGACGAAACCAACTACGACCTCTATAACCCT
Organism: uncultured Treponemataceae bacterium; assembly: GCA_964468155.1. GTDB lineage: Bacteria > Spirochaetota > Spirochaetia > Treponematales > Rectinemataceae > CAYXUF01. The sequence continues at coordinate 7,079 of CAYXUF010000059.1, forward strand.
TTCGCCTTCCATTTCTACGGCCTTGTCTACGCGCGGTTGATGGAAAACGAAGATCCCGGGCGCTGCGCACGCTACAGGGAGAGGGCGCGGCTTTTCGCCGCCCAGTACCTGCCCTGGTTCGCTTCCGATGGTACATCGGTTCCCTTCGGCCGATCCCTCGGGTACCGCTTCGCCGCCACAGCCTTTTTCTCCGCCTGCACCTTCGCCGGGGAGGAAGTCCTGCCCTGGGGGCAGGTAAAGGGCATCATCCTGCGCAACCTGCGCTGGTGGTTCAGCCAGCCCATCTTCGACCACGAAGGGCTCCTCTCTATCGGTTATGCCTATCCCAATCTCATTTCGGCCGAGCAGTACAACGCCCCGGGCTCGCCCTACTGGGCGTTCAAGACCTACCTACTCCTCGCCCTGCCCGCGGGACATCCCTTCTGGATAGCCCGGGAAGAAGCACTGCCTCCCTGCCCCGCGGTCGTACGCAACGGTCCGCCCAATCTCCTCGTATGCAGGGCGGGCTCTGGGGCGACTGAACATGTGTACCTCCTCAACGCCGGACAGTATCCCTGCTGGGAGTCGGTGGGAGCCGCGGCCAAGTATGCCAAGTTCGCCTATTCCAACCGCTTTGGTTTCTGCGTCTCCCACGGATCCTATGACCTTCCCAAGACGGGCTGCGATTCCAGCCTCCTCTTCTCCGAGGGGGACGGCTACTGGCGCGAGCGGAGGGGGAGCGAGGAGCGTTATTCCTGCGCCGACTATGTGTCTTCGGTATGGAAGCCCTGGCCTGACGTCACCGTGAAGACCTGGCTCATCCCCTGCGGATCCTGGCATGTCCGCGTCCATGCTATCAATGCTTCCCGGAACCTCGACTGCGTCGAGGGAGGCTTTTCCCTGCCCGACGGCAACAGCCTCGATCTGACCGCGAAGCCTGAATTGACACGCTCCGAGGGGGCTATCGAGGCTCGCTTTCCTTGGGCGAGAGGCGGCATCAGGGATATTGCTGTGGGGGAGGCTCTCCCGCGTAAGGCGGAGCTGCACAAACCCGAACCCAACCTGAACATCCTTATCCCGAGAGTTCTCATCCCTATCCTGAGAGGGAAGATTCCCATGGGGCGAAGCATCCTTGCCTGCGCTGTTTTCGCTGAGCCGCTCGCTGGAGAGAGTGGCGCCAGGGATGACACCCTGGCAGGACGCCCCGACCCATGGATCCGGCCGCCCGTACTCGATCTTGATTTCGACACCGGCGAGACGCGCATCCTCCACGAAGGTCGCGTCATCCGTTTCCCGATCGAAGGGCTGATATGACAGAACGTGCGAAGATCGAGGCCATGGCCTCGATCCTGCGGGCACGGGGCTTCGTAGCATGGGCTTTCGCCGATAGGGCTTCGGCTCTCGAACAGCTCTTTTCTCTTTTTCCCGAAGGTTCCAGCGTGGGCCTGGGAGGATCCATGACACTCGCCGAGCTCGGCGTGGTCGAGAGGCTCAGGTCCGGACCCTGGAGGCTCATCGATCGCTACCGCGCTCCCGACTGGCCGGCAACGATGGAGGCCTACAGGGAAGCCCAGCATGCCGACGTTTTTGTAACAGGGGTCAACGCCATCACCATGGCCGGCGAGCTGGTATGCGTCGACTCCTCGGGCAACAGGGTTTCGGCCATGATCTTCGGACCGCGCAGGCTTATCATCGTCGCCGGCGTCAATAAAATCGTGGAGAACCTGGACGCTGCCTTCGCCCGGCTGAAGGCGATCGCCCCCTTGAACTGCCGAAGGCTTGGCCACAAAACGCCCTGCGCCGAATCGGGAGTCTGCTCCGATTGCCTCATCCCCGAGCGCATGTGCAACTACACGGCTATCATCCACCACGGCCTCAAGGAAAAGGACAGAATCCACATCCTTCTCCTTCCCGAATCCCTGGGTTTTTAAAATATATAGAGGGGCTTACTCCAGGTTCAGCAGCTTGAACTCGAAGGAAACCGTCAGGAACCTGTCCGCCGCATGAAAACCGTAGTCGAGGCTCATGATGACGGACTCTTCACCGTTATGCTCGACGTGATGATGCGGAAGGATATCAGGACCGCTATTGGGGCCGCTATCCGGGCTGGAAATGACAATCGACGGATGCGGGGTCCTGGCTGATGACTGGGCGCCACCGTCCTCTGCCGCTTTCTTCGCGTCCCATTTCAGGCCATCGATATCCCGTGTGACAAAACGCTCGACGATACTGTGCCCGGCCGACGAGAAGACGAATTCGTCCCGCAGGAGGAGACGGCTGCCTCCATCGTACTCGAAGCTTCGCAGGAGGCGCTTGAGGCCGGGGCACTCATAGGCAGCCGCGATGTCCATGGAGAGGAAGGCTTTTCTCCCCTTCAGTCGGCACAGGACATCGCGGGCTTTCTTTTCGACACCCTGGGATTGGCCGATTCCGTCGACAATGGGCAGGCTGTGCCCAAGCGAGGAATTGCAGAATATGCCATATCGCCCTTTGCCGAAATAATCTCTGGTATAGGCTCCACAGCCTAGGTCGGCAAGGAGTTCAAAGCCGTCGGCGATGAGTTCAAAGCCTCCCAGGTCGTTGTGATTGTGAGGCTCGTCATTGTGGCCGCCCTTGGCCGCGAAGGCGAGGCGTCCCGGAATCTCTTGCGGACAGACAAGCCACTGGGCGTCGGGGAACCAGCGCGATGCCGGCGCCGGGGCCAGTGTCGGGGAATTCAGGCCCTTTTCGCCAGCCCAGAGCAGATCGCGCAGGGAAAGGGCCCAGCGCCCATAGTGGTCATGGGCAAAAGAGGCGGCGAGACCCGCCGGAGGAAGCCCCGCTTCCGGAAAGCGCCGGGCTAGGAAGGCTGATAGGCCCATCCTATACCGTTCGCGCGATGACCCATCAGCGAAGGAGAGGGCGCAGGCTTCGTTGAGGTAGCAGGCTCTCTGGAAAGCCGCGATCCTGCCGACCTTTGGCTGGGCCAGGATATCAACTTTGCCTTTCGTCGCCGTATGCAAAAGATCGGCAAAAACGGTGAAAAAGCCCATCCCGTAGGTCCAGTAGCCCACGCCTTCCAGACAGACACCGTCGGCGGAGAAGCTGTCGAGAAAGCGGTCCAGGCTGGGCAGGACCCGCGCGAGGATGTCGGCCTTTCTTCCGGGATCGGCGACGCGATAGAGGGCTGCCGCCCCGATGGAGCCTGCGCAGACGGCGCACCAGTTGTTCACCATGAGTTCCCAGCGCCATGAATCGGGTCGGGCAAGGAAGGGCTTCAGCACTCTCTCTTCGATTTCCCTGCCAGCCCTCTCTTGTACAGCAGGACTCAGCAAACCGCCCGCGAGGGCCAGAATCTCCGAGAGGGCGAAGGCCGTCTCGCAGGAAAAGAGGTCGAGATACTCGCGGTGGGGGCAGGGCAATCCGCCTGGGTTCGGCACCATGCCCGATGGATCGAGGCAGGAACCCTCGAGGTGCGCGGGCAGCGCCCAGGTGTATTCATCGCATATGGCGATGATCAAATCCTCGAGGAAGGCTATCCTTTCGCTGCCGCCCCAGAGCCATGAGGCCAGGCCTGAAGCCACGAGGCGCCGCCTGCGCTCGAAATAGGGCGCCTCGTAGCGGCTCCTGTCCCCCGTCTCGTCGAAAAGCCTGAAGAGGGAAGGGCCGAGTTCGGGGATGCTCAGGGCTCTGCAGCCTGCCTCGGCCGCGTCGATGTCCCTGACATAGGAGGCAAGCCCCGGATGATCCAGCACCCTCTCCCTCGCGCCCAGACGGCCGGGAGGACCCAGAACGCCGGGAGGACCCAGCACGCCTCGCGGCAGGAGGGCTTCGGGTTCAGCCCTTGATGCCACTGGAGGCCACGCCTTGTATAAAGAACTTCTGCATAAAGAGGAAGATGAGGATGACGGGGATGAGGGAGGCCAGTGAGGCCGCCATGATGAGGGAGTACTCGGCCGAATACTGGGCGATGAACATTCTCAGTCCCAGCTGGATGGTTTTGAGCTTCTCGCTGGAAAGGTAGATGAGGGGGCCCATGAAATCGTTCCAGATCGTCACGAAGCTGAAGATAGTGAGGGTGGCCAGGGCCGGTTTGGCGTTGGGCATGATGATGCGCATGAAGATGCCGTAATCGCCCAAGCCATCCAATCGGGCGGCTTCCGAGAGTTCTCTGGGGATAGTGATGAAAAACTGCCGCATCAGGAAGACCCCGAAGGCAGTAAATGCCTGGATGAGTATGAGAGCCATGTGGGAATCGCCCAGGCCGAATTTGCGCATGATGATGAACTGCGGCACCATGTACGCCTGCCAGGGGATGGCGATGGTCGCGATGTACCCCATGAAGATGACATCCCTTCCCTTGAATTCCAGGCGCGCGAAGGCATAGGCAGCGAGGCTCGATGTGAAAAGCTGGAGACTCGTCACTATCAGGGTGAGCTTGGTCGTGTTCAGGATAAAGGTGAGAAAGGGCACCCTCTGCCAGATCAGGCGATAGTTTTTCCAGCGCGGTTCCTTCGGGATCCACCTGAAGGGAAAGCGGAAGACGTCCTTGTCCATCTGCAGGGAGGCTGAAGCCATCCAGAAGAAGGGCAGGAGCATCGAAACCGCGAGGGCGATAAGGAAGACGTAGGTTGCGATGAGGCCAAGGCGCTTCCCGCTCGGGATGCCGAGGCTTTTCGCGTTTACATTTCGTTCGCTCAAGGCTGTTTCGGTTTTCATTGGTAGCTCACCCATTTCTTCTCCATCCTGAACTGGATGATGGTGATCGCCACCACGATAACGAAGAGGACGAGAGCCATGGCGCTGGAATAGCCGAATCTGAACTCTATGAAGGCGGCGTTGTAGATGGCGAACACGAGAACGTTCGTGGCCCGTCCCGGCCCTCCGCCCGTCATCACGTAGATGAGGTCGAATATCTTGAAGCTGTTGATGGTGAGCATCATGGTGACGAAGAAGGTGGCCGGCGTCAAAAGAGGAATCGTGATCTTCCTGAAGCACTGCCAGGAACCGGCCCCGTCGATCCTGGCCGCCTCGTAGAGCTCACGGGGAATCCCCTGGAGGGCGGCGAGGTAAATGATCATGTAGTAGCCCGCGTTCCTCCAGATGCTCGACATGATCACCGTCGGCATGGCCCAGGTTACCGAGGCCGACCATTTGGGCGGGTTCTGGACGCCCAGGGCAGCGAGAAGGCTGTTCACGGGACCCATCGAGGGATGGAACATCATGTTCCAGACGACGGCCACCGCCACGAGGGACGCCACGTAGGGGAAGAAGAAAATAGCCCTGAAGATGTTCCGGCCCCTGAACTCCCTGTTGAGGAGAACCGCCAGGCCCAGTGAGCAGACAAGGGTGGTCGGCACCGTGCCCACGACGTAGTAGAGGGTGTTGGCAGCCGAGATCTTGAAGGTTTCATCCCTGAGGAGTTCCCTGAAATTCTCGAGCCCGGCGAAGGTTATGGCTCCCGCCCCGTCCCAGTTCATGAAGGAAAGGGCGAGGGCGAAGGCCATAGGCACGAGAGTGAAGGCTATAAAACCCAGGAGATTGGGGAGAATGAAGGACCAGGCTACGAGGTTCTGCTTGAGGGTTTTGGATGAAACGCCAGCCATCGTCGCCAGCCTCCGATCGACAGATTGTTTGGATTGTACACTGGAAAGAGCGGCGGACCCAGCCCGTGGAGCGGGTCAGGTCCGCCTGGTGGCACTTTATCGCTCACTACTTGGCAAGGGCTTCCTTGACACGTTTGGACATGTCGGCCAGGCCCTGATCCACCGATTTGGACTCGGTCATGATGAGCTCATGTTCCTGATTGAGAATCTGCTCTATGACGGCGACCTTGTCGTGCATCGGCAGCTCGAGGCGCACCATGACGGTGCCCAGGGCTTCGGCGCTCGCGGCATCCTGGGGGAAGCCGGGGATGGACTTGATGTTGGCCACAACCTGCGAGTTTCTGACCGCGGGCAGTGAACCCAGCTTGGCGAGGATGTTCGCTCCCTCGGGGCCTGAGAAGAACTTCACGAAGTCCCAGGCCGCGTCTTTGTTCGGGGCCTTGGAATTGATGGCGATCGAGGTGATGGTGCCGGCCGTCGTGCCGGCGGCCACGCCCTGAGGATGGGGATACTTGGCGATGCCCCACTTCATGTCGGCCGTCCCGTCCTTGATCTTGCTGATGAGGGTGCCGATAAACCAGGAGCCCATGGGCATCATGGCGATCTGCTCATTGTACCAGAGCCCGGAATAATGCATGTTGCCGACCTTCAGGGACGAGAAATCCATGACGGTTTTCTCTTTCTGCATTTTGAGAACCATCTCGTAATACGGCTTCATGAAGGAATAGTCGGTGGAAATGATGGAATTCTTGCCGTCCTGGACAGTGGGCAGTTCGACCGTGGATCTCCAGGTGTGGTAGTGGGAGCCGTAGACCCTGTCGACGCCCGTGCCCGACGACACTTTCCTGGCGAGTTCGGCGTACTGGTCCCAGGTCATGTCGTTGGTGGGGTAGGGAACCTTGGCCTTATCGAAAATGTCCTTGTTGTAATAGAGGATCCAGATGTCGCTGCGGAAGGGCAGGGC
>CAYXUF010000060.1:0-1109 GCA_964468155.1 uncultured Treponemataceae bacterium
CTCGAAGGCGTCAACCAGAACTTCCTCACCATGCTCACCTCGCCCGAATGGAGCGCCAAGCTGGACAAGGCCTATCAGGATCTCTACGGCAAGAAGCTTGTCCTCACCACGAAGAACGCCGGTTATGAGTGGATCAAACGCTTCTTCCAGAACGGACTCCTCCTCGGCAACAGCGACACCACTATTTCGGAGAACGTCGGCATCAAGGGCCAGCCCGCCCAGACGATGGGCCTCTTCGTCTACTCCAAGACACGCTACGACGCCAAGAAAAACCTCGCCCTCCTGCCGATGACCAACGTCCAGCCCTTCTCCGGCTTCCTCTATCCCGCCTTCCTCCACATGACGAAGAACGCGAAGAACAAGAACGCCGCCAAGCTCTTTATCGAGTACCTGCTGACCGCCGAAGGCTTTGCCCCCTGGAGCAAGGATGTCGGCTCCTACTCATCCAATCCGACGATTCCCGTCGATCCGGAAGATCATCCCATGTCCTTCTGGGAACCCAAGCTCATCATCGAGGACCCTGCCTACCTCTTCGAGAACAGGGCCGATGTCGAGGAATTCGTCAACACGATTTCGAGCAACTGAGAAGGGAATAGCGTGAAGATAGCCAACAGATTCAGGGCTTTCATCAAAAAGCCCCACAACGTGATATTAGTCATCCTGGCGATAGCTCTGGCCTATCTCACGCTTTTCCCCCTCGTATCCCTCATCAGGGACACCTTCATCGTCCACCCCTCGGAGATCATGTCGGTGAAAAAGGCCAAGGTGAACGACGTCACGCTTTTCCACTGGCGAAAAGTCTTACTCGACGGGGAGCGGAGCCTCAAGCTTTTCTACCAGCCGCTCTGGAATACCGTCAAGATTTCCCTGTACAGCAGCGTCATAGCGATACTCCTGGGCGGGGCCGTGGCCTGGCTCGTGACGCGGACCAATATCCGCTATAAAAAGTTCATCTCCGTCGTCTTTATCTTTCCCTACATAATGCCTTCCTGGACCCTCGCCATGGCCTGGCTCAACTTTTTCCGCAATCGCCTCGTGGGCGGCGCCCCGGGTCTATTCACCGCCCTCACCGGGATAGCCACGCCCAACTGGTTCGCCTACGGCATATT
>CAYXUF010000060.1:1209-13501 GCA_964468155.1 uncultured Treponemataceae bacterium
TTCCAGGTTCTCACCACCCAGCTGTACCGCACCCTCAACGGCCTCAACCCCGGCTACGGCTATATAATGGCCGTCGTCATGATCGTCATAGGCACCCTTATCCTCGCCGCCAACCAGTGGTTCGTCGGCAAACGCAAATCCTTCACCACCATCAGCGGCAAGAGCTCCAACTCATCCCTCGTGAACCTGCGGAAATTCCGCACGCCCATTTCGGCGGCTATGGTGATACTCATCTGCGCCATCGCCATCCTGCCCCTCGTCACCTTCGCCATCGAATCCTTCATCATGGCGCCCGGCGATTATTCCCTCAAGAATTTGACAACACAATTCTGGGTGGGCCAGGGCGTCGAAGACGTGGGAGGCGGCGAGCCGGGCGTGCTGCGGAACAAGTACCTCTATATCGCCCTCTGGAACAGCATAAAGCTCTCCGTCATCGTCGCCTTCTTTTCGGGCACGATCGGCGGCCTTGCCGGATACGCCATCGTCCGCGCCAGGGGCACGAAGCTTTCCACGGCGGTCAACAACCTCGCCTTTTTCCCCTACCTTCTGCCTTCGATGGCTTTCGGCGCCATCTACCTCTCGATGTTCTCCAAACCCACGCTGATCATCCCCTCGCTCTACGGATCCTTCGCCCTTCTCGTCCTCGTGGGCGCCGTGAAGTATCTGCCCTTCGCTTCGCGCTCGGGCATCAACGCCATGCTCCAACTCTCGGGCGAAATCGAGGAGGCAGGGCTCATCCTGGGCATCCCTTGGTGGAAGCGCATGACGAGGATAATCTTCCCCATCCAGAAGGCGAGCTTCCTCTCCGGATACCTTCTGCCCTTCATCTCCTGCATGCGCGAACTTTCCCTTTTCGTGCTGCTGATCACGCCGGCCAACCGCGTCATCACGACCCTGCTTTTCCAATACAACGAAAAGGGCTGGAATCAATACGCCAACGCCATCAATCTTCTCATCGTCGCCATCGTCCTCCTGTTCAACACCGTCATCAACAAGATAACCGGTGCATCTATCGACAAAGGAATCGGGACCTGATATGCCGCAGATCACGCTGAAAAACATCACCAAGAAATTCGGCAAGTCCACTGCCGTCGACCACCTCGACATCGTCATCCAGGACGGCGATTTCGTCACCCTCCTCGGACCTTCGGGCTGCGGCAAAACGACGACATTGCGCATGATCGCCGGCCTCGAGACACCCACCGAAGGCGAGATACTCATCGATGACAGACTCGTCTTCTCGTCCGAAAAAGGCATCGACATAGCGCCGGACAAACGCGACGTGGGCTTCCTCTTTCAGAATTACGCCCTATGGCCGCACATGACAGTGTTCCAGAACATCGCTTTCGGTCTTGAAAATCTCAAGTGGGAAAAGGGCAAAATACGTTCGCGCGTCGACGAGCTCCTCGTCATGCTCAAGATCGGCGACTACGAAAAACGTTATCCGAGCGAGCTCTCGGGCGGTCAGCAGCAGCGCGTCGCCATCGCGCGAACCCTCGCCACGGGGCCCAAGGTCCTCCTCCTCGACGAGCCCTTGAGCAACCTGGACGCCAAGCTCAGGACGGAGATGCGCGCCGAGCTGAAACGCCTCCACCTGGAAACCGATTCCACCTTCGTCTATGTCACCCACGACCAGCTCGAAGCCATGACCCTCTCCACCAGGATCTGCCTGATGAAGGAAGGCCTGCTCCAGCAGTACGAACCGCCGATGCAGGTCTACGCGAAGCCAGCCAACCTCTTTGTGGCCGACTTCGTCGGAAGTCCGACCATCAATTTCATCGAGGCGACGGGCGGCAACGTGAATCTCGACGAGATAAAGATTGAAGCCAAGGGCATACGCATGCTGTTTACCCCTGTATCGGGAAGCATCACGCTGCGCCGTGGCCATCCGGTGAGCCTGGGCGTAAGGCCTGAAAATCTGAGGTTGGGAGTGGATCAGGGATTGCCGGCAAGGATCTATTCGACCCTCCCCTCCGGCATGGAAACGATCGTCAAGGTGCAGATCGAAGGACAGCAATTGACATCGGTCGTATTCGGATCCGTCGACTACCCCATCGATATGGATATGAATGTGGATTTCGCCGGGGACCACTGCCTCCTTTTCGACAGGGAAACAGGCGCGCTTCTGGCGACAGGTTCCGTCAGGATAGTGTAAGGGCATGGCTGCATGAGCGGAAAGAGAATCCTCATCGTCGACGATGAGCGACATATCGTCGAATTCCTCGTCATGAGCCTCAGGCAAAACCACTATGAATCGCTCATTGCGTATGATGGCTATGAGGCTATAGCCATCGCCAGAGCCGAGCGCCCCGAACTCGTCCTCCTCGATTCCATGCTTCCCGGCATCGACGGCGCCGAAACCTGCGCGGCGCTGAAGAAGGACCCCATCACCCGCGATATCCCCGTAATCTTTCTCAGCGCGAAAAGCGAGGAGAACGACAAGGTGACGGGATTGAGCCTCGGCGCCGATGACTATATCACGAAGCCTTTCAGCCTGCGCGAACTCTTCGCGCGCATCGAGGCAGTGCTGCGGCGCTCGGGCCGGCAACCGGCGGCCGACGGCGGCGGCAGGATACTCATACAGGACCTCTCGATAGACACCGAAGGCTTCGAAGTGAAAAAATCGGGCAGGAAGGTTTTTCTTTCGCCTACGGAATTTTCCCTCCTCGCCGCGCTATCGCGAAGACCCGGCGTGATTGTGGCGAAAGACGAACTGGTTAAATCGCTCAACCTTGCCAGCGAAGCCGCTGCCGGACGTTCCCTTGACGTCCATCTGCGCAATCTGCGAAAAAAGCTTGGAACAAGTCCGACAGGCCTGGGTTATATCGAAACGGTGCGCGGCAGAGGGCTCAGAGCCATCGAATGACGGAAGACTGGCGAGGAAAATGCGCGGCCCTCCAGGTTCAGCTGGAGGAGATGACTCGTCGGAACAACGAGCACAACAATTACATCAACTCGGTGTTTTCATCGATGGAGGACGGGTTTTTCCTGACCGACACCGAAGAACGAATCGTCCTTTTCAACAGGAGCGCGGAAGACCTTCTGGGCATCCACGGATCCTGCCTTTTCGATGACGGTGATAAAGCGCACAACGCGACAATGCGGTACATACTTAAGGAGTGCCGCTCCGCACGCATCGAAAAAACAGGAAAGACCTTCGAGACAAAAAACGACTCGGGATTCGATATCCAGGTGAATATCAGGCCCGTGATGAGCAAATACGGCGAAAGGCCTTTCATGGGCATTCTCGCCATCGTCAAGAACATCACCGAAAAGAAGAAAGCCGAGAGCCTTCGCAAGGAATTCGTGTCCACCGTATCCCATGAGTTCAGGACGCCCCTCACCCTCATCTCCGGCTTCATAGAGATGCTGAAAACCTACGACAACCTTCCGCCGCCGGACAGGAGCCGCAGCCTGGAAATACTGGAGATCGAGACGGAACGGCTGAAAAAGCTGATATCCGAACTTCTCCTACTTTCGAAGATGGAAAACAGGATATCCAACGAAAGACAAGGCTCGATCGATGTCGAAACAACGCTGCGCCAGGTGCTCACCGTACTTGCTCCTTTGGCCGAGAAGAAACATCAGACTCTCGAGGCCAGGATATCCCTTAAGGGGCTCAGGATCAGCGGCAACGAAACCTGGCTTTTTCATGCCATCCACAATCTCGTGGAGAACGCGATCAAATATACGCAGGACGGCGGTTCCATCCTCGTGGAAGCGAGTCCGACCGGGGAGAACCTTGCGATCGCCGTGTCGGACAACGGAATCGGAATCGCGGAACAGGATAAGGAAAGAATTTTCGAACGCTTTTACCGCGTGGATCAGGCCCGGAGCTCCCAGACCGGGGGCAGCGGACTGGGGCTCGCTATAGTGAAGGATATCATCGCTCTTTTCGACGGCAGCATCACCGTTTCAAGCGAACAGGGGAAGGGATCGACCTTTGTGGTGCGCATTCCTTTCGATGAAAACAGGCTGCAGCGGCAGCCATACGAGCAAGGGGTAATGTGAGTGAAAGCATCAGGAGATGAAGCAGCGGAAAAACCAGCGATGGAGCTTTGGACCTTCGGCTACAAGTACGGCACGATCGAGGCGAATCTCGTGGTCGATGTCCGCTTTCTTCCCAATCCATATTACGTGCATTCGCTCTGCCACATGACGGGCAAGGATGCCGACTGCGCGGCCTATGTCCTCAAGGATGAGGAAAGCCGGGCATTCGTCGACGCGCTTGAAGAGCTCATCGTGCGAATGGAGGCCTCCTTCAGGGCCCAAGGCAAGAAATCGCTGAAGGTGGCTGTGGGCTGCACGGGCGGTCAACACCGTTCCGTGGCCGTGGCGGAAACCCTGGCAGCAGCACTGCGGGAAAAAGGGTTTATGCTGGAGGTACTTCACCAGGAGCTGAAGCGGGCGAAGCCCGCATGACGATAGCGTGATATATGCGGAAAAACATGCTAGACTCTACCCAGATGATTAAATCCCGAACTCAGCGAGGGTGACCTGAAGTGTCGACAGAAAGCGCGACGAAAGGTGAGGTAAAAGAGTACGAGGAAAACTACCGCCTCCTCGCGGAGAACTCCACCGACCTCATCATGCGCATCTCCATCGAAGGCGTCTGCCTCTATGTTTCGCCGGCCAGCCTCGAACTCCTCGGCTACGCCCCAGGGGAACTGGAGGGCAGGAACGCCTTCGACTTCATCCATCCCCTGGACAGAAAGGCGGTGGCCGAAGCCCTTGAGCCCGAAATACTATTCCGCTCCCACAGACGCATCGAATGCAGGCTGCGGCGCAAGGATGGCTATTACCGCTGGTTTGAGAGCAAGTTCCAATTCTTCGGCGACATCGAAACCCGGCAGCTGCAGATCATCGCCGTATCGCGCGACATCAGCGACCGGGTGAGGGCCGATCGTTTCAACGCCGTGCGCCATTCCATCGCTGCCCTGAAGACCACGGAGACCAATCTGGAGCGTGAATTCGCCAAAATCCTGGAAACGATATGCAAAAGCCTCAGCTGGGATCTGGGGGAGATCTGGCTGATCGACGACAAGGAGGTCCTTCTCAAGCGGAAGAGCTTCTGGCATAGCCGATCGGGCCGGCTCAGGCGCCTTGCCGAAGTCTCGGCCCCGATGGCTTTCGCCCCCGGCGTCGGCCTGCCGGGGCTTCTGTGGAGCAGGGGCGAGACGAGCCTTTACGACGACCTTCCCTCGCTGTATTCATCGATGCGCAGGTGTGAGTACGAAGCATCCGGCCTTGTGTCCGCCATCGGCACAGTTCTCGCCGACGAGTCGAAAACCTACGGGGTCGTGCTCTTCCTCAGCCGCAGGAAAATTCAGCGCAACAGGGAGCTGATGGACATGATCGGCGAAATCGGCGCCAGCCTCGGCGGTTTCCTCGCCAAGTTCAGGGCGCGCGAACGCTTCGAGACGGAATCGCAGAAGCTCGGCCTCATGGTGGAGGAAGGCAGCGCCCAGATACGAGCCCTCCAGGTCGAGGTGGCGCGGCAGCAGCGGCTGGAGCAGGACATCCTGATGGCGGCCGAAGTGCAACGCAGCCTCCTCCCGACGGGAAATCCCAACATCAACGGCTTCGAATACGCTTCGGCCGCCATCCCTGCCCGCTACATAAGCGGGGATTTCTACGACCACATCATGCCCTCCCCCTCCCTCTGCGACATCATCATCGCCGACGTTTCGGGAAAGGGCATTCCGGCCGCCATGATGACAGCGGCGGCGCGGATGATGTTCCGCCACGCCGACAGTCCCAACAATCCTCCCGCCAGCCTCCTGGCAGAGATGAACGAATCCCTCTACAACGATCTCGAGCGCACCGAAATGTTCCTCACCGCCCAGCTCATTCGCATCGACACGGATCGGGGATCCATCGCCTACGCCTCGGCCGGCCATACGGAAGCTCTCCTCTGCCGTCCCTCTACGGGGGAGTGCCGGCGCCTGCCCTCCACAGCCCCGCCCATCGGGGTCATGAGGGAAGCGGATATAGGCCAGCTGGAGCTATGTACCAGACCCGGCGATTATCTTGTCATCTACAGCGACGGCATCACCGAGGCTGTCGCCGCAGAAGGCGCAGATGAAGGCGGCGGCGAGCTCTTCGGCATGGATCGCTTCATCGACCTGCTCGGAAAGGCCTCCAGCCTCTCGGCCTCCACCATCGTCCAGAAAGTGCTCGCCGCCGTGCGGGAATTTTCGGGCGAGGGTTCCCTCGCCGACGACCTCACTCTCATCGTCCTCAAGGCGAAACCGCGAGACCTTCATTTTTCGGCTGCTCCTTCCATGGACAGGCTCGACCCGGCCCTAGCCTTCGTCAGGGAGGCTTCCCTCTGCTATGGCGACACCTTCGCCGACGCGATGGAACTCGTGGCCTCCGAGCTCGTGACGAATGCCGCAACCCATGCCAGGGCTGACGCGCTGTCTGCCAGCCTGGCTGACACAGGCCCCTCGGCCATGAATATTCATCTCCGCCTGGAGCATGATAGGATGGTCGTCGACATCAGCTATCCGGGCAAAGCCTTCGACGCCGAAAGTCTGGGGAGGAAGCTGCCCGACCCCCTTGAAGAGGGCGGGCGGGGCATCCTCATCGTCCGCGCCCTCGTCGACGAGCTGAAATACGAACACCTGGGCAAGGGATCCGAGAACATCAACCGCTGGCATATCGTCAAGCTCGCCAAGGAGGAGAAAGCATGAAACCAGCCCGGAGCGGCAAACGCCAACTCCTCCTCTCCCATGCCATAGGCCTCGCCTCCGTCGTCCTGGGGCTGAACTACATCATCTGGCGCTACGCCGCGAGCCTCAACATGAAGGCTCTCTGGTTCGCCATCCCCATGGTGATAGCCGAGAGTTACGGCATCATCGACATGCTCCTCTTCGTCCTGATGTCCTGGCGCCAGATCGACAGGGAAGCCCTTCCCCCACCCGAAAAAGCCGAGGTCGATGTCTTCATCACCACCTACAACGAACCCGAGGAGCTCGTCGGCATGACAGCCAAGGCGGCCATGCACATCGACTGGCCCGACAAGAAGGTATACATCCTCGACGACGGGGCGAGGGAGTCGATGAAAAGGCTGGCCGACGAGCTCGGCTGCGGCTACGTGAGCCGGGGTCCGGAATGGGCGAAAAAGCCGCGGCACGCCAAGGCCGGCAACGTCAACAACGCCCTTATGGAAACTTCGGGCGAGTTCATCCTCATCCTCGACGCCGACCAGATACCGGCGCCGGCGATCTTCCGCAAGACCCTGGGCTTCTTCGCCGATCCAGCCGTCGCCTTCGTCCAGACGCCCCAGTACTTCTACAACCTGCCCCCTGGCGACCCCTTTGGCAACGAGGCTTCCCTCTTCTACGGCCCGATCCAGCAGGGCAAGGACGGCTGGAACGCCGCCTTCTTCTGCGGCTCCAACGCCGTGCTCCGCCGCGAAGCCCTGATGCAGATCGGCATACGCGAATACGTGGAAACCCTTGAAAAGCGCGAAAGGGAGACGATCGAAAACCTCATCAAGCGCGCGGCCAAGACATCCTGCGAGGACGATGACAGCTGCGCCGCCGTCGGCAGGCTGATGGCGGGCCTGAAGACCGCCCGGACGGCCCTTGACGACAAGGCCCCCCTCGAACGCGTGAGCGACCTCGTGGGCGAAGCCGTCAGGGACGCGGAATTCCTAATCGCCAGGAAGGATGTCGATGAGCTGGCGGCGGCGATGAAGGAACTGGCGGGGAACGGCGACATGGACGCCGCCGCCGTCTACCGCCATATCGTGGGCAACCTGGACGCCTTGAGCCGGCAAGCCCCTTCCTCGGCCCTGGACAAGCTCAGGATATCGCCCGAATACATGGAAGCCCTCAACCTCTCGCGCAGCGAGGAAGCCATCCCCGTGCAGGCCCTGGCCACGATAAGCATCACCGAGGACATGGCCACGGCCATGCGCCTCCACTCCTTCGGCTGGAAGAGCGTTTTCTACCCCGAGGTGCTGGCATACGGCCTCGCCCCCGAGGATTTCGGCACCTCGCTCAAGCAGAGGCTGCGCTGGGCACAGGGCACCATCCAGGTTTTCCTCAGGGAAAACCCCTTCACCAAGAAAGGGCTCTCCTTCCCCCAGAAGCTCATGTATTTCGCCACCATGTATTCCTATTTTTCGGGCTTCTTCAACCTCGTCCTCCTGCTCGCGCCCATCGTCTTCTTCTTCACGGGCATAGCGCCCGTCGAATCTTTTTCCTTCGATTTCTTCGTCCGCTTCATTCCCTTTTTCGTCATGAACAAGATCATGTTCAGGTTCGTGGCGGCGGGCATTCCTGTGTGGCGTGGCGAGCAGTACAACCTCGCGATGTTCCCCCTCAACATCAAGGCCGTGATAAGCGTCCTGGGCGGCAAAAAGCTCGCCTTCGTCGTCACGCCCAAACACAGGGACAGCGGAAGGGATTTCAGGCTGATCTGGCCTCAGGCGACGGTGATAGCCTTGAGCATCGCCGCCGCCGTCTACGGCCTCGTCATGTTTTTCCTGGGCAGAGGGCTCAATATAATTGGCCTCGTTGTGAACCTCTTCTGGTCGGGCTACAACGTCCTGTCCCTGGGCATCGTGGTGAAGGCGCTGTACTACCAGCTCCCCGAGGACTGGAGCGCCGAGCCGCCCGAATTCTTGACCAAAGGCGACATCAAGCACTGAGCATGGAGGATTTTTGAATGGATCTTGTCATCGAAGAGAAAAGCGGCGGCGAAGGCTACGAAATCATTGCCGTTTCGGGCCGGCTGAACGGGGCGAGCGCGCCCGAGTTCAAGCAGAGTATCAGACGCATCGTGGAGAGCGGAAAATCCAAGCTGATACTGGATATGGCCGGCGTCAGCTTTATCGACAGCTCGGGGCTCTCGGCCCTGATCTCGGGACTCAAGGCCGCCCGCGAGGCCGGCGGTTTCCTCAGGCTTGCCAGCCTCGGCACGCAAGCCCTGGCCGTCATCAAGCTCATGATGCTGGACCGCGTTTTCGATGTTTACGCCGATGCAAACGCGGCCAAGCCCTAAAGCCTTCTCCCTGAAATCGCCCTTTCACAGACTAGTATATACTCCATCATATTGACAACTTTCGATGTGACATCTATATTCTCATATCGACCACTATCGATATATGGAGAACTCCAATGGAACCCTTGTACAAGGAAGGCGCGCGGATATTCAAAGCCTTCTGCGACGAAAACCGCATGTCCATCCTCGACCAGCTCAAAACCGGGGAAAAATGTGCCTGCGCCCTGCTCGAAAAGCTGGATATCGCCCAATCCACCCTGTCCCATCATATGAGGATACTTTCCGAGAGCGGCATCGTCGCCAGCCGACAGGAAGGGAAATGGACCTACTATTCGCTCTCCGGCGAGGGCTGCGAGCATGCCAAGGCGGTGCTTGCCCGGATCACGGCACCTGACATTGCTGCGCCGTCGCTGGAAATCGCGGGGATCTGTTCATGCAGGTAGCCTGGGATTTTTTCCAGAAACAGCTCCTGGGAATGGGATGGCTCAATGCCATCATCGGATCGATGCTAACGTCACTGGGGATGGACCCGGGAAGCAGGATAGGCGCGAGCCTGCAGTTCTTCATCTATGACACGATAAAAATCCTCTTCCTCCTCTCTTTCCTGATCTTCGTCATCTCCTATATCCAGAGCCACTTTCCGCCGGAAAGAACGAAGAAGATCCTGGGCCGCTTCAAGGGAATAGGCGCCAATATCGCGAGCGCCCTCCTCGGCACACTGACGCCCTTCTGCAGCTGTTCCTCCATTCCCCTCTTCATCGGCTTCACCAACGCGGGCCTCCCCGTGGGCGTGACCTTTTCCTTCCTGATCTCTTCGCCCCTGGTGGACCTGGGTGCCCTGGTCCTCCTGATGAGCGTCTTCGGCGCCCGCATCGCGATAGCCTACGTCCTTGTCGGCCTGGTTCTGGCCGTAGCCGGGGGCACGCTGATCGACAGGCTCGGCATGGAGGATTTGGTGGTACGGTTCAAGGCCCCGGCGGGGAACGCTACGGCCTGCGCCGCGGGATGCGCCGATATCGAGCTTCCCGAACTTACGCGGAAAGATCGCCTTCTCTACGCCCGGGAGCAGACACTGGCGACGGTGCAGAAGGTCTGGCTCTATGTGATCGCGGGAGTTGGGATCGGCGCCCTCATCCACAACTGGATTCCGGCCGAATGGATACAGACAGTTCTCGGCGGCGGCAATCCCTTCTCCGTGCTTCTGGCGACGCTCGTCGGGATACCCATGTACGCCGACATTTTCGGAACGATCCCGATCGCCGAAGCCCTCTACACCAAGGGCGTCGGCGTGGGCACCATCCTTTCATTCATGATGGCGGTCACCGCCCTGTCCCTGCCTTCCATCATCATGCTGAAGAAAGTGCTGAAGACGAAACTGCTGGCCACCTTCGTCGGCATCGTGGCCCTCGGCATCATAATGATCGGCTACAGCTTCAACGCGCTCGGCTTTATTTTTATATAGGAGGCCACCTGCTCCCTGGTGAGGACGCGTCCCGTGCTCTTCACGACGCCGTCGATCGCCAGGGCAGGGGTCATCATCACGCCCATAGCCATGATGGCCTCGATGTCCGAAACTTTCTCGATCTCGGCCTGTATGCCGAGATCGGCGACGGCCTCGCGGGCGTGCTCTTCGAGAAGCCTGCATTTTGCGCAGCCTGATCCAAGTATCTGAATTTTCATATGAACCTTCCTTGTGCGTTTTTAAAGCGCGCTCAGCGCTTCGGGCAGACGCTGCCCCGCCTCGCTCCCGTCTCGTCGAAGGGGGCTATGGCGTCGATGCAGTGCAGAAATTCGAGAACGCAGGGACATGCCAGAGCGTAGAGGACCGCCTGGCCTTCGCGTCGGTCGACTATGAGTCCTGCGCGGCGCAGAACGGCCAGATGCTTCGACACGGTCGATATGTCGGCGCCGATCTCCCGCGTGAGATCGCTCACCCCCAGCTCGCCTTCCGCGAGCCTCATGACGATATAGAGCCGCGACGAGTGGGCGAGGGCCTTGAATACCTCCACGCGCCTCTCGTGGGCAAGGGGTTCGGCGACGCTTGTCAGTGACAGTTTCATAATATTTGGCATTTTCGCCAAAATTCCACCCTCTGTCAATGCGCCGCGCTTGACAGGAAGAGAATATTTGGCAAAAATGCCAATATATCGACGGAAGCGCCCTGCCTGAATGGGATTTGCGAGGAGCGATTATGTCCGAAAAGCGTATCGGCTTTTTCCAGAAGTACCTTTCCCTGTGGGTATTCCTCTGCATCGTGGCCGGTGTCGCCATCGGGCGGCTCCTGCCCGGCGTTCCGGCCTTCCTCAACAAGCTCGAATACGCCCACGTCTCGATCCCCGTGGCCATTCTCATCTGGCTCATGATCTATCCCATGATGCTCAAGGTCGACTTCCAGAGCATCAAGAACGCCGGGCGCAAGCCCAAGGGCCTCGCCATCACCCTCGTCGTCAACTGGCTCATCAAACCCTTCACCATGTACGCCATAGCCTGGCTCTTCCTGAAAGTGATTTTCAAGGGGCTTATTCCGGCCGACGCTTCGACCGACTACATCGCCGGGGCCGTGCTGCTGGGCGCCGCGCCCTGTACGGCCATGGTCTTCGTCTGGTCCTACCTTTCGGACGGGGATCCCGCCTACACCGTCATCCAGGTGGCCATCAACGACCTCGTCATTCTTGTCGCCTTCGTGCCCATCGTCTCCTTTCTCCTGGGCATTTCCGACGTCCACGTTCCCCTCGACACCCTTATCCTCTCGGTCGTCCTCTTCGTCGTCATCCCCTTGAGCCTCGGCTACCTGACGCGCCACTACCTCGTGAAGCGCCGTGGCATCGAGTGGTTCGAAAAAGTATTCTGCGCGAAATTCGACGGCGTGACGATAATAGGCCTCCTCGCCACCCTCGTCATCCTTTTCGCCTTCCAGGGCGAGACAATACTCGCGCACCCGCTGACGATAATACTCATCGCGGTGCCCCTCGTCCTGCAGACCTACCTGATATTCTGGATCGGCTACGGCTGGGCGAAACTGTGGAAAGTGCCTTACAACATCGCGGCGCCCGCCGGCATGATAGGCGCGTCCAACTTTTTCGAGCTGGCAGTCGCCGTGGCCATCAGCCTCTTCGGATTGTCATCAGGCGCCGCCCTCGCCACCACGGTGGGCGTCCTCACCGAGGTGCCCGTCATGCTCCATCTCGTCTCCATAGCGAAGCGCACGCGGCACTGGTTTCCGGCGCAGGCTCGAGTCGAGGCCGAGAAGCCGGCAGGCGCTTCGAAGGATGCGCCG
>CAYXUF010000061.1:0-13289 GCA_964468155.1 uncultured Treponemataceae bacterium
ATCGTGGCTCTGCGCACTGCCCATGTCGGGCTTCTCGGCTACAGGGCCCACGGATTCTTCAATCTCTCCGTGGACGATCCCTCGCTCTACGCGGCGACGGGTGTCCTGGTCGATCATTACGAGCTTTCCGATGTCTTCAACAGCCCCGCCACAGCCGAGGCGATAGCGAAACGGGAAGCCCAGCTGCGCTCGATATTCGAGGTTTCGGGCGTCACCTCCGTCCAGGTGGCCAAGGTGGCGGAGCTCTCCGCCAAATTCGACGCCTTCATGGCCAACAACAAGCTTTCGGCCCTGGCCGTGCGCTGCTGGCCCGAGTTCGCCCGGGATTTCGGCATCTCGCCCTGCGCGGCCATGTCGCTTCTGCAGTCCGAGGGCAGGATTCTCGCCTGCGAGGGCGACCTCGAGGGCGCCCTCTCGATGCTTGTCCACCAGGCTATCGGCGCCGAGACGCCCTATCTCTTCGATTTTTCCCAGGTGGATATGGCGCAGAACTTCGCGCTTTTCTGGCACTGCGGCGTAGCTCCCTGCAATCTCTGGGACGGCTGCTCCGTGCGCTCTCTGGATACCTATTTCGCCGGCGGGAAGGGCGTGACGGCCGACTTTGTCCTCAAATCGGGCGAGCTTTCCATCGCGCGCATCGATACGGCGAGGGGCAAGCGGCGCATTTTCCTTCAGCGGGCGCGCGCTGTGCCCATGCAGAAAGAGCTCAAGGGAACCTACCTCAAGGTTGTTTTCGACAGGCCGCTGCGGGAAGTGCTCGACCTCATCGTCTACAAGGGTGTCGCCCACCACGCTTCGGTGGTCTATGGCGACTTTATTCAACCGCTCAAGCTGGCCGCCTCGATTCTGGGCTGGGAAATCATCGAATAACTGCCGCCTTTGGCGCGCATGGAGGGTATCCGCGTTATGGATTCCATGGAACTGAGCCGACTCGAAGAGGCGGCCAAGGAAATCAGGAAGAAAACGATCGATATGATCGGTTTTCTCGGGGTGGGGCATATTGGCGGCGCCCTATCGATCGCCGATCTGCTCGCCGTTCTCTACTTCAAGGCGATGAAGGTCGATCCGACGCAGCCGCGCATGCCTGGGCGCGACAGGCTGGTGCTCTCGAAGGGGCACGCCGGGCCGGCACTCTACAGCGCTCTCGCGATGAAGGGATTTTTCCCCGAGGAATGGCTCCACACGCTCAACAAGGGCGGCACGAACCTTCCCAGCCATTGCGACCGGAACAAGACCCCGGGCATCGACATGACGACGGGTTCCCTGGGGCAGGGGATCTCCGCGGCCTGCGGAATCGCGCTCGCGAACAGGATGGACGGGCGCGATGTTTTCACCTACGCCATCATCGGCGATGGCGAATCCAACGAGGGGCAGGTTTGGGAGGCGGCGATGTTCGCCGCGCACAACAGGCTCGATAGGCTCATCGCCTTCACGGACAGCAACAAGATGCAGATCGACGGGGTGACCTCCGACATCATGAATCTCGAGCCGCTCGAGGCCAAATGGTCAGCCTTCGGCTGGGAAGTGGAGCGGATCGATGGCCATGATCTGGGAGCGATCGTCGCGGCCATCGAGAAGGCCCACGCGCGGGCTCGCAGGGATGCGCGGCCTGCTGAAGGCGCCGCCGCCCGGCCCACCATGATCATTCTCGACACGATCAAGGGCAAGGGCGCCGAGTTCTGTGAGGGGCAGGTAGGAAGCCATAACATGAATTTCGATTACGAGACCGCGAAAAAAGCCATCGCGGCGCTCGACCACTAGAGGAGAGTGCGATGGCAGCGAAAGAAATGAGGGCGGCGTACGCCGAAACCCTTTTGGAACTGGCGAAGGAAGATCCCCGCATTGTCGTGGTGGAAGCCGATCTCATGAAGGCGACGGGCACTACTCCCTTCAAGACCGCTTTTCCCGAACGCGCCTTCGACGTGGGCGTGGCCGAGGCCAACATGCTCGGCGTGGCGGCCGGACTGGCAGCCGAGGGCAAGATTCCCTTCGCGGCAACCTTTGGCTGTTTCGCCTCGCGCCGCGCCTTCGACCAGTTTTTCATGTCAGGCGCCTACGCTCGAGTGCCCGTCAAGCTGGTGGGCACCGACCCCGGCATATCGGCGGCCTTCAACGGTGGCACCCACATGCCCTTCGAGGACCTCGGCATCATGCGGATGGTTCCTGGCATCGACATCATCGAGCCCTCGGACCCTGTTTCGCTCAAGGCCCTGGTTAAAAAGCTGGCCGTCTCGGGCAAGGTCGGCTATCTGCGGCTGCACAGGAAGGCCATCGAGGCCCTCTATCCCGAAAGCGAGACCTTCGAGCTGGGAAAAGGCAAGCTCCTGCGTCAGGGCAAGGACCTCGTCATCATCGCCCTCGGCGCGATCATGGTTCCGGAAGCCCTCGCGGCCGCAAAGATTCTTGAGGCAGAGGGGATCGAAGCCGCTGTCATCGACGCCATATCGGTGAAACCGCTCGACGCGGGGCTCATCGGCGAATGGATCGGAAAAACGGGCGCCGTCGTGACCGCCGAGAACCATCAGAAGATGGGCGGGCTCGGATCGGCGGTGGCCGAGTTTATCGCCGAATCGGAGCTGCAGGGCTGCCGGCTCGCCAGGATTGGCGTGGCCGACGAGTTCGGCGAGGTGGGGACGCAGGATTGGCTCAAGACAAGATTCGGCCTATCGGCCGAGGATATCGCGGCGGCGGCGAGGTCTCTCGTCGCGGGAAAAGGAAAAAGGAAGCAGGTATGAAAATCGCCATAGCGTCGGATCTTTCAGGCTTTCCGCTCAAAGAGGAGATCGTGGCCTATCTCAGGACCAAGGCAGGGGTGGAAGTCCTCGATCTGGGGATTCCCAGCGCCGACAAGCCCAGCCCTTATTTCGCCCAGGCCCCTTTAGTCTGCAGGGCCATCCAGAAAGGCGAGGCCGATAGAGGCATCTTGATCTGCGGAACCGGCCAGGGCATGGCGATCGTGGCGAACAAGCACAGGGGAATCTACGCCTGCGTGGTGGACGACCTGTTCTCCGGAGAGAGGGCGAAGATCATCAACAACGCCAATGTCATCACCATGGGCGGCTGGATCACCGCTCCCTTCCTCGGGAAGGAAATCGTCGACGCCTGGCTGGCCGTGGCCTTCACCCAGAAGATGGAGTTCAAGAAAGACTTCCTCACCAACGCCTTCAACAAGGTGATCGAGCTCGAGGCGGAGCAGTTCAAATGAGCGCCGATGAATCCGTCGAAAACCAGGCGATCGAAAACCGAGCGATCATAGAGGGCCTGGTGGCGAAGGCGAGAGCAGCTCAGGCGATCGCGGGAACCTGGAGCCAGGAACGCCTGGACGAGGTGGTCTTCTACGTGGGCTGGTCGGTGTACAAGGACGAGAACATCAGCGTCCTCGCGCGCGCCGCGGTGGACGAGACAGGCATGGGCCTGTACGAGGACAAGGTCACCAAGCACAAGAACAAGGTGATGGGCGTGCTGAAGGATATCCGCGGCACGCGCTCGGTCGGCCTGATGGAAATCGACGCCGCGAAGGGAATCCGCAAGTTCGCGAAACCTGTGGGCGTCGTGGGAGCCCTCGCTCCCATAACCAACCCCACGGCCACGCCGGCTTCGAACGGGCTATCGATCCTGAAGGGAGCCAACGCCGTGATTTTCGCCCCGCATCCCAAGGCCAAGGGAGCCACGAGGCTCGCCTGCGAGTTCATGCGCTCCGCCTTGGTGAAGGTCGGCGCCCCCGCCGATCTCGTGCAGTGCGTCGAAAACCCCTCCGTGGAACTCACCGGGGAGCTCATGCGCCAGGTGGATCTGGTGGTGGCCACCGGCGGGGGCGCCATGGTGAAGGCCGCCTACTCCTCAGGCACTCCGGCCTACGGGGTCGGCCCCGGCAACGCGGTGCAGCTCCTCTGCGAGGACGCCGATCCCCTGGACGCGGCCGCCAAGATTTCCATGTCCAAGTGCTTCGACAACGCCACCTCCTGTTCGAGCGAAAACACGGCCGTCGTCCATGCCTCGGTGTACCGGGCCTTCGTCGACGCGCTGAAGGCAAAGGGCGGCTATCTCTGCTCGGGCGAGGAGAAGGCGAAACTGCGCTCCTGGGTCTGGATACGCGGCAAAAGCGGCGCCGAAGGCCTCAATCCCGCCGTCATCGCCCACGGCGCCGGCACGATAGCCCAGGGCGCTGGCTTTACGGTACCCGAAGGCACAAAATTCCTTATGGTCGAAGGCGAGCGCGATATCGAGGGGGACAAGTTCTTCCACGAAAAACTCTCGCCCGTCCTCACCCTCCTGCCCTGCGACAGCTTCGAGGAAGGCCGTTCCTTCGTCGTCCGCATCACCGACGCCTGCGGTACCGGTCACTCCTCAGGAATATTCACTTTCAACGAAGCCTACATAAACCGCATGGGCGAAACGATGAAATCCAGCCGCATCATGGTGCGCCAGCCCATGGTGGCGGGCAACGGAGGCGCCTTTTTCAACGGCATGCCTTCCACGGTAACCCTCGGCTGCGGCACCTGGGGCGGCAACATCACCACGGAAAACATCCACTGGCGCCAGTTCATCAACGTCACCTGGCTCGCGATGCCCATCGAACCCGCTCGTCCTTCCGACGAGGAAATCTTCGGGAATCTCTGGACTAAATTCGGACGCTAGACGGCGTACGCAAGAGGAAGCAGATGAAGCTTTTCGAATACCAGGCCAAGGAAATCTTCTCGGCGCAGGGATTGAGCGTTCCCCAGGGGAGTATCGCGACGGATTCATCCGGGGCTGAACGGGCGGCCAGGGCCATCGGCTTTCCCTGCGTTCTCAAGTCCCAGGTTCTGCGCGGCGGCAGGGGAAAGGCCGGGCTGATCAAGGTTGTAAACACGCCGGAAGAGGCGGGAAAGGTCGCGCGGGAACTCTTCGATTCGCCCCACGGCGTACGGAAAATTCTCGTGGAAAAAGCCGTCGATATCGCCCGGGAACTCTATCTTTCGATCACCGTGGATCCTCTCTCCGCGAGGGCTCTCATCCTCGCCTGCGCCGATGGCGGCGTCGAGATCGAAACGCTGGCCCTCACCGCTCCCGAAAAAATCGTGCGGGAATATGTCGATCTCGACACAGGGCTCCTCCCCTTTACCGCGCGCAACTGCGCCTACAGCCTTGGGTTGGATGGCGAGCTCGCCAAAAAATTCGCCTCAGTGGTTGAATCGCTCTATAAAGTTTTCAGAAGCCAGGATGCCGAGCTCGCCGAAATCAACCCCCTCTTCGTGACGAAATCGGGGGATCTCGTCGCCGGGGACGGCAAGCTTTCCATAGACGACAATTCCATGTTCCGCCATCCCGAATGGGAGCCGGACAGGGACTATTTCGACTCCGAGATCGCCTGCGAAGCGGCCAGGGAAGGCATCCCCTATCTCCAGTTCGACGGGGACATCAGCCTCATGTGCGCGGGGGCGGGCCTTACGACGACCGTCTACGATCTCATCGCCGACGCGGGGGGAAAAGTCGCCAACTATCTCGAGTTCGGCGGCCCCAACTACCGCAAGGGTCTCAAGGCGATGGAACTCTGCGTGAAGAACAATCCCAAGGTCATCCTCATCGTCACCTTCGGAACCATCGCCCGGGCCGATATCATGGCCGAGGGCATCGTTCAGGCCATGGAAGCGCTGAAGCCGAAATGTCCAATCGTTGTCTGCATCCGCGGCACCGGCGAGGACACGGCGGCCGCCACCCTGAAGGCCGCAGGCCTCGACCCCCTGACCGACACCGAGGTGGCCGTGGCCAGGGCGGTATCCCTGGCGCGCGGCAGCTTGGCCGGCGGCGTACACAGAGGCCGCGCATGAGCATCTTCATCAACAGGGATACAAGGGTCGTCGTTTTCGGGGCCACGGGCAACGAAGGCGGATTCTGGACAAAGCACATGCTCGAGCTCGGCACCAGGGTGGTGGCGGGCGTCACCCCGGGCAAGGAAGGGGCAATTGCAGCCGGCAGCCTGCCCGTCTACCACAGCCTAAAGCGGGCTCTCGTCCGCCACGAGGCCGACGCGGCGATGCTATTCGTCCCTCCGCGCTTTACGAAGGACGCGGTTTTCGAAGCCCTGGACGCAGGCATCAAAAAGATCGTCACGATCGCCGACGGGATACCTCTCCACGAAGCCCTCCAGATCCGCGCCGCGGCGAAATCCTGCGGAGCGAGGGTTATCGGCGGCAATACCTCGGGCGTCATAAGCCCGGGATTTGCGATGATGGGGATGTTTCCCTACTGGATCGAAAGGGTCTACAAGCCGGGGAGAATTGGCGTCATGACCCGGTCAGGCAGCCTCACCAACGAGGTGACCGCCATGGTGGTGGCGGGAGGCTTCGGCGTATCGAGCCTCATCGGCGTGGGCGGCGACTCCGTGCCCGGCACCCGGTTCGCCGAGCTTCTGCCCGACTTCCAGGCCGATTCCGGCACCGACGCTGTGGTCATCATCGGCGAACTGGGCGGAACCATGGAAGAGGAAGTAGCCCAGGCGATCGCCTCCGGCAGCTTCACGAAACCCGTCGTCGCCTTTATTGGCGGCAGGCACGCCCCGGCCGGCAAGCGCATGGGCCACGCGGGCGCCATCGTCTCGGGCGGCTCGGGCTCGGCTCTGGACAA
Source organism: uncultured Treponemataceae bacterium (assembly GCA_964468155.1). Lineage (GTDB taxonomy): Bacteria > Spirochaetota > Spirochaetia > Treponematales > Rectinemataceae > CAYXUF01. The sequence goes on from CAYXUF010000061.1 coordinate 6,607, forward strand.
GATAACTTCCCTCCGCGACGCGGGCGCCCAGGTGGCCGAAAGGCCGAGCCTTGTCGGCGAATGCCTTCGCCGAGCCCTCGGGATGCCCGCATCATGAAACGCCTGACAGCCGGCAAGAACTGGGCAATCCTCGGCGGTTTCGCCCTCCTCGCCCTTGTCTACCTGCTGCCACTTCCCGAAGCTCTCCTCACCATCAGGGGCGCCACGCTGGAAACGCAAGGCCGCGTTTCGCTGGCCGTCCTCGCCTTCGCCCTCGTTCTCTGGATCGCCGAAGCCCTCCCCTTCCACATCACCGGGCTCGCTGCCATACTCCTGCTGGCCCTCCTCGGCGGCGGCTCCTACACCGACATCATCCGCTCGGGCTTCGGCGACGACGTCATCATTTTCTTCATCGGCGTTCTGGTTTTAGCCGCCTGCCTGGGGCGATCCGGCCTCGCCAAACGCTTCTCTCTCCTCGTCCTCTCCCTCACCGGCACGTCGACGCGGGCCATCATATTCGGATTCCTCGCCGCGGGAGCCTTTTTGAGCATGTGGATCACCGCGCTCGCCTCCTCGGCCATGCTCATGCCCCTGGCACTCGGCATCCTCCAGGATGAGGGCGAAAAACCCGGCGAAAGCCGCTTCGGCAAGGCCCTCATGATGGCGGTGGCATGGGGAGCCCTCCTCGGCGCCCTCGGCACGCCAGCCGGCTCTGGCTCGAATCCCATAGCGGTGCGCTTTCTCTCCGAAATCGCCGGCTACAACATCGGCTTTCTCGATTGGATGGCCTTCGGCATCCCGACCCTCCTCATCCTCCTCCCCCTCGCCTGGCTCGTCATCATTCTCTTCTTCCCTCCGGAACGCGCCCGCCTTGCCCGGGGCAGGGATGAGCTCCGGGGCGAAGTTTCCTCCCGGAAGCCCTTCTCCCGGCAGGAAATCGCCACAGGCATCGTCTTCGCCCTGACCATCCTCTTCTGGATACTGTCGCCCGCGCTCGGAAAAATCCTCGGATTCAAGATCCCCATTTCGATGGGAGCCCTCTTGGCCGTGGTTCTCCTCTTCCTGCCGGGCTCGGGTGGCTTCGCGTGGAAGGAAATCCAGAAGGACATCGATTGGGCGGGCATTCTCCTCATAGCGACAGGCATCTGCCTGGGAATGAGCCTCTACAAGAGCGGCGCGGCATCCTGGGTGTCGGCGGCTGTTCTGGGCGGCATAGGGTCCCTGCCCGCCTTCTGGCGTCTTGTCGCCGTAGTTCTGGGCGTGTTCGTCATAAAAGTCGTCTTTTCCTCCAACACGCTCACCGGCACCATCATCGTGCCCCTTGTCCTTGCCCTGGGTACGAGCCTCTCCATCGATGCCCGCCTTCTCGCCCTCGCCGCGGCCTTCGCCTCCAACCTCGCAGTCATCCTCGTCACGACGTCTCCGGTCAACGTCATCCCCTATACCACGGGATATTTCAGCATAAAGGACATGGCGAAAGCGGGCATCGTCCTCGCCCTCGCCGCTGCCTTCGTCATAGCTTCGGTCTTTTCCCTTCTGGGTCCGATCTTCGGCCCTGCGGCGGGAATCTGAGGCATTAAAGCCCAGCGATTGAGCAGCCAGGAGAAAAAATGAATTATAGTATAGCCACGACCACTAGCTTCGACAGCCGCTCAACCCTCGAGCGGCTCCGTCTTGCCAATCCGGGGCTCGCAATACGTGATCTCTCCGATCCGGGTTTCGGCCGTTTCGGGCGCTTGCTTCCGGAAAATTTCGACGACCTTGCGGACCTGGCCGACAGGATCACAGCCATTGATCCGAATGCCAATCGCTACGTCGCCAGCCTCGCTGACCTGGAAACGCCCGACCATATTCGACGTTTGGCGCCTTTTTTCGGATTCGCCGACATCCAGATCGGCTACTGCAACGGCCCCAACTCCAGGCTGAACGCCGTGGAGTGGCACAAGTCCGCCGAAATCGACATCGCCGTCACGGACCTAGTGCTCCTCCTGGGGTCCAGAGCCGACATCGACGAGTTCGGCCACATCGATTCTTCGGTTTTAACCTGCTTTTTCATTCCCAAGGGCGCGGCTATCGAACTCCTGCCCGAAGTCCTTCACTTTTCTCCCTGCAGGGCTCATCCCGAAGGATTCAAGAGCATCATCGTCCTGCCCCGGGGCACGAACGAAGCGCTGCCCACGACAGCCGCCTCACACGAGACCCCTCCCTCGGCCGAGCCCGTCCCCGAGTCGCGCTTCTTGTTCATGAAGAATAAATGGCTCATAGCCCACCCCGAACGAAAACCCCTCGTGGAGCGGGGAGCGTTTGCCGGCATCCGGGGCGAGAATATAGAAATTTTTATTTGAAGAGCCCAAGGCTTAGGCCTTGGCAGCCGCCTCCGTGCACAATGTTAGCCAGGCCGAACCTTTCCTCACAAAAACAGGGGGAAATCCGAGGGGCGCATCCACGACCAGGTTCCCGGCCGCGTCATCAGCCTTCACCGGATCCCCGCTCCAGAAATCCACCCAGCCGCCCGGCGGCAGCATCACCGAGCGAGTATTCGCGCCTTCCTCCATGATGGGAGCCACGAGGAGGTCCGGACCCAGCATGTACTGGCTATCGATGTCGCACAACGTTGTTTCATTGGGGAATTCGAGGAACATCGGTCTCATCATCGCGATGCCCCGCTCGGCGTTCTCCGCGGCGAGGGCCTGGAGGTAAGGCTTGAGCGCCACATGCACGCGTCCCATGCGTGCCAGGTGGGCGAGGGTCTCCTCGTCGGAATCGAACTGCCAGTTGTCCCTGGGGCGGTTTCCCTCGTGGGTCCGCATGAGGGGGCTGAAGGCTGCCTGTTCCGTCCAACGCATCAAGAGCTCCTTGCTGCGCTTCATCCCAAAGAGGGTGGTGTAGCCACCTATATCGCTATGATGCACGCCATGGCCGCTCATCGCGAGCGAAAGCGCGCCGCGCACAGCCGAGGGCAGTCCGTCGTCCTGCGACCAGTCGACGTTCTGGTCGCCTCCCCACATCATGGGGCACCATCGCTGGTTCCCGGTGAACCCGGCGCGCATGAAGTAGAACACCTCGTTCTGGGCGCCGGCCTTTCGCACTGCCCCGTAATTGCATTTGGCCCACAAGGCCGGCCAAAGGTTGTGCGCTATCAAGGCTGGGGTGCCGTCCCACAGCACCGCATCGACGGGCAGATATTCACCGAAATCAGCCATCCATCCGCCCAGGCCGAGGTCGATCATGTGCTTTTTCAGCGCCTCGGCAAACCAGTCGAAGGCCTCGGGATTGGTCAGGTCAGGAATTCCCGCGTAGAATTCCCCGAAGTCCACATAGTAGTCCTCGCCGGAAGAATTCTTGACGAGGAAGCCCTTCTTGGCTGCCTCCTCGCAGAGGCTCCAACCCTTTCCCACATAGCAGTTGGCGTAACCCAGGAACCGGACGCCCAGGGCGCGCCACCTCAGGATAGCTTCATCCAATGCCGGATACCGTTCCTTGTTCCACACCCAGTCCCAGCGCAGACGTTGGCCGAAACTGGTCATGTTGATGCCTTCCCAGTCCTGAGCCCATATACCCGCCACGGGCATGCCCGCCGCGAGGGCTTTTTCCAGCTTGGCCTGGCACACCTCGGTCCCGCCCTGGATGCCCAGGATCACCCCGTCGTAACTCCAGTCCGGCATGGGCGGCTGGCGCCCGAAATAATCCGATTGATCTTCAACCACAGCCTTCAAATCCGGCTCGTCATCGGCCTTTCCCGTACCGAAGACAACACGCTGGGGAATCTCCCAGAAGTACAGCTCATGCCTGTCGGATCTGCTGAAATCGAACACCGCGTAAGCGGAAGTATCGACATGGCACCAGTAGCCCGCACTGGAAACGAAGGAAGGCTGGGGAAAAAACGTCCACCAGTAATCGCCCCCCGCGTTGTCCGCCAGGTCGGCCTCCAGGGTGACACGGGTGGATTTGTTCCTGCCCACACCCTGTTCGCTGGTCCAAAGCGGAAAGCGTCGGCCGCGCAGATTGAGGTAGGAAAACTGCTCCCCGCAGCCATAGATTCGCTCGTCCTTCCCCGCGGGAAGGCAGATCCTGAAACGGTCTGCTCCGTCGGAGCCTTTTAATTCAAGCGCGATCCGACCTTTTTCAGCTGACCTTACGGAGATGCGTGTCGCATAACGTCCCGCGTCCGACAACCGCGCCGCGAAAATCTCGCCTTCCGCCGGAGTTTCGATAGCGAAGTCGCGCAACGCGCAAAGTTCCCTTATTTCGTCGCGAATATCGAAATTGCCGTGGTGCATCGAAATTTTCGATTCGCCCCTGCCCGCGTAGAGAAGGGGAAGTTCAGGCGAATGCGCGAGAAATATCCTGCCCGCCTGATCGGCGAGAGAAAACCCGTATGCATCGAGCGTGAGCTGAGGAGAACCGAGATTCATTGTGTCAACCTTTGACGCCGCCGGCGGTGATGCCGCGGATCAGGAATTTTTGCATGCCCAGAGTGAAGAAGAAGACAGGCACCAGCATGAGTGTGCCCGCCGCGCAGGCTTGGCCCCAGGTGAGGGTTTCGCCGCCCAGAAGACCGTTGATCGCAATGGGCGCCGTCTTGGCCTTCACCCCTGTGAGTATGAGAGCGTAGAGGAATTCATTCCATGAATTGAGGAAGGCGAATACCGCGGCCACCACAAGGCCTGGCGCCACGATGGGCAGGAAAACCCTGAAGAATACACCTCCACGGGTGCAGCCATCCACCATCGCCGCTTCCTCATAGGCCTTGTCCACCGCCGTGAAGAAGGGCAGGAGAAGCCATATCACGTAGGGCACGTTGAAACTCGTATGGGCGAGGGTGAGCCCCCCAATCGTGTCGCGGATACCGATGAATGAAAACATGAGGTAGAGGGCGATGACGAGGGATATCTGCGGAAGCATCCTGAATACGAGGAAGCTGTAGGCGAGCCCGTTCCGCCAGGAAAAGCGGAACCGGGCGATACCATAGGAAGCCAGCGCCCCGATGAACACCGAAATGCCGGTGGACAAAAGCCCGATGATGACGCTGTTCTTCATACCCACCTGGAAACCGGTGTTCTTGAACACCATCTGGTAGCTTCGCAGCGTGAGCTGGGAGAATTTGAAGGGCTGGCCCGAGAGAATCACGATGTCGCGCCTGAATCCGTTCAGCACGGTGATCGCTATGGGATAGAGCTCGATGGCGAGGACGGCGAAGGCGACTATGGCGATGAGTGAGTTTATCAATGTTTTTCGCATGGATCGCTTCATCAGCCGCCAGCCTTTTCCTCGAGAGAATCGAGGCTCATGTTCTTTCGTACAAGGGTGAGGGCGAAGGCGATGGAAATCACCAGGAGGAATATCGCCATGGCGCTCGCCATGCCCACCTTCTGGTAGCCAAAGGCCTGCCTGTGCGTATAGAGGGAGAAAAGGGTGGTAGAAGAACCGGGGCCGCCCTCTGTCATCACGTACACTTCGCTGAAAACGCGCAGCGCGTCGATAATCCGGAGAAGAACAGCCGTCATTATCGTAGGGGTGAGCATCGGTATCGTTATCGAACGGAGCTTCAGCCAGAACCCCGCCCCGTCGATCTCGGCCGCCTCATTCATCTCCTGGGGTATCGCCGTGAGGCCGGCGTAGAGAAGCATGAACATAAAGGGCCACATTCGCCAGATATCCTGGACAATGATAGCCACATAGGCCAGAACCGGGTGGCCCAGCCAGGTCACCTCCGGTGCCCCAAGGCTTAAGAGCAGGGCATTCAAAGGTCCATAGCGCGGCTGGAGCATAAACCTCCAGGTCATACCCGACAGGATAGGCAGGAAAAAGACGGGAAGAAGAAGGAGGCTTCGCACGATGCGCGCGCCAAAAAACTCCCGATTCAGGAGGAGGGCTGCGGCGAAGCCGAAAAGCAGCTCGATGGGGATGGCGATGAATATGAATCCCAGCTGGAGCTTGAGACTATTCCAAAACTCTGGATCCACCGAAAGGGCAAGGTAATTGCCCAGGCCCACGAATTTCCTTACTCCGGCGCCCTCGGAGAGGGGCCAATCGAAACCCGACACGAAGAACGAAAAAACGATCGGGAAGATGAGCACCGCGAACACTACAAGGAGCGCGGGCAACAGAAAAAGGAAAGGCGCGCGGTGCCGCGCCTTTCCCTGTATAGCCGAGAGAGAAATACCGTCAGTATCCGGCTTTCTTGAGGACATCATTCGTCTCGTCGATGATCTTCTGCGTCGCCTGATCGGTCGGCAACTGTCCCGTTATTCCCATGATCCAGTATTTTTTCACAATATCCTGTACCTGCGCAACTTCCTTGAATCGGGGGCGGGCAGCGGCATACTTCATCGATTCGGCGATGGCGGCGAGCCAGGGCTTCGACTTGGCGAATTTGGGATCGGTGAGGGCGTCGGTGCGCGCGGGGACGGTGTTCTTCTCGACGAGCCAGGACGCTATATCCTTGGAAGCCCACCAGTACACGAATTCAGCCGCAGCGTCCCTGTTCTTCGACGCGCTGGGAATATTGACTGCCCAGGTTCCGCGGACGGCGTAGCGGCCGAAGGGGCCGGCCGGGGGAGCGGAATAGAGAATCTTGCCCGCGACAAGGGACTTGTCCGGATCTTCATAGCTGGCAATCTGTGCCGGCCAGATAAACTGGGTGAACACGCCCTTGGGATCGGCGCAGAAAGCGGCCTGGCGCTCGACGTGGGCCATGGTCT
>CAYXUF010000062.1:0-12785 GCA_964468155.1 uncultured Treponemataceae bacterium
GTCAAGGAACGCGAAGCTGCCGTCGCCCTCCTCGATTCCGGCGCCGACATCATCGCCCAGCACCAGGACACGACAGAACCTCAGAAGGCAGCACAGGAACGCGGCAAGTATTCGATCGGCTACGACTCCGACATGGGCAAGTTCGTGGGCGACACTGTTCTCGCCTCAGCCGTCTGGGAGTGGAGCACCTACCTCTCCGCCACGGTCAAGGAAGCTCTCGCCGGCACCTGGAAGTCCCATGAATACTGGGGCGGGCTCAAGGATGGCGTGGCGAAGATTTCCGACATCAGCGCCAAGGTTCCCGCGTCGGTGAAAGCCGAAGTCGAAGCGGCGAAGAAAAAGATTCTCGGCGGCTGGTCCATTTTCACCGGCCCCATCAAGGACAATAACGGCAAGACCGTCTATACGGCCGGCCAGGTTGTTCCCGACGGCGCCCAGCTCGGCATGGACTGGTTTGTCGAAGGCGTCGTGGGAAAGGTTCAGTAATCGCGGTTCCATAGGAGAGCTGCTCGCGCCTGAAGGCTCGGGCGGCTCTTTTTGTATTCCCTTCACCTTAAGATCATCGTCTTTCAGGCATCCAGCGAACAAGGCAAGGTCAGATGGAAAACGACAAGCGGCGGCCCATCGTCGAAATGAGGGCTGTATCCAAATCCTTCCCCGGCGTTCAGGCTAACGACTGCGTCGACCTGGAACTTTTCCCCGGCGAGGTTCTTGCCCTCCTGGGCGAGAACGGAGCGGGGAAAAGCACTCTCATGAACATCCTCTGCGGGCTGTACAGGCCCGACTCGGGCGAGATATTCGTGAGGGGGACCGAGGTATCGATCGGCAGCCCCAAGGATTCCCAGAGCCTGGGCATCGGGATGGTTCACCAGAACTTCAAGCTTGTCGATTCCATGACCGTGCTCGAAAACATCATCCTGGGCATGCGCGACCAGGCCTTTATCCCCGACATGAAAAAGGTGCGCGGCGATGTTGAAGCCCTATCGAGGCGCTACAACCTCCGGGTCGATCCCGAGGCTTCCATCTGGCAGCTTTCCGTGGGCGAACAGCAGCGCGTCGAGATACTGAAGCTCCTCTACCGCAAGGCCGACATCCTCATACTGGACGAGCCGACCGCCATCCTGACGCCCCAGGAATCGGAAGAACTTTCCAAGGTCATCCATCTCATGCGTTCGGAGGGCAAGTCGGCGATCTTCATCACCCACAAGATGGAGGAGGTGATGAGCTTCTCCGACAGGGTGATGGTGCTGAGGCGCGGAAAGGTTGTGGCGGGCGTAGCCACGGCACGGACGAGCCCGCCTGAACTGGCTCGCTTCATGGTAGGCCGGGAACTCCTCTTCGAGCTCGAGAAAAAGCCCTTCGCTCCGGGAGAAGCAACCCTGAAGCTCGACAAGGTTTCGGCCAAGGACGACAGGGATCTGCCCGCGCTTCGCGATGTCGACCTCGTGGTGCGTGCCGGGGAGATCGTCGGCATAGCCGGAGTGGCCGGCAACGGCCAGAGGGAGCTCGCCGAGGTGATTACGGGCCTGCGCCGCCTGGATTCAGGCAGCGTGCGCGTGGGCGGCAAGGAGCTTTCCAACGCGGCCCCCATATCCTTCATACGTGCGGGGGTAGCCCACATACCCCAGGACCGCTCCTCCGTGGGCGCCGTGGGCGAAATGAGCGTGGCATCCAACCTGGCGATGAAGGACTACCGCAAGCCCGCCCTATCCGCCGGCATCTTCCTCATCCCGAGCCGCGTGGCGGCGATGGCGAGGCGCCTCATCGAATCCTTCAAGATCATGACGCCCAGCCCGGAAACCCATGTCAAATTCCTCTCGGGGGGCAATATCCAGAAAACCATCCTCGCGAGGGAGATAGGCGCCTGCAAAAACCTCCTCGTCGCCGTCTATCCCTCCCGCGGCCTCGATGTCGGCGCCACGGAGTCGGTGCGCAGGCAGCTTGTAGCCCAGCGCGACTCAGGCCTCGGCGTCCTCTTCGTGTCCGAGGATATCGACGAGCTGCTGCAGGTGGCCGACACGATAGCCGTCATGTTCGAGGGCAGGATCATGGCCATCATGCCGGCAGCCGAGGCCGGGGCCGAGGTCCTGGGCCTCCTGATGGCCGGCGTCGTGCCCAAGGGCAAGGACGAGGGGGACAAGGCATGAGCATCATCTTCGAAAAGCGAAAATCCATCTCGAGGACAGCTCTCTTCGTCGTGCCAGCGGCTTCCTTCCTGGTATCCCTCATCCTGACAGGCCTCGTCCTCCTCGCCTTCGGCACCGATCCCGTGAGCACCTTCGCCGCCATGGCGAGGGGAGCCTTCGGTTCGTCCAACGGCTTTTCGGAAACCCTCGTCAAGGCTATTCCCCTGATGCTCACCGGCCTGGGCGTCGCCCTCGCCTTCAAGCTCAAGTTTTGGAATATCGGCGCCGAGGGGCAGCTGATGTTCGGCGGCATAGCGGCCGCCGGCGTGGGTCTCTTTTTAAGCGGCGGCATTCCCCCAGCCCTGATTCTTCCGGCCTGCATCCTCGCCGGCTGCCTGGGCGGGGCGCTCTGGGCCAGCATACCGGCCTTTCTGAAGACACGCCTCAACGTCGACGAAACTCTCGTCACCCTGATGATGAACTATGTGGCCATCCTCTTCGCCGAATATCTCTACTATGGCCCCTGGCGCGATCCCAAGGGCTATGGCTTCCCCGGATCGGCCCCCTTGCCCGAATCGGCCTGGCTTCCCCGGCTTTTCGGCAGGGCACATATGGGGCTTTATTTTGCCCTCATCCTCGCCGTCATCCTCTGGGTTATCATCAAGCGGACGCGCTGGGGTTTCGAGCTGGCTATCATCGGCGCGAGCCCGAAGGCGGCGCGCTATCAGGGCATCGCCGTGGGACGCAACATCTTTCTCGCCATCCTAGTGTCGGGCGCCTTCTCGGGCCTTGCCGGCGCCTGCGAGGTGACGGGCATATCCCACAGGCTCCAGCAGGGGCTCAACCTAGGCTACGGGTTCACGGCCATCATTATCGCCTGGATGTCCCAGCTCAATCCTCTGGCCATCCCCTTCGTGGCCCTCCTGATGGGCGGCATCCTCGTCGGTGGCGATCAGGTTCAGATGATGATGGGGCTGCCCTCCTCGATGGGCATAGTGATGCAAGGGCTGATCCTCTTCCCGATGCTCGCGGGTTCCCTCTTCACCGAATACAGGATGAGGCGTATTGGGAAAAAAACCAAAACCGCCTGCGTTGAAGGAGAGGCATGATGGATCTTATCACTTCGATTCTGGCCATAACGGTGCGTGCCGGCACAAGCCTCATCTTCGCGACGATAGGAGAAATCCTCACCGAAAGGGCGGGCATCCTCAACCTCGGCATCGAGGGGATCATGCTGATGGGGGCCGTCTCGAGCTTCGCGGCCTCCTTCTACAGCCAAAATCTCTTCGTCGCCCTCCTCGTGGCCATGGCTGTCGGCGCCGCGATGGCGGCCCTCCATGCCTTCCTCACCGTGACCATGAGGGCGAACCAGGTTGTCTCCGGGCTCTCGATAACTCTCTTTGGCTCGGGCTTCGCGAGCTTCCTCGGCCAGCGCCTGGGGCCGGCCACGAACAACTTCAGGCTCATGGGCCTCAAGGCGGCGAAGTTTTCGCCCGCGACCATCGAGGGACTCGCCGAAATCCCGATACTGGGAGCCCTCTTCAAGCAGGACATTCTCACCTATGCTGTCTACCTCCTCATCCCCCTCTCCTGGTTTTTCCTCTACAAAACCCGACCCGGCCTCTGGCTCAGGTCCATCGGCGAGGATCCGCAGACGGCCGACGCCATGGGCATCGACGTGATAAAGACAAAGTACTTCTATACGATTCTCGGCGGCGCCCTCATCGCCCTGGGCGGCGCCCACCTCTCGCTCTCCTATACGCCCGGCTGGTCGGAGAACATCACGGGCGGCCGAGGATGGATCGTCGTCGCCCTCGTCATCTTCTCGATGTGGAATCCCGCGCGCTCGATATGGGGAGCCCTTCTCTTCGGGGGCATCAACGCCGTCCAGTTCAGGCTTCAGGCATCGGGCACCAACATTCCGGCGGCCTTCCTCAACATGCTGCCCTATCTGGGCACCGTGGCCGTCCTCGTGCTGATGACCTGGTGGGAAGCTCTCTCCAAAAAAGTGGGCGCACCGGCAGCCCTGAGCAAGGCCTACATGAGGGAAGACAAATAGATCGGAGGCTGTTCCGATATACTCCACACTCAAAAATCGTTGCGCCCCGCCGACTTTCCGGCTATCATGGAGTGCTGGCGATTGCCGGGGAGCTGCCATGAACAAGGATCTCTGCGATCTCAACCTCCAAGGCTGCACCATTGTCGACGTGCTGGGCGGCAGCCTCATCGAAAACTCCGTGGTCTCGATCCGGAGCGGCCGTGTCGTCGGTGTCAACGACGGACTCGAGGCTGTTTCCAGCATCGATCTGGGTGGACGCTTTCTCGCGCCGGGTCTCATCGACGCCCATGTCCATATAGAATCATCCCTCCTCACTCCCGCGGAATACGCGCGGGTTGTCCTCCCCCGAGGCACGACGACCGTCGTGGCCGACCCCCACGAGATCGTCAACGTCCTCGGGTACGACGGGATGCGCTTCATGCTGGCCGCCTCAAGCGAGCTTCCCCTGGACATCTTCTTCATGGTGCCGTCCTGCGTGCCGGCCACGGAGTTCGATACGGCGGGAGCGGCCCTCTACGCGTCGGACATGTATCCCTTCATCCAGGACGAAAGGGTTCTGGGATTGGGCGAGGTAATGAACTATCCCGGCATTCTCGCGCGGGAGCACAGCCTGATGGACAAGATCGCTCTCTTCGCGAGCGCCCGAAAACCAATCGACGGCCACGCCCCCGGCCTGTCGGGAGCGGCGCTCTCGGCCTATATCATGGCGGGAATCGGTTCGGACCATGAATGCACGACCGTCGCCGAGGTGGCCGAAAAGCTGGCGAAGGGGATGTACATCATGCTCAGGGAAGGGTCGACCGCCAAGGATCTGCGCCAGCTTCTTCCCGCGATCAGGCCCGCTTCCGTGTCGCGCTTCATGATCTGCTCCGATGACAGGCACTCCAACGACCTGCGCGACGAGGGCCATATGGACCACGCGCTCAGGCTTCTCCTCGCGGGGGGCGTGGCGCCTGTCGACGCATTCCGGATTGCCTCGGCCAATCCGGCTCAATGGTTCGGCATGAAGGGCGTCGGCGCCGTCGCTCCGGGCTGCAAGGCCGATTTCGTCGTCTTCTCATCTTTCTCGAACTTCAAGGCCGAGATGGTGTTTAAAAACGGCCGCCTCGTCGCCGAGAACGGAGCCCTTTTGGAGGAGTTTCCCGCCCGGCAGGCTGCCTTGCGCGATTCGGTCAACATCAAGTGGCTCACGGCAGGGGATTTCGTTATTCCCGACAAAGGGAAAAAACTGCGGGTGATCGAGGCCAGGCAGGGTTCCATCGTCACCGGCCAGAGCGTCGAAACGCCGAGGGTACAGGATGGCCACTGCGTCGCCGATATAGAGCGCGACCTCATCAAGATATTCGTGATCGAAAGGCATTCGGGTTCGGGAAGCATCGGCAAGGGCTTTATCAGGGGTTTGGGCCTGAAACGCGGCGCCATCGGCGGAACGATCAGCCATGATTCCCATAACATGATCATCGCCGGCGTCGATGACACCTCGATCTTCAAGGCTGCCCGCCATCTGAACAAGATCAAGGGAGGCCTCGTGTTCGTCGTGGAGAACGAGGTGGTTCTCGATCTTCCTTTGCCCGTCGCCGGGTTGATGAGCGACAGGAACGCTGATTTCGTGATCGAGCGGCTGCGCGCCTTCGAGGAACTCTTCGAAAAGGAAGGGCTAACGAACACTTCCCCTCTCATGACCCTCTCGTTCATGGCCCTGCCCGTTATCCCCAGCCTGAAGATCACGGATGCGGGCCTAATCGACGTGGACCGCTTCAGGCCGGTGGATCTCTATGTGGATGAATGAATGCATGGAAAGGAACGGGTGCTCCTATGGGTAATCTGAGAATATTCGTGAACGATAGCTGGGTGGAGCCTGGCGCCGGCCCGGGCGAGGTACGAAACAATGAAGGTCGCCTCGGAGAGCCGGCGATAGATTTCATCCGCGGGGAACTGGGTTTGACCGGCACGAAGGAGGGCTGCAGGGAAGGCGACTGCGGAGCCTGCGCCGTCCTAGTGGGGGAATTCGCAGGCAAGCCGCGCTACAGAGCATTACCCTCCTGCCTCCTCGCCTTGGGCGACCTCGCGGGCAAGCATCTCATCACGATAGAAGGCCTGAGGGCTGCCTCGCCCGACGGCCTTACCCCGGTGATGCGCGCCTTCCTCGAGGAAAACGCGAGCCAATGCGGATTCTGCTCGCCCGGTTTCGTCATAGCCCTCTCGGCCTGGCTCGCCAATTCCCCTCATCCCGACTTAGGCGGAGCCATGACAGCCGTGGACGGCAACCTCTGCCGATGCACTGGATACGGAGCCATACGCCGGGCTGCCGAGCGCCTGGTTTCAGAATTTGGAGAACTGCCTGAGGATGGCGTCGCAAGGCTAGGACAGCTCGTTGAAAAGGGCGTTCTACCGAGATCGGTGCTCAGCTATGTCGAAAGCGTCAAGGCCGGGGCTGCCGGTATTCCAGCGCCGCGCAGCGGCATCGCCGATGCCGCCATTGGCGGCGGGACCGATTACTTTGTACGGAATCCCCATCCGGAGGCCGATTTCAAGCCCCTTCTTTTGCGCTCAATGCCGGAGATGAGGGGGATCGCCCTCATACACAAAGAGGACAGGATACCAGGATCCCCGGGATCTACGGGAGGCCGTCCCGATTCGGCTTCCTGGCTCAGGATCGGCGCCGCCACCGCCGTTACCGACTTCTTCGCCTCAAGCCTGGTGAGGGAAGCCATCCCCGGCATCGGAAATTTAGAAAGCCAGTTCGCCAGCAGCCTTGTCAGGAATCTCGCCACCATAGGTGGCAACGTGGCCAACGCCTCTCCCGTGGGCGACATCACCGCGATGCTGATGGGTCTCGGCGCCCTCGTGGAATTGGGCGAAAGCCCTTCCGCCTCGAATTCGAGCCTATCATCGGCCCGCAAAGCTGAGCCGCGCGTTCTTCCCATCGAGGAATTTTTTGTCGCCTACAAGAAGACGGCGCTCAAACGCAACGAGCTTGTGCTTGCCATCCTCATTCCCGCCGATCGGGGCCTCTTCTTTTCCTTCGAAAAAATCGCAAAAAGGGAAAACCTGGACATAGCCGCCGTCAATACCGCCATGTCATTCCGCCTCGATGGCGGACGCATAAGCAGGGTTCGCATCAGCGCCGGCGGCGTCGCCGCCGTCCCTATCCTCCTGAAAAACGCCGCCGCCCTCCTGGAGGGAGCTCCTTACGACGCCGATGATCCCAAAACCCTGGCGGCCTTTGCCCGAGCCGTATCCTCGGCCGCCCGGGAGGAAGTATCCCCCATTGACGACGTGAGAGGCTCGGGCGCCTACAGAAAACGCATGACGGGGCGCCTCGTTCTCGCCCATTTCCTGAGGCTTTTCGGCGGCACGGGCATAGCGAAGGAGCTTTTTCCATGAAAACCATAGCCGAGTCGGCCATGAACCTGAGGGGAGAAACCCGTTATATCGACGATCTTCCCGAACCCAAGGACTGCCTCCAGGCCGCGGTAAGGCTGTCGGAGAGCGCCCATGGCCGCATACTGTCCATCGACACGGCGCCAGCCCTGGCCCTGGACCCCTCCGTCTGCGTCATCAGGGCCAGCGACGTTCCCGGGCAAAACCAGATTGGCTTCAACAAGGCCGACGAGCCCCTCCTGCCCGAAAAAGATTGGGAATACTGGGGCCAGCCCATCCTCCTCGTCCTCGCCCGAACGCGGGCTCTCGCGCGCAAGGCAGCCTCCCTCATCGAGGTGAAGGGAGAAGAACTTCCCGCCACCTTCGACCCCAGGGAAGCAGCCGCCAGGGGAGAATTCATCCTCCCCTCCCGCACGATCCAGACTGGCGATCCAGAAACCGCCTTCGCTTCCTGTGCCCATGTGGTATCGGGGCGGGTGGAGTCGGGAGGCCAGGAGCATGTCTATCTCGAAACCCAGGGCGCCTTCGCGGAAGTGCGCGACGGGCGCAGGGTCTTCGTCATCTCAAGCACCCAAGGTCCCACTGGCGTCCAGAAGGCCGTGGCTCAGTCCCTGGGGCTCGCGATGAAGGACGTGGAAGTGGAGGCCCGCCGTCTCGGCGGCGGCTTCGGCGGCAAGGAAGACCAGGCGGCCATCTGGGCATCCCTCGCGGCCCTGGGCGCCTGGGTAAGCCGAAGACCCGTGAAGCTCTACCTCGACCGGAAGGTGGACATGCGCGCCACGGGCAAGCGCCATCCCTACTCGAGCGATTTCCGCATCGGGGCCGATGCCGAGGGCAGGCTCCTGGCCTTCGAGGCCGACTACTACCAGAATTCAGGCTGCAGCTGCGACCTTTCGCCGGCTATCATGTCGCGCACCGTCCTCCACGCCACGGGAGCCTACTCCATTCCCAACGTGCGCGTGACAGGCTACATGTGCCGCACGAACCTGCCCTCCTTCACCGCCTTCCGCGGCTTCGGAGCGCCCCAGGCATTTTTCGTGATCGAGGCTGCCCTGGACGCCCTCGCCAAGGCCATGGGCATGGACAGAGCCGAACTGCAGAGGAAAAATCTCTTCGCCGAGGGCGATTCCACCCATTTCGGCATGCCTATCCTCCGCGCCCGGGCCGAGGAATCATTCGATCGACTTCTCGAGAAGGTTTCCTGGAAAGAACTTCGCGCCGACATCGACGATTTCAACGCCACGAACAGGCTCGAAAAAAAGGGAGCCGCCATACTCCCTCTCTGTTTCGGTATTTCCTTCACGAAGCTGCCTATGAACCAGGCGGGAGCCCTCGTCCATGTCTACACCGACGGCTCCGTCCTCGTGTCGACGGGAGCCATCGAGATGGGCCAGCAGGTGTCGCGGAAAATTGGCCTCATTGTGGCCGAAACCCTGGGCATTCCCCTAGAAAAAGTGTCAGTAAGCCGCACGACGACCCTCACCGTGGCCAATACCGTCCCCACGGCGGCCAGCACAGGCTCGGATCTGAACGGGATGGCGGCCAGGATCGCCTGCGAGGAGATTCTAGCCCGCCTGAAGGCGAAGGCGGCTTCCATACTCGAAGTCCCCCTCGCTTCGATAGGAATTTGCGGTGGGGAAGTGACTATCGGCGACAAGCCGAGCGGCCTTCTCTGGGAAAAGCTGGTGCTGGCTGCCAACGAGGCCCGGATCGATCTTTCGGCCCATGGATTCTACTCGACGCCGGGGCTTTTCTACGACATGAAGGCCGAGCGGGGCAGCCCCTTCGCCTACTTCGTGTACGGAGCCGCCTGCATCGCCGTCCGTCTCGATGTCCTGAGGGCGACCTGCCGCCTCGAGTCGACGACCATCGTCCACGACGCGGGTAGGAGCATCGACCATGCCGTCGACCTCGGGCAGATAGAGGGAGCCCTCGCACAAGGTCTGGGATGGACCCTCCTCGAGGACCTGCGCTTCGGCGAGGATGGCAGGCCCCTTTCGGACACTCTGTCCACCTACAAGCTGCCCGACGCTTCCTTCATGCCCGACCTGGTCGATGTCGAATTCCTCCCCGAAATTGAAAACCCCACGACGCCCTTCAATTCGAAGGCAGTGGGCGAGCCTCCGCTCCAGTACGGGATAGCCGCCTATTTCGCCCTCCTCGACGCCCTGCGGGCGGCCAAGCCCGACGGGCAAACCTACTATGATCTCCCTTTCATTCCCGAGAAGATCGAGGCTTTTTTGAGCGGGGGCAGGACATGCTGATAAGGAATGCCCTTGCCGCCCTGCCGGGCGAAAAGGATTTTCGCAAGGTCGACATTCTCGTACGCGACGGGAAGATCGCCAGCATAATCGCAGCGGGAAGCCCAAGCGCGGCTGAAAGTTCGGATGGGGCGGAAACTATCGAGGCCAAGGGCCTGATGATGTTTCCCGGCGCCATCGATCCCCATGTCCACTTCGACGAGCCGGGCTTTACACACAGGGAGGACTTTCTCCATGGCAGCTCCGAGGCGGCGCGCGGCGGGGTTACCACGGTTGTCGACATGCCCTGCACTTCCCTTCCCCCCGTTACGAGCCTCGCCGCTCTCCGGAGCAAGCTCGACGTCGTATCGAAAAGAGCCGTGGTCGACTTCGCCTTTTTCGGCGGGGTGAACGGCCTCGCCGATGAAGAGGGGATAGCCGAAACCATAGCCTCGCTCGCGCCCTGGGTGGTCGGCTTCAAGTGCTACACCATCTCGGGAATGGATACCTTCACGGCCGTCACTCAGGCACAGTTCGCCTTGGCCTGCGCCACCTGCGCCGAGGCCGGAAGGCCTCTTCTACTGCACGCCGAGGACCCGGCCCTGATCGCCGAGGCGCAGGGACGGCTCGAGGCCGACCGTGGCGCCGCGGCCCCGACATGGAAGGACTACTATCGCTCGCGGCCGATGGAGGCTGAAGTGGAGGCCTGCAGGAAGGCCGTCCAGGCTGCCGGCGAAGCGATTTCCAGCCTGCACGTCGTCCACGTAGGCACGGCTCGCGCCGCTTCCATCGTCGCGGGATCGGGCGGAACCTGCGAAACCTGCGCCCACTATCTCGCCTTCGACGAGGAGGATTTCGAGCGCCTGGGTCCCGCGCTCAAAACGGCGCCTCCCGTGAAGGAGGCATCGCAAAAAGCCCTTCTCTGGAAGCAGCTCGCAAAGGGCGAAATTTCTTTCGTCACTTCCGATCACGCAGGAGCCCCCGAGTATGAAAAGTTCACCGGCAATCCCTTGAGCGCCTATGGAGGGATACCTGGCACGGGAACCCTCTTCCCCTACCTTCTCTCCGAGGGGCTTTTCGCGAAGCGCCTCGACCTTGCGCGCTTTCTCGAGGCAAGCTCCGGAGCGGCGGCACGGCGCTACGGCATCTGGGGCGGCAAGGGTTCGCTCGAACCTGGCAAGGATGCGGACTTCGTCCTCGTGGATCCACAAGCGACAAATTTTATCGATCCTTCGGCTATGTTGAGCAAAAGCAGGATTACGCCCTTTGCCGGCATGCGACTCTCGGGTAGAATCATCGGTACTTTCCTCCGAGGCAGGCGCGTATTCGGCGCACAGGGCTCGGAGATCCTCGTTCCGCCGGGGAATGGAAAATTTATAAAATGGGGTTATAGATGAGCAAAATCATGAAGACAACATCGCTGTCCGCCCTCCTCGCGCGCGCGTCGGGCGAATTCGCGGCCAAGGACTCCATCTACGAGATTCCCGGAAGCCTGTTCCGAAGCATGTTCGACCTGGAGGCAGACAGCTCAGGGCTCACCGTGATGTCGGGCAGGGCATCGATGCCGGTAGGCCCCGCGGCTGGCCCTCATACGCAGATAGCGCCCAACATTCTCGCGGCCTACCTTGCAGGCGCCCGGGTGTTCGAACTCAAGACCGTGCAGCAGAATGACCGTCTCGACATCGACAAACCCTGCATCGATGCCCTGGACGAGGGACACAATGTCGAATGGTCGACGGAGTTGACCCTCGAAGAGGCGCGAAAGGAATACATCAACGGCTGGATAGCCGTAAACCTTTTTTCATTCCTCTGGTCGCGCAAACCCAATGATTTCTTCTTCAACATGTCGGTGGGCTATACCCTCGACGGAATAAAGGGCGAAAAAGTCGATGCCTTCATCGAGGGCATGCGTCGGCCTGAAACCTCGAGCTACTGGCCGCAGGCTATGGGCGAGCTCGAAGCCTTCATTGTCGATGAACGTTTCCGGAAAGCCTTCGGCGATGCCAATGCCGAAAAGGCGAGGACGGTCGTCGCCCACATGCCCGTCCGACCCGTCCACTCCGTCACCCTGTCGACAATGCATGGCTGTCCGCCTGCCGAGATCGAAAAAATCGGCCGTTACCTCTTAGAGGAGAAGGGCTTTGATACCTACATAAAGCTGAATCCGACCCTTCTCGGCTTCGATGCGGCAAGGGGGATACTCGACGAACTTGGATGGGACGATATTGTCATCAAGAGGGAAAGCTTCGAGCACGACCTCCAGTTCGACGACGCGCTTGCCCTCATAAAATCCTTGAGCGAGACGGCGCAGACCAGGGGCCGGCGCTTCGGCATCAAGCTCTCCAACACCCTCGCCAATGCCAACGACGGATCGCGGCTGCCAGGGGCTGAACGCTATATGTCAGGCCGGGCCCTCTTTCCCTTGACGATCCATCTGGCCGCGAAAGTAGCCCGCGCCCTGCCCGACGCCGGAGGGCGCATATCCTATTGCGGCGGCGTATCGGCCTTCAACGCTGCCGACCTGATCAAGGCTGGTCTGGGACCTTTGACGATAGCCACCGACATTCTGAAGCCGGGCGGCTACCTGCGCCTCTCCCAGATAGCGCGAGAGGCGGTGGGAGCCCTCCCCATCCCGCTGGAAGCCGGCTCAACGGATCCAGGAGCCCTCGAAGAGCTCGCAGCCGCAGCCCTCAAGCGTCCCGAATACAGGAAGGAATGGAAGGGCGGCAAAGTATCCATAAACGGCAGGCTCCCCCTCTACGACTGTTTCGCGGCGCCCTGTGTCCATGCCTGCCCCGTGAATCAGAAGGTGCCGGCCTACATCGCGGCGCAGGGCGCTGGACTAAACGATCAAGCCCTCGCAACGATATTGTCCGACAATCCCCTCGCCCACATCACCGGCACGCTCTGCGACCATGTCTGCCAGGAGCATTGTTCCAGGCTCGACTACGAGGGCTCGGTGGCGATACGCGACGT
>CAYXUF010000063.1:0-12622 GCA_964468155.1 uncultured Treponemataceae bacterium
CCGTGCCGTTGAGCATGTGGACGTACTTGTTCTTGCCGTCCTCGTCCTTGTACTTGATGTTGAGGCGGCGGGCCTGGAAATCGGTGCAGTTGGAAGTGGAGGTGACTTCGCCCCATTCACCGCCGTTGCGGCCGGGCATCCATGCTTCGAGATCCCACTTGCGGTAGGCGGGGGCGCCCAGGTCGCCGGTGCAGGTGTCGACGACGCGGAAGGGGATGCCGAGGCCGGAGAATATCTCCTCCTCGATAGCCCGGAGTTCGGCGTGGACCTTGTCCGAGTCTTCGGGCAGGGTGTAGGCGAACATCTCCACCTTGGTGAACTGGTGGACGCGGTACAGGCCTTTAGAGAACTGGCCGGCCGAGCCCGCTTCCCGCCTGAAGCAGTGCGAGACGCCGGCAAGCATGAGGGGCAGCCTGGCCCTGTCGAGAATGGAGCCCGAATAGTAGCCGCCCAGGGTTATTTCGGCGGTGCCGATGAGGCAGGTGTCCTCGCCCTCGATCATGTAGATGTTGGATTCGGGTCCTCGTGGATTGAAGCCGATGCCTTCCAGAATCTCAGTCCTGGCTATATCCGGGGTCTGGAAAAGGGTAAAGCCCTTCTTGCGCAGGATGTCGAGGACGTAGCGGACAAGGGCCATCTCGAGGAGGACGGCTTCGTTCTTTAAATAATAGAACTTTGTGCCCGATACTCTCGTGGCGGCGTCGAAGTCGATGAGGTCGAGGTCGGCACCCAGCTGGACGTGGTCCTTGGGCTCGAAATCGAACCTCGTGGGCTCGCCCACGCGCTTTATCTCGAGGTTGTCCTTGTCCTCCCTGCCGCGGGGAGCCTCCGGGTGGGCCATATTGGGTATTTTTGCGCCCTCGAGGGCGAGGCGGGATTCCAGGTCGGCGAATCTGGCCTCGCTCCCGGCGATTCTGTCCTTGAGCTGCTTGCCTTCCTCGATACGCGCCGCCCTGGTGGCTGGATCAAGCTTGCCCTTCATCGAGAGTGCGTTCTCGTTGCGCAGCTTGCGCAGTTCCTCGATCTCGCGCAGGAGGGTGGTTTTTTCGTCGAAGAGGGAAACGACGAGATCAGCGTCGGCGCTCATGTACCTTTCGGCGATATTTTTCTTGACGGCCTCGAGATTGTCCTTGATAAATCGGTATTCCAGCATGATGGCGGAATGATATACGGCAGTTCGCGCTCGCACAAGGAGGCGGGGCGGCTTCTTGAAGAGAAAGCGCCATGCAGGATACGATGGACTCGTGACAGACAGATTAGTAGGCATACATGAACGACTGAAGGAACTCGACAGCCTCGTCTCGGATCCTGCCCTCCTCAGGGATCAGGCGCGCTACAGGGACATCATGAGGGAGCGTTCCCATCTTGTGACGATAGACGAAACCGCGATAAAATACGAAAAGGCTCTCGCCGAAATCGAGGATGCGAAGGCTATGGCCGACGCCGAATCCGACCCTGAGCTGCGGGCGATGGCCGAGGAGGAGAGGGGCCTTCTCGAGCTCAGGCGCGATGAGTTGGCCGCCGCCCTCGAAAATCTCCTCGCGCCGCGCGATCCCCTGGCCGACAAGAACGTCATCATGGAGATCAGGGCGGGAACGGGCGGCGACGAGGCCGCACTCTTCGTGGCCGATCTCTTCCGCATGTATTCGCACTATGCCGACGCTCTAAAATGGCGCATCGAAGTGATGAGCGCGAGCGAAACGGAGCTGGGCGGTTTCAAGGAAATCATCTTTTCCGTGACGGGCGAGGCCGCCTACGAGCGCCTGCGCTGGGAATCGGGAGTGCACAGAGTTCAGCGCGTGCCCAGCACAGAAAACTCAGGCAGAATCCATACGAGCGCCGTCACCGTGGCCGTCCTGCCCGAGGTGGAGGAGACGGAGATCGACATAAGGCAGGAGGATCTGCGGATCGACGTGATGCGTTCAGGGGGTCCCGGAGGGCAGAGCGTCAACACGACGGACTCGGCCGTGCGCATCACCCATATCCCTTCAGGGCTCGTCGTCCACTGCCAGGACGAAAAGAGCCAGATCAAGAACAAGGCCAAGGCGATGCGCATCCTGCGGGCCCGCCTCTTCGAGCTGGAGGACGCCAAGCTCCAGGCCGAGCGCTCGGCCGAGCGCAAGAGCCAGGTGGGATCGGGCGACCGCTCCGAGCGGATCCGAACTTATAACTTTCCACAGAACAGGCTCACCGATCACCGCATCGACCTCACCCTCTACAAGCTCGACCTCATCATGCAAGGGGATATCGCCGACCTTGTCGACGCACTCGTCGCCGACGCGCGCAGGAAGACGCTCGAAGGATCGCTGTGAGCTGCCTATGTCTCATGCCTGTCCGGATCGAGCCCGACGATGACCTATAGGGAGTTTCTGGCCGCCAGGGCTGCCGAACTGCGCGCGGTCGATGCCGGTACGCCCTATCTGGACGCTTCCCTTGTTCTCGCCCACTGTTTGGCTATCCCGAGGGGGAAGCTCCTCGCCCGCTTTCCTGAAAACCTGCATCCTGGCGATATTCCGGTTTCCTTTGAAACTGCCTGGGCAAGGCGCCTGGCAGGCGAGAGCGTGGCGTATATAGTCGGTACGAAAGAATTCTTCGGAAGGGAATTCCTTGTCGATCAGAGGGTTCTCGTACCCCGGCCTGATACGGAAACGCTCGTGACCGCAGCCTTTGAACTTAGC
The DNA here is from genome assembly GCA_964468155.1 of uncultured Treponemataceae bacterium. Classification (GTDB taxonomy): domain Bacteria; phylum Spirochaetota; class Spirochaetia; order Treponematales; family Rectinemataceae; genus CAYXUF01. The sequence continues at coordinate 2,679 of CAYXUF010000063.1, forward strand.
GATCTGATGCACAGGCCACAGCTGCGAATCCACGATGTCTGCACCGGATCGGGCGCGGTTGCCATAAGCATCGCGGCTGAGAGAGCTTCCTGGCTGGTGAGCGCCTCCGACATCTCTTCCGATGCCCTCGACGTGGCGCGCGCCAATTCACGCCGCCTCCTCGGGCATGAAATAGTCCTGGCGCGCGCCGATCTCCTGGCAGGAATCGAAGGGCCCTTCGATATCATCACCGCCAATCCTCCCTATGTTCCAACGGAAGAGACGACAGCCCTGCTCGCAAAGGGCTGGAAAGAGCCCCCCCTTGCCCTCGACGGCGGTCCGGACGGCCTCGACATAGTGTTCCGGCTCATTGGCGAGGCTGGCGCAGCCCTCGCTCCAGGCGGGTTTCTGCTGATAGAAACCGATGCTTTGCAGTCCGAATCAGTCCGTGCTATGTTCCAGGAGGAAGGTTTTAACGAAATCGGAGTCTGGAAGGATCTCGCCGGTCTGGAAAGGGTGACAGGCGGCAGAAAAGGCTGAGCGGAGCGTCAACGATGGAAGAGAACTGGGTTCTATTTATCGAGAAGCTGAGGGCTACCTTCGGCGAGGAAGGCGCCGTTCTTGCAGGCAAGGCCCTGGAATGGGCCAAACACAAACACGCCGGAGCCCTGCGCGCATCGGGTGAGCCCGCCTGGGAGCACGATTTCCGCGTTGCCGCAACCCTTCTCGACATGGGAATGGATTTGGATTCCATTTTGGCTGGCCTTGTCCACGACAGCACGGAAAATCGCAGTTCGGGCTATTTCCCCTCCGGGGAGGCGGCCCAGGGCAGCCCTGTGCCATCAACCCAGAAGGGCAAGGCAAGCCACCAGGGCTCCAAGCCCGAGGAAAAGCAGAAAGAAGCCCATAGAAAGGCCCTTGGAGCCGTGCCCGATCCGGCCATCGGCGCCGAATTCGGCGAAGAGACGGCGAAAATTGTGGCCGGCGTCGCCAGGCTCTCCACCGTCCGCGCCAAGAACAAGACCGTACAGGCCGCCGAGACGATGCGCAAGATGCTTTTCGCCATGACCGGCGACATCCGCGTCATCATCGTCAAGCTCGCCGACAAGCTCGACAGCATGCGCACCCTCAAACACCTGCCCGAAGACAGGCAGAAGACCATAGCGGCCGAAACCCTCGACATTTTCGCCCCTCTCGCCGACAGGCTCGGCATCTCCTGGCTCAAGGATGAGCTCGAGGATCTCTCCTTCAAGGTGCTCAACAGGGAAGTCTTCGACCAGATCAAGGATATCGTCTCGGCAAAGAAAACCACGAGGGAGAAGTTCCTCGCCCGTGCGGGGGAGGAAATACGCAGGGCTTCGCTCAAGGCCGGCATCAATGTCGAAGTGGGTTCCCGCGCCAAGCATTTCTATTCGATCTACCAGAAAATGCGGCGCAAGGGCAAACCGGCCGAGGAACTCTACGACCTCCTCGGCCTCAGGCTCATCTGCGACAGCGACAACGAGTGCTATGCCCTCCTCGGTCTTGTGCACAGGCTCTGGAAACCCATCGACGGCCGTTTCAAGGACTACATAGCCATGCCGAAGGCCAATGGCTACAGGAGCCTCCACACGACGGTGATGTGCTACGAGGGCCAGCTCCTCGAAGTGCAGATCCGCACGCGCTACATGCACGCCATCGCCGAATTCGGCGTCGCCTCCCACTGGCTCTACAAGAAGGGTTCCGCCGCGGAGCGGCCCCGCCTCGAGGACCTCCCCGTCGTCAACCGCCTCAAACAGTGGAATGAATTTGTCTCCCAGGGCGCGGAGTATCTCGACGAGATCAAGCGCGAACTCCTCAAGGATTCCATTTTCGTCTTCACCCCGAGGGGTGAAGTCATCGAACTGCCCTCGGGCGCCACGGCCATCGATTTCGCCTTCGCCATCCATACAGATGTAGGTTCCCACTGCCTGGGCGCCAAGGCCGATGGCGCCATCATCCCCCTCGACGCGGAGTTGAAGAATACGCAGATCGTCGAAGTGATCACGTCCCCTCTGGCCAAACCCAACCTCAACTGGCTCAAATTGGCCCATACTTCGAAAGCCCGCTCGAAGATCCGCGCCCTCCTCGTCCAGAATGGCCAGGCCCTCGCCATCGACAAGAGCATTGTGGTCGGGAAAAAACCCGACAAGGAAAAGCCCGAGGACAAGGGCAGGGAAGTGAGCCAGCAGGACGATGTCAGGCTGCTCACCGACAAGATACTTCCCGGCACTGTTGTGGAGCACGGGCGCGCCGAGGTGGAGTTTCGGAGCTACAAGCCGCAGCAGGAACTGCGGAGCGACCGCGCGGGGCTTTCCATCGGCGGCGCCAAGAACATGATGATACGCATCGCGGGCTGCTGCATGCCTGTCACCGGCGACGCCATCGTCGGCTACGTGTCCAGGGGGCGCGGCATCATCATCCACAGGGCTGACTGCAAATCCATAAACGCCGTGGCCGATTTCGAGCAGCGCAAGATCGAAGTGCGGTGGGAGGATGCCTCCTGCTGCATAGCGCGGTTCCGTGTGTCGGCCAGGATGGAACCAGGCATATTCTCCGAAATCGAAGCGGCAGTGAGGAAATTTTCAGGCAGGCTGCGCGAAGGCAAGCTGGGAGAGAGGGGCGACGGCACTTTATCGGGATTTTTCACCATGGAAACGGACACGCGCGAGAATCTCAGGAAAGTAGCCAAGGCCTTGAAGGGAATACCGAGCATCATCGCGATCGAGGAAGAATGAGGCTTTAGCTGGGGTTTGTCGATAGCCTGGGCCTGGCTTTAGCTGGGTCCTGGCGCTCTCACTTCCACCAGAAAGCATTCTGGGGCGTTATCGTTTCGAAGCCGTAAGCGTCGAGGCTTTTTTTTCTGGCCGCATAATCGCCCGGTTCGAGGCGCAGGGCGACAACTTCCAGGTTTTTCATAAAGTACTCGTCGGCGAAGGCCGTCATGTCCTTCTGCGTCACGGCGGCGATGCGCGCCGCCTGCTGCCGCGGCCATTGCAATCCACCCAGAATCCACTCCCCGACAAGAGCGGTGCCGGCTTCATTCAGTGTATCCAGCCTGTCATCGCGCCTTTTTTGGATCGCCGACGCCGCTCTCTCGTAGTCCTTTGCGGTGAAATACGATGGGTTTGTCTTCATGGCGTACATCTCTGAGCCACGGACGATCTCCTTGATGCTGAGAACGGTGTCGGCGATATTCTCTTTGGCAGCCAGGGTCACTCGGGCCGATACCGAAAACCAGGAGGCGCTGCGGGAAGGCAGGTATCTGGCAGAGATCATGGAGGGCAAGGATGCCTTGGGCAATCCCTTGGAGAGTGCCAGTGCAAGCCGGGATCCGGGCTGCGAGACCATTTCGGCCCATACCTCGGCCGCCGCCTGGCGGTTCGAGGCGGCATCCGGTCCACGGTAGCGCATCTCGATGAGGGCTTGTCCCTTTTGGATGGAAGCATCGGGAAAAACCATTAGGGTGGGACGGCTTACTCCCGGTTTCGGAAAAGTGGCGAAGGGCGTTTTCCAGGGGTCGGCAGCCTTTTTCCATGAAGAGAAAGCCTTCTCGATCTGTGGCCGGGTTTCCTCGGCGCTGAAGCTGCCTGCAACCACGAGGAGGGCGTTGTTGGGGACGAGCCAGGCCGCGGCAAGGGCCTTCAGCCCTTCGGCTGTAGCCGCTTTTATTGCGTTTTCGGAGCCGGCCAGGTCGAATCGCCAGGGGCCGGAGGAAAAGAGCTTCTTCGCCATCGCCGCCTCGAAAACCTTCTCCGGACGGCCAGTCTCAGCCTGTATTCGCTCCAGGCTCGCAGCCTTGGCCTCCTCGAGCGCCAGAGGATCGGAAAGGGCGGTTTCAAGCCGCAATCCGGAAAAGAGGTAGGCGATAGTATCAATGCCCTGGGCTGTCAGGCTGGAATCCAGGATGAGGCTGATGCCGAAGCGGTCGCGTTCCGTTCCCCCGCCGATGGCTATGGCGTCGAGGGCTTCCAGGGCTCCTCCAGGCTCAGGCTCGCCGGGCGATGATGCCGTCCCTCTGAAAATCACCTGTTCGAGGAGGCTGAAGAGGCCGGCTGTCGATTTCGATTGGGCTTCGGCTCCCCCGCGGAACGCCATGGACAGCGAAACCCCGGTGCTTTCCGTCAGGGGCAAGAGAATCACATCCATGCCGTTTTCAAGGCTGAAACTCAAGATTGAGGAAGAAGGGACAGCCTGGGCGCGGGGATTATGCGAAGGAGGCACGAAGGCCAGAAAAATCGCCGCCACAATGATGATTACAATGCCGCGATTCCCGATTCTTCTTCCTGCCATCATGCAATACTAGAAAACATGCCGGGCTCTGTCAACCTTCCGTTGCTTTCCCTCGGGGCTGACGGTACCATCCCTCCATGGCAGGATCAAAAAGAGAAACACCCCTCATGGCCTCCTACGGAACCGGAAAATTCCTCGCGGAATTCCTCACGGGAGCATTTGCCTCCCTCGTCTTCAAATACTATGAGACGGAGATAGGCCTTTCATCGGGGCTCGTCGCCCTGGCTATCGTGCTCTATTCGGCATGGAATGCTGTCAACGACCCTCTCATCGGTTTCTTTACCTCTCGGCCAACACCCTTCGCCAGGCGCTTCGGCCGGCGTTTCCCCTGGATCCTGGCCGGTTCCTTCAGCTCTGCCTTCGCCTTCGTGCTGGTGTTCGCGCCGCCCCGAAGCTCCTCAGCCATGGTCTTCCTCTGGCTGCTCGCGTCGATTTGCCTCTATGACACCCTCTATTCCACCTGGGAGGTCAACTACCAGTCCGTTTTCCCCGACAAATTCAGGTCGGAGGGGACAAGAGCCAAGGCCGCCGGCATCGCCACCCTCGTGGGCGTCCTCGGCGTCGCCGGCGGCGCGGTTCTGCCTACTTTCTTCGTGCGTTATGGGCAGCCCTCGACCTATCTCAGGAACGCTTTTATTGTCGCGGGAATCGGTGCCTTGGCGGCCCTCCTCCTCCTTCCCGGCGTCCGCGAAACCCCCGAAATGATCGAGCGCTATGTGGCACAGGAGAATAACCGCAAGGAAAAAGCCTCGTTCCGCACCCAGCTCAAGGCGGCCTTCGCCAGCAGGAATTTTATCGCCTTCATCATACTATTCTTTTTTTACCAGTCGGCTACCATCTCGATGACGGCATCCATCCATTATGTGGGGGATTATCTCCTCGACGGCCGCAGCACGACCCTCATCTTCGCGGGCATGCTCGCCGGAGCCATGGCCGGCATACCGCTTTGGCTGGCCTTGCGCCGCAGGATAGCCTCCAACCAGACCCTTCTCGTCCTTTCAGCCCTTGGCCTCGCCGTTTTCTGCCTGCCTCTGATGGTGGTGCGAGGATACTATGGCTTTGTGGGTGCAATGTTCGCCTGGGGACTCTCCTTCGGCGGTTTCTGGATGCTGATGACGCCTGCGCTGGCCGACGTCATCGATGAAACGGTCGTCGTTTCGGGGAAAAGGGACGATGGTGTCTTCATCGGCTTCAGGGCTTTTGCCGGAAGACTGGCCTATGCCGTGCAAGCCGTATCATTCTGGGCTGTCCATAAGCTCACGGACTTTGCCGACAATCCACGCGCCCCGCGGGCCCAGTTTGGCATACGGCTGCACACGGCGCTGATTCCCGCCATCCTCCTCGTCGTCGGTGTGGCTGTTTTCTTGAGAATCAATACGCTGAATGCCGTGAAGTCGAGGGAAAACAAGGAAAAACTGGTGGAGCTCGGTCTTTGAGCGTTCAGCGTTGTTTGTCGCTGCCCTTGTTGAGCAGTTGCCGAGGCGTCGATTCCTGGGGAGGAAGAACCCCGAGGGCATATTCTTTAGCCCTGTCGAATATAGAGGCTACCTCCTCCCTGGAATAGCCGAACTCTACGCTCTTCGGATCGGCGAGAAGCTTGTCGTGCTCGATGTTGAGCGCCTTGCTGAGCTTCAGCAGGGTCTCCGGCGAAGGCCAGCTCCGCCCTGTCTCCATATTGGCGATAAAACCGGGGGAGAGTCCGGAACGTTCCGCAAGACCTTCCTGGGACAATTTCATGAATGCCCGCTGCCTTTTCAGGTTTAAGGAAAGACATTCCCGAATGTAGTTCATTGGGATCACCATATACGATGCCGGGAAGAGTGCCATTTACAATTGGAAAGAATAACACCTTCTATTGGAAGGCATCGTCTTCGTGGAGCTTCCCTGTGCTGTAATCTGCTTCGTTGACCAAAGCCGGCGGCAGGCATACTATGTCCCCATGTTCACAAGCGATATATACGCATCGCGCCGGGCCAGGCTCGCCGCATCGATGCGTGAGCGGGGCACAAGCGGCAGCATCCTTCTTGCCGCCCATTCCGGGAGCCCCATCAACTACCCCGATAACTGCTATCCTTTCAGGCAGGATTCGAACTGGCTCTATTTCATAGGCTTGAACGAGCCTGATATGGTCGCCCTCATCGATATCGCCGATGGAGAATCCACGCTCTTCGGCGACGAAGACACCATGGATGATCTGATATGGACAGGGCCGCGCCCGAGCCTCGCTGAGCTGGCGGCCGCCTCGGGTATCGACAGGGTGCAGCCATATTCACGTGCCCGCGAGTTGGCAGCGAAGCTCCCCGTGGCAGCTGTCCATTACCCGCCCTTCTGCCGTACGCAGACACAGTTGCGCGTGGCCTCCCTTCTTGGTGCAAGCATCGAGGAGATCCGGAATGGATTCAGTCCCGCTCTCGTTTCCTCCATCATCGCGCTCAGGGAGATCAAGGAAGAGGGTGAAGTGGCAGAAATCGAGAAGGCCGTCGCCTTAAGCGCCGAAATGCACAGGAGCCTTTTATCCGAGCTTCGGCCGGGATGGACCGAGGCTGAAGCCGCGGCTCACGTTCAGCAGATCGCCGCCCGGCAGGGATATGCCTTGAGTTTTACGACCATAGCCACTATCCACGGGGAGGTTCTGCACAACCACGAGAAAAAGTCGGTCTGCCGCGAGGGCGACAGCATTCTCCTCGACGCCGGGGCTGAGTCTCCGATGGGATATGCGGGCGATCTCACGACGAGCTTTCCGGTAGGATCTCGTTTTGGCGGGCAGCAGGCCGCGCTTTATTCGATACTCCTTGAGATGTTCGAAGCCGCAAAGGCTGCCCTGAAACCGGCTGTTCCATTCATCGATGTCCACATGGCAGCCAGCCTCGCCCTTGCCAAGGGCCTGAAAGCCTTGGGAATCATGAGGGGAAATCCCGAGGAAGCCGTGAGGGAGGGGGCTCATGCCCTCTTTTTCCCCCATGGCCTCGGCCATATGATCGGCCTGGATGTCCACGACATGGAAGGACTGGGCGAGGACAATGTCGGGTATGCGGGGCTTGAACGCAGTCGGCAGTTTGGCCTCCGTTCGCTCAGGCTGGCCAAGCCCCTTCTGCCGGGAATGGTGCATTCGGTGGAGCCGGGAATCTATTGCATCCCCGGACTCATCGACAAGTGGGAAGCGATGGGGCTTGCCGCGTCCTTCATCGACTATGGGGAACTCGGCAAATGGCGAGGATGCGGGGGCATGCGCATCGAGGAAGACTGGCTGGTGATGAAGGAAGGCTGCCGCCGCCTCGGCCCCTTCATCGACAAGAGCAGGGCTGCGATCGAAATCGCGAGGAGCCGGATATGAAGACAGTATACAGTTCGGCATTTCAGGACGATGCCATCGTCCTCCTGAGTCTTTTGCGTTCGGCCGGAATCGAGGGGGCGATAATGGCCGACAAGATGCGCAACATGAACCCTCTTTTTTCATTTTCTTCGCTTGGCTTCGATATCATCGTGCCTGACGAGGCCGAGGAAGACGCCTTGGCCTTGGCCAACGACTATCGCAGCCGGACAACAGCACCACATTCTTGAATATTTCCTGATTATCGCCTATTCTTGTTCCCATAATGAAACGTCATGCATTTAAAACAGTAGCAGGCATTATTTTATTGGCGCTCCTCACCGTCGCTTCCATTACATTTTCAAAAATCTCGCAGCGTGACACGCAGATCAAAGCGGCCAAGGTAAGCCTTGAAATGCTTCTCAAGCTACAGGGTTCGGCAATCGACGACGGCTATTTCTCATGGTCTGAGTTCCGGGGCCTCGTGGAAAAAGGTATGCTTTCCACAGCCCTGCCCCTTCTCGAAGATGTGTACGGTGTCTACCCTCTCATCGAGAACATCACGATTCAGTCAGGCAATCCCCCTGAAACGGGTTTCCTTATATCCGGCTCCAACGCCTCGATTCGCTTGAACTTCGGCATCAAGAATGATTTCGGAACCGAACCCATCGACGGCTGGATCGGCGTGGCGACCCTGGATGCCCAAAAGCTCCTCGATGCCCTCCAGACCAAAAATCGCCTAATCGTGGACCCCGTCCGGGGTCGGGATCTGGCCTATGGCATCAGGGTGAGTTTCGCCGATCCACTTTTTCACTGGATGGATTATTTTCTCATCCTCAGCATGAGCATCATGGTTGGCTATGCCGTGTCAGCCTGGCTCTGGCACCGCAGCGCCTCTTTCTACGAGACAAGAGGCCTGGAATCCATTATCTACCTTTTCGAGCAGACGGAGCGGCTCTCGGCCAATCATTCGCGGAGGGTAGCTGCTCTCTCGGTTTTCCTTGGCGGGAAAATGGGCTACAAAGGTAGAAAACTTCGAAATCTCTACACGGCTGCCCTGCTCCATGATATAGGCAAAATCAGCGTGCCCTCTCCTGTCCTCCTGAAAGCAGGGCCTCTCAACGATCAGGAGCAGAAACTGATTGCCGCCCATCCTCTCGTTTCGGCGCGCATCCTGAGAAATTTCAAGGAACTTTCGCATCTGAGCCCGGCCGTCCTCTACCATCATGAAAGAATGGACGGATCGGGATATCCCGAGGGGCTCGTGGGGAAGAACATCCCCGAAGATTCCAGGATCATCGCCGTAGTGGATGTTTTCGAAGCCCTCGTAGGCGAGCGGTCCTACCATGCGCCCATTCAGCCCGATGATGCCTATGTCGTCATGCGTTCCATGCAGCTCGATCAGAAGATCGTCGAACTGTTGAGCGCCGGTTTTGCCGATTTCCAGAAATTCCAGACCCCTAAATGGGTGCTCTCCTACCATTACAGTCTCGAGTAGATCTCCGCTTTCTTGCGGCCATCCTTGTTCCTGTAGGGATTTTTGCTGTTTTTCATGAATGCCTTGTAGGCTGCGCATGAGGCGTAGTAGACATCGGGGCCCTTGAAGGTAGAAAACTCGTCGCAGCGAAAAACCTCAAGAAGATCGATGAAGCGGTTGTCCATGACGACATCGCTGACGCTGGAGATGGGGATGCGCGGCAAAGCCGCGGGCAGCATGTGCCAGCGGATCATGAAAGTGACATCGTCAACAATTCTTCCGGAAAACCCCAGGGATCGGAGAAACCGCGCGGCCAGCTTGGCCCCGATTTCGGCATGCTTGTCGAAGCGGCGGCCTTCGCTGGAGCTGGAGTGGGGCTTGCCTATATCATGGAGGAGAATGGCGAGGGATATGCTGAGGTCCAGAGATTTTCTGTAGCCCAAAGCCTCCATGGTGTGGGACCAGCCCCCGCCCTCGGGATGGCAGTCCTTGGCATGATCGACGAGGAGGAGGGCATCCAGGTCGGTCCAGTACTTCCTGATGAAGCCTGAATCCTTCAGATAGCCGAAAGCCGCACCCGAGCGCTCGCCCTGAAGGATGAGGCTGAGAAGATCCCTCTGCCACTGGGGAGTCGCCTGCCCGGGCAGGTTCCCCGGCTGAATTTCCTCGGCGGCTTGGAGCCGCGACGCATAGAGGGCGGTTTCGAAGAGAGCGTTTTCGCCTCCCCCGCTCGCAGGATCGAATCCCCGCCCTTTAAGGACTGGATAGAGATCCCCAGGATCGTGAAATTTGCCGTCGAGAGGGTTCCTGCGGAAATCGGTGAGGGCCAGGGAGCCTATTTTTTTTCTGTGTACGCTGTCCACACAG
>CAYXUF010000064.1:0-12501 GCA_964468155.1 uncultured Treponemataceae bacterium
GATCCTTGGTATCCTCCAGATCCTTGGTATCCGCCAGAACCCTGGTATCCGCCAGGGCTTTGCGGGCGAGGACGGTTGGGATCATAGGGCTGAGGCGAGTTGCCCCTGTAGCCGCCCTGGTAGCCGCCAGAGCCTTGGTATCCACCTGAACCTTGAGGACGAGGCCGGTTGGGATCATAAGGCTGAGGCGAGTTGCCCCTGTAGCCGCCCTGGTAGCCACCTGAACCCTGGTATCCACCGGAACCCTGATAGCCTGAAGAGCCTTGACCGCCCTGGCTGGAACCGCCCTGATATCCGCGCCCCTGGTAGCCCGAAGTCCGTGGCGAATCGCCCTGACCCCGGTTGGTGGGATATCCGCCGACCGTACCGGCAGTGCCGTGGGGCCTTGCGGGGTTGCTCTGATAGTTTCCCCGATAGCCGCTCGGCGAAGTTCCCGGCTGCGGCGGAACCTGGCCCTGAGCTGGAGGCGTCCTGACCGCGGCGACTCTCTGGGGCGCGTCCTTGTGCGGTATAGCCGCGACAGACTGGGAATCGTCGGAGCCTCGCGGGGCCTGCCCCGCTGTCTCCACAGGAATATCGGCGGAAGGCTCCGAGGTCTTGGCGACAGGCTGCTGGACAGGAACCTCGCGAGGCATGGATTTTTCAGGCATGCCGGTTTCGACCTGGACTGGAGACGCCGCTGCCACAGGCTTCGCTGCCTGCTCGACCACCGGCTGAACCTGGGCGGCCGGTTTTTCAGCGGGATGCGAACTCTCTCGGGATGGATGCGTCGGGGCGGTTTCCGCTGACGGCTCCCCGCCTTCAAGATCGTGATGGGCCACAACTTTCGCCTGGGCCTTTTTCAGCACGACCTTCTTCTTCACCACCACAACCTTCCGCTTCTCGGCCGGGGTTTCTTCCTCAGGCTTCCCCTGCAGCGCAGGAGCCTGTACGGCAGCTGCCTCCCCCTGGGCCGGCTTCGGCTGTTTGATGAGATGGACTTTCTTCTGAGGGTTCTCGGTATTATCCGTCATATCCTACCTTTTACGATTCCTGGTCGTCGCTGTATTCAAAACTCAGTTCAACGCCGCACGATGGGCAATTCTTCATATCGGGAGTAACCGCCGTGCCGCAGTCCGGGCAGGTGTATTCTTCCGAATCGGCATCGACTTCCTCTTCCGTCTCTTCCTGGACAATCTCGATATTCTCTTCGATGATCGCCTGGATGGATTCGATGACAGCCAGGGACAGGCCGGAAATCCTGGCGAGCTCATCGTCTTCCTTCTCGAGAAACTCCTCGACGAGACTGATGCCGGCTGCAGCAAGGGCCGCAATCCATTCCTGATCCATACCGGGCAGATCGGAAAGAAGCACCGACTCTTCGGCCGCTTCCTCGGCTTCCTCGCCCGAGTCGGTGAACAGGCTGTCGGCAACGCGCTTGAGCTCGACATTCCTTCCATCCTGGAGATACTGCTCTTCGGTCTTGACATCGATGTTCCAGTCGCAGAGACGGTTGGCCAGCTTGACGTTCTGTCCCATCTTGCCGATGGCGATCGAGAGTTCCTTGTCAGCCACGATGGCCAGGGCCGTATGCTTCGCCTCATCGAGGATGTGCACCGTCTTGACCTCGGCGGGAGAGAGAGCGTTCTTGATGAACTGGCGGGCATCGATATCGTATTTGATGAAATCGATCTTCTCGCCCTCGAGCTCCTGGCTGATGAGCTGGCTGCGCATACCCTTGGGACCGACGCAGGCGCCGACGGGATCGATATCATCCCGCTTTGAGAACACCGCCACCTTCGTCCTGTAGCCCGGCTCCCGGACGATCTTGAATATCTCGATAGTCTTGTCGTAGATTTCGGGGATCTCCAGCTCGAGAAGCTTGGTGACGAACTCGGCATGGCTTCGGGACAGTATGATCTGAAGGCCGTTCTTGCCCTTGTCCACCTCGTAGATGAGGGCTTTGATGCGGTCGCCCACGTGATAGGCTTCCCTCGGCGACTGGTACTTTTTCGGGAAGATGCCTTCGACCTTGCCCAGGTCGACATAGATCACGCCGTTGCGCTCGCGCTGGTAATAGCCGATGATGAGCTCGCCCTGCTTCGACTTGTATTCGGCATAGAGGGTGTCGCGCGAAATGTCGCGGAAATTCTGCCTTGTCGTCTGCTTGGCCACCATGACTGATTGCAGATCGAACTCCTGGGGATCGACGGGCAGTTCGAGGATATCGCCGACTTCGGCATCCTCGGCATAGTTCCGGGCTTCCTCGAGCGTCATCTGAAGGACTTCATCCTCGAGATCGTCATCGTCCACAATGATCTTCTTGGAATAGATGTCGACGCCCTCATAGTTTTCCCTGAAACGGATGATGGCGTTGTCGCTCGTGCCGAACTTCTTCTTGTACGCCGCGATAAGGGCTTCCTGGAGGGTATTGACGATGAGCTCCTCGGAAATACCCTTCTCGCTGATGAGTTGTCGAATGGCTTCCGCCATGTCAGATGGCATTGGTTTTCTCTCCCTTGTGCGAAGAATCCAGTCGCGCTTTCGCGATGGACGAGATTTCTATGGCGACTGGTCCTTCCTTGCTGGAAAATTCGATTTTACCGTCGGAATAGCCAGTCAGAGCCCCACTGATCCATTCATCACTGTCCTGTTTCAGGATTTTGACCCTCGTACCGACGAAGGCTTTCCATTCCTTTTCGGATTTGATGATCCTGTCGATCCCAGGACTCGAGACTTCAATGTCGGGATTTTGCGTATCATAGGCGAGCTGAACCTGGGGGAGGATGAGTCTGTAGGCTTTCGCGCACTCGTCAGTTCCCGTTCCCGCAGGCGAATACACAATAGCCTTAACCTTGACAGCTCCCTTGTGCCTGGAAAGGGAAAACTCAAGGAGATGCAATCCAATGCTGCCGAGCATCGTTTCGATGCCGGCTTCCACGTCTTTGTCGTCCGCCACGCCGCCTCGCTACACATGTGCGCCGGACTTCTGTCCGGCAAGGTAAGGGTCCAACCGCCGATTTATCCGGAGGTTATGCCAAAAAAAAAGAGTCGTAGAACGACTCTCCTTATTTCTAAAAAGAATCCAGCGCTTTTTACATGCCGTTATAGTAGTATTCTGCAATGGATTAGTCAATAGCGATGACGAGGGCGGACACGGAGGCTGCGCCGCTGGCGCGCAGCGCTTTGGCGCATGCTTCGATCGTTGCGCCCGTGGTATAGACATCGTCGATGAGGAGGATTTCCGATCCGTCCGATCCGCCAGATCCGCACGTGCCGGCCATGGAGGGGATGAGGGCATAGGCCTTTTCGGCGTTTTTCTTCCTCATTTCCCTGTTCAGCCGTTTCTGCTGGGTGTCCACCCTCCTCTCGAGCATGCGACGCACGCGGTAGCCCCGCTTTTCGAGAATTCCCGCTATCGCTTCGATCTGATCCCATTCCTTCCGCTTGAGCTTTTCAGGGCGGGGAGGAACAGGGACGATAAGCCGCCCTGGCCAGCGCAGGTCGATGAGTCCGCCCATAAGCCCGGCCCAAAAGGCTGCGAGGGAAGCTCGCTTGTCCGACTTGTAGATTCGAAGGAGGGTGGCTGTCCTGTCTGAAAACCTGAAGATTGGATAGATTTCCCTGCAGGAGCTTTCGGCATCCCTGCAGGAGTAGCAGAGATCCTTTTCTGAATAGAGCTCTCTTCCGCAGTGGCTGCAGCGTCTTCCTCCGATGGGAACAAGACTTTGGCTGCAATGGACGCAAAGGGGCATCGCGGCTCTGTATTCGCCCTCCTGCGATCTTGTACCGCAGAGAACGCAATAGTGCGGCACGATCCATGCCGCAGCCTTTGCCAGAACAGCGACGAAAGAGGCCGGACTGCTGGCGCTTTTTTGCGATGCGATGCCCATATCCTGATCACGTCGGAAACAGACGTTTTCGCTTCAGCGCAGCGTCGCCCTGATTTCGGCGAGAAGCTGCAAGGCTTCGATCGGCGTCATCCTGTCGGGGTCTGTGCCTCTCAGCCGTGCTATCGCCATATCTTCGGGCGAGAACAGCTCGGTGCCGCGCTTGTCCGTCTTCGGGCTGAAGGCCAGTTCAGGAACAGAGGGCATCCCGGCAGGAGGGGTTGGTCCCTGCGTGGGGCTGCCTGCCGTCGGCGACAGGCTTTGCTCGAAGCTCGCAAAGCGTTTCTGCAGAGCCCTGGCTCTGATGAGAACAGCCTCGGAAATGCCTGCGAGCTTGGCCACATGGAGACCATAGGAGCCGGCCGCCGGCCCATTCTTCAGGCGCTTGAGGAAGACTATTTCCCCCTCGTTTTCGAGCACGGCCATGCTCAGGTTGACCATCCTGGGGTGCTCCATCGAGGTAAGCTCATGGTAGTGGGTGGCGAAAAGGGTTCTGCAGCGCAGGGCATCGAGGAGTTCCTCGCTCACCGCCCAGGCTATCGAAACCCCATCGAGGGTGCCCGTGCCCCTTCCCACCTCGTCCATGATGACGAGGCTTTTTGCCGTGGCGGTGTTGAGGATATAGGCTGTCTCGTGCATTTCCACAAGGAAGGTGCTTTCGCCCCTGGCCAAATTGTCCTGGGCGCCCACCCTGCAGAAAATCTTGTCGGTGAGACCGATCCGGGCGCCTTCCGCCGGCACGAAGGAACCTGCATGGGCCATGAGGGTTATGAGGGCGGTCTGCCGCAGCACGGTGGACTTTCCTGCCATGTTCGGACCTGTTATGAGCGCGAAGCAGGCTCCATCGCCATCGAGCTCGAGGTCGTTGGGCACAAAGGCTCCCGCCGGCAGACAGGCCTCCACGACGGGATGACGCCCCTGGCGTATGTCTATGATCGCTTCGTCAACCAGCGAGGGCCTGCAGTATCCGCCTTCGGTCGCCGCCTGTGCGAAGGAAGCGAGACAATCGGTAAGTGCTATGTTTCTGGCCAAGGATTCCATGGGCTCGATGTAGGGCTTCAGGCTCTCCCGCAGATCGAGAAAGAGCTTTTTCTCAAGGTCGACGATCCTCTCCGTAGCTCCGTTGATCTCGCTTTCCAGTGCTGCCAGGCGGTCCGTCGTATAGCGCTCGCCGGCGACAAGGGACTGGCGGCGGATAAAATGGGACGGCACCGCGTCGAGCTTGCCCTTGGATACCTCAAGATAGTAGCCGATAATCCTGTTGTAGCGGATCCTCAGCGTTGGGATGCCTGAGTTCCTCTTCTCTTCCTCGAGATATTCCTCGAGGATTTTTGTGGAATTCTTCTTGAGCGTGCGAAGGCGATCCAGATCGGCGCTGTAGCCATCCCTCATCAGGTTGCCCTCGGTGAGGAGGATAGAGGGATCCTCCTTGATCGAGTCCGTTATGATGGAAGCCGCCGCCGCACAGCTCTCCTCCACGGCCGCGCTGAGCCCCGTCCCGAGGAGCGCAGGTGCGCCGCCTGCACCGAGGAGCCTCGCGACAGCGAGCGACGACTGCATTGAATCGCCAAGAGCGAGAAGATCCTTTGCGTGGGCTTTATCCATGGCGAGGCGCGCGATGAGGCGCTCGGAATCGAGAATGGTTCCAAGCCGCTTGCGCAGGTCATTGAGAAGGAATTGGTCCCTGTACAGGAAGTCCACGGCATCCAGGCGGGCATCGATGGCCTCCTTGTGTCGGAGGGGTTGGAGAATCCATTGCCGCAGAAGGCGGCTCCCCCCCGCCGTCCTGGTTCTGTCCAGCACGGAGAGCAGGGTGTCGCGCCTGCCGGAATCCGAAAGATTTTTTACAAGTTCGAGGTTTCGTCGGGTAGCCTCGTCCAGGGACAGGAAATCCGACATTTCGTAGGGTAAAAGGGCATGGATGTGCGGGCTGCGCGCCTTGGCGTTATCGTCGAGGTACTCCAGCAGGATGCCGGCTGCCGCCAGTTCGGGCGCCTCATCGGAAAACCCGAGGCCCTTGAGCGATACCAGGCCGAAACGCTCCTTCAGATCCGCTCCCGCCTTTTCCCTGTCGAAACTCCAGTCGGGTCGCCTTTCCACGAGGATATTCTCGCGTTCGTGGATGATGGAGGCTGCTTCGGGTCGCTCATACAGGGACTGTTGGACAATCACTTCACGCGGCGAGAGCCTGTAGAGCTCGGAGCGAAGAAATTCCATGCCCGAAGGCTTCGTATCCGGTGCGGAATAGGCGCGGAATTCGCCTGTCGACACATCGAGGCAGGCAATGCAGAGCCGTCCTTGCAGGCTGCAGAGGCTGGCAAGATAGTTGTTGGCCCCATGGTCGATAAAATCTTCCTCGATCGTGGTGCCTGGTGTGACAACCTCGACAACATCGCGTTCGATAATGCCCTTCGAAGAAGGACCCTTCGAAGAAGGCCCGGTAAGCTGCTCGCAGATGGCTACCTTCTTGCCTGCCTTGAGCAGCCGGGCGATGTAAGGCTTGAAGGCGTGATAGGGGATGCCGCACATCGGCTGACCCTGACGCTTGGTCAGGGTGAGATTGAGAAGGGAACTGGCCTCGATGGCGTCGTCAAAGAACATCTCATAAAAATCGCCGAGGCGAAAAAAGAGAATCGCATCACGATATCTGGCTTTGACGCGTCGGTACTGGTCGAGCATGGCGATGCGTTCGGGCATAGTCTTGAATTATACCGGTCAGGCCGATACTCTACAAGGCAAAGGAAAGGAAACCGTGGAAGAAGGGATAAGCCTAGGCGTAAAAGGAACCGACCTCATCATCATCCCCGAGGGTCACATCACCGCCTCGCTCTGCTCCAGTCTCATGAAGGCAGCAATGGAAAGGCTTGGGCCAGACTCGCCTGTCGGGGCGATACGCTTCGACTTCGCTTCATGCCTCTATATGGATTCCACCTTTCTGGGGCTCATCGTTTTTCTGGCCAAAACGGCGCGAAGCAGGGGAATCGGCCTTCCTGTAGTGCACGAGGCCAACGCAGAATGCAAAAGTCTCTTCAGAACGATGGGAATGATGCAGATGCTCGCGTTTTCCGAAGAATCCAGCCCCCAGCCCTCGGCCAGGGAAAAGATCCTCGCCGACGAGGGTATGAGCCCAGGCTTCCTCTATGAAGTCCACAAGGAATTGAGCGACCTTTCGGCCGATAATCAGGAGCGCTTCTCCATCCTCACGAAGGAACTCGAAGTTCTCGCGTTTTCGCCAGAGATCATCGAGGATCTGGGCGACTGAAAGCCTTCAGTTTCGTCCCGAAATGGCCTGTATCACCTTGTCGGTTATATCGATCGAAGCGCTGCTCCATAGTACGATATTCGCGTTCTGATCCTGGGGTTTCAGGTTTACAACGAGGGAGTAGCCCTCGGCCTCCGCGACTTGGGCTATCGTCGCGCTCAGCTTCTGGACGAAGGAAGCATTTGAGCTGAGAGCCTTGGCGAGAAGGTCAAGCTCGTTCTGCCGGGCTGCTATGTATTCCTTCAGGGCTGCTGTCCGAGACGCGATTCCGGCGGAAAGAGTCAGCGCATCCTCGTTTCGGCCCTCCGTTTCAGCCATGGCTTTAGCGGCCTGCAAGCCCTTGATGGCCGCGGCTTCCTTGTCCACATCGGCCTGAACCTCGGCTTTCCGCGTCTCGAAGTTCTTCAGTGCGGCCATATCCTTGGGGAAGGCAGCCAGGACGCGGGCCATATCGAGAACGGCAACCCTCGTTATCTGCTGCGAAACGGCGGGATAGAGGGCAAGCAGCAGAAAAATCAAGCCAGCCCAGAAAATCTTCGCATATCTACGCATCGAACTTCTCCTGATGCCCGGTCTCTCAGTACAGAGGTTGGGTTATGCTCAGCACAAAATCAAAATTGAGGCCTGTCGACTTCCAGCTTATGCCCGAGTCGTCCAAGGTGAACCGTTTGGCGAAATAAAACCTGAAGGGGAACTGGGGAATGGTGAACCTGAAGCCGAGCCCTGCGCTGAAGGCGAAGTTTTCGCTCGACAGCACCGAGGATCCTGTCGCGGCCGGCATAGTCTTGGTCATGTCCACGAAACCATTGTCCGTCTTCATCGCTCCCGCGTCGACGAAGAGATCCATCCACAGCATCTGATCGACGATAGGCATCCTGAGTTCGATGGAGTTTTCCCACACCAGGGTCCCCTTGGAGCCGTAGAGGTCCTTCCAGCCGCGCACATTGAAGGTGCCATCAAGGCTCACCCAGTCCTTCGTCACCCTGAAGGGCGTCCAGGGTTCGGCCATGAGTGCCTGGAGGCCCGTATGCCCCATAAGAACCCACTTGAATTTCCAGGTATCGGTGAGGGGGATGGTGAAAAGGGTCGCATAGGCATCCAGGCGGCTTTCCGACTTGATGTAGTGCTGTCGTTCAATGTCAAGGAAGCCTGTCGCCGTGAAGCGCTGGCTGAGGTAGTATCCGCCGGTGGGGTTATACCAGTAATCCAGGGCATTCAGATAGGCTCGACCGTAAATCCTGTTCGTGAGCATCCACTCCCTGTTCGTGTCGCGGAACTCCGCTTCATAAGGCCTGTACTTATCCTCATCATAGACGATCATCCCCAGTCCCGAGGTGAGGCCTCCCGACGCGCCCAGATCGCCGATCCTCGTCTTCAGGGTGTAGCCGAGGTTAAAGCCCAGGCTGAAATCCCAATTTTCGTAGGGCATGAGATACTGCTCAGGCACCGATGACAGGGAACCGCCCCATTCGTTGGTTCCGTCCCCCAGGGCCACGAAGGGATCGGGGATGTCTTCTTTGTTGAAAATTGGGCCGAGGATGTCCTGCCCTGTGGTATCGAAGCCGTGAGCCAGCTTGAGGCTGAATCCCCGCGAAATTCGCTTGTTGAAAAGCCAGCTTTCGCTGAAAGAGGACTCAATCGACTGCTCGGTGGGCGAAAGCGTGACGTTGGCCTGGAGGTTCTGGCCCCGGCCGCCCAGGTTCCGGTCGTTCCATTTCACAAAGCCCGACAGGGGGAAGCTGCCCGCCTGCCCCAGTCCGCTCAGCGTCACACCGAACTGGATGTCGGCAGTGCTCATCTCTTCGACGTTGATCACGAGGTCCATAAGGTTCGCGGCGCTGCCCTGATGCATCTCAGGTTCGACCGCCGAGAAGTATTGGAGGTTGTACAGGTTGCGCAGTCCATCGATGATCTTGGCTTTCGAGAAGATGTCGCCCTCCTCAAGGGGAACCTCGCGTGCCAGGACGTACTCCTTCGTTTTCTCGTTGCCCTTGAAGCTCAGGCTCTCGATATGGGCCCTGTCGAGCTCTGTCACCGAGATCGTAAAGCGTATCGATCCTGTACTCTCATCCCTGGTTTCCTTGAGGTTGATCTGGTTGTAGATATAGCCCGACTCATAGTACAGGTCATCGATCCTCTGCTTGTCCAGCTGCAGTTTCTTGTAGTTGAGCACCGCTCCCTGCTTGAGGCTTATGAGATTCTCCAGCTTTTCGCCCGAGAATACCTGGTTGCCCTCGAAGCTCATGCCCCCATATTTCCACTGACGGCCTTCGGACAGCGCAAGCGTGAGCAGGAGCCAATTCTTGCTTGTAGCCGCATCCTTTTCATATTCCATGAACACATCGATGATCTTGGCGTCGACATACCCCTTCGACTGGTAGTAGTCGACGATCGCTTTCTTGCTCTCCTCGAGCTTGGCTTCCTGGAATGCACCCGGCTGGAAAAGCGCGGCTTCCTTGAGCGTCATCTGACCCTTGAGCGTCTTGGCCGACATCGAGGTATTGCCGGTGAATTTTATGCTGCGCAGGGCTACCTGTGCTCCTTCCTCGATTCTGAAGGCAAGAACAACAAGGGCAGGGTCAGCGGAAGGGGCAGCTTCATGCCTTACGCGGGCATCGGGATATCCTTTTTCGTTATAGAGTTTTTGGATTGCCACGTCGTCCAGGCTGGCTTTGGCCGCATTGAAGATGTCGCCGGCCTTGACGCCGATCGCGGCAAGGATATCGGAGGTTCGGATGCCAGAGTTTCCGTTCACGCGCACAGAGAGCACTGAGGGTTTTTCTGTCACGATGAAGCGGAGGATGAGCTGATCGGTGCTCTCCTTATAGGGGAGAGCCTGGGGTTCGATCGACTCGAACCAATCCAGCTCATACAGTTTCGTCTGCATCTCCAGCCAGAGGGTTTCGGTAAATTTCTGGCCTGAGTAATTCCTGAGCAGGGCATCCAGTTCGTTCCGGTTGGCTTTCCTTATCCCCTCCCATTGAATGGACGCGATAGGTTTATCCCAGAACCAGTCGTCGGGCAGCGCCTGCGCGCCGACGGAAACGAAAGCCGCGATCAGCATGAAAGCCAATAAAGTTTTTCTCATTTGTATTCCCCAGGCATTCCTAGTACACATATCGCCAGCTCAGGCTCAATTCCTGACCAGTGACGAGGGAGCCTTCGTCCATGGAAGGCGTTATGCTCCAATTGATTAGTCCGAAGGGCGCATCGAGCTCGATGCCGAATTCGGAGTCTAGACGCAAACGGGACGAACTCACAAGGGGGTCTTCTCTGAACTTGAGGCCGGCGTGGAGAAAGGCCGAATCGGTAAGGTATTTCCCCACATAGAGTTCGCTCTGGTTGAGGTAGCGGGCGAGCGGGTCTTCCGGATTGGCTGCGGTAAGAGGCTTCGTGAGATCGAGAAGCCAGCGCTGAATGAAGGATGATCGTATGAAGACGATATCGAGCCCCAGTGTTTTCTGCACATCCTGCTCAAAACGCTTGAATATGTTGAGCTGAGGCAGGAACTCCGATGAAGCGATGGCCGCCTCGCGGATATCGAGCGTTTCTTTCGTGTCCGCGGCGAGCACGCCGCCGGACATCATCGCTATGAGCTCGGTTTCGCTGTAAAGAGGCACCGAGCTGAGTTTCGGCCTGAGGTCGTTCAAGGGGGAGCGTTCGGTGTTCAGAAGTATCTTGACGGTTCCCAGGGCGTTCGATTCCCTCAACTCGGCTACAGCCGAAATGAGGGGGTTGAATTTCGTCCTGTTCTCCGAAAACTCGATGCTCCCGCTTTTCAGAAAGAAACTTCTCAGATAATACAGCACATACCCTGTCCGCAGATCGATTTTGCCGTCGAGGGAAAAATCCTTGGTGCTGGAATCAAACTGCAGGGTGAGGAAGCTGCCCGGGGCTGTGAAGCCCCTCAATATGGGTATCTTGTTGTCGGGAAGGTACACCTCCAACTGCTTTCCGAAATTCATGTCGATTTTTATCCTGAAGGCGGGACCATTGGCGTTTTCGGAAGCCGCGCTGTCGGGGATAAAGCCCTGGGGATTGATATAGACCTGACCTCTTTCAAAATACACGGAACCTTGTGCAACGATGACATCATTCTCGAGCGACAGGACCATGTCCATCGTTGCCTTGGCATCGATGACGGTGATGCCGGCTATCTTTGTCGTCAGATTGACGACGCTGTTTTTCTGGGAAGCAATATTGAACTTCAAGTCGGTGAGCGACCACTGGTCAAGAAGGCTCGAGGCTGACAATTCAATCGTACCGTTTTCGAGGGCTACCAAGGCAGGGGCCATTTCGATATTCTTCCCCGAAAAGCTTATCGTCGTACTGAAAGGCCCAAGCTCTCCGGTCACCAGTTCACGGGAAAGCGCCTTGACCCTTCTCAGCGCAAGCTCGCCATTGATTTCAGGATCGGCGATCGGGCCTTTGAGCGACAGATTACCCGATAGAACCCCGTCCAACAGGCGAACCTTGTCCTCCGGAAGAATGGCACCGATTGTTTTGAGATTTATTTCCATATTCTCCAGATCGGCTGCCACGACATTACCTGACATAGTTCCCTTTATGCTCGCCGTAACGGGGAATTTGTCGCGAAGCAGGATTTCGAATGTTCCACCTTGACCCATGCTGGCCACAAGAGAACCATCATCCCCCATCAGTGCGAGGTTTCCGTTACCGTATGTACCAGTAAACCCCCATCTATCGATGGAAGTTTCACGATATTTGATATTTTGCAGCTTTCCAGAAAACCGA
The DNA here is from genome assembly GCA_964468155.1 of uncultured Treponemataceae bacterium. Lineage (GTDB taxonomy): Bacteria > Spirochaetota > Spirochaetia > Treponematales > Rectinemataceae > CAYXUF01. The sequence goes on from CAYXUF010000064.1 coordinate 11,887, forward strand.
AGGGATGAAACTGCGGTTTCGCCCGGTTCGGTGCTCGCTTCGGCTACGATTCCCGCTTCCAGCAGTGTAGCGCCGATCACCGTCCTGTAGTCAAAGGTCAGATCGGCCTTGCCTTCGGCCAGCCGCACTCTTGCCTTTACATTCTCCGCCCTATGAGACAGATATTCAATTTTCGGCAGGGATACTTCCAGAATTCCTTGATCAAGCGTCCCCGAGGCTGTCATGGTTATGGGAATCGCTCTGTATTCCCCGCCGACAAGCCTCGTCTCGAATGTTACCTGCGGCAGGATCTTCCAATCCATCGCGTCAAGCTTGAATGAAGCGACATCAAAGGGACCCTTCAGGCTGATGCCTCCCTCGAGCCCACCCCTAAACTCCGTCGCGACCTTTTCCGAACCCGTAGCCTTGAGATACCGTTCGAGCGGCGAAGCCTTGAAGTTTATCTTGGCGTCGATAGCCCCAAGGGCATAGATCGCATTGACGCCGTATGTTTCTGCCGGGTTGTCGACACTCGACATCGTCGCATCGAGAACGATCTCAGGCTCGGTGAGCAGATTCTTGTAGCTCGCCTTCAGACTGCCTGACAGTCCATACCCCTTGCCCCCAACCTTCAGG
>CAYXUF010000065.1:0-12429 GCA_964468155.1 uncultured Treponemataceae bacterium
AATCCCTTCCCGGGATCTGAGGGAAGCTCGTTATGATTGGCAGCCCATTTCAATGGAAGCGTGCCTGTAACTAGGATCTTGTTGATTGTGCCGGCCGAGAGAGTCTTCAGGGGAGCAGTCGCGAGTGCCATAGTGGCCTTCCCTTCCGTCTTCCTGAGCTTTTTTTTCGGGAGTACCTTGTATTCTGCCAGCCATAATGAAAAGTCTCGGAGATCGCTTGTCGTAACCTCGCCGATCCTTTTTTCATCACCGAAGTACTTCTTCCAGTATTTTACCTGACGAGTTGAATCCTTTGCGCGTGTCTTGCCGATTTGCTGCCCATGGAGTCTCTTTTCTCGAATATAAGGCGATGTATCATAGTCCCAGAATTTTTGAAGATACTCGATCAGCCGGACAGAACCCACACTCGAGCGAACAATTGCATTCTCAATGATCTGACGATCCTTCATAACTTCGATGATCTTCGTTACATCATCAGGAGATAGGGTATTTGACCGTAGCCCCGCGAGGATTGTATCGAGGGTCATAGTCTCATCAACAGGACGTTTCGATTCTCTTTTCGTGTTGGTTGGCCGTCCGTTCTTGAGCCAGTCTGCGGCTACACCAGCAGCTTCGTCACGATTACGTTTTCCTGTGGACTTGCCAGACATAAACTTGCCGGTCTTTGGATTGAAGAGTTGCGCGTAGAAGATACCGTTACGCTCAAAAAGACTAAACCGACGCATTTCCTCTCCTTCGGAGAAGGACTATTCTCACAGTCCATTCTCACACTCGAGAAAGAAACGACGTCGGCTTTTCCGTAGTCGTTCAACAAATTGTTGTGCTAAAAGCACTTAAAAGATGAGCCGCACGTGATTCGAACACGTGACCCACGCCTTAAAAGGGCGTTGCTCTACCTACTGAGCTAGCGGCCCGCGGGGATTTACAGTACCTAAAAGGAGGGGGGATGTCAAGCTGGGGCAAAGAAAAGGCCGCCCGCGCCAAGCGCTGGCGGCCTTGCAATCCATCTATCGTACGGCTATTGGTTCACTGTACTCTGAAGCCCACGCCGTCCGAAGGGACGGACTCAGTTTTGTGAAGGTTGTCGACGAGATCCCCATCCGAGATCTTGCCGTTCTGGTCGACATCCACGACGACGCAATAGGAACCGACCGTCATTAGTTCGTAATACGAAGCGCGCCAGATGGTCTGCTGAGCCGCGCCGTTGGTGCAGGCATACTGGACGGGCATCGTCATTTTGTAGGTTCCTGTGACCGGGACGATTGCCGTGCCACCGGTCAGATCGACGTCAGACGCCTTAACGATGTACACGTCCACGTACTTGCCGTAATAAAGGCTTGTGGCGTCGGAGTTAGGCACCTGGGGATCCTGGCTCAAGTAAGGATTCCAGATGGCCTTGACGCCGTAGCCGCCGTACTGCCAGTCCCAGCCGTACTGGGTGCCCGAGCCGTCGGCGTTAAAAACATCGCGATAATCGTAATCGGGCCAGTTTTCGAACCAGGCGTGTGTCCAACTGATGCCGCCTGAGGCAATATTCGCGGGAATATATTTCTTATTAGCGGGAGGAATCACAACGGGATCCTTCTCGACGATGAAACCCGCGACGCCATTGCCGTCGATGCCGTCCAGGTAATAGTCGGTCGTCCCTTCCTTCTTTTCCTCGTAGATCCCGTCCTCATTCACGTCGACGATGACGGAGAATGCCCTGCCTTTGGCGAAGGCGGGTATGGTGGTCCAGGCAGCTCCCCCGACCCAGGTTTCGGAGTTGGCTGTGATCTGGAAGCCTGCGGTCAATTCAGCAACGGTCGCCTCCTGCTTGACGACATAGTTGTTGATCGGGTCACCGTCCTTGTAGTAACTTGCATCGAAGGGGATGACATAGACCATAACCTTGCCCGAGGCCGGGGCTGGCGTGGGCAGGCTTGTGAGGTTGGCAACCTGGACATAGAGACCGTCTCCCGCCTTGAAGCTGTTCTCGACGACGAAGGTGCCGCTGACCATCCTGCCAGCCATAACTATGGGCTTGGGCCTCGCGATATTCGTGTTAAAGACAACGAAGAAGGGAAGCTTGAAGTCCGTGACATCGTTGGTGGCTTCGACATCGTGCACACGGATATTGAAGGCCTTCAGTCCGAGTTCAGCGTCGGAGGGAAGCGAAGCTACCCACCGACCGAGATTAGTGTTGAACACCTTCTTGAAGCCGACATCGTACCAGAGCGGATTGGGCGCGATTACACCATCGGCGTCGGCAACAGCTGTCATCATGGTGATGATCTTGCCGTCAGGGTCGAGGCATTCAATCTGGTAAAGCCCGCCCGCCTTGAGGCCCTGAACCTGGACGTACATGGTGTCGTTGGGCTGGAAATACTTTGTTTCAACACGGCTCGAGTTGAAAACCTGGATGACAGCGATGTTCCTCGTTCTGCTCGCAATAAAGTTATTGATCATGTCGCAGGACGAGAGGGTGATGACCGTGAAAAGAACTAGCAAAAAAGCCAGTATTTTATTTTTTTTCATGGCACACCTCCTTATTTCTTCGCCGAGGCACGTTTGCCCAGCCTGATATCGAACGCCACAGAGGCCATGTAGTTGGCATTTGCAAGATCCAATGCGGACGAGGCGTATTGATCAACGTAGTTATTCCCTTCTCCTGGGGTCAACTTTATATTGAACAAGCCGACACCAAAGGTAAAGAAACTCAATCGGACCTTAACGCCTGCGTTAACTACCTCGCTGCTTTTCGAACTCGGGTCAAATCCTTGAAGTTCCGCAAAGCCATAGAGGAAATTGAAGAGATTGAGGTCAACCCCTCCTGAGAATTGGTAGCTGCCAAGGGCATTCTGGTTGAAAATGGTTTCTGCCACTGCAGTAGCCGAGAGAAGCATCTTCGATGTAAAAATCGGGATAGTGGAAGTCACTGCAAGATACGGATTGAAGAGGATAGAATTACGATCCGTAAATTTGTTGTCTTTTAGCGAGACCGCATTTATTCCTAATGAAGCTTGAGGAATGAGATAATCGGCAAGGTTAAGAAACCTCGCCTTCATATGAAAGGTGTCCATTGATAAGTTCGAGAAATAAAGGTCTTGCCATATGAGCTGTCTGCGTGTATACCCGAGCTCAACATCATCTGAGGTTCCCGCCATCAGTGTGGCCGAGGTCAGGTAAAGATCAAGGCCTTGGATAGTGCCCGCCTTTTGCCCCATTGCACCTAAAAAGAAATTCCCCTTCCCTAGCGTTGTAGCCTTTGGAACCGTCATTATTCCGTTTTCGCCCCAACGCATGACGGGGGCAATGGTTCTTTTAAAAAGTGCGAACTCACTATCCCCTGTTTGGGCGAAAGCGCTGCCGACGCACAGTGCAAGCGCGACAGCGAGCAACAGCAGCTTCTTTTTCATGATTCCTCCTTCACTTTTAGAACACTTCGAGCAAAGAGAGAGGCCTGCATCAAGTATAAGTGTAGGCAGTCGGAGGGGGCTGTCAAGAAAAATCGGTGAATTTTGTCACTTTTGTTGTGCGGGAGAGGGCTTAGAAGCGAATTGCGGCCTGGATGGCGAGGCCGCCGCGGCCGGGGTTGCCGGGGAGGTCGAGGCTGGGTTCGGAAAAGAGGGCAGCGTCGATTTCGACGAGAGAGAGATCGAGGCCGAGGCCGAAGGAAAGGAGGCCTTGGTTATAGCCGCTGCGCAGGGCGAGGATGTTCAGAATCTCGATCTGGATGCCGGCGTGGAGGGTTTCGAAGGAAGCGCCGATATCGGATTGGGCCAGTTCGGCGAACTTCCGGGGGTCATCGGATTCTACGGAGAAGGAAAGGCCGATGGCCTTGCTCGTTTTAACATCGAGGCCCATGCCCACGGCGTAGTTGGGCACGAGCCGATAGGAGCTGTTGCCCCTTGGGGGAAGTTCGAGGGTGTCGGCGAGGTCGCCAACCGTGGTGTCACCCATTGAGAATTCATAGCCGTAATCGCGGATCATGACGCCGGCGGAGAAGGGGCCGAGCGCGATGATGGCGCCCGAGTCGACGGCGAGGCCGAGGCCGCCCGAGAGAGGGAGGCTGCCTATCTGTGAGTTGAAGCCGCTTCCATCGACAAAGGCGTCGGCAAGGGTGGAAAAGGGCCAGGCTGAGCCTGAATCGAGGCGGTAGAATGCACGTACGTCGATGCCGAGATGGACGGCGAAGGGGCCGAGGTCGAGGGGCAGGGCTATGCCGACAAGAGCGTTGGCCTGGTTGCGCATGGTGGCGAGGGCATCGTCGTAGCCGCTGCCTGTGGCAATGCTGTCGGAAACGAAGTTCAGGCCCAGGCCGAAGCCTTTGCCCGACCAGCCGAGGCCGATGCTTGATCCGGCGCCGAGGCCGTTTGTGGCGATGATGTCACCAAGTGTGGCCTTCGCATCCACTGAGTCGAGATCGCCCTGGGCTATGGCGGCGAGTTCCTGTATCGTCGATGGATTGGGCCGGAAATAGGCCCAGGCGGAGAGGTCGGCGATGGTGAGTGTGGCGGGGCCGGAGAAGCCCGCGGGGTTGCCGAAAAATGCCTGGTAGCCTGTGGCCAGGGATCGAAATGATCCGCCCATGCCCATGGAGCGGGCGTCCTTGGGATAGAGTTCGGCGAGGGTGTAGGTGGTTTGGGCGGCTGCGCCCGAAACGAGGAGGAAGGTGCAAAATGCAGAAAGTAGGACGCGTTTGTTCACCGCGGCTCGGCTCCACGTTTTTTCGGCTTGAGAAGTCCCTATAGTCCAATTATAGGGGATTATAGTCAAGTATAAGTATCGGAGAAAAGCGGCTCCGCGATGAGGCAGAAAAAAGGCTGCCCGGGAATCGATTCCCGGGCAGCTCCAAAATTACGATGATCGAATATCAGCGAACGCGGATCAGAACCGCACGGCAGCCTGGACGGCGATGCCGGATCGGGGCCTGTGGCCGACATAGAGGCCGACTTCTTCGGTGAACATGGCGATATCGGCGTGGAGGAAGAGGAAATCGAGGCCGGCGCCGAGAGAGATATAGCCCTGGTTGAGTCCGCCGCGGATGGCGATCATGTTGAGAAGTTTGAGCTCGGCTCCCGCGTGGAGATTGGTCCATAGGGCATCGCTGTCATCGAACACGGCGAGCGTGTCGGAGACTTCGGCGAAAATCGAGGTGGCGAGGAGTCTGCCGCCCAATTTGACGCCGGCGCCTGTGTAGACTTTGGAATTGAGGGTATATGGCGTGGAATTAGGCAGGGGAAGATTCATGCTGGAGAATTGATCCACCGTGCCTTTGCCCATGTCGATTGCCATGCCGAGGTCGCGGAGCGAGGCTCCCACCATAAAGGGGCCGAGTTCGACGATGGCGCCAAGGTCGGCGGCGAGGCCAGTACCGTTTATAACATAGGAACCACCGTCTATGGACATGATATCCCACAGGCCGTCGGAATCGGTTCGGAAGTAGAGCCTTCCATCAATACCTGCCTTGATTGTCACGGGGCCGAGATGGAGGGGAATGGCGAGTCCCACAACACCATTGAGCTGAGTCATGAGCTTGAGCTTTAGGCCTTCGGTATAGGTGTCGGCGACGATGTTCATGCCGAGGCCGAAGCCCTTGCCAGCCCAGCCGAGACCTACCGAGGCGCCGCCGCCCAGGCCGTTGTTTTCGGCCTGGAACTTGTTGATGAGGCTGATTCGCTCGTTGTCGGAAGTAGAATCGGCTAATATCGTATTGAAATCATCGATCTTCTCGGGAGTCGGTTTGATATAGAGCCATGCCGACAGATCGGCGAAGGTGAGGGAGCCTTTGGCGGAGGCGAGCGCGGCGGGGTTGCCCCAGAGGGCCTGGTAGCGGTCGGCGAAAACCTTGGATACACCGCCCATGCCCATCGTTTTGGCGTCCTTGGGGGAGAGGCCATCAAGGGTCTGGGCGAAGATCATGCCGGAGGCCGCGAGAAGAATAATCATCACAAGTAGTGTTCGTTTCATATTTTACCTCCTGCCTCAGCCCTTGAGCTTGTTGAAATCAACACCAGCCGCAGAAAAAAGCGTGCTGACCGTGGAACCTGAAGTAAAGAGAGCCTCGAAATCGGTGGTGGAATCTGTCAGTTTGATGTAGGTCGCTATATTCGGGGCTGCCGTGTTGTTAGCCTCGGCTGTAGCGACGGCTTTCTGATAGTTTTCGAGAGCCGCACCGACCGTAGCGTCGGAACCAGCGGGAGCCAGGCTGGTGAAAATTGTCGCGAGAGCAGCCGTCATCGCCAGGTTCTGGGTGTTAAGTCCCGATGCGGCATAGGAACCGCCGTTCACCGTTCCTGCCAATGTGTTGAGGTCGGGGAGCGTACTAGCGATGGCATCGATTGCCGCTGCGAGGGCCCCCGGCGTCGATAGAGTCTGTGCGGGAACCAGGGTTGTAATGATGCTGTTCATTGTTGTGGATCCCGGAGTAGTCAGGGTGTCCAGGTTGCTGCCCTGGGTCAGGAGCGCGTCGACCAGGTTTTCGACGAGCGGCGTTCCGCCGCCAGCATTGAGCTTGGCCTCGACCTTGAGGGCGAGGGCCGGCTGGGCGACAACTGGATCTGACGATGCGGCTTGTGCTGCGATTTCGGCGTCGGAGGGCTGGCCGAGCCCCGCCTTGCCGAATTGATTTTCAAACATGGCTTCGCAGGATCCCATCAGAAGGGCGATCAGCGCCATGCCAAGAAGTATCGGAAGATGATTGCGTTTCATTAAGACCTCCTCACTTTTAGAAGCGTTGCCTATTTAGTATACAACTAAAATCTCAAAATGCAATGCTTGTATACTAGATCGGCTGTTTCAGGGCTCTTTAGAAGAGAAAACCGCGCGGATGTCGGTGCTCACCGAGTTTAACCCCGCCGCGCCCAGCACCTCTGCGCCCAGCCCAGGTGCTTCGGCGGGGCCGGTGATGGTGACGTAGACGAGGCTGCCGGGCGCCAGGTTTGAGGGAAGGCCAGCGATGGCGGCTTTGAGGTAGTTGGCCGTAGTGCCGATGTCCAGGCCCTCCTCGCCCTTTTCGAGGAGGAGGGGCAGCGTCTTGCCGATCCAGCGCTGGATGTAGGCGGCCTTGCCTGCCGCGGCGAGGGCGCCCAGGCGGGCGACGCGTTCTCCTGTCAGTCGTTCAGGGATCTTGGGAATCATGTCAAAGGCTCTTGTTCCAGGTCTTGCCGAGAAAGGGAAAGCGTGGATGTAGGCGAAGTCCATGGCGCGGCAGAATTCGATGCTGGCTTCGAATTCTGCCGCGCCCTCGCCGGGAAAGCCCGCGATGACGTCGGCCGCGAGGAAGGGGTCGTCGCGGGCTGCACGCAGATCGGTCACGGCCTGGGCTACCCGGGCTGCCGTATAGGGCCTCGCCATCCCGAGCAGGATGGGGTCTGACCCCGACTGCAGGGAGAGGTGGATATGGGGCTGGACGCGAGGATGGGCGAAGGCTTTCAAAAAGGCATCATCGATGTATTCGGGCTCCCAGCTCGATATGCGGAAGCGGATTCTGTCTGTGCCTTCGAGGAGGCGGCTCAACAGACCAGGAAAACGCAAGGAGCCGTCCCTGTACTGGGCGAGGTTGATGCCCGTGAGGACGACTTCGGCCTTGCCGGCTTTCTCGAGTTCGAGAACACGCTCCAGGACGCTGTCGGCGGGAAGGGATATGGCTGGCCCGCGGGCGAGGCAGACGCGGCAGTAGGCGCAGCGGTTGTCGCAGCCGTCTTCTATCTTGAGCGAGGGGCGCGAATGGAAGGCGAAGCTTTGCGGGTGGAAGGCGAAGCGGTCCAGGGAGGCTGCTTCACCTTCATGGAGGTCGGCCTTCCACTCGCCGACAGCCTCGTAGAGGTCGCCATGGCCCTGCCAGTTGTCCTGGAGCCAGGAAGCGAGGGCGAGGAGGGCCGATTTTTCGTCGCCGGGAAGGACGATGGCGCGGGGATGGACGAGGGCGATGCCTTCGGGGTCCATCTGGGCGTAGCAGCCGGTGACGAGAACGACAGCACGGGGATTCTGGACGAGGGCCTGCCGCATGACGCGCCTGGCTTTCTGCTCGGCCTTGCTTGTGACGGTGCAGGTGTTCACCACGTAGAGGTCGGCTTCTTCTTCGAAAGCACATATCCGGGCACCGGCAGCCGCGAAAGCATCGGCCACGGATTCGGTTTCGAGTTGGTTGAGTTTGCAGCCGAGGGTGCGGAAGGCAACCTTGAGAAGCCTCATCCCTGCATCCGGCCCTGTATGCGCCGCTTGCCTTCAAGGGCATCGGGGAGGTTGGGGTTGAGGGCAAGGGCTTTTTCGTAGGCATCGAGGGCGGGCAGGAGCCTTTTGGCGTTTTCGCGTGCCCAGCCGAGTCTGGCCCACCAGGCGGGGTTGCCGGGATTGTGCTGGACGGCGGCGCTGAAGGCTATGTCGGCATGCATGAACTTGGCCAGGCGCACGTAGAGTTCACCGCAGAGGTAAAACGAAAGCCCGGCGCGGGCTCCTTCGGGAAAGGTGGCTATGTATTCCTGCAGCATGGCGATGGCTGTGTCATTTTTTCCGAGATAATAGGAGGCTTCGCCTATCGCCTGGGCGAGGCGGGGGTCCTTGCGGGTTTCGTAGCCGCGCAGCGCCCAGGTTTCGGCTTCATTGTAGCGCCTCAGGGCGAGAAGGCTCCAGGAAAGGCTCACATAGGCATCGATGTCGTCCTTCACCTGGGAGATTCGGGCGAGGGACTTGATCCTCGCTTCGTCGTGCTTGCCCGCGGTAGTGAGTTTGAGGATTTCGGAACCGGGGAGGCTGGCTCCTCCGAGGGTTGAGTAGTTGGAGGAAGGCTGGGCAGCGGCACTGGATGCACCCATGAGGATGAGGGCGAGGACGAGGGCGGGGATGAAGGTGGGCTTACGCATTTTCCGCGTTCCCTGTGATTGTGGCGCTGCCTTTGAACTCGTCTTCGTTCTCGATGGTGATCTCGGGCGCCTCGAGGGATGCCTCGACAAGGCTGCCTGAGAGCACCTGGATGCTTTCCGTGGCTATGGAATGGCCCTTGAGCCTTCCTCTGACAATGATTCTGTTGGAGCGGATGTCGGCGTCGACGAGAGCCGTGGGGGCGATATAGAGGTCGTCGCCGCAGGTGATAGTGCCCGAGAACCGGCCTTTTATGAGGAGAGATTTGGTGGTTTCGAGGCTGCCTGAAAACTGTATGTCGCTTTCGAGGACGGTGTCGATTTCGTCTTCGTTTATTACGCTCTTCTGGACGGTGGACATGGGCATATCATAAAGACTGGGGCCTTGATGGACAAGGTATCGGCGGGCTTTAGGCGGCGGGGTCAGACCCCGGGCTGCTTCAAGGCGAAGTAGACCGAGGCGAGTTCCTCGGGCCTGAGGGCTTCGGCGCGGACGTCGGCGACGATGCCGAGGCTGGAGAGGGTTGCGTCGAGCCGGTCGGAAAATCCCTGGCCCATGGCGATCACGTTGTTCCTCAGCGTCTTGCGGCGGGATGAAAAGGCGCCGCGCACGAATCGCGAAAAGCCCGTCCGGTCGCTCTCGGCTACGGGGTCGGGGCGGGGGAAAAGGCTGATGACGGAACTCGTGACGCGCGGCCTGGGCCAAAACGCCGCTCCGCCGATATCGTAGAGTATTTTTGCCCTGCACAGGGAGGAGCAGAGGACGGAAAAGGCCGAATAGTCCTTGCTGCCCGGCACGGCGACGATGCGCTGGGCCGCTTCCTTCTGTACGGTGAAGATCATTTTCCGGGGCACTTCGCCACTCTCCAGGAGCTCGCCAATGATGGTGAGGGCGACATTGTAGGGCAGGTTGCCGAAGACGATGTCGGGGCTGGATCGCGCGCCTTTCCAGGTTTTGAGGAAGTCGCCCTCCACAAGCTCGAAACGGGGGTTGCCGCCGAAGAGCTCGCGCAGTATGCGCGCGAAACCATGGTCGATTTCGAAGGCAGTGACGAAGTGGCCGCGTTCGAGGAGGAGGGCTGTCATCGCGCCGATACCGGGACCGATCTCCCAGACATGGCAGGGAGCGCTTGTTCCGAGGGCAGCGTAGAGTTTTTCCCTGGCGTTAGGGTCGACGAGGAAGTTCTGGCCGAAGCGTTTGGACATGGCGAGGCCCTGGGCTTCCAGAAAGGTTTTTATGGAGGCGGGGGAATCGTAGGCTATGGTCATGGGCTTCCTCGCGTATCTGGCTCAGGGCGTTTTCGATGTAGGGATAAGCATATACGAAGAGGGACAGAGCGACAATCGCCAGGGAGACGAGGAATCGGCCCGCCCCGGTTTCGGGCCGGACGGCGGGGAAAAGGGCGCCCAGGCGCATGATGCCGAGGAGAGCTGCGTGGACGAGTTCGTGCCAGGAGGAAAGGATGGGGCCGAGGAAGGGCAGAAGGCTTCCGAGCAGGGTGCTTCCGAGGAGGGACCACATGAGGAGAAGGACAACGGGGCCAGAGAGGGAGGAGGCGACGATTCCCCCGAGGGCGAAGAATCCGAAGGTGGAGAGGGAGATGGAGGCTGTGGCGCTCAGGGCCGCGAAGGAGGCCGCGAGGGGTTTTGCGGCGAAGGGAGGAATGCGCCAGAGGAGGCCTTCCCAGCGCGCCGAAAGGATGTTGAGGCCTATCATCGCTGAGTAGGAAAGGGTGAAGGAGAGGCTGCGGGCGTCGGCCGGTTTCCACCCGAGGGTGATGCAGAATACGAGGGCGAGGATGCTGATGCCCTGCTGGGGGCGGTCCATCCTGCGCATGGCGATGCCCGCCATGGTCATCAGGGTTGAGCGAAGGAGGGAGGGGCCGGCGCCGGCGAGCCAGGTGAAAAGGAGGGCGAAGATGATGGAGGCGAGCTCGGCGAGGCGGGCGCGCTTCAACAGCTTGGCGAAGAGGAGGGTCATGAGGGAGCAGAGGATGGAGAGGTGCTGGCCAGAAAGCGAGAGTATGTGGGCGCAGCCCGCGTCCTTGAAGAGACCCGCCTCCTCGTTGCCGATGTCGTCCATCACGCCGAGGAGGAGGGCCTGGGAAAGGGGGAAGGCTTTGCCGGCGACGGCTTTTATGCGGGAGGAGAGGGTTTGCCTGGCCGCGGCACGGAGGCGGGCTGCTGTCGAGATAAAAGGGCCCAGGGCGATGTTCTTGGCCGATGCCCAGTAGAGGGCCTGGTTCGCATCGATGGCGGAGAGTTGGGCAACCTTGACCCTGCGCCCGGCTGCAAACTCGGCCTTGCTGTCCGTCACGAGGCTGAGCCGGGGGCGGCCGCGCGGCCAGGCAAGGCGGGAACTCCAACCTGCCTTGATGATCATGGCCTCGTCGATTTCGATGGCGATGATGGTGTTGCCCTTGGATGTCCGGCGGCCATCGGCGACGAGGCGGCCTGAAACCTGCGCAAGGGAAAATCGGGCGAGGTCGGCGGGCTGGGCAAAGCTCGTTTCAGCCAGCGCGGCGGCTGCCCCCCAGGCGATGCCCAGGGAGAGGGCCAGGCCCATCCCGGCGACGGTACGTCGCTGGGATGGGCCGATCTGCCTGAAGGTGGCGGAAATACCGGCGAGCGCCACGGCGGCGAGGAGGGATGCCCCGAAATGGCCGGGAAATCCATAGAAAACGATGGCGGCGCCGAGGGCTGTCCATATGACGGGCGCCCTCCTCCTCAGGGCGAAAAAGAGTATCGACATGAGCCCGCGCAGGTAGGCCGATGCCTTGAACGCCATGTTTCATGAACCTCCGATGCTGCAGCGCGCGGCTGAGCCCTCTTCGATTCAAAGAAAATCCGGTGTAGACTGGGGCTCGACATTATGGAACAAAGCCCGCGCGAAAAGATTGTCCCGATTGCCCTCCTCGTGGCTGTCTTCTGCATAGCCTGGATCGATCTTTTCCTGCCCCTGCCCGGGCTTATGCCCAGGCTTAGCCTTTTCTCCGAAGCCTGGTACGCGCTTTCGGCGGTGAAAAGCGCGCTGCGCTTCGCCTTTATCGCGTTTGTGATGAAAAGCTGGCTGGGCTTTGAGGCATTCGGCCTGAAAAAGTCGCGACCAGGCTTTTCGGGTTTTTTGCCGCGCTCGGGCGACCTGGCGAACGGGCTCCTTGTCGGCGCGGCGGCGGGGGCTTTCGCCCTGGGGCTGGCGCTTTTCTCCCTCATTTCCAAGGCCCAGAATCCCCTTTTCCATTCTTTCCAGGGCAGCGAAAGGACAGACCTTTCGATAATCCTCATGATCGTATCCAGCCTGGGAATCGGCTATTCCGAGGAACTTTTTTTTCGCTTTTTCGCGGTGACGAGCCTGGAGAAGGCTGGTCTCTCCCCTGCCCTCGCAGTCTTCGCTTCGGTCATGGTTTTCGGCGTCTCGCATGGCTCGCAAGGCTTCCTGGGCATGACGGCGGCCGCGATGCTGGCCCTTCTCTTCGCTTTTTTCCGCGCGAGGGGCAAGGGGCTCCATGCCCTGGCTATCGGCCATGCGCTCTATGACTTTGTCATTCTTTTGGCGGTAACGTGAATTTGTTGACAGGATCACAGG
>CAYXUF010000066.1:0-12320 GCA_964468155.1 uncultured Treponemataceae bacterium
ATGATCACGAGCGAGTTGATCCCGAGGGCGGTAAGCCAGGCGGCGAGGCCCGTCGAGCTCACCCCATCGTTCTCGAAGAAGGCCGAGTAGCTGTCGAGTTCCCTTCGCGTGCCTTTGCGCAGGATCAGGCGGGCGAATTCGGTATGCAGGGCGGGATGGAAATCGGCACCTCTTGATCCCGCGATGCAGTGGTCAGGCCAGACTCCGCCTGAGGATGCGAAGGATAGATGGCCGGCAGGGTGCCAATCCTGGGTGAGCACTGAAATAGGCACTCGCTCCAAAAGGGCGTTGGCTGTGGGCAGGATCTCGTCCCCGCCGGGAACAGCGAGGGCTCCTCCCGGGCAAAAATCGATTTGAAGGTCGACGATGAGGAGGGCTGTCGTTGCCGTGCTTTTATGCTCCGCTGTCCCGTGCTTCATGGTTCCTTAACTATACTGGCAGAATTCGATTTCGGAAAGCGCTGTCGCGAGGGTCTTGTCTAGAAAGCTAAAGCCAGCTCCAGAAGTGGAAAATCCAGGGTTGTGGCCTCAAGGCTGTAGCCCCCTCGCGGACATTTGATGGAGAGAGAGGCTTCAGCGCAGGACCCTACGTGAAATTTCTGGGTGAGGGATCCTGAAAGTACAATTTCTGTTGGCTTTGTATCCATGTTTTTCAAGGATACGAGGATTTGAAACTTCCCGTTCCGGATGGCGCCACTCCAGGCGCCTCCCCAACCGATACTGCACTCGAAATCCAGTTCTCCGAGGCGGAATCCATCCAGGCTGAGCCCGGAGGAAAAACAGGAATTGGCAGGGGTTTCAGAATCAGGGGAGGTCTCCTCCCCTGATTCTTCCCCGATTTCGCCCGTCGAATCCTCCACGATGCCACCGCTGCGGGCAAACCGCGCGCTGATGGCCGCCCCGAAGGTTGCGGCGACAGGGCTCCTCGTAGCCGACGCACCTGCCACACCGGTCCAGTGTAGGTCGATTGCTCCATTTTTCAGCCCATACGCATCGGCGTTCAGGCGGGCAGCCAGCGCGAGCGTATCGAATTCGAGGCCGAAGGAGGCCCTCGCTTGATCAATTTTCCACAGCCATGACAATAGATCGGAGGTCGCTGCATCGGAGCGTGCGAGAGGTTTTTTCCCGCAAACAAGGGGTGGTTCCTTCAGGGAGGCAGCGGCGCAGCGGATACTAAGACTCCATGGCTTGATCCGGATCGATGCCTGGGCATCGGCCGAAAAATCGTAAGGGTCGGTATTCCCCTGGGGGGAGAGGTAGGCCGCGCTTGAGGCGAAGACGGATGAAGCGAGCCTTAGGGCTGGTTCGGCTTTTGTGCCTATGTCGGCCTCAAGTTCCAGGGAAGCTGCCCATCCAGGGTTTTCCAGATAGCCCCCGCTGGCCGATGCCCAAGCTCCGGCAAGAAATCTCCTTCGTTGCAGCCTTGCGGCAGAGGCGATGACGCAGTGCGTCGAACCGGGCTCAGAGGATTCCCCGGCTTTCCATCCATCACCGGAGGCTGTCAGCGGCCTGTCGGCCATGCTGGCTGCAAGCCCCGCCGACAGTTCGCCGTATTGGGCGACATATTCCAAACCCGCGAGCCGCAGGGATTCCTCGAGGACCGCAGGCAGATCGGCTTTTTCGCCTGCGACTGCCGCCCCATCAGGTTCACAGAGCATACAAAAAGACAGCCCCTTCGAAGCCATCCCGAACACAAGAGAACTGGCAGCCGCCCCGGTTTTCGCGGACCAGAGGATCGCGGGCAAGGTAGCCGGGCTGGCATGGGGTTTTGTCCTGAAAGCAAAGCCCCCCTCGATCGCAGCCGATCCTGTGAACAGTGTAAGGTTTTCTGTCTCCATGGAAAGATGCCAGCAGCCGATATCGAAGGAATCCATGGACAGATATGTTCCGCTTTCTGCCTTTATTGCCCCGTCCATACCCAGGGTAATTTCCGCACTCGGTGTGTTCGCATCGATCGACAGCCTGCCCGAAAGGCTTGTATTCGGAGCGGGCCATACCTGTGGGGAGAACAGAAGCATCGCCAGAAAAATGTAAAGGAAGCTCACAGATCATGGACGTCCCGACAGGCCGGCATCACTTCAGATCCTGCCGGATTAATCGAGGAATTATCCTGTCTGTTGACGATGCGATTGTTATATAGTATTATTTGAATATATACTTGTTCAGGATGGAGGAGCCTATGTCTGTTACCCTTTATTCCACACCGAGCTGTGCCTACTGCAGGATGGCCAAGGATTATTTCAGGACGAGCGGCGTGCCCTTTACCGAGTACAATGTGGCATCGGACCAGCGCAAGGCCGATGAGATGGTGCGGAAATCCGGACAGATGGGCGTGCCTGTCATCGATGTCAACGGAAGCATCATCATCGGCTTCAACAAGGCCGAGATCGAGCGCGCCCTCCGCCGCTGAATTTCCCAAATGTTGCCGCTTTCTCGATTTTACCGTATTATCCCGATGGCAGACTTGAAAACCGTGCCGTCGCAGGGAGTGGTCAATGAATCAGGATCAGGTAAAATCGATATTGCTGGACGTGGAGGATTGCCCCAGTCCGTTCACTGTCGTGTTTTCCGGCAGGGAAAACAGGAAAGTAAACGGCCTGTACAAGCCCGACTCTGCGGAGATACTTCTTCACAACAGGAACTTCGACTCCGACAATCAGCTGCTCTACACGGCGCTCCATGAATATGCCCATCACCTGCACCATGTGAGGCGAGGCGGATTGCAGCAGGCCAGACCCCATACGCAGGAATTCTGGGCTCTCTTTCATGGACTCGTCCAGAAAGCCCAAGCCAAGGGGTTGTACAAAAACATATTCGAAACCGAGCCGGAATTCATCGATCTGACGAAGACCATCAGGGAGAACTGTCTCCTGGCCAACGGCGAAATCATGCTTGAATTCGGAAGGCTCCTGGCAAAGGCTTCCGATCTCTGCAAAACCCACAAGGCCAGGTTCGAGGACTATATCGAGCGCGTCCTGGGCCTGCCCAGGGCTACGGCGACAGCCGCGGTCAACGCCGTGGCGATTGACCTCGATCCGGGGATGGGCTGGGACAGCCTGCGGTATGTCGCAGGCATTCGCGACCCTGAGGATCGCACTAAGGCGATCGAAGCCCTTTCGGCAGGAGCGAGCCCTACGGCAGTGAAGGGGATGCTCAGGAGCGCCGAGGCTGAGCAGGACCCCGCCGACCGTCTTTTCAAGGAAAAAGAGCGCATCGAGAAGACCATTCGCAACCTCTCCGAACGGCTCGAGGAAATCGAGAGGAAGCTTGCCGAAATATAGAAACTGCGGCATGAGGCTTCCATGATAATTGACAGTTCCCCTCCGCATCCGGACAATGCTGACCAGAGGCTACAACAGGTGAGACAATTCAATGCGACGATCACGATAAACCGCGATCTGTCCCCATCGTGGAAGATGCTCGGATTCGTCTGGCCCGGGGACCTTCCCCCGCCAAAGCCCGGCCAGTTCTTTACCTTCCGCCCCAAAGCCCTTGAGCCGGGCGATTCGGGCCTGCTCCGCAGGCCCCTCGCCTTCGCGGCCTTTGTGGATGGCAACGCCTATGCCCTCTACCAGATACGGGGGACGGCGACGAAGGCGCTTGCTGCCAGCACGGAAGGCTCAAGCATCGATATCATCGGCGCCTTGGGCAATGCCTTCCCCCTGCCCCACGATGATGAAAGGTCCATCCTTCTCGGCGGGGGCATAGGGATCGGTCCCATCCTCTTTCTCCATGGCATTCTCGCCTCCCCCGATTCCCCTGTCGCCCGAAAGCCGGCGCTCTTCCTGGGCTTCCGCTCGGCTGAGTTCATACCTGATTTTTCGGCAGCTTCAACGGCCGGCCTCCGCCTCATCGCCGAAAGCCTCGAGGTTGCGAGAATAGCCACCGACGATGGGTCAAAAGGCTATGCAGGCACGGTGATGGGAGCCCTGGCCGCCGAAAAAGCTCTCCTGGATTCGCGATCAAGGCTCAGCCCGCACTTGTACGGCTGCGGCCCTGAACCCATGCTTGCGGCCTTGGACCTGTTTGCCCTCGCTCACGGCTTCCCCGCCCATGTCTCCGTCGAACAGTGGATGGCCTGCGGCGTGGGGGCATGCTACGGCTGCGTGGTGCCGGCCGCGAAGGGCGGGTACCTGCGCGCTTGTGCCGACGGCCCCGTATTCAGAAGCGGCGACATCGCCTGGGGGAAATGACCATGGAAATCGATCTCGGCGTCACCATCGGCCCCCTTCATCTGCCGAATCCGGTAGGCGTCGCCTCAGGCATCTTCGGCTACGGCCAGGAGTACGGGGAGCTCGTGGATATAGGCCGGCTGGGCGCGCTCTACACAAAGGCAGTCACCCTTGAACCCCGCTCTGGCAACCGCCCTCCCCGCCTCACGGAAACGCCCTGCGGCGTCATCAACTCCATAGGCCTCGCCAATCTCGGCCTTGAAGAGTTCCTGGGACACAAGTTGCCCTTCCTCAGGGAGCTCGGATGCCCGATTATCGTCAATGTATCAGGCTCGACCGAGGACGATTACGTCGCCGTCGTGGAGGGCATCGAAGCCGCCTCGGGCAGGCTGGAACCCGGGGGGCGCACGGGCGCCGATGCCTATGAGATAAATGTATCCTGCCCCAACGTATCGCACGGGGGCATGTCCTTCGGCACCGACCCGAGGCTCGTGGAAAACCTCACATCGCGGCTGCGGAGGGTTACCCGCCGCGCCCTCATCGTGAAGCTGAGCCCCAACGTGACCGACATCGGCGAGATCGCCAAGGCCGCCGAAGCAGGAGGCGCCGACGCCGTCTCCTGCATCAACACCCTCGTGGGCATGGCGATCGACACGGAGCGATGCAGGCCCCTCATCGCGAGGGGAACGGGAGGGCTATCGGGCCCGGCGATCAGGCCTGTCGGGGTTGCCTGTACCTGGAAGGCGGCTAGGGCGGTGAAGATTCCCGTCATTGGACTGGGCGGCATCTCGACAGCCAAGGATGCCATCGAATACCTGCTCGCGGGGGCCGTTGCGGTGCAGGTCGGCACGGCCCTCTTTGCCAACCCGCGAGCCCCGCTCGAGGTTCTGGAAGGCATTGAAGCCTGGATGAGAAAAAAGGGCGTCACCTCGACAAAGGACATTGCCGGACTCCTCGAGTTCAAGGCTTGAAGCTCGCCGTCCCGGCGAATTTTCACGAATACGCTTTCAGCGCAGCGCGACTCTCTGCAGCTCGATTTTTCCTCCCGCTGATACATCGGCTATGATCTTCTCCCCTTCCCCGAAAAACACGTGGAGTCCTTCCGATAGCCGGGCAGTCTGCGTCAACCCATCGGAATCGATGAGGCAGAATGGGCTTTCGGGCCACCAGAGCCGATCGGGAGGAAGCTGCATGCTGTACGCGGCGGCCGGAAAGGCGCTCAGGCGAAAAGAACCCTCAAGCAGGGCTCCGGCCGCCTTCCAGGGCGGGAGCGACCAGGGATCCCGCCCCCTTGTCTCCCTGATGGAAGCAAGCTTTTCAAGAGGATAGACCCAGGGATCATAGCCTCCGGCCTCTATGCAGCGCGCCGTTGTTGCAGGATAGCCCGAGCCGAAACTGAGCCTCAACCTATCTGCATTCGGTGAAGGGATGCCTCCTCCGGGAATCTCCTCCAGGTCGGAGGGATAGAGAGCTCCCGCCGGCCGGAACTCACGCTCCCCGCAGCGGGGGACGGCGAGAATAGCCTGGCGGGCACCGCGCTTCAAGGTTATGAGAAGAGCATCGCCTTCGGCCAGCAATGCGCTCCTCTCCACTCCATGAGGGTCTTTCCAGCTGATTTCATACACCAGAGGCTCGCAATCCTTCCAAGGTTCCGGCCGATCGGGCGTTTCACAGCAAATTGTATGAATAAGTATACATTCAAAACTGCAGGAGACCATTATCCCTACAGTAACAAGCGCAAAACCGAGGCGGCTGAAGACATTGCCCATGATGGTTCCATCCTGGCAACGTGCAGGGAGGGGCGGTCCGATTCAAGCTTTCGGCGGAAAAAGCCTTTTTCTCATGGCGGCGAGCATCGAGCGGACGGGCTCCGACGCCCAGTCGGGATAAGTCCAGGGAAGGGGATGGAATTCGCCCTTTTCATAGATGAGGGTGAGTTCGGCGTAGATTCCCTCGCTTAGGGCGATGCGGTGAGCCCTGTCCTTTGTCGTCGCAAGGACGAATCGCCCGGGTGCGAGGAGGCCGGGATCGAGGTTCACGCGCCTTTTCCCATCGGAGGAAAACCGCTTTTCAAGGGCATTGGTCATCGTCTTGACGGCTGCCAGGCGCGAAGGATCGATGAGGTTTCTGAACTCCAGGTACCAGCGGAAAATCTCGGGCCCCATCTCGGCTTGGTAATAATCGGTCCAGGAGAAAGGCTCTTTCGCCGAAACCGATGCCAGAGGCCCGAATGCGGCCTCCAGATCTGACAGAATCGCTTGTTCGATGGCGGCATCGGACGAAAGAACGCCTATGACGAGGATCTCTTGCCCAAAGCTCCTGCTCATACCCATACTGTTGCCTTCCCGTCTATTTTATCGCATACTTTGTCAGAATGAAAACTCAAATTTTCGCGATCATCCTCTCGCTCGTCCTGGTCTTCCCCGCCCTATCGGCGGAAGACAAACCACCGGAAGAATTCGTGACCGTTTTCGGCGCCACGATGCCCGAATTCGATCCCCACCGCTCGATCTACTCGAGCGAAGCGCAGATATTCACCGCTATCTATGAAGGCCTCGTCTCCTACGATGCAGCCAGCCTCGAACCGGTAGCCGCTGCCGCTTCCTCCTGGAAAAAGTCGAAGGACGGCCTTGTCTACAGCTTCGAAATCCGCCAGGACGCCCGATGGTCTGACGGAAAGCCCCTGCTCGCCTCGGATTTCAGCAGCGCATGGCTGCGCCTCCTCAAGCTCAACGCCCAATACGCTGCCTTTTTCGATGTCATAAAAGGCGCGCGCGAATACCGTCTCGGCAAAAACGGCGACCCGGAGAGCGTGGGCATAACCGCCACGGCCGACAAGACCCTTGTCGTAACCCTGAACCGGCCAGCGGCCTACTTCACTCGCCTCATCAGCCACCATGCCTTTTCGCCCATCCATCCTTCCATGCTTGAGGCATCGGCCTGGGAGAAGCGCATCCCCTTCCCTGTCAACGGACCTTACGCCTTCGAATCCCTGAGAGACCAGACGCTCAGGCTCGAGAAAAACCCCCTCTATTGGGACGAACAATCCGTCGCCATCCGGAAGCAGACGATGATCTTCACCGATGACGACGAGGCTGCCTCTAGGATGTTCAACAGCGAGGAAGCCCATTGGCTGGCCGGCCCAGGCGACTATGACGCCATTCTCCTCGGCGAGGCTATCCAGGTCAACCCGATTTTCTCGACGCATTACTGGTACTTCAACTGCTCGGAAGCTCCCTGGAGCGATGAAAAGCTGCGGCGAGCCCTCGCCCTCCTCCTCCCCTGGAAAGAATTGCGGAATCCCGAAACCTACATGGTGCCTGCAACCACCCTCGTCCTTCCCCTGCCCGGCTACAGTCAAGCCCAGGGTATTGTGGACCAGAACAGCAAGGAAGCGATGCGGCTCCTCAACGAGGCCGGATATCCAGAGGGTGCAGGCCTTCCCGAGCTAAAAATCTATTTCGCCGATGGGCGCGATGGCCGGCGCATAGCGGGCATCTTCAAAAAAACCTGGGAAGCCCTTTCCGGGCTCAAGGTTACCCTGATGCCGGTGAACGGGGCCACCTATTACGATACGATATCGGGCGAAAACAAGGCTGGGGGGATAACCCTGGCCCATACGACATGGATAGGCGATTTCGCCGATCCTGAGGCCTTCCTCCAAATGTGGACCTCTGATTCGCCCCTCAATGACGCGGGTTTCAGCGACCCGGACTTCGCGGCAATCCTCTCTAAATCCTACGCGAGCGAGGGCAAGGAACGACTCGGCCTCCTTGCCGAGGCAGAGACTATTCTCCTTCAGAAGGCCGTGATCCTGCCCATCTATCACAGCTTCGCAGCCTCCGTCATCGACATCGACTACATCGAGGGCTGGTACCAGAACGCCCTCGATATCCATCCCTACAAGTACCTCAAGTTCGGCAGCCCGAGCATCAGGCCCAATGTGGCCGAGATGTCGAGTACCAGCATCCTCGCGAGGTTCTGAAAAATGGCTTCAATCGATACGACAGAGACCGGTCAACTGCTGCGCAACCTCGGATTTCCCCTTCTCAAGGTGCATACTTCCTACTCGCACCACGACTTTATAACCCCTGAACGGCGCATCCTCGTCATCGGCCCCATGGGTTCGGGCAAGACGGAGTTCACGGCGCGCGTGTGGAGGGACAGCAAGGTCGCCCTCAAGAAGAAAGGCCAGGCTGTCGCGCTGACGACGAAGGGATCGGTGGACAGGCGCGAAGTATTCGTCGTGCGCTCCAGCCTCGACAAGACGCGCTTCCCCGACTACCCCGACGATGCCCTCGCCTTCCGCGGCGGCTTCGAACGCTGCGGCCAGCACATCGGAGCGGCCCGCGATTCCTTCCAGCTCGAAACCCTCCTCGCCGACAACCCCGACATAGGCACATGGATCGTCGACGAAACGGCTTTTTTCGACGAGCGCATCGCCTATCTCATGGCCGACGAATCGCGGCGCAATGGTCTGTGCTTTATCTGCCCCACCCTTGTCCTCAACTTCAGGAGGGAAATCTTCAATCAGACGGCTCGCCTTCTCCTGGAAAACGCCACCGACGTCTTCCCCCTTACAGCCTACTGCGAGCATGAGGACTGCCTGATGGATTCCCTCTATACCTATCGCTACTACCTTGTCGACGGCCAGGAATGCCCCGCCCTCTATTTCGATCCCCTCATCATCATCGGGGGCGACAGGACGAAGTCGGACGGCAGGGAGCCCAACTACTGCACGCGATGCGACGAGCATCACTACCTGCCCGGCAAGGAATACACCTTCTTCACCCTCAAGCCCCTCGGGGAACAGGCGGCGCGGGGCAACATCGCCCCCCTGCTCGCCGAACTGAACGCCCTGGCAGGCAACATAGGGGCTTCGAGGCTCTATGCCTCGCTGAGCAGCCGCTACGTGGACTGTGAATCGCCCTGCACCGTCCAGATGAACGCGCTGGACGTCCCCTGCATAGCCGAGCGGGCCATCGTCTACCTCTACGCCGAGCAGAATCTCCTCTCGGCCGACCAGCTCCGCTACCTTGTCGGCGAACTCGGCCTGGACAAGGAATACCTGGCCCTGCGGCTCTCGGACAACAGAAGGCCCCTGGAACTCTAGGCTTGAAGCATCGGCCTTAAAAGGATCATCTGAAATGCGCAGCCCTTTCGGGACTTTCAGGAACCTGCCCCGCTCGATCTGGGCTCTTTTCGCGGTTCGGCTCGTGATTTCGGCGGGCAATTTCGTCTTCCCCTTTCTCACCCTCATCCTCAGCGCCAAACTGGGCTGGCCTTCCGACAAAATTGGCCTCTTCCTCACGATGACACAGGTATCAGCCCTTCCCGGTGTATTCTTCGGCGGCAAGCTGAGCGACCGCATCGGAAGAAAGCGCATTATCATCGGATGCCAGGGAGCGGCGGCTATCCTCTTTATGGCAAGCCTGTCGATCGGCTACAAACCCATCCTGCCCTTCCTTCTGGCGGCGGCCTCCGTCGTTCTCTCGATGACCTGGCCTGTATCGGGAGCCCTTGTCGCCGACATCGCCTCGCCCGAGGAAAGAAAATCAGCCTACGCTCTCCTCTACTGGGGCAACAACCTCGGCTTTTCCGTCGGTCCGATCGCGGCGGGCTTTCTATTCCATCGGGCTCCCGGCCTGATGTTTCTCGGCAACGCCTGCGCCCTCGTGGTGTCCATGTTCATCCTGCTCCGATTCGTTCCCGAGCCGAAACACGCCCGGGAAGAGCTGCCAGCATCGGCCCAGGAAGCCGCCCATGCAGGCAGCCTCTGGACGGTGATCAGGGAGAGGCCGACGATCCTTGTGTTCGCCCTTATCGTGGCGCTGATGAACTTCGTCTACAGCCAGAACGGCTTCAGCCTCCCTCTCTATCTCAACGACAAACTGGGCGAGCGTGGAGCGGAAATTTTCGGTTCGGCGATGACGATAAACGGCCTCACCGTCGTGTTCTGCACCCTCCTCATCTCCCGAATCAGCGCGAAAACTCCCGTCCTCCTCCTCATGGCCATAGCCAGCATGCTCTATGCCCTGGGCTTCGGATTCCTGGCCCTCCCTCCAAGTTTTGCCCTCGTGCTGGTCTCCACCATCGTTTGGACCTGGGGAGAGATCCTCTCGGCGACGAACATCAATGTCTTTATCGCCTCCAAGACACCGGCAAGCCACAGGGGGAGGATGCAGTCCTTCGTTTCTATTATCACCAACATAGGCTCTCTGTCGGCGCCCGTCATAGCCGGCGGTATAATAAACGCGAGCGGTTCAGGTACGATTTGGCCTATCGCCTTTTTCGTGGCGCTTGCGGCGGGGATTCTGATGCTGGGATTGGGCGCCTGGGAAAGGGCTCGTGGAATATAAGGCGGATTCAGCCCAGGAGAGAAGTTACACGCGAGGCGAAAAGCTCCGCCTGCCCGGCGGTATCGAAGACAGCCCTGAAATTGTTGGGACCGCCCCCGCCTTTCCCGCCTGATTCCTGGAGGAGAGGCTTGAGCAGCTGCCCGAGGGCTTGCTTCTGGGCTTCATCGCCGGGGCTTTGAGCCTTCATCACCTGGACACAGCGCTCGGGCAGGCTGAGGGCTATCACGCAAAAACCGCGGGCGGCTCCGGCCTTCGCCGTCTCGAGAGCCTCATCGGCCGACCTGTCGGCGAAGGCGAATCTGAGCATTTTGATGCCCGAGACCGGGATTGGCTGTGCGTTCCGGCTCGCCGCGATATCGATCTCCAGCCTCGCCCTGTCCCTGAGGAGGGCGGCGCGTTCGGCTTCGAGCCTGGAAGATTTTTCGAGGAGGGCGGCGACGCGGGTTGCCGACTCGTCGGTCGAGCTGCCGAGGAGGCCGGCGACAGCCTTCAGCTGGCCAAAAGACCTGGCCATCGCCGCAGCGGCCCTCTCGCCGGCCACAAAGTATATGCGCGTGTTTCCCTTGTATTTTTCCGTAGACAGTATCGCGAGGAGACGCAGCGCTGAGGCTGAAACTACATGGGTTCCGCAGCAGGCGACCCAGTCGTAGCCATCGATCTCGACGATGCGTACCACGGATTCGCCCTCAGGCAGCCGTTTTCGAATCGGAAATGAAGCAGGATCCTCGGGCGGGCAGACGTGAACGGCGTATTTTCGATTTTCAGTGATGAAGGATTCGGCGATCGCCTCGACGCGGGCCTGCATGGCGGCGTCCATGGACGGACAGGAGACATCGATCGTCGAATAGCTCTGCCCGAGATGGAATCCGAGAGTGTGGATCCCGAATTCCCGCTCCAGAACGGCGGAGAGAAGGTGCTGGCCCGAGTGCTGCTGGCTGTGGTCGCGTCTTCGCGCGGCGTCGAGGGCCATCGCCACCCTGTCCCCCGCCCTGAAGGAGGGTTGTCCTTCCACCCTGTGGAGTATCGCCGAACCCTCCTCGACAACCTGGATGAGGGCCATGCCTCCCAGGCTGCCCAGATCGCAGGGCTGGCCTCCGCCTTCGGGATAAAAAATCGTGCGGTCGAGGATGATGTCGCTGAACTGGCCCGATTCCCTCACTTCGAGGACAAGGGCCTCGCCGCCGGAGGCGGCGGGATCATCGTAGAAGAGCTTGACGACATCAGGCACCGGAAGAATCCTTTTTGTCGCCCGGCAATGGCGGGAGCTCCCTGCCCTGCTCGAATTCCACTTCCTCGTCGTCAAGGCCCTCGCCCGCGGCGGGCATTACGAGAAGGGAAGCCTCGCCCGCCTGGTGGCGCTCTAGCCTGATCGCGATGGTCTTGGTCACGCCTGACTCCTCCATGGTCACGCCCAGGAGGGTGTCGGCGCCGCTCACCGTCTTCTTGTTGTGCGAAATCACGATGAACTGGCTGCTGCGCGAGAACTCGCGCAGGAGGTTGATGAAGCGGATGACGTTCGCCTCGTCGAGGGCCGCGTCTATTTCGTCCAGGAAGCAGAAGGGCGAAGGCTTGACCATGTAAGTGGCGAAGAGCAGGGCAATGGCGGTGAGGGTTTTTTCGCCTCCCGACAGAAGGGAGATAGCCTCGAGCTTCTTCCCCGGCGGCTGGGCGAGAATTTCTATGCCCGATTCGAGAATGTGGTCGGGATCGGAGAGCCTCAGCTCTGCCCTGCCCCCGCCGAAGAGCCGCCTGAACATGTTGTGGAAATTCTTCTTGATCTTGTTGTAGGT
>CAYXUF010000067.1:0-11444 GCA_964468155.1 uncultured Treponemataceae bacterium
ACAAGCTCTTCAGCGCCGACGAGATGATCGAGCTCTACACCAAGTGGGTGAACAAATACCCCATCATCTCCATCGAGGATGGCCTGGACCAGAACGACTGGGAAGGCTACGTGAAACTCACCAAGGCCCTGGGCAGGAAAATCCAGATCATGGGCGACGACTTCTTCGTCACCAACACCAAGCGCCTGGAAAAGGGCATCGCGATGGGCGCCTGCAACTCCATCCTGATCAAGCTGAACCAGATCGGCACGGTTACCGAGACGATCGAGGCCATCAACATGGCCAAGCGCGCGGGCTACACAGCCGTCGTCTCCCACCGCTCGGGCGAAACCGAGGACACCTTCCTCGCCGACCTCGTCGTGGCCATGGAAACGGGCCAGATCAAGACGGGCTCCATGTCGCGCACCGACCGCATCTGCAAGTACAACCAGCTGATGCGCATCGAGGACGAGATGGAAGGCATCGCGGAATATTGGGGAAAGAAAGTATTCTACAACGTTAAATAGGGGGGTCTGCCCCCGGTTTTTAACTTTTGGACACGATGACAGGATCAGCGGGATTTACCTGATTGTCCTGTTATCCTGTCCTCTCTGATCATTTTAAGGGGACCTGCCTGTGATGGCGGGTCCTTTTTTTATGTAAACAGCGACAGGATGACAGGACCGGCAGGATTTTACTGTCAATCCTGCCAGTCCCGTCGTCCTGTCCTACCTTTCTGCTGTCCTATCTTTCTGCTGTCCTATCTTTGTGCTGAAAGCGCCGCCACCACGTCCGTCTTCGAAAAATCGTCGCCTTTATAGAGAAGGGAATCGTTCAAGGTCAGGGCCAAAGCGTAGGCCGCGCAGTCGCCCAGGTTGAGCCCCGCGGGATGCCTCCCTTTCCCATAGCGGCGCCAGGCCGCCATCGCGATCTCTGCCTGGCTGGCGTCAAAGGGCATCGTTTTAACCTCGGCCGCGGCGAGCAGACGCGCAAGGGCGGCCGAACCCGCCTCGCCCTTTCTCGCCTCCACGACAAGCGCAGCCTCGAATTTGTTCACTGAACTCATGAGTTTTCGCCCGGGGGAGGCGAGGGCTTCGATATACTCCTCTGCCCCAGGCTCTCCGAAGAGAATCGCGAGGAGGGCCGAGCTATCGATCACCATCGGCAAATCCCCCGTTTTCTCCGTAGCCGAGAATCTCCTCGGCGCCGCGGCTGTCGAGGTCGGGGAGGGCGGCGCATTCGGCGGCGATCTCCGCGAGGACGGTCCGGCGGGAAACGGCTTTTGTATCCATGCCCGACAGCGTAGCTTCCAGGGCATCGGCGATCGCCTCGGTCATGCTGCTGCCGCTGTGCCGCGCGAGCCTGCGGGCGAGTTTCTCAACCTCGGGGTTCCGAATGCTGAGGGCCATCGGGTTCCTCCTTGTATATACAAAAATAGTATGTATATACATCGAAGTCAATACCGATTTTTCCTGTCAATCCTTTCAGTCCCGTCGTCCTGTCGTCCTATCCAATTTCGGCGAAAAACGCGAAAAAAAAGCGGCTACCTTCCGGTGGCCGCTTCGTATCCCATCACTTCACGTTTTTAGCCCAGAGGGGCAGATCCATCCTGAAATAATCCCTCGCGTTGAACCAGCTTACGTTGCGGACAAGGGCGGGGGCGTAGCAGTCGTCGGCGGGCAGTTCGCCCGACTCGACCCAGCGGCCGACGATGCCGCACATGATCCGGCGGAAATACTCGTGCCGCGGATAGGACAGGAAGGAGCGCGAATCCGTGAGCATGCCCACCCATCGCCCGATGCTGCCGACCGAGGAACTCTGCTTGAAGTGGCGTTCCATGCCATCCAGGTTGTCGTTGAACCACCAGGCTGAGCCCAGCTGCATTTTGCCCGGGATGGGCTGCGCGGCCGCCGCCCCTGTGACCGCCGACCCGCCGTAGCTGCCCGCGTAACACTGGGCCAGGACGGCAAGGCTGATGTTTTTCGTATCGTCGTTCGAATACAGGATGGTCCTGGGAAGATTGTTTTCGACATCGAGAGCGTCGAGGAATCGGGCGAGCGGGGCAATGATTTCGGCGTCGGAGATCGCGTCGCCTCCCCCGTCGGGACCATAGACCGAAAAAAGCTTCGAATTCACGTTTCTCAACGCGGCGATATGAAGCTGCATGGTCCAGCCTGCTTTCGCGTTCAATCGTCCCACAGCGAGAAGGACGGCGGTGCTGAACTTGTCGCAGGAGAGAGGGTCGAGGTTTTTCCCCGCAAGAAGGGATGCGACGATCGCGTCGAGCTCGCTTTCCGAGGCCAGGGCGAAGGCGGGAACAAGAATCGCGTGGTCGGTCAGCCTGCAGCCGTGAGCGTGAAAAAAGCTGTGGCGCCGGGCAAGGGCCTCGGTCAGGTCCTTGAATGTCCTGATCTCCACTCCGGCGGCTTCGCCGAGCCTGGCCGCGTAGGCTTTCCAGGCGGCTGCATCCCCGGCGTTCACTGCTTTGTCGGGACGGAAAGCCGGAAGCACGCTCGCTACCTTCTTTCCCGCAGCGGCCGCCGCCGTACCGAATTCCTTGTCGGCGGCGATGGCTTCGTGCCAGCGCAGATCGTCGGCGGGGTCGTCCGTCGTGCAGACGACGGCCACGTTGAAATGTCTCAGCATGCTTTTGGGGGAATCGCCGCGTTCCCTGATCAGGGCGTTGGCGCGTTCCCTGATGGCGAGGGCATTGTGGGACGTGAGCACATCGCGTATCCCATAGGCCCGCTGGAGTTCCAGATGGGACCAGTGGACGAGAGGATTGCCCGGCGACTGTTCGAGAGCCGATGCGTAGGCGACGAACTTGTCGGCCCAGGAGGCGTTTCCGGAGACGAGCGCTTCATCGGTCCCATTCGCTCGCATAATCCGCCACTTGTAATGGTCGCCGCCGAGCCATAATTCGGAAATATCGCTGAAGCGCCTGTCTTCGGCGATTTCTTTCGGTGAAAGATGGCAGTGATAATCGAAAATGGGCAGGTTGGCCGCGTGCTCGCTGTAAAGCTGTCTGGCCGTATCGGTATCCAGGAGAAAATCCTTGTCCATGAATTGTCGCATACAGGCTCCTTGATTTTTATTGGGGACGCATTGACATAGTATCGCCGGGCAAAACCCTGTCAATGGGGACTTTATCCCGAACAAACATCGTCGGCATGGCTCCATCGGCGTTGTCGTACCTCCCTGTTCGCTGGTAGGATGACACCATGCTGAACGCCCTCCAGAGTGTCTTCTCCGTCATCGCCATGATAGGCCTGGGATTTTTCCTGGCGAAGAGGAAATGGTTCGATGGCAATTCCAGCGCCCTCATCTCGCGCCTTGTCGTGTCGGTGGCGCTGCCCTCATACATGATCTCGAACCTGATGACCAGCTACGACAGGCCCAGGCTTCTCGCGATGGTACCCGGCCTCCCCGTGCCTTTCCTGGCCATGCTGGGGAGCTTCCTTATCGCGTCAGGCCTGGCCGTCCTGCTCAAGGTGCCGAAGGGGCGGAGGGGCACCTTCGCATCGATGTTCTCGCTCGCGAACGCGGTATTCATCGGCCTGCCCGTCAATCTGCTGCTCTTCGGCGATGCGGCCCTTCCTTTCGCCCTTCTCTACTATATCGCCAACACCACCGTGTTCTGGACCCTCGGCACTTACTGTATCGCGAGCGACGGCGCCCTGCGATCGGGAAGGGCCAAGCCCTCGCTCGTGTCCGCGTCGGGCCTGAAGCGCATCCTCTCGCCGCCCCTCCTGGGCTTCCTCGCGGCGATTCTCATGATAATGGCGGGCATCTCGCTTCCCAAGTCGGTGATGGATCTCTGCAAGTATCTCGGCAACATGACAACGCCCCTTTCGATGCTCTTCGTCGGCATCGTCATTTCCCGGGTCGACTGGAAGAAGATGAGGTTCGGCCTGGATATCGCCTTCGTACTCGTTGGACGTTTCCTCGTGACGCCCTTGCTGATATTCCTGCTTCTGCGGGGGCGCGACCTGCCTCTTTTGATGAAGCAGGTCTTCCTCATCACCTCGGCCATGCCCGCCATGACGCAGACGCCCATCCTCGCTGCGGCTTACGGCGCCGACGCCGAATACGCCGGTGTGGGCACCTCGCTCACCACGGTTTTAAGCATGATCACGATTCCCATCTACATGGGCTTTGTGGGCGGAATTTTCTGATTCAGTGGCTTCATTATCGTGATATTGCATAGTATCGAGACTGTTTATGATAAAATGCAAAGTAAGAAGGTCAAAATATTAAATAATTTGTAAGGTATACTTGACAAATTATTTTTTCAATCGCTACACTTTTGCTATGGCGATCATCGAAAGAAGATTTTTTAATGATATTTCGAGGCTTTCTGAGGAGAAGGCAATCCTTGTCCTCCATGGTGCCCGGCAGACCGGCAAATCCACAACCTTGCGCTGGTGGCTGAATGATGAAGAGAAAAATGGCCGCGCCATTCTTTATATGGACCTGGAAGATCCTGCCGCGCTTTCTATGTGTGAAGCAGGCGTCGCGGAATTCCTGCGGTATGCGACGGCCAAGGGACTTGATACCGCTCATCTGAGCGTCGCTTTCGACGAAGTCCAGTATCTCAGCGATCCTTCGAAGTTCCTTAAGCTGCTTTTTGACGGCTATGGGGACAGTATGCGTATCGCTGCTTCCGGCTCCTCCAGCTTCGCGATCAAGAGCAAGTTCCGGGAGTCTTTGGTTGGCAGAACTATCCCTGTCGAGGTTTTTGGGCTCGATTTTTCGGAGCATTGTCGCTTCATCGATGAAGAACGCGATTTTTCGGTCGAGTGGCCCCAGGCTCTCGATTCCGCCACGAGCCCCCTCTTCCGCGACTTTGCCGAGACTGGCGCCTATCCCGGGCTTGCGGCTACTAAAGATCGAAGCGTGAAGGCTCTCCGCGTCAGACAGATAATCCAGACCTACATCCAGAGAGATGTTCGCGAATTGGGAAGGGTGCGCTATCCCGACCGCTTCGAGGCCTTGTTAAAGATGCTGGCGGACCAGGCAGGATCGCTCGTCAATGTGGTGGAACTCGCCGCGAGTCTGAGAATGGCGCGGGCTACGGTAGAAGAGTACCTCTTTCTTCTCGAGCAGACCTACGTGATACGACGGCATCGGCCATTCTCGGGAAGCGTCCGCACTGAGCTTACGAAGATGCCCAAGCTTTATTTCGAGGACAATGGCGTCCTGGCCATGGAGAGGCATTTCGAATTCGGACCCCTTGATGGCCCTCTCTTCGAAAACGCGGTATTCGGGGAACTGCGCAAACGGTTCGGCGTCGAGCGGCTCAGATTCTGGAGAACTACAACGGGGAGCGAGGTTGACTTCATCCTCGACGAGGGCGCCACGGCTATCGAAGCCAAGCTGCGGCCCCGGGTCTCCGACTGCGACGGTCTTCTTCGCTTCGGCAAGCTCTATGGTTCGAAAAAGCTTGTACTCTGCGGAATGGAGGAGCCGCCATCCCTGCCCGACGGCGTTGAATTCATCTACCCCTGGCATCTGGCGGATGCGCTATCCCGACAATCCTCCCGATCCTTTCCACCCCATCCTTGATCTTCCAGCCGTCGCGGGCGTTGAAGTAGAGGTACCAAAGACCATCAGCTTCGCGATAACGGCAGTCGCAGGCGTAGACGTGGGATCTCGTCCAGCCGGGCGTGGGGGCGAGAAGGGGTTCGGGCCTGGCTGGCCGCCACGCGATGCCGTCATCCGACCGCAGGATGAAGATGGCCGATCGCGAACCCTGGCCCGAGGCGCCCGCGGGGTCGCGGTAGATTTTATTCTGCAGGCCGATGCAGCCGTCTTCCATGGGCAGGACCTTGATGGAGCCGGCGCCCAGGGTGCCCGGCATAGGGTCGTCTTTTGGGTCTACCATGGGCGCCGGCTCTGCCACGAAGGGCCCGAGAGGCGAGGGGCCTTTCGCGACCCCGAGGTAGCGCGGTTCGCAGAAGCCGCAGTCGGGAATCCAGGCCAGCGAAGCCGAAAAGTACAGGCGCCAGGCGGTTCCCTCGGTTCGCTCACGAGGCAGGGATTCGAGACCGATTCGCCGAGCGTCGGATCGCACATCCAGGGAAGTTCGGGACGAAGCAATGGCGCAGTCTGCGACCAGTGCGCGAGATCGGCGCTGCGTGAACACCTTATTGTCGAATGCCATTTCCGTCTGCCAGGGAGGGCCGTCATCGGCAAGGCGAAGGGCTTGTATGCTTCGAAATACAGGCAATATGGTCCGGGTTCTGAGGGCGAGGCGCCCGTGGCCATTTTCCCGGCCATTCCATCGATCCTGCGCGCGAAGGGCCGCATCGCGTTCCGCGCGACGATGCCCTGATCGCGCCAGGCGAGCCCATCGGGCGAGGAATAACGGTGGATGCCCCAGGCCGAGTGGGCGAAAAGCTGCCAATCACCGTCGGGCGTCTCCTCGGGGAAGAGAAAGCTCGGATCGGCGATGACGGGCGAAAAGAGGGGAGGCTCGATGAGGGGTCCCTCGATAGTTCCCCATCCGAGGGAGAGAAAATCTTTCACGCGCACTCAGAGAGTATATCTCGTGCCAAGGCGCAGCGCAGCCCCGGGACGCTCTTCATCCGGCAGCTGGACCGGTTTCCTCGCGCCCTATGTAAGGAGTATGCTGGTTCTTGGAAATACGAGGAGTCGACGTGATAGCATCTTTAGCGCCCCTGGCAGGCATCCTCATTACCACGATGAATATGCTGAACAGCCGCCTCTCGGGGCGTGTGGGAAGCCTCGCCTCGGTGCTGACCATCCACCTGGTTGGGATCGCGGCGCTCGCGCTGGTTTTTGTCATCCGGCAGGCGGCGCGCGCCCTCGGCGCGAACCGGGCGCGGGGAGGCGCCAGCGCGGCACGGGTCGGGGTGGCGCGGGAAGGCGTCAGCCTGCCCGCCTACGCCTATCTCGGAGGGGTTGTCGGCGTCGCGACTGTTTTCACATCAGCCTACTCTTACGGCCTGCTTGGCGCCTCGCTGGCGGTGGCGCTGGGGCTCATTGGGCAGACGAGCTTTTCCCTGATTGTCGATGCGACAGGAGCCTTCGGACGCCTGCGCCGCCCCCTCGCCTGGAGGCGCCTGCCGGGCATAGGCGTCGTGGCGGCTGGTGCCGTCTGCATGGCGGGGAATTGGCGTTCGGACTTGCCGGCCTTGTTCGCAGCGCTCTTTGCGGGGGTCGCCGTCGGAACCTCGTCCGTCCTCAATTCCATGCTTGGGCAGGCGCGCGGCCTTTTAAAGGCTACCGCCACGAATTACATCACCGGTATCTCCGCGACCTTGCTCATCGTTATCGCGACAGCGCCGAGCGCCGAGGATATCCGCCGGGCAGGGTCGTTGGTGGTCGCTGCCGGCCCCCTCCTTGCGATGGGCGGCGGCCTCTTGGGCGTTGTCTCTGTCGGTACCATGAGTTTTCTCTTCTCGCACCTGCCCGCCTTCACCGCGACCATCCTGGTCTTCGCGGGCCAGTCGCTCTGCGGCCTCGCCCTGGACGCGGCCTCAGGCATCGTCAATGGCGGCAAGCTCGCCGGCACTTTTTTCGTGATCCTGGGCTTGGCTCTGGATATGACGTTCGCTCGCGATACGAGGAACCGACGGTAAAATCCTTCGCTATCAGCGATTTTGCCGACGCCGCCGGCTGTTGACCTGCCTCTATCGGTGTTGTATAAAAATGTAAACGCATGTATAAAAGGCAACCGCGCATTGGAAGAGGGCGGAGGTCTACGAGGAGAGGTTCTATGGAAAAAGCGCTGCTCGACTGGGGAAAATTATCTTTTTCGTACATGAAAACCGACTTCCGCTACATCTCGCACTGGAAGGACGGGGCCTGGGATGACGGCAAACTCGTCACGGAGAACACCCTGACGATCTCCGAAGGTTCGACAGCCCTCCATTATGGCCAGCAGTGTTTCGAGGGGCTCAAGGCCTACACGCGCAAGGACGGCCATATCCAGCTCTTCCGCCCCGACCGCAACGCCGCCCGTATGCAGGCCACGGCCGACCGGGTCATGATGCCCAGGGTTCCCACCGAAAAATTCATCGACGCCTGCGACCAGGTGGTAAAGGCCAACTGGAAATGGGTGCCTCCCTACGGCACCGGAGCCACGCTTTACCTTCGCCCCTTCCTCATCGGCGTGGGCGACAATATCGGCGTCCGCCCCGCTCCCGAATTCATCTTCGGCGTCTTCTGCATGCCCGTCGGCCCCTATTTCAAGGGCGGCATGACGCCTGTCAACTTCATGGTCTCAACCTGGGACCGCGCGGCTCCCAGAGGCACGGGCGCGGCCAAGGTCGGCGGCAACTACGCCGGCAGCCTTATGCCCCACGAGGAAGCTGCCCACCTGGGATACGCTGACTGCATATACCTGGACCCCGCCACCCACACCAAGATCGAGGAAGTGGGCGCCGCCAACTTTTTCGGCATAACCAAGGACGGTGCCTTCGTCACGCCCAAGTCGCCCTCCATCCTGCCCTCGATCACGAAGTATTCCCTCCTCGAGGTGGCCAAAACCTACTTCGGCATGAAAACCGAGGAAAGGGACTGCTACATCGACAATATCGACGAATTCGCCGAGGCAGGCGCCTGCGGAACCGCGGCCGTCATCACCCCGATCGGCGGCATCTACCACAACGGCAAGCTCCACGTGTTGCATTCCGAGAAGGAAGTGGGGCCGGTGACGAAGAAGCTGTACGATACCCTCGTCGGCATCCAGTACGGCGATATAAAAGGGCCCGAGGGCTGGATCCACCTCGTCGACTGAAGTTCGCGGTTTATCATTCTTTCTCCAGCCAATCCCAGGGCATTGCCCAACAATTCTCCGTGATGGGATAGGGCGAGGTACAGGCGCACAGTATCAAGCCCGGCGCGAGTCGATATGATGGGTGAGCGGCCCTGAAAGCAGTCAGCCCGCTCATGTCCCTCTTTCCTGGCGCCGAAGCCATTTTTATCTCGACAGGATAGAGCGTCCCGTCCCATTCCAGAACCAGATCCACTTCGGCGCCGCCCGTGCTGCGCCAATGGTAGAGCGAAGGCGCAGGGCTCAGGAGCGAAGCGGCTTTCCGGATTTCGCCTATCACGAGCGTCTCGAAAAGCCTGCCTCGCAGGGGAGAATCGGCCACCGAACCAGGGTTCGCGAGCCCCAGCAGGTTCACGGCAAGGCCTATTTCCCTCATGATCCCCTTGGGTTTGGAAGTGACACGTTTTACTGGATTGCCGGAGAACGCTGATATCAGTTGATATTGGAATGTCGATGAAAGAGTATCGAACCATCGTGCTGCGGTTGGGCCTGATACCCCCAATTCCCGCGCAATCGAGGAGTAGAGAATCTCCTGTCCGGTGAGACTTGCCGCGAGTCGCGCGAAACTGCCAAATACCTGCAGATCCTGGGGTGAGGCAAAATTCCTCGCGTCGCGTTCGATATACGTACGCAGATACCCTTCGTAAAAAACAGGAACCATATCCAATGGAAGAACTTGAGTTTCAGGCATCCATCCTCGCCACATGCGTTCTGGAAGGGTAATTTCGGCGTCTCCCCTGAAACCTGACGCGGAAGGGCGTTTGCTTTTGAGCCATGATTCGAGCCAGCTGGTCCCTTTTCCCAATTCAGCTATTGAAAAGGCTTCCAGATCCAGGAAAACCGCCCTGCCAGCCAAGCTGTCAGATAATCCCCTGATCACTGACCACTGCTGGGAACCGGAAATGAAGAAAGAGCCGGAACTTCTATCCCTATCCACTGACCTCTTTACCGCGGATGCGACTTCGGGAGCATACTGAATTTCATCCAGAACGATAGGGCGTCGATGATTGGCCAGGAAAAGATC
This sequence comes from uncultured Treponemataceae bacterium, assembly GCA_964468155.1. Taxonomy (GTDB): domain Bacteria; phylum Spirochaetota; class Spirochaetia; order Treponematales; family Rectinemataceae; genus CAYXUF01. Next base: position 9,804 of record CAYXUF010000067.1, read on the forward strand.
GGGGTCGCCACGAGCTCCCTCTATATCCAGGACCGGATCAAAAGTGACGTAGTCGATCCCGGTGCCCAAGGTTTTGGCGAGCAGGGTGCTCTTCCCCACCTGTCGAGCGCCTGAAACCACGATGACGGGAAAATGCTCCGCGAGCGCAGTCAATCGTGAGGCTATTGCTCGGTCTATGTACTTCATACCTTGCATTATAAATATATGATATTCATTTTGCAAGGTTGATATTTCAATACTGTGCAGCCGTTTTTCTTTGGAGAAGCCTAGAATGACAAGCTTCCCGAGTTATCCGCTCAAACGCCTGAGAGATTCGCGAGGGCTTCGAGAGCCAGCCCGTAGCTGTGGGCACCGAACCCCGCAATCGTGCCTCGGCATAGATCTGCTGTCATCATCGTGCGTTGTTCTTTTCCCCCCGTGTAAACCTTGGAAGGCGATACTTCGACACAAGGAAGCTTTATGGCCTGCAGGGCGTCGCGCAGTGAGTTACCGCAGAGGCTGAGGGATCCGGCGTCCAGGATTAAACCTGCATAGGCATCAGACATCTGCCGTATGCGGTCGATTATCTCGCCTTCGGTAGAATATGTTTCGCAGTCGATATCTACGCCGAGCTCAATAGCCTTATCCTTGAGCGTTTCAAGGGTGTCGCCAGAGAGCGCCAGGAATCCGAGCCGCTTTTCCCGCATCGGCGAAGCGGCGGGAGGGGTGCTGTCCCCGCTCCCCTGAGGCCTTGCCGCAGTATCGAGAGCTTCCAGAAGGGCACGGAGCCCGAGGATATAGCTGTGGGAGCCGAATCCGCATATCTGTCCCAGACAGACAGGCTCGATGTACGAAATGTGGCGGAACGGCTCGCGTCTGTAGATGTTGGACATGTGCACTTCGACGGTCGGCAGGGCCACGGCGCCGATGGCGTCGCGCAGGGCTATCGAATAGTGGGTGAGGGCGCCGGCGTTGATGACGATGCCCTGGACAGTCTCCGCATGGGCATGAATGTAATCGATGATGAAGCCTTCCACATTCGACTGGAAAAACTCCAGGTCGAGGCCCAGCTTCCTGCCTCCCTGCCCGATCTCCTCGCATATCTGGTCGAGGGTCTTGCTTCCATAGATCCCTGTTTCCCTCTTCCCGAGCATGTTGAGATTGGGGCCATTGATGATGGCAATCCTGTGTCGCGCCACGGTTTACCTGATGCCCAGGACTGCCGCGATGCACTCTGTAACGAGCCTGTGATCCTCTTCCTGGGGGAGGCCGGAGACGGCCACGGTGCCCACCATGCCCGTGCCCTTCACGATGATGGGGAAGGCGCCGCCGTGGGCGGCGAACTCCATCTCCGAGACATAGTATTTTTCCGAAATAGTCTTGCCCAGGCTCGCGAGGAATCGGCCGATGTAAAAGGAACTGTGTCCGAAGCGGTTGACGGTTCTGACTTTGCGGGCAATCCACTGGTCGTTGTCGGCCGATGCGCCCGGCAGCGAGGCGTGGAAAAGCTGCCGCTCGCCCCTCCGGATGTCGATGGCGATGGGAAGGGATCGGGCTGTGGCCTCGGCGACGATCGCGGAACCCAGACGCCATGCCGTGCTTTCGTCGAAAGCCGGAAACTGCAGGACCATTTCCTGCTCCAGCAGCGTTTTCAGCAGGTCT
>CAYXUF010000068.1:0-10541 GCA_964468155.1 uncultured Treponemataceae bacterium
ATGACCATGGGCGACAGGATCGTCGTCATGAAGGACGGCCTCGTCCAGCAGATCGGCTCTCCCCTCTACATGTACAACAATCCCATCAACAAGTTCGTCGCCGGCTTCATCGGTTCGCCTCCCATGAACTTCCTCACCGTCAAGGTGCTGGAGGAAGGCGGAAAGATCGTCATCGACGAAGGCGCCTTCAAGCTCCTTCCCGATCCCGCCCATGTCGAGCTTCTCAAGCCCTATGTCGGCAAGGAAGTTTCCTTCGGCATCCGCCCCGAGGATCTCGATGTCGCCAACCAGAAGCTGGAGATCGGCGTCATCAAGGCCAAGGTCACGGTCGTCGAGCCTCTCGGCGCCGAGATACACCTCCAGGCTTCGACGCCCACCCAGGGCATGGTCGCGCGAATCGACCCCCATCACCTTTACAAGCATGGCGACGACATCGTCTTCGATCCCGACATGGCGAAGGCGCGATACTTCGACCGCGAGAACGAGAAGTCCATCCTCCCCGTCAAGTGGGATGAACAGGCTGTCTGATCAGCCGCCATCTTTTCTCGTGAAAACAAGGGCAGTCCTGAGGGGCTGCCCTTCTCATTTTTCTCGTGGAATGCCATTGTATCCCCATGAAAGGAAGCCCAGGCCGCAATGTCGATGCAATCATCTCCGCTCGCCGTATCTATACTGTCGATGGCGTATTCGCGACCGCGGAGTGCATGGCGATTCGCGATGGCCGGGTGGCAGCCCTCGGCACGCGCAGCGACATCGAGGATTCCTTCCATGCGTCACGGTCCGTCGATCTGGGCCAAGCCATAGTCTATCCAGGATTTATCGATCCTCACTGCCATTTTCTGAGCTATGGCTACCTCCTCCAGCGCGCATGGCTTTTCGGGACTAAATCCTGGGAAGAGACGGTAGCGAGGCTCGTCGCCCATAATGCAGAACAGCCCGGCACCTGGGTACAGGGGCGTGGCTGGGACCAGAACCGATGGAGCTCCGCGCAGTTTCCCACCAATGAACTTCTCGACAAAGCCTTCCCCCATACACCCGCCTTGGCCATCCGCGTCGACGGCCATGCCGCGATAGCCAATTCGGCAGCCCTCATGGCTGCAGGCATTCAGGCCTCCACCAGGATCGAGGGCGGAACCGTAGCCCTGTCCGAGGGCAGGCCCACGGGTCTCCTCCTCGACAACGCCGTCGACAGAGTGAGGGAGGCGATTCCTCTTGCCGATGAAGCAACGATGCGCAATGCCCTTTCAGCAGCCCAGCGAAACTGCTTCGCTGCCGGCCTGACCTCGGTATCCAATGCGGGCACTGAGCTGCGCGAAGCCCGCCTCTTCGAAAGGATGGGAGGGGAGGGCGCCCTCTCGATACGCATCTATGCGATGCTTGCGCCGACAAAGGAGAACATCGATTATTTCGCCTTGCGCGGCCCCTTGGCAGGCGACAGGCTCACGGTTCGATCCTTCAAGATGTTCGCCGACGGGGCTTTGGGCTCAAGGGGCGCCCGCCTCCTCGAACCCTACGCCGATGATCCGGGAAATCTCGGCCTTTTTACCCTGGATCCCGCGGAGCTGGATCGCGTCTGCGGCGTCGCCAGGACATGCGGTTTCCAGATGAATGTCCACGCCATCGGCGACGCGGCCGCACGCCTCGTCCTCGACATCTACGAAAGGCATCTGGAGCCGGGAAACGACCTGCGCTGGCGCATCGAACACGCACAGCTCGTCCACGGCGAGGATCTGCCCCGGTTCGGCCGGCTCGGCGTCATACCCTCCATCCAGACCACCCACGCCACCTCCGACATGGCCTGGACGGAAACACGCATAGGAGCCTGGCGGATGGGTCGGGCTCACCGCTATCGCGACCTCCTCGCCCAAAACGGATGGCTCGCCAATGGCAGCGATTTTCCGATTGAGATGATTGAACCCCTGCGAGGTTTCCGCTCGGCGGTTTTCCGGAAGGATGATGAGGGCAAGCCCGAGGCTGGTTTTATGCCCGCCCAGGGGCTCTCCCGCCTCGAGGCGCTGAAGGCCATGACCATCTGGGCTGCCCGCGCCAACTTTGAGGAAGGAAGCCGGGGCAGCCTCGAGCCCGGGAAGTGGGCTGATTGTACCGTGCTAGACAGGGATTTGATCGAGTCGGAAGAAGCCTCGCTCTGGGATGCTAAGGTTCTCGCTACCATCGTGGGCGGAGAAACGAGATAAAATATATCCTATATCGCAAAGATTTTGATTGACACATGAAAAAAGCCGTCCTACCATTGCTCATCTGTTGATGAGTGAGTGAATCCAATAGGAGGCAACGATGAAGAAGTTTGCTAAGGTAGCGGCGATTCTTATCCTCGGCTTTGTGGTGGGCGGTCTTGCCTTCGCGCAGGTTGGGCCGGCGAACATGAAGGGCGGGACCTATACCTGGGTGGCAGGCGGCATGGGCGGCGGCTGGTATACGGTAGCCGGAGGATTCGCGAAGCTGGTGAACGAAAAGGAGCCACGCGTCACGATCAAGGTAATTCCTGGCGGCGGACTTACCAACCCGATAATGCTTTCACAGGGCGATGCGGAGATGGCATGGGGCGTCGCCTGGCTGGACAAGGCGGCCTATGATGGAACGGCGCCGCTTTTCAAGCAAGCGTACAAAAACATAGCGTCGATCGCCGGCGCCTTGTCGGCTGACCGCTACCATCTCCTCGCAGCCAAGGACCAGAACGTAACCACGGTCGAGGAGTTCGCGAAAAAGATCAAGAATGGCGAAAAGCTGAAGGTCACGGGACCCATGACCGGCACTTCCGAATTCGTCCTTATCGGCAAGGTGCTGGAGTACTACGGCGCTTCCTTCGACATGATAAAGAAGAATGGCGGCACCTTTGTCCAGGCTATCTATGGCGACATGACCAGCCTTTACAAGGATAGGCACGTGGATTACGCCCTGACCTGCGTCGGCCTGCCCGGTGCTATCATCACCGAGATGTCCCTGGGAAGGCCTTCGGTCCTCATGGCGGTCAGCGACGAATGCGTCGACTACTTTGCCAAGACGACGGGCCTGGTTACCAAGGCATCGGGACTCGCCAATGTGCCGGGCGGCACCTACGCGGGCATGCCCAACGATATCCAGGCTCTCGCCCACGCGACCGAGATTCTGGTGAGCACCAAAATGCCCGATGACGTGGCCTATGTCATCGCCAAAGTTCTCAACGAGAACAAGGCATTCCTGGTGCAGATGGGAGCGAGCTATTCGGTCTTCGATCCCAAGACCACAGCCTTTGCGGTCCAGGTTCCTCTCCATCCAGGGGCCGCGAGGTATTACAAGGAAGTCGGCGTAATTAAATAACTTCTTCACGTGACGGCGGCTGAGGAGTTTCGGGAAGGCCCTGATGCTTTTCCGAAGCTCCCCCATGCCGCTGCCCACGATCTTCGTCACTCTGTTCGCAACGTTTAGACAAGGCGGAAAATATGAGAAAGCTATCAGGGCCTCTTAAAATCATAGTAGGGGTATGGTCGGCGACGGTCGCGCTCTTCATCATGTACACGGCTGTCTTCGGCATTTTTCAGCCACGTGTCCAGCGAGGCATCGTCCTGTTCTTCCTTTTGCCCCTAGGGTACATTCTTTATCCGGCGACCAAGAAATCGCCTGCCGAGAGGCCGAGCTTTTTCGACTGGATCTTTGCGATCGCGTCGATGCTTCCGGCGCTCTATGTGGTCATTTTCAATGATCGGTTGAACCTGCGAATGATCATGGTCGATCCCGTGAGCTCGCTTGAAGTGGTATTGGGCGTGATGAATATCATTCTCGTCCTCGAGGCGGTTCGACGGGCGGTCGTTCCGGCAATGGCGATATTGATAGTATTTTTTATTGCCTATGTCTGGATCGCGCCTTTCCTCCCCGGTGTGTTCTATGCGAGACCTACGAGACTCCCGCGGCTGATCGAGCTCAACTATCTCGTGCAGGACGTGGGCATTTACGGATCCCTGATGGGGATCATGGCTACCTTCGTGGCAATCTTCGTGATCTTCGGGAACTTCCTGGAAGGCACCAAGACTGGCGTGTTCTTTACCAATTTCGCTTCCCGCGTGGCGGGAAGGGGCCCCGGTGGGGCCGCCAAGATATCCGTCGTGGCATCAGGCCTTTTCGGGATGATCTCAGGTGTAGGCGTGGCCAATATGTATGCCACCGGCACCTTCACCATCCCCCTCATGAAAAAACTGGGATACCGCCCGCAGTTCGCCGCCGCGGTAGCGTCGGCTTCATCCACAGGCGGACAGCTGATGCCACCCATCATGGGTGCGGCGGCTTTCGTCATGTCGGAAATCACGGGAATTCCTTACTGGACTATCGCCATCGCGGCATTCATACCGGCCGTATTCTATTATGCGAGCATCTTTATGCGCGTGCATTTTCTCGCCCTCAAGGACAATCTCAAGCCGATGGATATAAAGGACATGCTCACCTGGAAACAGCTGGCGAGGGATGCCTACCTCCTCCTCCCCCTGGTTGCCCTTATAGTCATGCTCATCGTTGGATTTTCACCCTTCCTCTCCTGTACCCTGGCGATCGCCATGACCTTCGTGTTGAGCTTTTTCAAAAAAGAAACCATGCTGACGCCCAGGAAGCTTTTCAAGATTTTCGAGAACTCCGGCTACAACTGCATCATGCTGGCGATCACCTGCGCCGGCGCCGGCATGGTGATCAGCGTCATCACGAACACCGGTCTTGGTTTGGGGATCGCCACCCTCGTCGCCAAATTCTCCGGCGGATTCCTCCTCCCGGCGCTCCTGCTCGTGGCGGTCACCTGCATTCTTATGGGCTTGGGCATGCCCTGCACCCCGGCCTATATCATCTCGGTGGTAATCGGAGCTCCGGCCATGAACGCCCTCGGGATAGCCACGCTTCCCGCCCATCTCTTCGTTTTCTATTTCGCGATATTGGCCGAACTCACTCCTCCCGATGCGATCATAGCGTATTGCGCCGCGTCCATCGCCGAGGCTGATCCCTGGAAAACCGGCTGGGAAGCCAGCTTGATGGGAATCATGGGGTACATCATTCCCTTCGTCTTCGTGTACAATACCTCCCTGCTCTTCATCGGACCCATCTATGCGACTATCGCGACCGTCCTTTTGCTGTTCATCGGGGTTACCTTCTCCTCGTCGGCGATCACTGGCTATCTGTTCAGGCCGCTCAACCTCCCGATACGCGTCCTCCTTGGCCTGTTCACCCTGGCGATTGTCGTGCTTTCGACCCGTCAGAAACTGCTGGCATCCTTCACGCCGGCTATGGTCGTCATCGTCGTTGGCTCTATATTCCTCGTCGGATTCTTTGTTTTAAACAAAAAACTGGTACAGCGTTTCAAAGAAAAAACCCGAGCTGCCGCATGATCGCGAAAGGCGGCTTCTGCAGCTACGGCCAGGATCTGGGCATCCTCATGCTGGATACCAGCTTCCCCCGCCTGCCAGGCGATATAGGGAACGCGAAAAGCTTTCCCTTCCCGGTCCGCTACAAGCGGGTTCGGGGAGCATCGCCGAAGCGGGTGGTGGAAGAGGCCGACCCCTCCCTGCTGGAACCCTTCATCGTGGCGGCAAGGGAGCTGGAAGCCGAGGGCGTAAGGGCAATCACCACGAGCTGTGGATTTCTGGCGCTTTTTCAAAAGGAGCTCGCGGCGTCGGTGAATGTTCCCCTCTTCAGTTCCAGCCTTCTGCAGATTCCCCTGCTCTATGAGATCTTCGGACGTCGGGGAAAGGTAGGGGTTCTGACAGCCCGATCAGCTTCGCTGACCGAGCTGCATTTTCGAAACTGCGGCGTCCAGGGCATCCCCCTGGCCGTGGCGGGAATGGATGAGCAGCCTGAGTTCACCCGGGTTTTTCTCGACAAGTCCGAACCCGGGAGGGAACCTTGCCTGAATGTGGATAGGGCTGAAGAAGAGCTCAAGAACGTCGCTGCCGCTTTGGCGGCAGCCGAACCGGAGATGCGATTCATCGTGTTGGAGTGCACCAACATGCCGCCTTTTAAAAAGGCGATACAGGAAGCGAGCGGGAAACCCGTATTCGATATAATCAGCCTGGCCGGATTCATCCACTCCGGTCTGCTGGGAAGCTGAGGAAGGCTATGGCTTACGTGCGTTGCGATGTGGCTATTCTCGGGGCTGGGGTGAACGGTACCTCCATCGCCTATGAACTCTCCAAGCGGGGCAAGAAGGTCCTGCTGATCGATAGAATTGTCATGGGCGCCGGAGCCTCGGGCTCCTGCGACGACATGATACTTCTGCAGTCCAAGAAGCCGGGGATTCTCCTGGAGATGGCCTTCAGGAGCCTGGAACGCTTCGAGAGCCTCAAGGATGAGCTTCCCTCGGATATCGAATTCGAGACGAGGGGTGGAACAATCCTTATCGAGGACAAGGAGCACCTGGCGATCATGGAAGACTTCGTCGCCAGCCAGAACCGCTTTGGGCTGGAAGTTGATATCATCGACAGGAAGCGCCTTTTGCAGCTGCAGCCGCTTGTGGCCGAGGACATAATCGCCTCGACCTACAGCGCCAGGGATTCGCAGGTGAATCCCATGCTTCTGATGAAAGCTTTTCTTCTGGGAGCAAGGGAAAATGGTCTGGAGTTTCTGTCGCGGACCAGAGCCATCGGAGTGGAGCGCCTGGGCTCGGGCTGGAAACTGCTGCTGGATTCCGGCGACAGCGTGGAAGCGGGAGTCGTGGTCAACGCGGCAGGTGCTTGGGCCAACGACATAACCAGGCTCATAGGCTTCGAGGTGCCGATAACCCCCCGGAAGGGCCAGGTAATAGTAACCGAGGCCATTCCCCACGTGGGGGAAACCAATGTGTGGAGCGCACAGTATATCGTATCCAAGCTCAAACCCCATGAGGCGGCGAAAAACCCCTCCGGTGCCGCGACGGCGCCCCAAACTCCTTCCGAGCGCTTTGGCCTGGGCTTTGCCTTTACGGGCACTCACAACGGCAACTATCTCATCGGCAGCACCAGGGAAAACCGGGGCTTCGACAAGAGCACCGATCCTGAGGCCATAGGTCTTCTGGCCGCCCAAGTCAAGCGATTCTTTCCCGTGATGTCCAAGATCAATTTTATCCGCACCTTCGCAGGCCTGCGCCCCTCGACCCCCGACGGCATGCCCTTCCTGGGGGAAATCCCCGGGGCACCGGGCTTTTTTATCGCCGCAGGCCACGAGGGCGACGGCATAGCCCTCTCTCCGGTAACGGGTCTCGTGATGGCCGACCTCATAACCGGAAAGAAGCCGGAGTTTTCCATGGAAGCCTTCAATCCGGGCCGCTTCGGCGGCAAGGCGGGGTTGTAAACTTATGAAGCTGGATCTTGACGAAAGAGACCTGATCCTTCTGGAGTGCATCCGATCAGCTGGCGAGCCTCTGGGCTCCTGGAGCCTCGTCGAGGAGATGGAGAAGCAGGGCTTCACGGTGAGCTCGGCTTCCATCGGGCGCATCCTGTATAGGCTGGAAGCCCTCGGCCTGGTTGAAAGCCAGGCCAACAAGGGCAGGGTGCTCACCAAGGAAGGCTTGAAAGCCATCACCAAGGCCAGGGTGAGCAAGTCGATAAGCCGGCACAGCAAGGAACTGGAAAAGCTGATAGATTCGAGCATCCTGGACGAGTACATCATGGTCCTCCAGGCCAGGAGGGCGATAGAAAGGGAGACATCCAGGCTGGCGGCGGAGAATATAAGCGAAAGCAAAATCGGACAGCTCGAAAAGATCATAGAAGAACAGGAAGATAAGGCCTCCAGGGGCGAAAGCATCGCCGAGGTGGATATCGCCTTCCACAGGAACATCGCCGAGGCTTCCAGGAATTCCGTTCTTTCAGCCGTGTATGGAATCCTCGCCATGCTCGGTCAGCAGACCGAGCTGTTTGAATACATGCGCAGGAGCGTGGGCGCCACCTACCAGACGGCTCATCGCTCGATATTGGAAGCCCTGCGGAAGCACGATCCTGATGAAGCGGAGCGCTGCATGCTGGCCCATGTCGACGGGCTCATGGAAAACGTAAGAAAGTACTGGGAACATTACAGGGAGTAGGAAATGGACGAGAACAAAAGCCCCGGAGACGATAAGTACATTTGCCGCTGCGAGGAAGTGACCGAAGCCGAGATACGGGACGCGATCAGGGCTGGAGCCCGCAGCGTCGTGGAGATAAAACGCTGGACCAGGGCGGGCATGGGCATCTGCCAGGGCAGATCCTGCAGGCGCCTGGTGGAACGTATTCTGGCCGAGGAGCTTCACCTTAAACCCGAGGAGATAGAGATATCCTCCTTTCGGCAACCGGTGAGGCCTGTGTCAATCACGTCGATGGATGAATGAGAAGCGCAGCCCAGAAGGCTGCGGACAACTACGGAGGATATAGTATGGAATTTGGAAGACTTATGGTCGCAATGGCCAGCCCTTTCCGAAAAGATTTGGAGCTCGACATTGAGAAGGCAGCCTCGCTCGCGAGGCGCCTGGTCGATGACGGAGTGGACGCCCTCGTCCTGAGCGGAACGACCGGCGAGTCGCCGACCTTGACGCGCCAGGAAAAGGTCGACCTCATAAAAGCAGTGAGGAAGGCGGTCTCCGTGCCGCTCATCGGAAACGCCGGCACGAACAGCACGGCGGCTTCGATCCAGAACGCGCTCGACGCCGAGGAAGCCGGGGCTGACGGCCTGCTCCTCGTCGCACCCTACTACAACAAGCCCGATCAGGGGATGCTCTACGATCATTTCGCCGCCATAGCCTCGTCGGTGAAGATTCCCTCCATGCTCTACAACGTGCCGGGAAGAACAGGCATAAGCATCAGGCCGGAAACTATTGTGAAGCTGTCGCGCGAGGTGCCGAACATCACGATGCTCAAGGACGCCGCAGGCGTTCTCGACGACACGACTATCGTGATCAAGAACGCGGCGCCCGGCTTCAGGGTCTATACGGGCGAGGATTCGCTCACTCTGCCCACGCTGGCTATTGGCGGCTACGGCGTTGTGTCGGTGGCCGGACATGTAGCCGGCAGGATCATGAAAAAAATGATCGAGGCCTACCTGGCCGGCGAGAACGCCGAGGCGGCAGCCCTGCACGTACAACTGCAGGCCATCAACAAGGCCCTTTTCCTCCAGCCGAACCCCGTGCCGGTAAAAATGGCGCTCAGGCTCTGCGGCTTCGACGCGGGTTCGCTGCGGGCTCCCCTCAAGGACGCCTCGACGGAAGTCACCGCGGCGCTCCACGCAGCGCTGGCCGATTTGGGACTTTTGAAATGAAGGACGGCAGCATCAGGGAAGGCTCGAGAATCGGCCATCACGCCATTCTCGGCGACCTCGAGGCGACGGAGGAGGTCACCATCTACTTCGAGGGGAAGGCGCTGAAGGCGAGGGCGGGCGAGCCGATCATGTCGGCCCTCATCGCCGCCGGCGTCAAGGTGTTCCGCTACACGAAGAAAGGATCTCCCCGCAGGATGTTCTGCGGCATCGGGCGCTGCACCGACTGCGTCATGATGGTGGACGGCGTTCCTGGCGTCCGCACCTGTGTGACCGATGTTCGCGACGGTATGACCGTCGAGCGGCAGAAAGGTGTGGGAAGCTGGAACATCGAAGCGGAGGCCGGCGATGGAAACTGACAGGAAACCCGCCGTCGTGGTCGGTGCCGGGCCGGCAGGGCTCTGCGCGGCGATAGAACTCAAAAAAGCGGGGGCTCCGGTGATACTGATGGATGAAAACTCCAAGCCGGGCGGACAACTCTTCAAGCAGATACACAAGTTTTTCGGCTCGCGCGAACACAAGGCCGGCACCAGGGGCTTTGATATCGGAAAGGAGCTTCTGGCCGAGTCCCTCAGGCTCGGCATCGATGTGCGGCTCAAGACGGAAGTGGTCGGAATAGAGAGCGGGCTCAAGGTCTGGGCGGTGGAGGATAAAACCCACTCCTATACTATCGAGGCGGCAAAACTGATTCTTGCCACGGGAGCGACCGAAAACGCCCTCAGCTTCCCCGGCTGGACCCTGCCCGGTGTCATGACGGCCGGCTGCGCCCAGACCCTCATCAACGTGCATCGCGTCCTGCCCGGAAAACGGGTGCTCATGATAGGATCGGGCAACGTTGGTGTGATCGTGGCCTATCAGCTGATGCAGGCCGGAGCCGAAGTGGTGGCGGTGGTGGAAGCCCTGCCCAAGTTGGGCGGTTACGGCGTCCACACGGCCAAAGTGGCCCGCGCCGGCGTTCCGTTCCGCTGCGCCACGACCATCCTCCGCGCCGAGGGCAAGGAAAGCGTTGAGCGCGCGGTCATCGCGAAGATCGACGCGCGTTTCCAGCCTATACCGGGAACGGAAGAGACCCTCGAGGTGGACACCATCTGCCTCGCCGTAGGCCTCACGCCCTCCATCGAACTGGCATGCATCGCGGGATGCAAAGAAATATACATACCGGAGCTCGGCGGCAACATGCCGGGTCACGATAGGTACATGCGCTCCAGCAATGAATCGATCTACGTGGTCGGCGACATAGCGGGTGTCGAGGAAGCGAGCACGGCCATGGAAGAGGGGAGGCTCGCCGGCATCCATGCGGCCTACGCCATGGG
>CAYXUF010000069.1:0-9873 GCA_964468155.1 uncultured Treponemataceae bacterium
CTAAATAGATATCGATTTCGGCAGTCTTCAGAGGTGTCCTCCTATCGATCGAGCGAGGACACCTCTTTTATATCCTTACTTGAAGGAAGGACTTCATCATGCAGCATTCTACGACGGGAAGGGCTTTAAACCGGCTCATTCATGTAGTGGACAAAGTCCATTCCACTCTGCTTACCGCTTTAATCGCCATCTTGGCCATAGGCGTCATCATATCGGTGATACTGAGATACTTTTTTGGTCTTTCTTCCGCATGGTCAGAGGAACTGCTCACGATGTCTTTTGTCGCCTCAACCTTCTTCGGCGCATCGTTATGCTTGAGGGAAAAAGAGCACATTTCCATCAGCATATTCTCAGGCTCGGCGTCTTCGCTCAAGAGAAAGGCTTACTCTATAATAGTTACCCTCATCGTCATCGCGATCTGCGCCGTAGTATTGCGCTATAGCCTTCTTTGGATCTCAAAGGTCGGGAAAGTACCCTCTCCCGCCACAGGTCTTCCCAACGGTCTTTTCTACTTCATAATGCCAATCTCCTTTAGCTTTACAATTTTCTATGCTTTCGTCAATATCATTGCTGAATATATTCCTATTGATCCTCCTACGACCAAGTCGGTATTTGTCGGTTCCTCGGAAACCGGCGCAGGCGAGGAGAGTAACCGATGAACCTGGCCCTCATGCTCCTCGCCTTTTTAGTCCTCCTCCTGATCGGTGTGCCAATAGCGTACTCTATCGGCGGATCGGGGATCGTCTATCTCATCCTGAAGGATCCGCTCTTTCTGATGACCTTTCCTCAAAGGATATGGTCGGGGACAAATAGTTTTATGCTCATAGCCATGCCCCTGTTTATGCTTGCGGGGGAGTTGATGAACCAAGGGGGGCTTTCCCAACGCCTCATCAATTTTTCCATGCTCCTGGTGCGGCCTTTCGGTGGAGGCCTTGCAGAAGTCAATGTGGTAACAAGCATGATCTTCGGAGGCATCTCCGGATCTTCCGTCGCCGACACATCGGCAGAAGGTAGCATAATCATCCCTGAAATGGTGAGGCAAGGTTATCCTATCGAGTTTTCTGCAGGCATAACCGTCGCAACGTCGACGATGGGCATGATCATCCCACCCTCAATCCCCATGCTCATGTACGCCATGGTGACAGGGGCTTCCGTGGGCAAGCTCTTCCTCGCCGGCCTAATTCCAGGCTTGCTTGTGGGTATTATTCAGCTTCTCCTGACCTTCGGCATCTCGAAAGCGAAAGGCTATCGGCCTCCACGCCAGCCCTTCGTTGCTAAAGAAGCGATAAAAACGGCAAAGGATGGAGTTTTGGCCATGTTCATGCCGATTCTCATCGTCCTCACCGTTTCCACAGGTATAGCGACTGCCAGCGAATCTGCCGCCGTTGTTGTGCTCTACGCACTGATTCTCGGCTTCTTCCTTTATAAAGAACTCACAACGAAAAGCATCCTTGCCGCCCTTAAAAAGACGGCGATTATGTCCAGCTCGATCATGATCATCGGCGGCTTCACCATGATCTTCACCTGGATCATGGCCGTGGAGCAGGTTCCTGTCATGATCGCCAACTTCCTGCTGACGAGCCACGTACCGGCTTTTGTGATATTTCTATTCTTGGATGTCCTTATCCTTTTCCTCGGGACCTTCCTCGACGTTACGCCCTGTATCCTCCTTGTGGCGCCCATCCTGATGCCTGTACTACGTCAGTTTGGCATGAGCGAGTTACAGTTCGGGGCGGTGCTCATTGTCGGACTTGCAATGGGCTTGGTGACGCCGCCTGTCGGCATGTGCCTCAACGTAGCGAGCAAGATATCAGGTCTATCTATCATCGCGATTTTTAAAGCGGCGCTTCCCTTCCTGATCTGCAATTTAATAGTGTTGCTTCTCGTGACGTTCATACCAGCAGTAAGCATTTGGCTGCCTGGATTGTTGGGATAAGAGGAGAACCATATGACATTGAGAGAAAGAATGAAAAAAGGTCCTGTCTTCGGCATGGCCATATTCACGAGCGCGGCCTGTACGGTGGAAGCCCTCGGCAACTGGGGATTCGACTTTGCCTATCTGGACCTCGAGCATGTTCCCCTCGATGGGTATGGCAACCTGGAACGCCTTATCATGGCGGCGAGGCTCGCGGGCATCCCCTCGGTCGTCAGGCTGACCGGCATCGACGAAATAGAAATACGCAAGGTTCTCGAGATGGGTGCAGAAGGTGTCGTCGTACCGCATACACGAACAAGGCATGATGCGGAGGAGATTGTACGGGCTGCCAAATTCCCTCCAATGGGCAGGCGCGGCGCCGAGGCCAATGTGCGTGCCGCCGGCTTTGGCGGTCCGGGATTCTCATGGCCTGAGTACATCGCAAAAAGCAATGCGGAAACCATGATAATACCGATGGATGAGGATTTTGAGTTCACCGACAACCTGGATGAGATCCTGGATGTGCCCGGCGTGGATGCCGTAAATTTCGGCCCCATGGACTACGCGCTCTCCGTGGGCGCGAAAGTGGGCTATTCCACAGAGGACCCCCGTGTGGCCGAGGCCTACAGGAGACTTGCGGAAGGCGCGTCAAAACGCGGCATCGGGGTTATGTGCCCCGTGGTGCCGGCGACGAAGGAAAATGTGGATGCGGCCATAGCGAAGGGAATCAATATGCTCATACTGGGGAATGACATGTACCATCTGCAGAATGCCATGAAGAATATCATGGCTGAATGCGTGAAGCCTTGCCGCGGAGTCTGAGTCAGCAGAGGCGAAAGGCTTTGATACAGGTTGTTCAGCCAGTTCCCAGGGCAAGGCTTATAGCCATCACCGCCATGCCGGCCGCGAGACCTGCCATGGCGAGATGGCTCTCGCCGAATTCGCGGGCTGAGGGCAGAAGCTCATCCAGGGAGATGTAGATCATGATGCCGGCCACTGAGGCGAGCACGAGGCCAAAGGTTGGACCTCCTAAAAGGGGACGGAGGAGGAGATAGCCC
This sequence comes from uncultured Treponemataceae bacterium, assembly GCA_964468155.1. Lineage (GTDB taxonomy): Bacteria > Spirochaetota > Spirochaetia > Treponematales > Rectinemataceae > CAYXUF01. The sequence goes on from CAYXUF010000069.1 coordinate 2,974, forward strand.
AAGACGGCGCCAGCCGGTTCGGAAAGCCCTGAGGCGAAGGAATACCAGAAAGCCCGTTTTCGCGAGCCTGTCGCGTAATAGACAGGCACCGAGACGGCTATACCTTCTGGAATGTTATGTATCGCCACAGCCAGCGCTATCGTAACGCCAAGGCCAGTATCCTGGAGCGAGGCAAACAAGGTAGCGATGCCTTCAGGGAGGTTGTGAAGCCCCACGACCAAGGCAGTGAGCGCACCGGTTCTCATGAGCCTGGCTCCTCGGCGAGTGACGCTTTCATCATTGCATGCGTGGGAGTCCGTGGCCTCATAGGTCGCGGCCTCGCGGGAACGTGCTTCATGGGGATTGACTGCGGGAGGGACGAGGCGATCAATAATCGCGATGAGTGCCATGCCCCCAAAAAATCCTCCGATAGCACCCCAATATCCTCCACGTTCACCCCAAATTTGGGTAAGCTGGGATCGGGCTTCGCCAAAAAGCTCCACGAGGGATACAAAGATCATGACACCCGCGGAGAATCCGAGGGAAAGTGAAAGGAAGCGAGGCGTCGTTCTTTTTGAAATAAGCGCAATGACGCTGCCGGCGCCGGTGGCTAATCCTGCCATCAGCGTAAGAAGAAAGGCATGGAGAAATGGAGTCGTTGGCATCGGGTATAATTCCAGAGACAGTGTAGCTGAACTGATGAGATGAGGTAAGAGGTTTCATTGCTGAATGGCCTCACTGTGTGCAATTTCAAGCGATATTTTAGCCACTGGCTTGACGAAAAAGCCATAATTCATCATTATGAGCTTATGACAATAACATCGCTCATGGATGACTATTGCCCGAAACGCGGGTTTCATGGGGAACATGGGCTGTCGCTGTACATAGAGACGGCCGACATGAAGCTGCTTCTCGATACGGGGCAGACCGATGCCTTTATCGCCAATGCGGAAGCCTTGGGGATCGACTTGACTTCCTTGGACGCAGTCGTCCTGAGCCATGGGCATTATGATCATGGGGGAGGGCTTTTCGCCCTCTACAACAGTGTCTCTTCACTGCCGCCGCCTCTTTTCGCCGGCCGAGGCTTCGATACGCCACGGCGAGCCAGAGATGGGGACAGCCTGAAAGACATTGGCCTTCCCTCAGCGATAGTGCCTGAGCATTCACCCGCACCTATACTTATTGATACATTCGAAAAAGTGGGCGCAAACACCTATATCCTTCCGCCCGTTGAAAGGATCGATGGAACTGAAGCCTTTGCCCGTTTTCGGGTTATCAAGGGAGCGAGCGAAAAGCTCGACAATTTTGATGATGAACTCTCTCTTGTTCTTGACGAGAATGATGGAATCGTTATCGTGACGGGCTGCGCTCATAGGGGAATTCTCAACATAGCTCATGCAGCCATTCGGGCTTTTCCAGGCAAGCCCATCAAGGCCCTTGTCGGAGGTTTTCATCTCATTGATGCATCCGATAAGGAGCTGGCGGAAATTGCGAAGACGATTGCCTTGCTGGATCCAAAAGCGGTTTTTTGCGCTCATTGTACTGGTCTCAGGGGTTTCTCGGCCCTTTTGAATATTCTGCCCGGCAGAGTCGCCTGGCTCTCGTGCGGTATGAGCATTTCTATCTGACAAGGAGAATTTCAATGGATTTGGTTCCGGAAAAAAAAGCCAACCCGAGAATTAAAAGGGTTATCGGGGTTATAAGCGGTAAGGGTGGTGTCGGTAAATCCACGGTAGCCGTACTGCTCGCCGAATCGATTGCAGCCCAAGGCCGGAGCGTCGGCGTCCTCGATGCCGATATCACGGGGCCAAGTATGCCAAGGCTTCTGGGAATTGATACGTTCAGAGCTGAATCGGATGAGCATAGGCTGTTTCCCGTCATCAATGAAGAGGGGATCAAGGTGCTATCGATCAACCTTTTCAATGAGCATGAGGATGAGCCAGTCATCTGGAGAGGCCCTCTTCTCGCAAAAGCCATCCAGCAGTTTTGGGAGGATACAGAATGGGGTGATCTGGATTACCTCATCGTCGACTTCCCCCCGGGAACCTCCGATGTAGCCCTCACCGCCCTGCAGACGATCCCCATCGCCGGTCTTGTTGTAGTCGGTACGCCCCAGGATTATGTTTCAATGATTGTGACGAAGGCGATCAAGATGGCCACAATGATGAAAGTTCCCATCCTTGGGATCGTCGAGAACATGAGGACGATGATCTGTCCCTCCTGCGGCGAAGAGGTAAAACTTTTTGTCGACGAAGGTCCTGCCGGCGGCAATCGCTTTGGACTCCCCCTCCTGGCGAGCCTTCCATGGCGAAAGGAAGTGGCTCAGGCGCGTTCCCTGCGCTGGAGCGCCTTGCCTGAGTCGGTGCGAAAAGACGCGGATCGGATGACCGTCGAGATGGAATTGGCGATATGCCACGACCGATAACCGAGCGTCGCCTCGGCGCGCCAATAGCCTCTCGCGTTATGAAACCTGCTGGCATCCCCGCCAGGGTGCTTGAGGAAGTTGTTTTGGGCTTCGATGAGGCGGAAGCCCTGCGCCTTGCCGATCTGGAAGGCCTCTACCAGGAGGCGGCAGCCCGTTCAATGGGCGTGTCGCGCCAGACTTTTGGCCGTATCGTAGAGACGGCACGGCACAAAGTAGCCAACGCGATTTTAAATGGAAAAGCCCTCAGGATAGAGGGGGGCGAAGTCATTATAAAGGAACAAGGAGATACAAGAATGAAGATAGCGGTACCCTCTCTGGATGGAGTGGTGGACGGGCATTTTGGTCACTGCAAGGAATTCCTTATTTTCCGCGTGGAAGGTGAAAACCTTGTAGAGGAGCAGCCCATCCCTTCGCTTGAAGGCTGCGGCTGCAAATCAGGCGTCGCGTCGGTGCTCGCCCGCTCGGGCGTAACCCACCTCGTTGCGGGCAATATGGGCGAAGGCGCCGTGCGTGTCCTCGGTTCGCAGGGCATACGTGTGGTGCGGGGGGCGTCGGGATCTGCCAGGGCCGCGGCGGAAGCCTTCGCCAAGGGCGCTCTCACCGATTCCGGCCTCGGCTGCGCTGGCCATGGCGAGGCGGGGCATGAGTGCAACCATTAGGAGTTAGTTGATGGATACGATCCTGCTCTATGCGATCGCCGGCCTAGGGTTGGCCGCCTCCCTCCTCAAGGACAGACAGAAGACGCTCAAGGCTCTTAAAAAGGCCTTGAAGGCTTTCGAGGGTATCCTGCCCCAGTTCCTCATCGTCTTGATCCTCGTCGCAGTAACCCTCGCCGTACTCGATACAGCCACAATAGCGCGGTTCCTCGGCAGGGGGAGCGGTCCTTGGGGTGTGCTCCTTGCGGCCCTAGTTGGCGCGATAACGCTTATACCGGGGTTTGTCGCCTTTCCTGCGGCGGCAGCCCTTCTCAACAGCGGCGCCGGCGCTACGCAGATAGCCGCCTTCGTCTCCAGCCTCATGATGGTAGGCGGAGTCACACTGCCTCTTGAGATGAAGTATTTTGGGAAGCGCGCCGCCCTTCTTAGGAATGGTTTTGCCTTTATTTTTTCCTTGATCGCCGCGGTATTCGTTGGCTGGGTGGTGGGCGCATGAAAGCGGTGATAAAAAGGTATGCAGGCTTTCTTATTGCGGCGACAGCCTTTGCCGTGTTCATAGCCGTCTTTCCAGGCTATCGCGAAAAGTCCATCTCGATGATCTCCTTCCAGGCTAAAACCATGCTCATGGTGATTCCCCCGATCTTTATCCTTCTTGGACTTCTCGATGTGTGGGTGCCCCGTGAGCAGATGATGCGCTTCATGGGTCCGGGCTCAGGTCTGAAGGGTGGCGTTCTGGCCTTCCTTCTTGGATCTTTCGCCGCTGGGCCTCTCTATGGCGCCTTTCCTGTCGCGGCTGTTCTCATGAAGAAGGGGGCCAGCTTCGCTAATATCCTCATTTTCCTCGGAGCCTGGTCTACAACGAAGATTCCTATGCTGCTCTTCGAGATGTCGGCATTGGGGATTCGTTTTGCCCTTTCGCGCCTGGCCATCGATATTGTGGGGATAGTGGTCATAGCCTTTGCAATCATGAAGGCTCTTCCTCGAAGCGAGGTAGCTGCCATCTATGAGCGGGCTGAGAAATCCTAAAGCCTGGCGCTCACAGATCTGGCTGCGCTCTTAATGTCCTTCAGGCCCGACCCGGTGAGCATGAGAACCACGGTTTCTTCCCTTGCAATTGTAGGCATGGCTTTCAGCCAGCAGGCGAAGGCGCAGGCGCTCGAGGGTTCGGCGAAGAGCCCTGACAGGGATGATAACTGTCGTTGAGCCGAAAGTATCTCTTCATCCGAGGCAGTGATTCCCTTCCCTCCGTATTTTCTCAATTTGGCGAGGGCGAAGGCGCCATTGCGCGGCACATCGACGGAGATGGAGTCGGCTATCGTGTCGGAGGGACGTTCCTCGAAGCGCCCTGAGGCTATGGCGCGTGCGATGGCGCTCGATCCTTCTGCCTGTGCAGCCCAGAAGGTGGGCATTTTTGTCGTCAGCCCTAGCTTCAGCAGGTCTTCGAAACCTTTGATGAGGCCTGCCAGGATTACCCCGTCGCCCGTGGGCACGAAGATATGGTCGGGGGCGCGGAAAGCGGCAGATCCGCCGGCCATCTGGCGTGCGATCTCGAAGCTCGCCGTTTTCTTGCCCTCGATGGTGAGGGGGTTGTAGGCGGTGTTCCGTGAGAGGACGCCGGTCGCCTTCGAATAGGCAAGGGACTCGTCGAAGGCTTGGTCATAGGTGCCCTGGACTTCACGCAGCTCGGCTCCGTACTGGAGAACCTGCACGCGTTTGGCCGCCGGCGCGGAGGCCGGCAGGAAGACGGTAACTTTGAGACCGGCGGCCGCTCCCACGCAGGCCATGCTCGAGGCGGCATTGCCTGTTGAAGCAAGGGCGATTTCTTTCAGCCCAAACTTGCATGCGAAAGCCGCCACGAGCCAACTCGCCCTGTCTTTATACGAGCCCGAAGGGTTGCAGGTATCATCCTTGAGATAGAGATTCGGAGCTTCCAGGGCTTCGCGGAGCCTTGCAGGCTTCCAGAGCGGTGTGTCACCCACGGGGAGAGGCGGAAAAAATTCAGATTCAACGGGCAGGGGAATGCTTCCAGCCTCGGCGATTTCGTGCGACTTGCCGGTATCGTTTTCCCAGACGCATTCGAGGACGCCCTCCAGGGGAAGGCCAGGACGGTTGCCAGCGCCGCAGCTGTCGCAGAGATACCGGCCTGGCTCAATGGCGTACACTCTCCCGCATGACGGACAGCTGTAGAGCCATCTCATGCGCGCTTCTCCAGCCTTCCGGGAAGGGCCGCGTAGAAGGCGGCGCAGGTCTCCAGGTCGTCGATGCGGTTTATCTCGTTCGGAGCGTGGGCCTGGCTCTCGTCGCCGGGGCCGAAGCCTATGCAGGGTATCTGGTGGCGGCCACAGATGGCGACACAGTTCGTCGAGAAGGTCCACTTGTCGACGACAGGGGGCTTATCCATGATGTCGCCGTATGCCTCGACGCCCGAACGGACAAGGGGGTGGTCGGCCTTGATCTTCCAGGTGGGGAAATAGAGCTCTTGCCTGTACAGCTTCCCGGTATAGGCGGGTTGGGCATATTCGGGCATCTTGACCGTGAAGTCCTTCACGCCTGCTTCCGTCAGAGCTTTTTCCACTTGAGCAATGGCGATAGCGTCGTTTTCTCCCCAGGTGAGGCGGCGGTCGCAGTAGAGCATGGCCTGGTCGGGCACGGCGCACTGGCTCGGCCCCTGCACCTTGATCTGCGACACGGTGATAGTGCCCTTGCCGAGGAACTCGTCGTCGTCGGGCTTGAGTTCGGTGTTGAGCTTTTCTATAGCGAGGGCGGCGCGGGCTGCCTTGTAAGCCGCCGAATCGCCGCGTTCGGGCGCCGAGCCGTGGCAGGAGATGCCCCTGATGTCGATCTGGATTTCCATCCGCCCGCGGTGGCCGCGGTAGAGCCTGCAGGAGGTGGGTTCGGTGGAAACGACGAAATCAGGGACGAATTTTTCTTCCTCGATGAGATATTTCCAGCAGAGTCCGTCGCAGTCCTCTTCGATGACGGTGAAGGCGAACCAGACGGTGAAGTCGCCGTCGTAGGCCAGTTCCTTGAGGATGCGCGCTGCGGTGATCATGGAGGCGGCGCCACCCAATTGGTCGGAGGAGCCGCGTCCGTAGACGAGGCCGTCTTTGATGATCCCCGAGTGGGGAGGAGTTTTCCATTGGGCCGGATCGCCGACGCCGACCGTATCGATGTGGGCATCGAAGACGAGTTTCTTCTTGCCCTTGCCGACGCGTCCGAGGAGGGAGCCGAGGCCGTCGATGCGCAGGTCTTCCATGCCTGCTTCCTCGCAGAGTTTCTTGAGGAGAATGACGCGGTCTTTTTCTGTTGTGCTAAAGCCCGGCACTTTTACTATTTCGCTCAAATTTCGAGCCGTGTAATCCCTGTATTCTTTTGCCTTGGCGAGAATCGCTGTGCTTTTCATTGTCACCTTCCTTCCATGTTGTTCCAGAGGCGTCGAGCCTGAGCTCGCGCCATAGCCTGGATTTTTTCGATATCGAACAAGGGTTTCCTGTCCTGGATGCGAATTTTTCCCGCGACGGCGACGCTGCGCACGGAGCGAGAGCTCATGCCGAAGGCCATGTGGCCCGCGATGTTGGCCGCGTCGAGGGGAGTGGGCGGGTCGTAGTCCCAGAGGACGAGATCGGCGGGATTGCCAGGGGCGAGGACGCCGAAGACGACGGGAGCCGCTCTGCAGGATGCGAAATCGGCCGCGAAATAGCGCTCGAGGAGCCTGTTGCCGCGGTCGAGGCAGGCGAGGAAATTATCGGGCCACCAGGGGCCACCGGACTCCCTGTGCCGGAATACGGCGAACTTGAATTCCTCGAGCATGTCGGCGCCCATGCCGTCGGTGCCGAGGAC
>CAYXUF010000070.1:0-8718 GCA_964468155.1 uncultured Treponemataceae bacterium
ATGTCCAGCTGCTGGAGGTGGGCGGGAAAGCGCGCCAGGCCCTCGGCGTAGGGCAAAACAGCCGTACAGGGCATGCCGAGCATGTTCCTCTCGTAGAGACCGATCATGGCATCGAGAAGGACGGGGTTTTTCCTTATGGAGGGCTCCATGGCGGCTTTGTCCACGGCGTGGGCGCCTTCAAGGAATTCCGCGAAGGTTTCCGGTCCGAAGGCGAGGGAGATGACGACGCCGCCGACAGCGCTCGATGTCGAATACCTGCCGCCGATAAAGTCATCGATGTAGAAGCTCTCCCTGTATCTCGGATTCTGCGCAAGAGGGCTTGTCCTGCTCGTCACGGCCACCATGTGCCGCGAGCTGTCGAGACCTTCCGCTTCCAGCCTCGAGCGGACGAGTGTTTCGTTGGCCAGGGTTTCCTGCGTCGTTCCGCTCTTGGAGACGAGGATAAAGAGGCTCGTCTCGAGGTCGAGGCCGCGAAGCACCTGGTCGGCGTCATCGGGATCCACATTCGAGATAAAGAGGGCTTTCATTTTCTGCCGCTGCTCGGCTTTTGCCCATCGTTCGAGCGCTATGCAGGTCGCCCGCGGGCCAAGGTCGGAGCCCCCTATGCCGATCTGCACCGCTGTCGTGAAAGCCTTTCCCGTCGATCCCTGAATTCGACCCTCATGGACAGCCCTCGTGAATTCCAGGATTTTTGCCCTTTCGGCTTCATAGAAAGCCCGCAGATCCTGTCCGCCAAAAAAAACCGGCTTTCCCAGCTGTCCGCGCGCGAGATGATGGAGCACCATCCTTTTTTCGCCGGTATTCATCACCTCGCCGTCGGCAAGGGCTCTGTATTTTTCGATGAGCTGCTGCTCGTCGGCGAGATCCTGAAGGCCGTCGAGAATGGCTTCATCGACGGGAGCGGCGGCATAGCAGAAGACAAAGCCCTCGGGCAGATCGGCTTTGCATGATTCTATGCGTTCGGGCGCAAGAATGCGTGATACTTCCACCCTGGGCAGCCTTTCCAGGACATCGAAACTGCGGCATTCATCGAGATTCCTGTAGTGTAGCATCGCTCTCTCCCTGTGTATCTTTATGCTACATGATATGGCGAAAATCGCTACACTTCAAGAGCGGCAGCCTTCCCTGACCAAAAGAGTTTCCGCTTTCCTAAAAGGCCTGAGCCTGTGGCCAGGAGGCCTGCAGCCATCGCTTCGCGGAGGAGTATGCGCTGCTCATCCTCCCTCCATCCCGACAGCGCTCCCGCTCCGACGCAGGTAGGCTGGGCCGCGATAAAAGCGTTCATTGTCACGCCGCAGCCAGGGCGCGGGCTCATTCTTCCCTGCGCCAAGGCCTGGACTCTGGTTTGGGAAAGGAGCCTCAGGCTCTGCTTGAGGTCGAAGCGGCGGCCGTTCTTCGCGAAAAAAGACTCAAGGGCAGCATATCCCTCGGGCAGGCTCCGAAATGAAGCGTCGCAGATATCGCATCCCGAACAGGGAGATGAAAGCTCGGAGCCCATAAGCCGGTGAAGAAAGGCACGCCTGCAGGATCGGGAGGAAGCGTATTCGAGGAATGCCGCCTTCCGCGCAGCCCTGAGCCTGTCCGCTTCCGTGGATTTCTCGTCAGCGCAGACAGCCTGTCGACGGCGATTTTCACCGCACAGGAGGATGGCCTCAGCCATGCCGCCATCCCTCCCGCCACGGCCCGATTCCTGGATATAGGCTTCCACCGAGGGTGGTTCGGAATAATGGATGACGGTTCGGATGTTTTTTTTATCCACGCCCATGCCGTAGGCGCAGGTAGCGGTGAGGACGGCATCCTCACTCTCCATGAACCAGTCTTCAACGGACTTTTTCTCTTCCCTGGCGAGTCCGGCGTGGTAGAACCGGGCATCAAGGCTTGTATTCTCCCTGATAATCCCGCAGATGTCCCTCACGCCGTTTCTCGACTGGTCAAAGACGATGAGGGGTTTGGGCTTTTCGTCGATGAGCCGCAACAGGGTATGCATGGAGCAGAGGCTGTGCTCAACCGAGTAGCGTATGTTCGGTTTGTCGATGTCGGCGCTTACGAGCGAAAAAGGTTCCGCGCCGAATATGTGGCGGGCGACAGCCTCGGCCACGCCTGGGCTGGCTGTCGCCGTGAAGGCGCTCACAACCCTTGGCCGGATCGCTTCGATGCAACTGCCCAGCTCCAGATAGGATGGCCTGAAGGTTTCGCCCCACTCGCTGACGCAATGGGCTTCATCGATCGCGAGGTGGAATATGCCGGCTCCGGAAAGGAAATCCTTGAGGCGCCGCGTCGCCAGCGATTCGGGATTGGTGATGACGATCTTCGCCTTGCCGTTGCTCACCGCCATCTGCGCCTGTCTTCTTGCCTCCTCCTCCATTCCGCCCCGAAAGACGGCGCAGGGTATGCCGCGCTTCATGAGGCTTCGCTCCTGATCGTTCATCAGGGCGAGAAGGGGGTAGACGACGACGCTTGGCCCCGGAGCGAGAAGGGCAGGCAGCTGGAAACAGAGGCTTTTCCCGAATCCCGTGGGGAAAAGCACGAGCTGGCGAACCCTTTCCCCCGTCTCCACGGCGTCCAGTATATTGGCGATAGCCATTCTTTGGAGGGGGAAAAGATAGTCGATGCCGAACTGGCTGCGGGCGAGGCTGGCGACAGGATCGCTTTCTGCAGTTTCGTTCTCAACGGCATCCGCATCAACAACAGCACCCATGAAAGGGAGACGCCTGAAAGAAGGGCCTCTGCTTCAGTTAGCCTTTACCGGCAGTCCTGTTCTGGGACAAATTTCTTCGAGAGGACAGGTAGCCCCGCGGAGGCATGCGGGCTGCCTGGCAGTGCAGACATATTTGCCGTGCCGGTTGAGGGCGTGGGAAAAAGCGGTATGGTATTCCTCGGCAAGATTATCCCTCAGGCAGGTTTCTATCGCTGTCGGGTCTTTTTTGGGATACAGGCCCAGCCTGAAAACCACGCGCATCACATGGGTATCCACGATAAGACCTGGGCTTCCGAAACAGGCTGACAGAACGAGATTGGCCGTTTTCCTCCCCACTCCGGGAAGGCTGGTCAGGGCTTCCATGCTCCGGGGGATCTTTCCCCCGTACTCCCTGATGAGGATTTGCGCCGTCGCCACGAGGTGCCTGGCTTTGGTGTGGAAAAATCCCACGGAATGGATGAGCGTTTCCACATCCCGAATTTCGGCTGCCGCCATGGCATGGGCATCGGGGTAGGTGGCGAAGAGGGAGGGTGTCACTCCATTCACCTGCTCGTCGGTGGTTTGGGCGCTGAGCATGACGGCGCAGAGCAGTTCGAAACAATCCGAATAGTTGAGAAGCGGCTTCGCGTCAGGCCACAGGGGAAGAAGCATATCCTTGACGCGGGCGATACGTTCCTCCAGGGAAGCTTCGGTGTCATGTTTCAATTGAACCATCACGCGAGTATTCCATGGCGGGACGAGTCGGGTAAAGCCCATGGAGCCAGGTTTGACGCGCTTCAAAACTTGACCTGTCCGATGGCGATGCTATAGGATGGTTCCAATCCCCAGGAGGGGCTATATGAACCCTAAATCCCTGAAAGGGCGATCTCTTCTCACCTGGATCAACTTCACGCCCGATGAGATCCGCCGCTTTCTCGATCTCGCAAAAAAGGTGAAGTCCGACTCAGGGAAATCCATTATCCGCCAGCGCTTCAAGGGAAAGACCCTGGCGATCATCGCTCGAAATCCCTCTATGAGGATGAGGGCGGCTTTCGAAACAGCCTTCGGCGAAGAGGGAGGGCATCCGGTCTTCATGGCGATGCAGGATGCCAGCCCGGGGGAGCAGGAACCCATCGAGGATCTCGCGCGTTCGCTGGGAAGGATGTTCAGCGCAGTTCTACCCCTGGACCTAAGGCAGGAGGACATCGAAACTCTGGCGAAATACGCGGGCCTGCCTGTGTATAACGGTTTCTCCGATATGTTCAATCCGATACAGGTTTTAGCCGACCTCTTCACGCTTGAGGAGGAGTTCGGAACCTTCAAAGGCAAGAAACTATCCTACGTCGGCTATGGCCGCACGAATATCGCGCGATCCCTCATGGTGATCTGTTCGAAGATGGGCGCAGATCTTTCTATCGTTGCACCCGGGGTCTTCTGGCCCGATCCCGAGCTCAAGGATATATGTCGAACCTTCGCAAGCGAATCGGGATCCAGCCTGGAGCTTACCGAAAATCAGGAAGAAGGGGTGAGGGGGGCTTCGGCCCTTTATTCGGGTTCAGGCATTTCCGCACATCAGGGATTGCCCGAGAAAAAACCTTATGAGCTTCTCATACCCTATCAGGTCGATGCCGAGCTCATCACGGCCACCGGAAATCCACGCTGTATCCATCTTTACAGCCTGGAGAGCACCCAGGCTTCTCAGGGCAGGGCTGTGGCTTTCGATGTTTTCGAGGGGAAACAGTCGCGCGTCTTCGCGCAGGTCGAGAACCTGAAGCATGTCGCCAAGGCGATCATGCTGGCTACGTTATGACGATACACTTCAACAGAAAGGATTCTACCCCATGAAAAATGTCCCCCAGAGGATTGTCTGGTTTATCGAAAACCATGACTGTTTCTATGTTCTCGGCCACAGGGAGCCTGACGGCGACTGCATCGGCTCTCAGCTCGCTCTCGCTTCTTTCCTGAAATCGATAGGCAAGCGTGTCCACATACTCTCCTCGGGGCCTTTCGCCCGTTCGGAAATTCTCCAGTATGAAAGCCGGTTCAGGAATTCGGCCCCTCCCGAGCGGGATTACGAGAGGACAGCCGCCCTCGTCCTGGACTGCTCCTCCATGTCCCGCATCGGTTTGGTGAGCGAAACCATGCCGAAGGTGCCCATAGCCTTCATCGACCACCATGCTTCGGGCGAAGCCCCCGGCGAATCGGATTATCTCGACCACACGGCACCGGCCGTCACGGCCATGGTCTTTCTCCTTATGGAAGCCATGGGGCATGAAGTCACGAAGGAAGAGGCCGATCTCCTCTTTTTCGGCCTCTGCACGGATACGGGTTTTTTCCGTCATCTCGACGAGAGGGGAAGCGCCACCTTCGAGGTGGCTGCCCGCCTCCTCCGCTGTGGCGCTTCACCCAAGCGGAGCTTTATGGAGATCAATGGCGGCAAGACCCTCAATTCCAAAAAGCTCCTCGGCGAAATGCTTTTGCGTATCGAACCGTATTACGAGGGACGGCTCCTCGTATCCTGGGTGAACCTCGATGACCAGCAGCGTTATGGCCTGGCCAGCAGGGATTCGGATCTCCTCTATCAGCAGATGATGAGCGTCGCTACCTGCGAAGCCTGCTTTGTAGTGAAACAGGAAGCAGAAAAGCAGTGCACGGTGGGATTCCGTTCCAAGGAGCGGATCAACGTCGCCGAAATCGCGGCGATTTTTGGCGGGGGAGGGCATAAACTGGCTTCAGGTTTATCCATTCAGGGTACTGTGGAATCGGTGACAAAAAAACTGATTGATGCCTTCGCTCCAGTATTCGAGAATCTTCCCCGATAATCCTGGCCTGACCTTCCGCGGGCCTTTCTTCAAGGAAGAAGAGGCTTCCGATCAGAAGGCTCGGGATAACAGAATGCAACATTCGCCTTGCCGTCGAGGAGAGCGAAAGATCGCGTGAATAATTTTCGATATTTTTGTGAATAAATATGTGTTTTCCCTGTAGCCAGATAGTTCATGAGCATCGGGCCGCTTTCCTTTTTGTCGCCTTGTTGGCATACCTCTTGCGATAAAGCGATGCAAGGAGGATCTCCCAATGTCAGGATCCATAGGGCAGAACCCACTCCCGCGGGAATGGGGGAAGCAGAATCTCACAGCGTTCATGGAAGAGTTGAGTGCCTCTGAATCCCTCGTCATGATCGCCATCGTCTGGAAGGTGTTCTCACGTCCAGGACGTTTCGGATTTGAGTCCGGCGATGAGGCTGCCGAAGCCTTCCTCCACTATTCCAGCCGGCTGAAAACCATCATCCAGAAGAGCCAGGAAATTATCGGGGGCAAAGATGCCTATCTGGATACATGCCTGCGATTCCTCGCCAAGTCCGTACAGCGATCCAAACGGAAAAGGGAACTGAAGGACACTATCCTTGAAATCACCGATGAAAGCATCGAAAACCACCCTTCAGACATGGAAACATGCCAGTTCCCCCTCGCTGAAACAGAGGAAAACAGGCAGTTCATCGGAAATATCGCCCCTTCCTTCTTTTTGTCAAGGATGGCAGCCAAGGAGAAACGCTTGCTCTACCTTGTCGTAAAGTGCGCATGGGAGATGGATGACGCGATGGCGCACAAGGTCGCGAGGCGTCTCGGCCTTCCCTTGCTCTGGCTCAGCTCGCTTCTCCACAGGGCCAGGGCGACGCTGGAGGCACCCCGGCTGTACCTCACTCGCCTGAACGAAAATACAAATGCCCAATGGCTGCGACTCAGGGTGCTCGAGGCCGAACTCCGCAACGAGCCTGCACATGGAGAAAGAAGCGAAATGCTCTTGCGGAGCATCCAGCGCTGCCGGAACCGTTACGAGACCCTCATGGCCAGAAAATCCAAATTCAGGCTCCTCGTCTCAAACAGGGCGATAGCCGAACTCCTTCATATCCCCAAGGGCTCCGTCGATTCAGGGATTTTTTACCTGAAAAACAGTTTCGAGGATGATGAGGGGGAGGCCGCTTGAAGCTTGTCGCCGCACAGGATATTCTCGCCCCATGGAAATCCTCGTCGCTACCTACAATCTGCACAAGATTCAGGAGCTTGCTCCCCTGTTTCCCGGCCATCGGCTCCTCAGCCCTCTGGAGCTGGGATATCCCGAATTGGAGATCGTCGAGGACGGCTCCAGTTATTTTGAAAACGCCTATATAAAAGCGAAGGCCTTGCACAAGCTGACGAATATGACAACCCTGGCCGATGATTCCGGACTGTCGGTTGAGGCTCTCGATGGCGGGCCGGGCATTCATTCATCGCGCTATGGCTCACAGGATGGGGTCAAAAAACTCGGCTCAGAGGAGCGCAACGCCCTTCTTCTGGCTGACATGAAGGGCGTCGAGTCGAGGGCCTGCGCTTTCTACTGCTGCCTCGTGCTTCTTCACGGCGTCGACCGTTTTATCAGCGTGCAGGAAACCTGCCCTGGAATCCTCACCGAAGCTCCCCGCGGTTCGGGTGGATTCGGCTATGATCCTCTCGTCTATCTGCCCGAACTGGGAAAAACCGTCGCCGAGCTCTCACCTGCCGAAAAGAACATCGTGTCGCACAGGGGCAGGGCGGCCAGGCTCATGAATTCGATCATCGCTGCCGGCTGCGTTCAGCCCTGATCGGATAAAAGCACAACAAGGCCGACGGCAATAAAAAAGCTGCCCACGAAAGCGGGCAGCTTTTTTTCGAATGATCGAGGCGTACTTCGTTATTTCGTTTCGGTGGATTTGATTCCATACTTGCGGTTGAAGCGCTCGATGCGTCCCGCGGTGTCGACGAGTTTCTGTTTTCCGGTAAAGAAGGGGTGGCAGGCGGAACAGATTTCCACCTGAAGGCTCTTTACCGTCGAACGGGTCTCGATGACATTGCCGCAGACGCAGGTGATGGTTGCATTCTCGTACTTGGGATGGATTCCCTCTTTCATGTCTTTCCTCCACTGCGTTGCCATGGCTAATAATGCCTGAAAACCGGCCATTGTGACGGCGACTGAATCGCTGCGGGCCTATGATACTCCAAAAATCGGCGAACGTCTATCAGTCTCCGGTGGAATACGATGGCCCGCTCATGGATTTGAGGAAAGCCTCGTTGTTCTTGGTCTTGCCCATCCTGTCGATGAGGAGCTCGATGATGTCGGAGTCGTCCATGGGGTTGATCACCCTGCGCAGCACCCATATCTTCTGCAGCTCTTCCTCGGTGAGGAGGATCTCTTCCTTGCGCGTTCCGGACTTCTTGATGTTGATGGCGGGGAAGAGGCGTTTGTCCGACAGGCGCCTGTCCAGGTTGATCTCCATGTTGCCGGTGCCTTTGAATTCCTCGAAGATGACCTCGTCCATGCGGCTTCCCGTGTCGATCAGGGCTGTCGCGATGATGGTGAGGGAGCCGCCCTGCTCGATGTTGCGGGCCGCGCCGAAGAACCTCTTGGGCTTGTGGAGGGCGTTGGAATCCACGCCTCCCGACAGTATCTTGCCCGAGGTGGGGACGGTCTGGTTGTAGGCGCGGGCGAGGCGGGTGATCGAGTCGAGGAGGATGACGACGTCGCGGCCGTGCTCGACGAGTCGCTTGGCTTTCTCGAGCACCATCTCGGCCACCTGCACGTGCCGTGTCGCCTGCTCGTCGAAGGTGGAGGAGATGACCTCGGCCTGGACGGAGCGCTCCATGTCGGTGACCTCCTCCGGGCGCTCGTCGATGAGGAGGACGATCAGGTAGACTTCCGGGTGGTTGGTCGTTATCGCGTTGGCGATTTTCTGGAGAAGTATGGTTTTGCCGGTCTTGGGCGGCGAGACGATCAGGGCGCGCTGGCCTTTGCCGATGGGGCAGAAGAGGTTGATGATGCGGGTGGAGAGCTCTTCCGTCGAGGTCTCGAGATCGAGCTTGTGGTTCGGGTAGAGGGGGGTGAGGTTCTCGAATGGTATCCGGTTCTGCGCGACGGCGGGCTCGTCGAAATTGACGAGCTCGATGCGGAGCATGGCGAAGAACCGCTCGCCTTCCTTGGGGCTGCGGATCTGGCCGTAGACCGTGTCGCCCGTCTTCAGGTTGAACAGG
>CAYXUF010000071.1:0-7975 GCA_964468155.1 uncultured Treponemataceae bacterium
CGCAAGCATCCCAACCAGGAATACCTCAAGATCGATACGACCAACATCCTCTTCATCTGCGGCGGGGCCTTCGTGGGCCTCGACAAGATCATCGAGTCGAGGGTGTCGAGCCACGCCATGGGCTTTGGCGCCGACATCAAGCTGCGCGGCGAGAAGAACTTAAGGGAAATTTTCACCCACCTGCATCCGGACGACCTGATCCGCTTCGGCATGATACCTGAATTCATCGGCAGGCTTCCCATACACGTCGCCCTCGACGATCTCGTGAAGGAAGACCTCAAGCGAATCATCACCGAACCCAAGAACGCCGTCCTGCGCCAGTACCAGGCTTCCCTCAGGCTCGACAAGGTGGACCTCGTTTTCGATACGGACGCTATCGAGGCCATAGCCGACAAGGCCATAGCCCAGAAGACGGGCGCCCGGGGCCTGCGCTCGATCGTGGAAGCGATGATGATGGATATCATGTTCGACCTCCCTAGCGAGGAGGGCGTGAAGCGCGTCACAGTGAACAGGGCTGTCGTCGAGGGGAAGATTCCCTGCATCGTCGAATATGAGAAAAAGACGGCCTGAGGCGAGAGCGCCGTAAGGCCTTTTGCGCCATTGAGCGGCTCCGAGCGCCGCTGAGAGGCGCCTGAACCTGCGACACCGGGGTGGCACGAGATCCTTCGTTGAAGGATTTCGTGTCTGAGAAAAGACCCGATGAACCTGATCCGGGTAATACCGGCGGAGGGAGTTATGAGAAGAACGTTTGTGACGATCATATCGATCGCCATCCTTTCCACACTGTTGCTGTCGTGTCAGACGAAAGAATCGGGGAATCTGGTCGTATGGACCTACGACTCCTTCGTTTCGGAATGGGGTCCGGCAGCCCCACTCGCCAGGCTCTGGGAAGAGAAAACAGGCACAAAGGTCGAATTCATTTCCAAGGGCGACGGGGGAGCTCTGCTTGCATCCCTCCTCGCAGCGGGGAAAAAGGCCGAGGCCGATCTCGTCATCGGCCTTGACGACAACCTTGCCGCAAGAGCCCTGGACAGCGGGCTTTTCGCCGCCACCAAGCCGGCGAGCCTGGCTTCGATCAAGCCCGAACTCCTCGTCGATGAGAGGAACAGGCTTACTCCCTTCGACTACGGCAACTTCACCTTCATTTGGGACAGCGAATCCGGCATCGCCCCTCCGAAGAACCTGGAGGCTCTGACAAGACCAGAGTACGCGAAAAAAATCATCATCATGGATCCGCGCACCTCGACCCCGGGCCTGGGTTTCCTCGCCTGGACCCAGGCTGTCTACAAGGATGGCTGGAAGGATTACTGGAGGCGCCTTGGACCCTCGGTGCTCGCCATGACGCCCGGCTGGGACACGGGCTATGGGCTCTTCACCAAGGGAGAGGCTCCCTTGGTCCTCTCCTACAGCACAAGCCCCGCCTATCACAAGGCCTATGAGGAGAGCGAACGCTACAAGGCCCTCGTCTTCCCCGAGGGGCATTCCGCCCAGATCGAGCTGGCTGGAGTGCTGGCCGCCTCACGGCGGAAAAAAGACGCCGAAAAATTTCTCGATTTCCTCCTTTCGAGCGAGGCTCAAGCCATACTCCCAGAAACCCAGTGGATGTATCCGGCCAACGGGGCGGCTCCCATTCCCCCTTCGTTCTCCGTCGTCCCATCGAACATCGTGACGCTCAAGGCTGTCGTCGCCGATCCGAAGAACGATCCCGAGACGGCGGCCTCGCTCCTGGCCGAAGCGGCGCGCTGAATGAGGGCGCGGCAGTGAGACGGGCTGAGGAGGGAGGCGCATCCCTGGCAGGGGGCTCAGGAGCAGGCATACATATAGCCGCCACGGCAGCGGTTTTTGCCGCTGTGGCCTTCACCCTCTCGCCCCTGGCCGCCTTTGTCCATTCCGCCTTTGCGGATGGAGCCGGCGGCCAGGGGGAGGGTGTACGCGCCCTCCTCACCGCTCTCTTCTCGCCGGCCACCCTGGCTGCCCTGAGCTTCAGCCTAAGGCAGGCCGCGTTGAGCACAGCCATCGCCTTTATCGCCGGGTTTCCCGGCGCCTATTTTGTGGCGAGATATGAATTCAAGGGCAGAAGTTTCTTCCTCGCCCTCGCGGCCGTTCCCTTTTGCCTGCCATCCATCCTCGTCATACTTTCATTCATTCTCTACTACGGTAAAAGCGGCTGGTTCAGCCTCGCACTGGCCAAGGCAGGCCTGGCGCCCGGCGGAGGAAGCCTCCTCTATTCGCTCTGGGGGTTGGTCTTCATCCACGCCTTCTACAACTTCCCCATCTTCATCCAGAATGTGGGTTCGGTCTGGGCGAGGATGCCGCGCAGCAGGGAAGAGGCCGCCAGAACCCTGGGAGCGGGGGAGCTGCGATCCTTCGCCGTCGGAACACTGCCATATCTCCTGCCCTCAATGCTCCAGGCAGCGAGCCTCGTCTTTCTCTTCTGCTTTTTCAGCTTCACCATCGTCCTCGTCTTCGGAAGCCTGGCCGGCACAACCCTGGAAGTGGGCATCTACAGGGCGATACGCTTCACGAACGACAAGCCGCAGGCCCTCGCTCTGGCCCTTGTCCAGACAATCGTGGCCCTCCTCGCCGTAGCCGCCTTCGCCCATTTCGACAGGAAGACTGCTTCTTTCGCCAAGGGTTTCGGCGAGGCGCCTCCACGAAGGCGGCCGAGGCTCTGGGCTAGTTTGGGCATAGGCATCTACCTGTTCTGTGTCCTCATCTTTTTCCTGGGCCCCCTTGTCGCTCTCGCCGTCGAGGCCTTCACGGTACAGTCTTCCCTCGCCGGAAGCCGGGCTTTCGGCCTGGGCAATTTCGCCAAGCTGCTCGGCGGCAGCGCCGGATTCAGCGGCGCGAGATCCGGCGGTTCCCTTGTCGCGGCAACCCTCACGAGCCTAGCCTTGAGCGGTTCGGCCGCCGTCGCGGCCACAGCCTTCGGGCTCATCCTGGCCGCGGTCTCGCACTATGGCCGTGGCGCGGGGTCCTCCAGGCGGGGAGGATGGTTGACTGCCCTCCCCCTCGCCCTATCCCCAGCCCTCATTGCCTCGGGCTGGAGCTCCCTTCTGAGTCAGGGAGGAGCCCTCGTCATCGTGCTCGCCCAGACATCGATAGCCTGGCCCTTTGTGGCCCGATCGGTATCGGCGGCTTTCGCTGCCCTCGACAGAAGCCGAAACGAGGCCGCGCGCAGCCTTGGAGCCACGCCTGTTCAGGCCAGCCTCAGGGTGGATATCGCCCTCCTCGCTCCCTCTCTGGCCAGCGCCGCAGCCTTCGCCTTCTCAATTACAATGGGCGACGCCAACATCCCCCTCATTCTCGGGCTGGGAAAGTGGGAAACCCTCCCCCTCCTCCTCTACCGCCTCACCTCATCCTATCGCTTCAACGAGGCCTGCGCCGTGGGTATTGTCCTCGCCCTCTTCACGAGCATCGCCTTTTTCCTCAAAGAGAAGAGCTATGAAGCATCTTGAAGTGACGGAGCTCCGCTTCGGGCGCGGCAATTTCAGCCTCCAGGCATCGCTCGAGCTGGAACGAGGCAGGACAGGTGTCATCCTCGGACCTTCGGGCTGCGGCAAGACCAGCCTGCTTCGCTGCATCGCCGGCTTGGAAAGGCCGACGGGCGGAAGCATAACCGTGGGGGGAAGGGCGATGGAACATCTTCCTCCCGAAAAGCGCGACATCGGTTTTATTTTCCAGGACCTCGCCCTTTTCGACCACCTCACGGGGAGGGAGAACATTGGATTCGGGCTCGCCTTGAGAAAAACCCCGAAGATGGAAGCGGCCGCAGCCATAGAAGCTCTCGCTTCCAGGCTCAGGATCGGATCCCTCCTCGACCGCAGGCCATTTTCCATGTCGGGGGGCGAAAAGCAGAGGCTGGCCTTCGCGCGCGCCCTGGCCATAAAACCCGGCCTCCTCCTCATGGACGAGCCCCTCTCCTCCCTGGACGCCCCCCTGCGCCGCGAACTGCGCGCCTATCTGAGGACAACCCTTTCGCAGGAGGGGATCACGGCTCTCCATGTCACCCACGACGTCGAGGAGGCTCTCGAACTGGGCGACGAGATTTTCATCATGAAGGCGGGGAGGATACTGACGAGGGGAAAGCCCCGTTCTATCCATGAAAACCCGCCCGACGCCTGGTGCGTCCGTTTTCTGGGCCTGGGGGCCCTTCTGCCCGTCCTCGGGCTGGAGGCTAGGGATGACTCAGTCGATCTTGTCACCGTAAAGACGCCCTATGGCCTCCTCTCCTGCCCCGCGGAAGCCTGCAAGGCTGCCGGCGAGGGCGGATCGGCGGCAGCCCGCTTCTTCATTCCGCGCGGGGCTGCGGCCATCGCGGGGACGGGAGCTTCGGAGGGCGGTACAAACCTCCTGAGGGCGAGGGTTGAGCGGGTTGTTTTCCAGGGGAATTACCAGCGCCTTTTCCTCAGGCTCGAGGCTTATATGGAGGCGGGAGGGCGCGCGCACATGCCGGAGGCTGAAAATAAAGCTGAAATCGAGGCTGAGGACGAAGGCCTTGTTGAGCTGGAAGTGAATCCTTCATCCGGTTTTTCCCCTGGCGAAGGGGTAAGGATAGCCCTCAGGCCGGAAAAATGCGGGATTCTGCCAGAGCTCTCATGATGGCTTTGCATGAGTCCTCATCCGAGTCGCCTTCCACCCAGGCATAGCGCAGGCGGCATGAGGATTCGTAGAGCGGCCTCCGCAGGTCTAATAGTTCCTTCGCCCTTTTTTTATAGTCGGCCGAGGCGAGGAGGGGGCGCCTGGCCCGCTCTTCCGAAAGCCTGCGCATGAGCTCGTCGAAAGGAACATCGATCCAAACGGTGGTGTAGGCGCTTTCCAGCAGGGCCTTGCTGGCTGGGGAAATGACAACTCCTCCCCCGCAGGCCAGAACATGGCTTTCATCCCGCGCTGCCCAGTCCGAAAGCGCTTCTTCCTCCAGTTTTCTGAAGGCCCCTTCCCCGCTCCTGGCGAAGATCTCCGCGATGCTCCGACCCGCGCGCCTTTCGAGTTCCTCATCGAGATCGATGAAAGGCATGCCCAATTTTCGGGACAGGATGCGGCCGATGCTGCTCTTGCCCGAACCCATGAAGCCTATGAGAGCGAGCCGCAGAGCTGGCCCGGGAGCCTGACGTGAACCTGGCCCGACAGAGGACCTATCAGCGGAGTATTTCATGGATCACGCGTTCCCAGTTTTTCGAAAGGATCTTCTCAATATCGCCTGTTTTGTAGCCCCGCGTGGCGAGCGCCTCGGCCAGCCTGGGGAATTCCGAGGCGTCGGCGAGGACATGGCCTTCCACGCCCCTGTAGCCGTCGAAATCCGAGCCTACGGCGGCGCAGTCCATGCCGCCGACCTTCACGATGTGGTCGATATGGTCGACAAGGTGCTCAAGAAAGGATTTCACGGGCTTCAAGGAGACAAAGTTGGGGACGAAGACGGCTCCGATCGCCCCTCCCCCATCGGCGATCCTGCGGATCTGGGCGTCGCTGAGGTTGCGCGGATGGTCATTGAGGCTCCGCGCGTTGGAATGGGAGGCGATAAAGGGTCGCCGCGCCATCCCGGCCAGATCGGAAAATGCCTGGTCGCAGAGGTGGGACGCGTCGACGATCATGCCCATCGCTTCCATCTTCTCGACGAGCTCGCAGCCCAGGGGGCTCAAGCCGTCCTCGCCCTCGGCCCTCACGCCGCGGCCGAAAGGGTTCCTTCTGTTCCAGGTGATGCCTATAGCCCTCACGCCGCGCCGATAGAACTCGTCCACGGCGTCGAGGCGCCCCTCCAGGGCTTCGGCTCCCTCTATCGACAGAAGCCCCCCAACGCTTTCGCCGGGCTTGGCCTTGGCGAGGTCGGATCCCGATTTTACCGGAAACATCGCGCCGCCCGAGCGCGAGCAGATAGCCTCGAACTCGTCGATGAGGCCGTGGGTGTACTCGGCCACCCGCGGCAGGTCCTCATCCTCGGCGAAGAGAGCCATGAACTGGCAGGTCACCCCGCCTTCGAGGAGCTTGGGCAGATCGATGTGGCTCATCCTGTTCCGCGCGAGAAAATCCCGCCTTCCTAAGTCGCCTGGTATCTGGCTCTTGCCGATGACGGCGAGGAGGGCATCGCAGTGTGCGTCTATGACTGAAAACATGAGCGCATTATACATCCCCGCCTTCCTTGATGCGAGCGATTTCGTCGCGCAAGGTTGCGGCTTCCTCGAATTCCAGGTTTTTCGCGTGTTCGAGCATCCTCTGCTCGAGGGCTTTCACGAGGGACTTGCGCTGTTCGGGCACGAGGATGTTGTGGGTCTTCTTGAGGAAGCTCACCTCGTCGAGGGTGAGGTCTATCTTTTCTTCCTTGTGCCGCTCGAGGATGTCGCGGACGCTCTTCTGTATCGTGGTGGGCGTTATTCCGTGCTCGAGATTGTAGGCGACCTGTATGGCCCTCCTGCGGTTCGTCTCGCTGATGGCCGTCTTCATGGCCTCGCTCTCGCGGTCGGCGTACATGACGACGAGGCCCGCGGCGTTGCGCGCCGCCCTGCCAACGATCTGTATGAGGCTCGTGGCCGAGCGCAGGAAGCCGACCTTGTCGGCGTCGAGGATGGCGATGAAGGATACTTCGGGCAGGTCGATGCCCTCGCGCAGAAGGTTGATGCCGACAAGGACGTCGAACTTGCCTTCACGCAGCTGGGTGAGGATCTCGACTCGCTCTATCGTCTCCACTTCCGAATGGATGTAGCGCACCCTCAAACCCAGGCCCGTGAGGTATTCGGTGAGTTCCTCGGCCATCTTCTTGGTGAGGGTGATGATGAGGCTGCGTTCGCTTGCGGCCGCCCTTTCCCTCACCCTCGCGTAGATGTCTTCCATCTGCCCTTCGGTGGGGCGCAGCTCGATGGCGGGATCGACAAGGCCCGTAGGGCGTATCATCTGCTCGGCGACCGTCGCCGACCGTCCCAGCTCCACGGGGCCTGGCGTCGCCGACACGTAGACAACCTGCTTCACCATGGATTCGAATTCATCGATCTTGAGAGGCCTGTTGTCGAGGGCGCAGGGGAGCCTGAAGCCGTAGTCCACGAGGGATGTCTTGCGGCTCCTGTCGCCCGAGTACATGGCCCCTATCTGGGATAGGGTGACGTGGGACTCGTCGATGAAGGTGATAAAATCCTTGGGAAAATAATCGAGAAGGACGCCGGGTCTTTCCCCGGGCTTGCGACCTGAGAGCGGCGCCGAATAGTTCTCGATGCCCGAACAGTAGCCCATCTCCTCCATCATCTCGATATCGTATTCGGTGCGCGACTTGATCCTTTGGGCTTCGAGGAGCTTGTTCTGGCCCATAAAGCGCTCGTACTGCTCCTCGAGTTCGGCCTTGATCCTCTCCACGGCATTGTGCACCTGGTTTTCGGGCATGACGAAGTGCTTGGCCGGATAGATGACGGCCTCCTCGAGCTCGTCCCCGGCCCGCCCCGTGAGGGGATCGAACTTGCGGATCCGCTTCACCTCGTCGAAATCCAGCTCAATCCTGTAGGCTTCCTCGAGGTAGGCGGGGTAGATCTCGATCATGTCGCCGCGCACCCTGAAACGGCCCCGCTCGAGAACCATGTCGTTCCGCTCGTACTGGAGGTTGATGAGGTTGCGCTTGAGGGTTTCGAGGTCGACAAGCTTCCCCTTGTCGAGGTAGATGCGCATCTCGCGGTAGAGGTCGGGCGAGCCCAAGCCGTAGATGCAGGAGACGGTGGCCACGATGATGACGTCGCGCCTTTCCATGAGGGCGGCCGTGGCCGAGAGCCTCATCCTGTCGATCTCGTCGTTGATGCTCGAGTCCTTCTCGATGTAGAGGTCCTTCGAGGGAACATAGGCCTCGGGCTGGTAATAATCGTAATAGGAGACGAAGTATTCCACCGCGTTGTCGGGAAAGAAGCCCTTGAACTCGCGGTAGAGCTGGGCAGAGAGGGTTTTGTTGTGCGAGATGACGAGGGTCGGAACCTGGAGCTCCTCGATGACCTTGGCCATCGTGAAG
>CAYXUF010000072.1:0-6987 GCA_964468155.1 uncultured Treponemataceae bacterium
ACTCCTCCTTTTCAAGGACGGCCAGATCGCAAAACAGAAAGTAGGCGCTCTCCCCAAACATGAGATAGAGAATTTTATCAATTCCTGAGGCAGTGTAGGAACCTTTCCTTTCTCCAACCCAGTTTCCGCCCTATGGCTTTTGGCTTCTTTTCATTTTCTTCGAGCCCTGGAACAAGCTGGCCGGTAAAGCGAGACCAGGGCTCTGCGTGCCAGAATCCCCGGCATACCATTGATCCGGTCCTGAATCCCCTTCGAGCTTTCTGTGGATTGGCTTCGATGAGGAGCTTTTCCATACAAAGCTCTCTTCCCACAGTGGAGGCGAAGAGCAAGGCCATAGCGATTCCCCGGCAGCCTCCTCGAGAAACCCGCACAGCTTGGGGGCATCCACCGCGCCAGTCTTGGCGGGCGATGCGAAAAAGAGGCACTCCTCCGGAGGGTAGCCCTCCCTCGGACGCATGAGGATCAAGCCCGTTTCATCGGGGATTCCCCCTGAATCCGTCCAGAAATCCCGCCCGGTAATGCTCGCGTCGATACCTCCCGAGACTGTACGATCGGAACCTGTCTCATCCACTTCGACAGGAATGCCTTCCGGCGCGCAGTGCAGGACGACGACCTCGCCCTTCGCCACGTCGCAGGGAGGAAACAGATAGGACATCACCTTCACGGAGCTCGCCCACTGCACCTGGACGCCGCCGAGGTTCCCTTCCTGGACCACCACAAACTCGATGTAGTCCCTGTGGAGATTGCTCGTCGAGCTGTTTTTCCCGGGCTGGACCTCGTTCAGCCGAAGAGAGGCTGGATTGCCGTTGTATCCGACAAAGGAAAAGAGGAATCGCGTCGTGTTGCCCGATGCATCGGCGACTTCACCCGAAAGCGAACAGGATTCTCCCGGCCGCGCCGATGGCGCAAGCGATACCCTCAGCAAGGAACCTGAGGCTTCGGGGTTCACCACCGTGTTTTTCGGCAGGAAGCTGTAGCTTTCCGCTACAGGTTGGATATCCTCGTCGAAAAGGATTTCGAAGGTATCTGGCCTATTCTGCCCCGCCTTTATCAGGGAAGGCGGATTGATGTCTCCCACAGGCAGAAATATCTCCGGAAGATCGGGCGAGCAGGCGGCGAGCAAAACAAGACAGAGAAGCATCGCTGTTTTCATGGCATCTCCTCGGGTCGGTACACCCGGAAAACGCCGAAAAACCATGGTGTCGCTTCAATATTGCGGGCTTTCGCGGTTTCGGTTTATGATTGAGCCATGAATATCGTCATTGCCAACGATCACGGTGCTGTCGAACTGAAAAGAAAACTTCTCCAGTGGCTCATCAAGCAGGGCCATACGGTGAAAAATCTGGGCGTGGATAGCGAAGACAGGGTCGATTATCCGGATATGGCCGGCCTCGCCGTACGGGAGTTCTCGAAGGGAGGCTATGATTTCGGCATCCTTCTGTGCGGCACAGGCATCGGGATTTCAATCGCAGCCAACAGGCACAAGGGAATCCGCTGTGCCCTCATCCACGACAGCTTTACCGCCCTTATGGCGAAGGAACACAACAACGCCAATTTTGTGGCTTTTGGCGGAAGGGTGCAGTACAGGGAGAAACCTGAGGCTATCCTGGAAGTGTTCATGAATGCGAGCTTTCAGGGAGGACGCCACGAGCAGAGGCTCGAAAAGCTAGATACTCCCTGAGGCGCGCAACGCCAATCCCAGAAGCTCAGCGCGATCGACGACAAGGCTGGCTCCATACAAAGCCGCCCCGAGGAGTCCGGCCTTGTGCCCGAGCCGTGCTTTTTCAAAGCCGCAGTGCTTCCACGCATCCTCATAGACATAGCGGGACACGAGGTCAGCGATCCTGCCCACGAGGTGAGGCGCTCCCGCGGGTACCCCGCCGCCGATCACGACCGTATCGGGAGCGAGCATGGCCAGGGCTGTCGAAATGGCGCGGGCCAAGGCTTCCGAAGCGATCGCGTCGGCGGCAATGGCCAATAGATCGCCGTTCCTGTAGGCTTCGTAGACTTCGCGGGCATTGAACAGCTCTCCCGAGAGGGCGCGGGCCGCCAGGGCCGAACCCTGCCAGGAAGAGGCCGGAGAGGCGGCGCGAGCGAGCGTTCCGAGCACGGCATCCTCACCCCTGCCCAGGGCAGTCGCGATTCGCCCAATCGATGGTCCCGAAGCATAGGCTTCGGAACAGCCATCGACACCGCAATTGCACGGACGCCCATGCGGCTCAACGACGATATGCCCTATTTCCAGCGCCATGTCGTTTCTTCCGCCGAGAATCCTGCCGTCCTCGATATAGCCGCCGCCGATGCCCGTTCCGAGGCCCACAAAGAGCAGCCCCCTGGAGCGCCCCCCCCTCACCACCCATTCGGCAAAGGCGGCGATATTGCCGTCATTGCGCACGCCGCAGGGAGCCTTGGCCATGGCGGCGATCTGTTCACCCAGCCTCGTTCCATACCAGCCGGGTATATTGGCTGCTATGCCGACGATGACGCCTTCCCTGTCGACACCCCCCGGTGTGCCGACGCCCACCGAGACTATCTCGCCAGCCGAGGCAAGCTCCCGGATGAGGCCGCCGATGACAGCCAGAACGGCCGCGGCCCCTTCGGAGGAGGGAGTCGGCCGCGACAACTCCCGGCGCACCTTGCCATCAGCATCCAGAACCATCCCTTTGATGCTTTGCCCGCCAATATCCAGACCGGCATAGAGTTTTTCCATTTTCAGCGCATTCCTTTCAGAGTGGGTAGATCTCGCCCGCCCGCACAATTTCGACGGAAGCCGCCCCTGCGGCCTGTACTTTTTCCTTCATCGAGACGAGGGCTTTGCCTTCGCCGTGGACGAGAAATACCTTCCTGATCCTGCCGATATCGGTACCCTTCAGCCAGTCGAGGGTTTCCTGCCAGTCGGCATGGGCCGAAAAGGCATCGATAGCC
This sequence comes from uncultured Treponemataceae bacterium, assembly GCA_964468155.1. Lineage (GTDB taxonomy): Bacteria > Spirochaetota > Spirochaetia > Treponematales > Rectinemataceae > CAYXUF01. The sequence continues at coordinate 2,926 of CAYXUF010000072.1, forward strand.
TGGATGTCGGCGTTCACCGTATAGAAATCGCCGTGGATTCGCACTTCCCTGGCCCCGTCGCGCAGCCGCCTGCCCAAGGTTCCCTCGGCCATGTAGCCGACGATGAGGATGGTGTTGGCCTTGCCGCTGACCGTGTGGATGAGGTGATGCTGGATTCTTCCAAATTCGCACATCCCATCAGCCGAGATCACTACCATAGGCCCTTTTGCCGCGTTGAGCGCCTTGGATTCATCCACCGTCTGCGAAAAATGCAGGGCCGAAAAGCCAAAGGGATTTTCGGAATGGACGGTGAAAGCGTCGTGCGTTTCCTTGTCGAAGCATTCGGGATGGAGGCGGAAGATGCCCGTTGCGTCGATGGCCATGGGTGAATCCACCCAGATGGGCAGGTCGGGAATCTTCCCCTTGTCGAGGAGAAGGTGGAGATTGAAGATAAGCTCCTGCGTGCGCTCCACGGCGAAGGCGGGGATGACCACCTTACCGCCGCCCCTGGCTGTCCTCGTCACCAGATGGGCAAGCCTTTCCATTGCGTCATCGCTGTTTTCATGGAGCTTGTCGCCATAAGTGCTCTCGAGCACGAGGTAATCGAGATCCTCAAGGAATTCGGGATCGCGGATGATGGGCTTGTTCTTTCTCCCCAGGTCGCCCGAAAATCCCACCACGAGCTCCTCGCCATCGGCGCTTTTCAGCTTCATGCGGATGAGGGCCGAACCGAGGATATGGCCAGCGTCGAGGAATTCGACCCCGACGCCTTCGGTGACGGCGATAGGTCTGTGGTAGTTGATGGTGACGAACTGCTCCATGGTCTTTACGACATCCAGGTCGTCGTAGAGGGGCTTCCATGTGAAGGTCTCACCCTTTTTCACGGCCTGCTTCGAAAGGTAGTCGGCATCGCGGGCCTGTATGTGGGCCGAATCCATCATCACAAGGTTGGCGAGATCTCTTGTCGCCGATGTCGAATAGATATTCCCGGAGAAGCCGCGCTTCACGAGGAGGGGGAGCATGCCGCAATGATCGAAATGGGCGTGGCTGAGGATGACGGCATCGATCGATTCAGCGGGGATCTCGCCCAGAAGGGCGCGGTTCTTGGCGTCGGACTCAGCCCTTTTTCCCTGAAAAGCCCCGCAATCCACGAGGATGCGCCTGCCGTCCATTTCCACGAGATGCTTGGAGCCGGTCACTTCTCCGGCCGCGCCAAGCGATTGAATTGAAATACTCATACATTCAGTATACTACCGATGCATTACTTGCGGAATCGGAGAAAATCGGCATACTATCCACCTAGCATGGCCGACAGGATGATCCTAGATGTTGAAAGACTCGCCGCAGGCGGAGACGGGATCGCATTTTTCGACAGGCAGGCCATATTTATACCCTTCAGCATTCCCGGAGAGAGAGTAGCCTGCGAAATTGTCGAACGATCCCGGGATTTCTGCCGCGCGAAAATCATCGATATCATCGAACCTTCACCCTTCAGGGTGAGGCCTCCCTGCCCCGTCTTCGGGATCTGTGGCGGCTGCAGCCTTCAGCACATAGAGTATAGCCATCAGCTCGCGCATAAAACGGCGGCGGCCAGGGAAAGCTTCAGGCGCATCGCGAAGCTCGGAAGCGTAGCCATGGATGCCACATGCAGCTCGGGATCGAATCCGGGCTTTGGCTACAGAAACAGGGTTCAGGTTCATTTCACGCAGGACCACGGCCTCGGCTATATGGAAGCCGGGTCGGCTTCCTCCGTGCGGGCTGGCGGCTGTCCGATCGCAGCGCCGGCTATCGATGCCTGGCTTCGCGCGCAGAACAGGAAGACCAGGCCGGACAGGGAACTCATTGCGAGAATCGGCCAGCGCGACCGCTTCGTCGTATTCGGCCAGGACGACAGGCTCTACATCGAAGGCATCGACCCGAGGGCGAAGGCGCTTGTCGCCGGCCATGAGTACAGTTTTCCGCTGAAGCACTTTTTCCAGAGCAATCTCGAGATGGCAGGCATCCTCATCGAGGATGCCATGGAAGGCCTTTCGGGGCGTACCGCCGCCGATCTGTACTCGGGCGCCGGCCTCTTCGCGGCCCGGCTCGCCGAGCGTTTCGATGAGGTGACCTGCGTGGAAAGCGATGCGGTATCCCTCGAGGCCGCGCGCTGCAACCTGCCATCAGGCAAGGGACGGTTCATTGCCACCGAGGTGGAAGCCTGGGCAAGGGCCGAATCCGCCAATGCCCGGCGGGGCAAACCATCCACCTGGGATTGTGTCCTCGCCGATCCGCCGCGGAGCGGCCTCTCCCCTGTCACGCGCGACTGGCTTAAGGCTGCGGACATTGGACGGCTCATCTATGTCTCCTGCGATCACGCGACGATGGCCCGCGACATAGGCGACCTCGTCGGCGCGGGCTGGCAGCTCGAATCGCTCAGGCTCTATGATTTTTATCCCCAAACAGGTCACATCGAAGCCCTCGCGCGGCTTTCGCCGCCCCGCAGGGCATAAAGGAGGCTGGCATGGAACGCACAGGACCCTTCAAGGGCAGGACAATAGCGGTTGTCAACGATCTCTCGCTCGATGAACAGCGGTACCTGTACAGGAAGACGAGGGAGCTGAAGAAGCTCGCCGCTTCGGGGGGCGACCTCGGCGAATTCAAGATCAACGACCCAAACTATCAGGCCTACCTCATTTTCATGGAAGATTCGACGCGCACGAGGGAGTCCTTCCGCAATGCCGCCAAGTTTCTCGGCTGCCGTACCAATATCTTCGATGCGGCATCCAGTTCCTTCAACAAGAACGAATCCATCACCGACGCCATAAAAATGCTGTATGGCTACTCCGCGGATTCCTGCTTTATCCTGCGCACGAAGCTGGAAGGAACCTGCCGCTGGCTGCAGGGGGCGCTTTCCCGCTACGCAGAGGTGTCGGGCAGGCCCCGGCCGGGCTTCATAAACGGCGGCGACGGCAAGCACGAACACCCCACCCAGGAATTTCTGGATGAATTCTCCTTTCTGGAGCACCAGAACTGGAACGAAGACCACATACACATAGCTCTCACCGGCGACCTCTACCACGGACGCACCATCCACTCCAAGGCCGAAGGCTTGAGAATCTTCAGGAATGTCGAGGTCGACCTCATCGCCCCCGAACTCCTGTCCATGCCGCCCTATTACGTCGAAAAGATGAAGGCCAACGGTTATCAGGTGAGGGCCTACGAGACCATCGACGAATACCTGGATTCTGGCAAGGTTGCGCCTCTCTGGTACTTCACGCGCCTGCAGCTGGAGCGGATGGGAGAATCGATCCTTGAACGCGCACCCGCGCTTCACCGCAGCGTTACCTTCCGCAAGGACATGCTGGGACGCCTTCCCGAGGGCACGCGATTCTACCATCCCCTTCCCCGCGACAGACTCAATCCCACAATTCCCACCTTCCTGGACGAGCTGCCGCTGAATGGCTGGGACGCCCAGTCGGCCAACGGCTACTGGACGCGGATCATCGAGATAGGCATGGTGTCGGGCCTCCTCGGTCACGATTTCGACGGCGCCTTCGCCATGGAGCCCGAGATCATCGAGGATTTCATCCTCGAGGCCTCGGCGCTGGAACACAGCAAACCCGAATACAAGGTGGGCATAAAGCCGGTGGAGGAGGGAATCGTCATCGACCATATCGCCACGGGAGAGCCTGTCGAAAAGATTTGGAGCTACATCGAAGCGGTGCGGAAAATCCTGAAGCTCAATGTGCGCTCGAGCCACGGCGTGTATCATTCCTTCAAGGGTCCGGAGGTCTACAAGGGCATCATTTCGCTTCCCGACATAATCAGCTTTGGAGAAAAGGACCTCAAGAAGTTGGCTGCCATAGCTCCCGGCTGCACCCTCAATCTCATCAGGAATTCGAAGGTGGCCAAGAAATACCGCCTTTCGATGCCGCCGCGCATCTACGGCTTTGAGGAAATTTCCTGCAAGAACGAAAACTGCATTTCCAATCCCAAGCACAACGAGGGCGTTACGACAGAGTTCCGCCGCATGTCGGGTTCCACCTACGTGTGCCGCTACTGCGAGCGCGAGCATCCTTTCAGGGATATTTGGGACATCTA
>CAYXUF010000073.1:0-6523 GCA_964468155.1 uncultured Treponemataceae bacterium
CATAGAGCATGAATTCGATCCCATAGACAAAGAGACCGATCGGCGAGTCGCCCGAGCGTCGTTCCACGACATAGACGGCTGGCAGGACTCCAAGGACGGCGACTATGAGCAGAAAACCGTTATAGCTCATCCCCAGGCCGCTGGAAAATTGCATCAATAAGCGGAATAAAGGCTCGAACCGTGACGGAGTCGTATTGAATCCGGAAACCAACGCATAGTCATTTCCGTAGATGATATAATCTCTACCGCCAATATCGAGCCTCAAGCCCGCGAAAAGCGACCATAAGGCGGCGAGTATGAAGACATAGGCCGTTCGGCTTTTCTTACGGAGAGGGAAAAGCGCGATTGGAGCGATAAAAGCCAGGAGGTAGGGAGCCATTTATTCTATCCTTATCATCGCAGCCGAAATGCCGATCCGATCGACAGCTCGAACCAGAAATCGCCATCCAGCAGGCAAAATTCAGGCTCTATGGCGATCTCCCAAAACCCGGCCCTCAATCTCAGCGGGAGCGCCAAAGAGACGAACTGAGTTCTATGGGCTCCTGCCGTCGTCGTGTTGTCAAGCGCCTCGGTGTCGATCAGGTTGGCTTCGTCGTTCTTGGAGAGATACAGAAAGTCAGCGCCAAGCTCGAGGCCGAGCTCGCTCGGCTTGAGGCTGCCGGAGAGGCTCGCCCAAATGGCTCCAGGGCCATAGGGGCTTGTGAGGGGCAGAAGAAGGCCGCCCGAGTCGGAAAGGTAGCGGTACTGGAACCGCAGGAAGGGGTTCTGGTCGTTGGGCCATATTTCGGCGCCGTCATAGTTGCCCCATAGCCAGTGAGTGTAGCCCGTTTCCGCCCTGATTCTCAGGTCGCCGATGGAAGTCGCGGACGCGTAATCCAGACCGGCGACATAGGCGTCTACAGTAGGACTGCCCGTGTCTCCAACACTAAGAAAATTGGCGTTGATGTCGTCGAAGCCTGCCTGAACGGCAAAACGCAGACCGTCCAGGGGTTCCCAGCCAATATCGAATACCATCGAGTTGTTGGTCTGAGACACTGACGCCTGGTGGCGCGAAATGACTGGGATGAAATCGGTGATGTAAAAGCGGTTGTTTCGTTTGGCCATCATGGCGTGGTCGGTGACGCCGAGGCTGAGCCTTCCGAGGTCCCAGCTGAGCCTATTCATGCCCTCGACGATGGTTGTCGGGTTGGGATTGGTCGAGAAGGGCTCCGCTTCGAAGCCATAATAGGTCGAGCCCAAAGGCAGGGTTCCGGCGTTCGGATCGACATCCTGGCCATCCCAGGATTCGAGCGCCGGGATAGTGGCCACCAGCCAATCGATTTTCATGCGTCCGATTTGGCCCGAAGCCTTGACGGCGTCCAAGTAGAGAAGGCGGGTTCCAGGCAGAAGACCGCCGGGCAGAATGCCGTTATAGTCCGGCTTTTCGCGTCCAAAATGAATGTTGAAGCCGTGGCTTTCGTAATACACCGCCGCCTTGGATATGAAAAAGTTCTCAAAGCGGAGAGGATCGCCCTCGACGCCCATCACGGGCAGGTTATCGGTTCGGAAATAATCACCCGTCCACTGGTCGCGCAGGGCCATTTCCCCGATGGCTCCGAACCCATATGAGGTCGTTCCCTGCAGGAGAAGCCGCGCGAAAGGAGGACGGTCAAAAAAAGAGCGCATGAGATCGATGCCGTTCTTTATCGCCGCGGTTTCGATCAGGTGCTCCTCGGTTCTCGCGCGATACTGGTATTCGAGATCCAATTCCATATGGAAATCGACCGGCGAATTCGCCGACGCTTTCTCCGCGAGGCTAGACGCGACAGGCTGAGGCGATACGCTCGCCGCTATCGCAGAGAAGCATAAAAGGGCGATGCCGAGTTTCCTCATGCCTCATCCTTTGTCGACCGTACCTCGCGCCCGAGATCTTGCGAATCCATGAGGTGGGTTTCTACCGCTTTTCTTCTCAATGTATGGGAAAGATCTGAAAGGCCTTTGATTTTAGCGAGAAACAAGGGAAAAGGCATATCCGCGTCGAGGACAGTGCGATGTAGCATTAGTGGATTGGAATCGGGAAATATTTTCATAGACATTGTCGTGAACGCGAAAAAAAAGCCCTCTTCTTCCAGGGCTTTCTGTACCGCGGGATTATAGGTATCAGGTTCTCCGCCAACCCAGGCGAAGCTGCGCGGAGCTCTGCCCAGAATCGATCCAAGCTCAGTCTGGGCGAAATCTATTTCTTGGCGTATGAGGTTGGGATCGACGGAGCCGCTGAAGCGCTTATGGTTCATGGTGTGGCATCCAACGACGTGTCCTCGTCGGTCGAGATCGATCAGTTCCTCGCAATTCATGGCGATTCTGTCGCCTGAATCCTTTGGCAGATGAAGCCCATGCGCCTCGCAGAAGTCTCCTTGTTCCCGGATCGGCATTCGCGGCAAGGCTGCGGGGATGAAGAACCAGCCCCTGAACCCGAATTCCTCGAGCAAGGGGGCGGCTATCTTATAATGATCGGCGAGGCCATCGTCGAAACTTATGACGATGCCGGGTTTATCGCCACGATTGGCTAAAAGTTCGCTCGTCTCGCCTGTTTTCTTGCTTCCGAGGAATTCACCTAAGTCTTTTTCCGCGATAGGGCGAAAGCGTCTGCCGATGTACTCCAGCTGACGGCGCAGGCTCGAAGCCATGGCAGGGTCTGTATGGTGGTAGGCAATCGCTCGTATATAACCGACTCCGATTTTATACCCCCCGCTCCATGAGTTCTGCATAGAGATCGCGATAGAGATTCGCCACCGCTTTCATGGAATGCATGGCGACGCGCAAAGCCTGGGCCGCTAGGACTTTTTCGCGAGCCCTCGAATTCTCAGAAAGCTTCAGTAAAGCCGCCGCGCAGGCCTTGGCGTCACGCTCGGGGAAAAGCATGCCCGCGCCATCCACCAGGGTCCGCAGACCGCCGACGGCCGAGGCCGCGACGGGGAGACCCGAAGCCATGGCCTCCAGGCAGCCCAGGCCGAAGCCTTCGGTGACGGATGTCTGCATGTACAGATCCGAGGCCGCCAGAAGGTTCTGTACATCGTTGCGGCTGCCGACGAAAAGGCAGCGGTCGGCGATGCCCAGAGCCCTCGCCCGCCCTTCAGCCGCAGGCCTTTCGGGCCCGTCGCCGATGAATACCGCCGCGAAGTCTTCAGGCAGCAGCTTCAGCGCGGCCAGGGCGGTGGCATGGTCCTTGGCGGGCATGAAGCGCGCCGTCATGGCTACGAGCTTTCGCCCCTTAGCCCAGGCGAGAAGCCGGGCATCCGGGACATTGCCGGATCCAAAATTATCCAGCTCGACCCCGTTCAGGATGACGGGAAAACGCTCGGGCGGGATGCCCAGCCAGCCATGGAGAGCCTCGGCCACCTCGGCGCTGACGCAGACGACACGATCGTGGCGATTGTAGCAAAAGCGTTCGAATCCCCTAAAAAAGGGGATGCGCATCCTGCGGTTATGCACGGCGTGCTCGGTCGTCACGAGCCTGGGTCGATCCCCGCCCTTCCCCATAAGGGAAACCGCCAGGGCGCACCAGTGGAAGGATGGGCCGAGGTGGGAATGGAGTATGTCGGGATTCCGCGCGGCGATGAAACGGCGCAGCTCAGCCAGGCGCGACGGGGCGTAGATGTTGGCTCCTTCCTGATGGGCGAAGGTCACGCGGACGCCGCGAGACTTGAGCTTTTCGGAGAAGGTATCGCCCCTGCCGTCCAGGACATAGAGGCTGGCGTCGATGCCACCCTCCACGAGCCGCGGGAGAAGATCGGCGACGAGACGCTCTGCCCCGCCGGGCGCGAGCGAGTTGATGACATGGAGCACCTTCATCGGCTTTTCAGTCTTCCCGCCGCCAGCCGCGCTACATCGATCATTGCCGCGAGGAGACCTGCCGGCGAGGCGATGGCGATGAGGAATTTAGCCTTTGGGTTGAGAGCTTGCCGCGGAGACGCGCGTCGGCCGCGGCTGAGAAGCCAAAAACGGACAAAATTGGCCGCTTCTCTGTACAGGCTATGGATCGGATAAGGTAGGGCGATTTCCTCGGAATAGAAAAGCAATGTGCCTTCGGGATTTTTGAGCCGAAGCTCGAAGCTTCTGGCCGAAAGCCCGTCTTCCTGGTACTCGCAGGTGTATATCGCATCGCGCAATAAAAGGAGGTCGAAGCCAGCCCGCGCGATCCGGAACCACACGACGCATTCCGTGATGAATTTCTCGCCCTGGAGCTCGGGGAAAGGAAACCGCCGCAGGACGCTCGCCTTGAAAACCTCCGCCTTGTCGCCTCTCAGGCCATCGATGAAGGTCAGGGTAGCGGCGTCCCTTCGGAGCAGGTTCGGAGGAAAATCTTCCCCGATTCTCCGTCCTTTCGAATCTTGTCGAAAGCCCATGATCCCGCCGATGCTTGGATCCGCTTCTGCCTCTGGCATGAGGGCGGCGATTTTCGCCAAGGCTTCGACGGGTAGCTGGTCGTCGGAATCGACGATGAATATCCAGCGTCCGCGACACTCCGGTATGCCGCGGTTCAGAGCCCTGTGCTTGCCGCCGTTTTCGCAGCGCAAGATCCTGATTGGATAGGCGCTCTTCGCGGTCCATCCCGCGAAGAGATCGGCCGTGCCATCCATCGACTCATCATCCACCACCAGCCATTCAAAATCTCGAAAGGTCTGGGTGTCCAATGAGGCTTTTAGCGCAGGCAGGGTATGGGCGCGGTTGAAGGTGGGCGTCAGGATCGTGAAAGCAAAGGACTGGGTCATCGAGGCTTGACCTGAGCGATTCTTCCCACAACCCAGCCCTGCACGGCGCGAAGCCGCTTTTCCATCGCCGAATACATGTCCACCATCGACGCGGCGATTTTCGACGGCTCGGCGGCGCATATCGCCGCTATGTAGATTCCTTCGTCCACGGGAACGACCGCCACCCGCATGCGCACCTCGCCGCTAGAAAACGCCCGGATGAGCAAAAAGCTCAAAGGTCGCTGGTTCTGCAACGAGAACAAGTACCCTTCCTTCAGCCGCTCAAGCCCGAGCAAGTACCATGAAGATCCGAAATTCGAATCGCGCAGATGGATGGATACTTCCAGGGCCGAAGGCAATTCCGTCAAGATCAAGGGCGGCAGATGTTGCGTGGAACCAGGAGCCTGAACGCGATAGACATCGTCGTAGAGCACGGCGATCCCGTTCTTGCGTTCGGAATAATAGGTGACGCCGGACAGTGTCTCGATCTGGAGGAGGGCATTCACCAGTCCCAGCCTCTTTTCCGAGTCGAGGGCGATGCCGGGGACAAGGAAGGAGCTTTCGACGTAAACAGACGCCTCGAATTTTTCCGGAAGGGCGCGAAGCGGAGCCCCAAGCTCTCCTTTCGGGGGGAAGCGCATTTCCGCCGCGCTCGCCGGTCCCGCGACCAGGGTGCCGCCGGCGATGAGGGCCGCAAGGTCCTCCTGCGTCAGGCTTGGGACCGCATCCTTCAAGGGCAGCCCAAAGGCGGCCCTTCCGAGACCGATAAAAATCGCCAAGGCGAGCGCGGCCACGCGATTGTCAATACGCACCTTTGCCCTCGATGACAACGCCGACAGTCTTGAAGAGAATATACAGATCCAGCCACAGCGACCAGCTTTGGATGTACAGGATGTCAAGGGCGATTCTCTCTTCGTAGTCAGTTTCCGATCTGCCCGACACTTGCCAAAGTCCGGACATCCCCGGCTTGACGCTCGCGAACAAGGCATAGTGATGGGCGTATTTCTCCACCTCGTCTTCGACAATAGGCCGGGGGCCGATGAGGCTCATCTCGCCTTTCAGCACGTTCCATATCTGCGGAAGCTCGTCCAGGCTCGTCCTCCTGAGGAAATTCCCCATCTTTGTAATCCGCGGGTCCTCGCGGAGTTTATGGTTCGCTTCCCATTCGGCTCGGAGATCGGGATTCTCCGCCAGCAATTTTTCGAGCAGTTCCTTCGAATTGGAGACCATCGAGCGGAATTTCCAAGCCATGAAGGGCTTGCCGCCCTTGCCCAGGCGGTGATGCTTGTAAAAAATCGGCCCAGGCGAATCGAGCTTAATCAGAATTGCGATGATGATCACGAAGGGAAGGATAAGGATGCCGCCGACGACGCATATCGTGAGGTCGAAAACGCGCTTCAGGTTGTGATTGAGGGGCAGAAGCAGGCTCTGAACGGTGTATAAGCCCAGCACCCCGTCGAAGTCCTTGACCGACATCCATAGGTTTGTGACGCCGATATAGTCGGGGATGAGGGTGTAATGCCTGAAGGCCTGCACATAGTCGGAGATGATGAGGCCAAGACGCGTCCTATCTATGCCCGGCATGGCGACTATGGCGGTGTCGATCTTGAACTCGTCGGCTATCCTGGGACCGAGATCGATTCCGTTGAGGATGGGGATACCCGAATATTCGGTGCCCAAATCCCGATCGTCATCCAGAAAGAGAACGGGCTTGTAACCGAGCCAGGGCTTTTTAAAAAGCCTGTCGGCCATAAGGCGCCCGGTCTTGCCGGCGCCGAAGATGACGACAGGGA
>CAYXUF010000074.1:0-6360 GCA_964468155.1 uncultured Treponemataceae bacterium
CCGCCATTCTCAAGCTTGGCAAAGAATTGAAGCAGGATTCCATGACCCGAATATTCATCGAGACACCCTACAGGAACAACGCCCTGCTCGGCGATCTGGTGGATCTCCTTTCCGACGAGTTCTGGCTTTGTGTCGCCTCGGGTCTGTCCAGCCCCGAGGAGCGCGTCACGAGTATGCCTGCAGCCCTCTGGCGAGCCGCAGCCCTGCCAATTGTGGGCAAGATTCCTTCGGTCTTTCTCATCGGCACAAAGGCAGGACTCAGACCGCGCAACACAGGCTGAGCTTCTCAGGCGAGCTGGGCGAGGCGTTCCCTGATAAATTCGCTTTTCTCGCGTAAACCGATCGCCTTGGTCTGCAGGATGATGGCGTTGGGTTTGTAGGGATCGAGCTTCACACGCCCATTTGACTCTCGCATGAGGCGCAGAAGCCGATCGACCGAAATCTTTGAGACTTTCGAAAACTCTATGCTTACCTTTCCTCCGCGTTCCCTCAGGGCGGAAACCGAGAGCTTCCGGCAGAGTATACGGATCTCGGCGAGGGATAGCAGGGACTGTACCTCCTCGGGCATAGGTCCGAAGCGGCTTTCAAGTTCTTCCTGGAGACCGTCCAGTTCGTCCTGTCTATAGATTGAGGCTATCTTCTTGTAGATTTCCATCTTGATCATGGGCATGGATATGTAGGTGTCGGGTATGAAGCCGGAATACTCGAGCTCGAGATAGGGTTCTTCCTCCTCGCCCGGCGCGCCGGAAAGGGCATTGACGGCATCATCCAGCAGTTTCAGATACATGTCAAAACCGACGGCGAAGATATCTCCCGACTGTTCCCGCCCCAGGAGGTTGCCCGCGCCCCGCACCTCGAGGTCCTTCATCGCGATCTTGAATCCAGACCCCAGCTCGGTGAAGTCCGATATGATCTGCAACCGTTTCATCGCGATTTCTGAGAGAGCCCGCTTGTCGGGATAGAGAAGGAAGGCGTAGGCCTGCCTGTCGGAACGGCCTACCCTTCCCCTCAGCTGATAGAGCTGGGAAACACCGTAGAAATCAGCCCTGTCGATGATGATGGTGTTGACGTTGGGGATATCGATGCCGTTCTCTATGATCGTCGTCGAGACGAGGATATGGAATGCTCCATGAATAAAGCGATGCATGATGTCCTCGAGCTCGCCTGCATCCATCTGGCCATGGGCCGATTCCGTCAAGGCCTCCGGGACAATCGACCGAATGAACTGCTCCACCTCCTGCAGGCTTTCAATCCTGTTGTGGAGATAGAAGACCTGTCCGCCCCGTTCAATCTCGCTTCGTATCGCGCGCGCCACTACCTCGGGATTGAACTCTTCCACATAGGTCTGTATCGGCTGGCGAGCCGCGGGCGGCGTCTGGAGTATGGACATGTCCCGAATCTTGAGCATCGACATATGGAGGGTTCGGGGAATAGGCGTGGCCGTGAGGGTGAGGCAGTCGATGCCCACCTTCATCTCCTTGAGCCTTTCCTTGTCCTTGACCCCGAAGCGCTGCTCCTCGTCGATGACAAGGAGGCCGAGATCCTTGAAGGATACGTCTTTCTGGAGGAGCTTATGGGTGCCGACGACCATGTCGACGCTGCCTTCCCTGAGCCCCTGTATCGTTTTTTTCTGCTGCTTCTTCTCGATGAGGCGGGACAGGATGCCGATCCGTATGGGGTAACCCTCAAGCCTTTCGCGGAAGTTGTCGTAGTGCTGCTCGGCGAGGATGGTCGTCGGCGCGAGGAAGGCTACCTGCTTGCCTGACATCATGGCCTTGAAGCAGGCGCGCAGGGCCACTTCCGTCTTGCCGTAGCCGACGTCGCCGCAGACAAGCCTGTCCATGGGCTTGTCCAGTTCCATGTCCCGTTTTATCTCTTCGATGCACTTCAGCTGATCGAGGGTTTCCTCGTAGGGAAAGGATGCCTCGAACTCCGTCTGCCATTCGCCGTCCTTGGGAAACGCGTAACCCCTGGCGGCCTTGCGCCGCGCGTAGATGCGGATGAGCCGTTCGGCGAGCTCCTCCACCGATTTCCGTACGCGGTTCTTCCTGTTCTCCCAGGATTTCGAGCCGAGCTTGTCCAGGCGGGGGCTTTCCCCCTCATTGCCGATGTAGCGCTGTACGAGGTTGGCCTGTTCAATCGGTACAAAGACGGTTTCATTGTCGGAATACTCGATTTTTATGTAGTCGCGCTCGTTGCCCAGCACCCTCATCCTTTCGATGCTCGTGAAGCGGCCAATGCCGTAGTTCACATGGACGACATAATCGCCGGGGGCAAGTTCGACAAAGCTGTCGATGATGGAGCTTTTCGTCGTGGACAGGCTTTTGGGGATCCGTTTCCGCCTGCCGAATATCTCGTTCTCCTGGACTACCCTGAGCTGGAGCGCAGGTATCGAAAACCCGGCCGAAAGCCCTCCCGTCATGATGGAGGCATCTGATTCCTGGAGAAGGCTTGAGATCCTGTCGGCCTGGATGTCGGAGGATGCGACAATATAGGTCTGCGACTTGAGCTTCTCGAAGCTGGCAAGGTCTTCGCGAAAATACTTGATGTTGCCGAAGAAAGAGCGTGCGGGTTCCCCGCCCATCGGCAGGCGTGCGGCCTGGTTTTGATCCTTCAGGGCATAACTGCGTACTATCCGAGGAAAAGTGCCTCTCGCCCCATCGAAGGAATTTATACAGCGCTCGGGCGGCGGCACGGGGGCTTCCTTGAGGGCAGCCCTGTACATTCCCGCGTATTCCTTGCGCGTCGATTCCTCCTGAGCCTGGAGCCTTTCGCTGTTGATGGCGAGAAAGACCATGGCATCGGAGAAATACTCGGAAATCGCGTGCATTTCCCCGAAGCTTGTGCCGTACCAAGCTTCCTCGCCCTTCCATTCGCCCTGTTCGCTCAGCGCATCGGCAAATGCTTCCATCCTTCCCTTGCAGCCAGGAAACCCCTCTCCTCTCTCGGCCGCAAATCGGGCTCGGGTTTCATCCCAGACAATTTCCTTCAAAGGTCTGATGATGCAGGAATCGATGCGTTCATGGCCCGACTGCGACGATGGTTCGAAGCGAGTGATCTTTTCTATCCTGTCGTAGCCGAACTGGATGCGGAGAGCCTGGTCGTCTCCCGGCATGTAGACGTCCAGCACCTCGCCCCGCTGCGCGAATTCCCCGGGCAGGGCAATCCTCGGCACCCTCAGGTATCCATAGGCAGCCAAGCTGTCAGCCACGGTTCCGGGCTGGAAGGCCTGGCCAAGACGCAGGGGGATGAGAAGCTTGGAAAAGTATTCTTTAGGCGGCACAGGCGTGACGAAGGCCCTATGGCTGGCGACTATGATGCCTGGCATATGCCCGGCCAGATCGGCAAGAATGGAGGCCCTTTCGCCGAAAACCCGCGACCTCACCGCTGCCGGCCTGTAGGCTGCCGTATTCCACCAGGGCAGAAGCCTGGAATGCAGGCCGAAGAAGGTCAAATCGGCAAAAAAATCTTCAGCCTCGCGGTCGGTGGGCAGGACGATAAAAAAGGACTTGGCGATCCGTTTTCTGAGACCAGCGACGAGAAGGGCAAGATAGGAGTTTTCGGTCTCGGCCAGTTCGATGGGATATTCGCCCGTCGCAAGCCTCCGCTCAAGCGCCCTGAAGGGTTCATGTCGAGCTATTCTCTCTATGAGTACTTGCGGTTCTTTTCTGTCCATCGTATTCTTTTCCTCGCATTGAAGGCCATGTCGGCCCAGGGGACGAGGAGATCAGTATAGTCTCCGGGCTATTTTTAATCCATTAGCGAGGTCATAAATCTGAGCAAGCTGGCGATAATCCTGGCAGAGGACGACTCATTTTCCCGCGCCGTAACTCATCGATCCCGCCTACAGAAATACTCGGTTGTGCGATACAGGGATCCGGTCAAGCTCGCCGACAGTCTCGAAGAACTGCATCCCGACGTCCTCATCATCCGATTCGAGGATTATCCCCTGCACTGGGAGCTCCTCGCCGCCGAAATCCTCTGTTCCGCGGAGCTCCGCCTGGCAAGAATCATCGTCTTCGCCGCGGCGGAGGTCGATGCCGAACATATCTACCCCATGCTCAGCTGCATATCGGAAAAGGCGGGTCGCCCCGATACGGGACGTCTGTCGCTGGATTCGGCGAAGATGCTTTCCCAGCTGCTCGGCTCGGCCACCGCGGCTCAGCACAGCCCCTCGACAGGTTCCGCCCCCCCTCCTCCTTCGAGCAGCCTGATAGCCGCTGCCCGAAAGCAGGCCGGTTCCTGAATATTTATCAATATTTTTTGCGAATATCATAACTTTTTTATATTGAAAAATTTATCGAATGGGTTTATAATAGCACGCTATGAATAACGATCTAATCCCAAATTGCAGAGAGGAACTTCTCGAGCCCTACGCAACAAAATTCAAGGCTATTGGCCACCCTGTCAGGCTGAAGATTCTCTGTATCATCGTGCGCCAGGACATCCCCTGTGTCGGCGACCTGTGGCGTTGCCTCAACCAGCCGCAGCCCGTCATATCACAGCACCTGGCAATACTGAAGAGAACCGGCATCGTCTCCTCGGAAGTTCAGAAAACGAAACGTGTCTACTCGATTATAGACCCCTTCATCAAGGATCTGGTAACGTCCATCGTCTGCAATATTCAAGCCGAATCTGCACATGATGCTGAAGAGGTCAAACAGAAACCGCTGTCGCCTGTCTGAGAAGCTTCCCTTTTAGACCAGTCTCATCAATTCTTCGCCAAAAGCCTTGTCCGTATCGGAGAGAGCCACTTTCTTCGGCTCCTGACCTTTCCTGAAGATGAGGACATAATCGCCCGCACCCGATATTCCGATATCGGCGTGGCGGGCCTCACCCGGGCCATTGACCACACAGCCCATTATCGCTACCTGCAAGGGCGCCCTGATCGCGTACAGCCTGTCGGACCATCGGGCAAGAAATGCGTGGGTGTCGAAGGATGCCCTGCCGCAGCGGGGGCAGGAGACGATCCGGATACCTTCCTTCCGCAGTCCTGCGCAGCCTATGATCTCCCTCGCTGCTAGCACTTCCGATTCCATCGAATCGGAGAGGGACACGCGTATCGTGGCCCCAATCCCATCCTTGAGCAGAGGAACCAGGGCTGCCGCATTCCTCGCGACACCGCTTATGAGGGGGCCGGCCTCGGTCACACCGAGGTGGAGGGGATACTCAAATTTCTCGGCAAAGAGCCTGTTGGCCCGTTCCACGCTTGCAGGTTCGTTCAGTTTCATCGATACGACAAGGTTTTTGAAGCCGAGCTCTTCAAAGACGCCGAGTTCGCGCGCGGCGGCCTCGACGCAGGCTGAGGCTATGTCATCGTCATCGCGAAGATCAAGGGGGAGAGAGCCGGCATTGACGCCGATTCTTATCGCCACCTCCCTGTCTTTGGCCTTGGCGACCACTTCTGCCGTCTTCCATTTTGCACCGATATTCCCCGGGTTAATCCTGATCTTCGCGACGGGATACTCCATGCAGCGCAAGGCAAGGCGCCAGTCGAAATGGATATCGGCGACAAGGGGCAAGGGACTTTTAGCGGCGAGGGCACCCAGGGCGTCGGCTGAAGCCTCGTCGGGGACGGCAAAGCGCAGGATATCGCAGCCCAGGGCTGCCAGACCCGCAATCTCTTCGACCATGGAGTCCAGTCGCGCATCGCTTTCACCCGAAAAAACCGGCAGTGGCTTTTTCCACATCGTCTGGATGGAGACAGGCCAATCGCCGCCCATCATCAGCGAACCGACTTTGGCTACCGACGTCGCGCTGCCCAACCTTAGCCTGCTCATGAAATGCCATCCTGCCTTGCGGCGGATCAGAGCGCTCCGAAGGTGAAGGCCATCACGAAAAGGGCGATGGTTTCGCAGAGGCCGACGACGATGATGTAGTTGGAGAAGCCCTTCTCGGTCTCGCCGTAGGCATCGCAGCCTGCCGCCGCGGCCTGTCCCTGAGCGAGGGCCGACATGCCCATGGCGATGCCGCTCATGATACCCGCGGCGCAGATGAGCAGGGGATCCTTTGAAGAGCTGAGCATTCTGTTCATGATGATGAAGCCATAGATTGTCTGGGTGAGAGGGGCGCCAGCGAAAGCCACGAGGAGGAAGGAAGCCTGTTTGTTGTTCATGTAGGATCGCTTCCATGAACCGATCGCCGCCATTCCCGCTATCGCCGCTCCCAGCGAAGATCCGATGGCCGAAAACCCGAGTACGCATGCCGCGCCGATCATGGCAATGTTCATAGAGTGCTCTCCTGTGATTTTCTCTCCTCGGCTGACTCGCTGAGGGGTTCATATTTATATCCAGACCATTCCATTCCGAGGTGGCTGGAATACTCGAGCATATTGAGCCTTATTCCGTGGACGATCACCGA
>CAYXUF010000075.1:0-5977 GCA_964468155.1 uncultured Treponemataceae bacterium
AGATGGCCGAAGCTTTTCTTAAAAAGCATGGAGCGGGAAAATTCGAGGCCGAGAGCGCGGGACTCGAACCCGGCACGCTCAATCACTACGTTGTGCGCTCGATGTCTGAAATAGGCATTGATATATCGCGCAACGTCACGAAGAGCGTCTTTGATTTCGCCGCCGAAGGCAGGCGCTACGACGTCGTCGTCACCGTATGCTCCAAGGAAGCGGCCGAACGCTGCCCGATATTCCCCGGCACGCACAGAAAACTGCATTGGCCCTTTCCCGACCCCTCCGCCCTCGAGGGAAGCGATTCGGAGAGGATGGAAGGCACGCGCCGCATCCGCGACATGATCGAGGAAGCCGTAAAAGAATTCATACTTTCGTCATAATTATGCGAATCAGGGGACCAAGGCACTTGACAGCCTGAAGCCGGTAGTTTAACAATCCATCAATCATGGCAAAAGCCACATGCTTTGTAGTACTCCTTCTTGCCTCCGTCATTATTAGCCCCCCAGAGCTGAGGAAGGAAGCGTAGACTGCCGGCTGCAACGCAGCGAAGAGGCCGTCCTTCCTTCGGGAAGGACGGCCTCTCCATTAATGTACCAGGAGGTTTTCGATGAGGAACAGTTTTGAATCCAAAGTTTTCGCAAGCGAAAAAGTGAAGTTCGGACCGAAAGAGGAGATGATTCTCCGCGGAGGACGCCACCTTTTCCCCCTCCTCCCGAAGGCCTTCGCCGGCATTAAGCAGATCGGCGTTCTGGGCTGGGGCAGCCAGGGACCGGCACAAGCGCAAAATCTCAGGGATTCCCTGGCCGGCAGCACCATCAGAGTGAAGGTTGGCCTCCGCCCCAGCTCCGCCTCCTGGAAGGCGGCGCAGGCCGCGGGCTTCAATGAGGAAAATGGAACCCTGGGCGAAATGATGGCGGTGGCTCGGGAGTCCGACCTCGTCATTCTCCTCATCTCCGACGCGGCTCAGGCCGAGCTCTATCCCGAACTCTTCAAGGCCATGAAGCCGGGCGCGACCCTCGGCCTCTCTCACGGCTTCCTCCTGGGCGTCCTCAAGATCAACGGCGACAGCTTCCCAAAAAACATCAACGTCATCGGCGTCTGCCCCAAGGGCATGGGCCCTTCGGTGAGGCGCCTTTATGAGCAGGGTAAGCAGGTGAACGGGGCGGGCATCAACACGAGCTTCGCCGTCGAGCAGGACATCGATGGCAAGGCCACCGACTACGCCCTCGCCTGGTCCATCGGCCTTGGGGCTCCTTTCACCTTCAAGACAACCCTGGAACAGGAATACAAGTCGGACATCTTCGGCGAACGGGCCATCCTCTTGGGCGGCGTCCATGGCATCGTCGAGTTCCTCTTCCGCCACTACCAGGCGGCGGGCATGAGCCCCGAGGAAGCCTTCACCCACTCCACTGAGAGCGTGACCGGCCCCATCTCGAAGACTATCAGCCGTTCGGGGATCAAGGGCCTCTACGAATCCCTGTCTGACAAGGACAAGGCGACCTTCCGCCGCGCCTATGGGGCCGCCTACGCGCCCAGCTACGAGATCCACTACGAAAACTACAAGGAAGTGGCCTCGGGCAACGAAATCCGCTCCGTCATCCTCGCCGACGAGCGCATGAAGAAGATACCGATGGGCAAAATCGACGGCACGACGATGTGGAAGGTGGGTGAAAAGGTGAGGGCGGCGAGGGTAGCGGGCAAGGGTGACGCGTCCATACCCCTCGATCCCTTCACCGCCGGCGTCTACGCGGCTTCCATGATGGCCCAGATCGATCTTCTGGCCGAACAGGGCCACGCCTATTCGGAGATCGTGAACGAATCGGTGATCGAAGCCGTGGACTCCCTCAATCCCTTCATGCATTACAAGGGCGTAGCCTTCATGGTCGACAACTGCTCCATCACCGCCCGCTTAGGCTCGCGCAAGTGGGCCCCGCGCTACGACTATCTTCTCATGCAGCTGGCCGAGCCAGTCTGGGCCGAGGGCAAGGGCGAGAACGAGGCGGTCTGGTCCAAGTTCCTCGGCCATCCCGTGCACGAGGCCTTGGCCACCGCTGCCTCAATGCGCCCGAGCGTTGACATCGCCGTAAGAGGATAATCCTCTCCGCCGTCTCGTCAGAAAGGCGGCAAAAGAAAGCCCGCGCGCGGACCCATTCGGATCCGCGCGCGGGCTTTTTCATTTGCCCTCGATGAAGCCTATTGCTTGACGACCACGGAAGGCAGCCACAGGGTTATCTCAGGCACGAAGGTGACGAGCATGAGGCCGATGATCATCACGCCGAACATAGGCAGCATCTTCCTGGACGTCCGCTCGATCGGCGTCTTGCCTATGGCGCAGCCCACGAACAAGGCGCTGCCCACGGGCGGCGTACAGAGGCCTACAGCCAGGTTGTAGATGAGCATGATGCCGAACTGCACCAGATCCATGTGGATGACGGGCCCCGTGATGACGGGCATCAGGATGGGTGTCATGATCAGGATGAGGGGAGCCATGTCCATGAAGCAGCCCAGGAAGAGGAGGAGGGCGTTGATGATGAGGAGAAGTATCGTCCTGTTGGTAGTGAGCCCGATGAGGGCTGCCGTGATGGCGTCCGGAATGCGCAGCACCGTCATCATGTAGGCGAAGGACTTGGCCGCCGCGATGAGGGTGAGGACGATGGCGAGGGTCTTCAGCGTGTTCTTCAGCACCTTGCCTAGGGACTTCAGCTTGGCCGAGCGCAGGATCAGATAGACGAGAAGGAAGGTGTACACGCAGGCGATGGCCGCCGACTCGGTGGCCGTGAAGATGCCCGCCGCGATGCCGCCCATTATGATGACGAAGATCATCATCGGCAGGATGGCGTTAAGAACGATCTTGAGCCTATGTCCCTTGGGAACGGGATCGCAGCGCGGGAACTTGTACTTCTTCGCCATGAAGAAGCAGAAGATCATCAGCAGTATGCCGAGGAGGATGCCCGGAAGAAGTCCTCCCCAGAGGAGATCGGCGATCTTGCCGCCTATGCCCGCCGCGAGGGCGTAGATGACCATGTTGTGGCTCGGCGGGATGAGGACACCCTGGCAGGCCGTGACGACGGTGAGGCCGACGGCGAAATCCTCATCGTAGCCCTGTTTCACCATCATCGGGATGACGATCGATCCGAGGGACGAGACATCGGCCACGGCTGAACCGGAGATGCCGCCGAAAAACATGGAATCGATGACGTTAATGTACGCGAGCCCGCCCCTGAACCGCCCGACGAGAAGGTTCGCCAGGTCGACGATCTTCTCGGAGATCCCTCCTTCGCCCATGATCTCGCCCATGGCGATGAAGAAGGGGATGGCCAGCAGGGTAAAGCTGTCGATGCCCTTGACCATCTGCTGCACCAGGGTGGAGAGCCCCTGGCCCGCCACGAGGGCGCTCGCCACCGAGGACAGCATGAGGGCGAAAGCGACAGGAACGCGCAGAACCAGAAGCGCCACGAAGGTGCCCATCAGGGCGATCGTCGCCAAAACTTCCATACTCATGCGTTGCCCCCGGCTTTCTTGTCGCCGTGTTTCTTCAGATGAATCACCTTCAGCTCCTTTTCCTTTTCGGAATACAGAAGGCTGTCCGGCTTGAGCACGCCGAAGAGAAAGAGGAGGGAATCGTACATGATGATGGTTCCGGCTATGGGCATCGAAATGTACTGCACCGAGCGGGGCAGGCCTGTCGCCGCCATGGTGAAACGCCACAGTTGCTTGCAGAGGTTCCATCCGTAGATAGTCATGATGGCGCCGCAGATGAAGGTGGAGAGGTTGTAGATGACGTCCATAACCTTCCGGCCTTTTCCTCCCGCATTGAGGCGGTTGTAGAAGAAGTCGACGCCGATATGGAGGTGATCGCGCACGCCCATGGCGCAGGCTATGAAGGCGAAGAGAGCCACCAGTGTCCGCGGCATCTCCTCGGCCCAAATGATGCCTGTATTCAGCACATAGCGGTAGAATACCGTTACGCAGACGATGGTGATCATGCCGAACAGTGCCACCTGCGCGATGACGAGTAGGATCCTGTGAATAAATGTATCGATGCCACGCAGAATGCCAGCGAGTTTCATCGTGCAGCCTCTCTTTGGGTTAAAAAAAAGAGGAATTCCCCCCTCGGGGAGGAATTCCTCTCAAACCAACCTTAACCTAGAACTTTTTGCCTACTTCGGCGATGGCGTTGATGATGCTCGTGTATTTGGCTCCATACTCGGCATAGAGGGGCTTCATTGCATCCTGGAAAAGCTGCATCTGGGCGGGGGTGAGCTCCACGACGACCGTGCCGGCGGCGCGGACGTTGGCTTCGGACTTCTTCTCCATCGCCTTCCACTGGGCGATCTCGAATTCCTGAGTCGATTTTGCGCACTGCTTGATGATCTCGATGTCTTCGGCGGAAACCTTGCGGGCCTTCATCGAGGCTTCGGACATGAGGAGGATCTCGGGAACGCGGGTGTGGTGGTCGAGGATGTAGTATTTGGCGGCCTTGTAGTCGCCCTTGGTGTCGTAGGTCGGCCAGTTGTTCTCGGCGCCGTCGATCACGCCGGACATGATGGCGGGATAGATGTCGTTCGAGCCGATGCCGGTGACGGAAACCGCGCCGAGAAGCTCGGTCATCTTCACCATCATCTTGTTGTCCTGCATGCGGATTTTGAGCCCTGCCATTTCCTTGGGAGTGGTGATCTTCTTGGTGAGGTAGTAGCAGCGGCTGCCGGCGTCGTACCAGCAGAGGCCGATGAGGCCGGAGCCGGAGGACTGGAGTTTCTTCAGCATATCCTGACCGATCTGGCCATTGAGGACTGCCCACATGTGGTCGGCGCTCTTATAGAGGAAGGGAAGCTGGATGGCGTTGAGATCGGGCACGAACTCGGCGACGGGGGCAGCGGAAACGCGGGCGAATCCCAGCTCGCCCAGGACGAGGGCTTCGACGGCTTCCGCTTCGGTCGCGTTGAGGACGCCGCCGGAATACACCGTGATCTCGATGCGGCCGTTGGTCTTTTCCTTCACCAGGCGGGCGAATTCCCTGTCAGCCAAGGTGGTGGGATAGCCTTCCATGTGAACTTCGCTCAGCTTCAGCTTGATCGGACCGGCGGCGCTCGCCATGGCGAGAACCATCGAGAACATGAGAATCGTTACAAGGATTTTCTTCATCGCATCTTCCTCCTGACAGGTGATAAAACTTGTTGGAATGCGCAGGCGCCATTACTCGGCCAAAACAGGCCGAGCCTGAGCGCATACCAAGAGAAAGAGTAGTATCCGCGCAGGCTGCTGTCAACGAAAATATTTATTTATACAAAATATTGAATATAGTTCGCGCATACTGTCAGAGGAGGCACAAGGCGATTCAAGGCGAGGCTGGCGCTGCTTCTTTATGCGATTCTATCCAGATGGCTGTATGGCGGATCACAGCCTCGATGGCGGCGGCTTCGTCGTGGCGCATGATGGCGCTGTGCAGATCGCGGTGCACTTCGAACACTCCCTGGTGGATGGGGTTGATCGTGGGGGCGAAAAGCTCGATCACGAAGGCATAGATATTCTCTATGATGGGGTTGTGCGAAATGCTACCCAAGAGCCTGTGATACTGGATATCGTAGTTCTTGGACAGGTCTCTCGGTCCGCCCTGCACGGCGAGCTCGGCGAGAAAGTCAGTAGCCGCGCTGTCGAGCAGCGCGAGATCCTCGGGTGTGGCGCATTGGATGACGAGCTTGACGATGCCTTCCTCGAGGATCTCGCGCACCTGGGTGAGAGTCTTGTAGTCCCTGTCCTGGACAAGGATCTGGAAAAGGGCCGAATCGAAGAGGCGCTTCGATGAGGCGCTGCAGACGAAGGTGCCCGTGCCCCTCCGTATTTCCACGACCCCGTAGGCCGACAGGATCTTGAGGGCTTCGCGCACCGTGCCTCGCCCCACCTTGAGGCTTTCGGCCAGGACGGATTCGCTGGGGATGAGGTCGCCGGGCTTGAGCTTTTGTTCAATGAGGAGGGCCTTGAT
>CAYXUF010000076.1:0-5566 GCA_964468155.1 uncultured Treponemataceae bacterium
G
Source organism: uncultured Treponemataceae bacterium (assembly GCA_964468155.1). GTDB lineage: Bacteria > Spirochaetota > Spirochaetia > Treponematales > Rectinemataceae > CAYXUF01. The sequence continues at coordinate 2 of CAYXUF010000076.1, forward strand.
AGGACAAAAAATTGAAAAAAGCAAAGCTGCTCACGACCCTCGCTTCATTGCTTGTTCTGGTTTTCGTTCCGACCCTTTCGGCCCAGGATAACCATGTGGACACGATCCGGCCTGACGCTCCCGACCTGGCAGCCTATGGCAGCCATGCCATAGGCATTAAGACCATGAACTTCGTAAACCCTGGCCAGATGAACATTCTCAAGGCCAAGGAAGGCGAGGTCATTCCCACCTACGACAGGCCTCTCGTTGTCGAGGTTTGGTACCCCGCCATATCGGGCACAGGGCTCACCGGATCCAGCGGATACAAGGATATTTTCTCGCGCGATGGCAAAACACCGACGACCCTCTACGGTCGTGCGGTACGGGATGCCCAACCCGACACATCCAAGGCGCCCTATCCCCTTGTCATCCTCTCCCATGGGTATCCGGGCAACCGCTATCTCCTTTCCCACCTTGCCGAGAATCTTGCGAGCAAGGGATATTTTGTCGCTTCCATCGATCACACCGACTCCACCTACAGCGATCAGGGCGCTTTCGGCTCCACCCTTCTCAACCGTCCTCTTGATCAGCTTTTCATCCTCGACGCGCTTTCAAAACTCGACAAGGATGACAAGGGATCTGGCCTTGCGGGCATGGTCCAGGCCGAAACGACGGCGCTGATCGGTTACTCCATGGGAGGATACGGCGTCGTCAACGCGTTAGGCGGAGGCTTCACTGCCTCTGTTGTCAAATCCGCCTTGGCTCCTCCCAATGGCGTCCTGGCGCGGCGACAAGCGGGCAATCCCGAGTACCTCGCGAGCATGGATCCCCGAATAAAGACAGCCATAGCGATTGCTCCGTGGGGATTTACCATGGGATTCTGGGACAAGGACGGGCTCGCCGGCATAAAGACGCCGGTGCTCTTCATGGCGGGTTCTGCCGATGCCAGCGCCGGATATTCCCCAGGGGTGCGGAATATCTTCGAACTTGCCGTCAATGCGGATCGCTATCTCCTTACCTTCGATAACGCAAGCCACAATGCGGCAGCGCCGATACCGGCGCCCAGGGAAACCTGGCCGGTTCCCGGCTCCACAGTACAGTACACTGCCCATTACATGGATCCGGTCTGGGATACCGTGCGCATGAACAACATAGCCCAGCATTTCGCGACCGCCTGGCTGGGCAAGTATCTCAAAGGTGACATGACGATGGACCCATACCTCGATCTGGCCCCTTCCGGCAAGGATGCAGTCTGGTCAGTGGATGCGAAAGGCCAGCCCAAGCCAGACCACACATATTGGAAGGGCTTCGTCAACCGGAGCGCAGTCGGTCTCAGGTTCGAGCACTTGAAACCTTGAAAGCGAGCTTCCGGAACATGATGCCGGAAGGACGCACATCGTTTGCTTAATTATTGATGAGCCCGCTTGTCCAGATATCTAGATATCAAAGACATAGTGGGCTCCATTTAAAACGGGCGGAGATTTAAAACCATTTGCCATTTTATATATAGTTTTATATTGATATTTTGAACAAATCTTTGTACTTTTCATGAAAAGAATGTGGAGCTATCATGAAAACCAGAAAACCATCCCTTCCCTTGCTTTTCTCTGTCGTATTCATGGATATGGTCGGCTTCGGCTTTATCATACCCCTGATTCCGGATTACATAGCCAGGTTCGGTGGAAAACCCGCCCTTGCCGGCATACTCCAGGCCAGCTACGCCATAGGGCAGTTTTTCGCGGCGCCCATCGTGGGCAGGCTGTCCGATAAATACGGCAGAAAGCCGCTTTTCCTGTTCTCCATAGGTGGAACTTTCCTTTCCCTGCTGCTCCTGGGTTTCGCGCCTTCACTCGCTTTTGTTTTCCTGGCGAGGATTCTCGATGGTCTGACGGGCGGCAACATAACCGTAGCCCAGTCGTACATCGTCGACATCACCGACAGCAAGAACCGCGCCAAGGGTCTTGGGCTCATAGGCATGGCTTTCGGCCTCGGCTTCATAGTGGGTCCCCTCTTCGGCGGCCTCCTCTCCCGCTTCGGCATAGCGGTTCCCGCCTTTGTGGCTGCAGGCATTGCCTTTACGAACCTCATGCTCATCACCTTCATCCTGCCCGAAAGCCTCACGGCGGATCGCAAGGAAGAGATAACCAGGAATCCCCGCCGAGCCTTTTCCGCGAAGCTACTCTTAGAAACCCTCAAGCGCAGGGGCACGGGGCCTGTTCTGAACATGACGATATTCTATTCCTTCGCCTTTGTACTCTTCGAAAGCATGTTCGCCATCTTCGCCTCTACCGCCCTTGGACTGGACAGCGCTACGCGCGGCATGCTCCTTGCCTATGTGGGATTGCTCGTTGCCTTCGTCCAGGGCGGCCTCGTCGGCTTTCTGGCGAAAAAGTTCGACGAACGCAAGCTCGCCTTGGTCGGGATAACGACGGCGTCGGCGGCCCTCATGCTCTACGCCCTTTCGCCCTCCCTGACGGTTCTCGTCATCGCCCTGTTCCCCTTGAGCATCGGTTCAGGCATCGGATCGACGATGCTGCGCACACTCCTTACAAAGAGCGTGGAGCGCGAGTCATTGGGAGGCACCTTGGGGCTTGCCAGTTCGGTGGAGAGTCTCACCCGGATCGCCGGCCCGCTGGCTGGCGGCGCGCTGTTGGGACTTCTCGGCCCGCGCGCTCCCGGTGTAACGGCGAGTATTGTGGCCGGTCTGACCGCCTGGTACGGCTTCAGGTTTCTCATCAAGGAAGACTGCCTGGCCGAAGGGGGCCCGTCATGCTCGGATGAGGTGGCCTAGGGGCTAGGTTCACCTCTACCTACTCAACCCACCCCTTCCTCAGCTGGATGTCCCTATCCTCGGCATTGAGCACCTTGGCGCAATCCTCCCAGCCGGTGACATCGCCCACTTTGCTGTAGCGTTCATCGAAAGCGTGGAGAGGCGGCAAGGCGTCTATGCGCTGTTCCGCGTCGGTCTTTTCACCCAAAGCTATGTCTATCCAGACATCCTCGAGCACGTCGGGAATTTGGCCGAACATTTTCCTGATCTGATCGAGTCGCCCGGAAAGCGCGTTGTGGACCTTGTCTTCCACCGAACCTTTATAGCGGAGGTTGAGGACGCGCACGGTGTCCCGCTTTTGGCCGATGCGCTGGATTCGTCCCTTGCGCTGCTCGAGACGGGTCGGGTTCCAGGGCAGGTCGATATTGATGAGGGTGCCAAGGCGCTGGAGGTTCAAGCCTTCGCTCGCGGCATCGGTACCTACAAGAAGTGTTATTTCTCCATCGCGCACCATTTTTTTGATGTCATCGCGTTCCCTGCGCAGGAATTTTCCATCGGCAAAAATGCCTGATTTGCCCGAACCTGCGTACACAGCCACGCGGCGATCGGGAAAGGCTTTGAAAAGTCCTTCCGCCACCCACCAGGCGGTGTCGTAGTACTGGGAGAACAGGATGCAGCCGTCATCCGCCCAGGCTTCATCGGCAAGATAATGGAGAATCACGTTCCATTTTGGATCTTCTTCACGGCTTGTCTCCAGGTAGCCCTTGCACTGCTCGAGTTTGCGACGCTCATCGCGAGTGAGGTCTTTCAGTTCGCTTCTGTGGCCATTGAGGCCCGAAGGAAGCCCCGTGCTCGCACCCAAAGCCGCTTCGTCGTTTTCCTCGAACTCATCCTCTTCGCTCTCCAGCCCTTCGGCCCCGCCCCACTCATCGAGCATCTTTGTGACCGTCGATAGCCCTGCGCGCATCGAACTGCCGATGCGGCGGAGCAGCAGCGTCTTGAAGAAGCCGGCGGATCGAACACGCCTGTTCAGCATTCGGCAGAATTCCTCTGCTGCCGTGTACGCATCCATGAGATAGCCCGAGAGAGGGATTGGATCCTTTTCGCCGGAGAGTTCCAGTTCGATGTGTTTTAGGTAGGGTTCCTTCGTCGCGGGGTCGATAGTGCTTTCCAGGTATTCCCTCGTGCGGCGGACGATGGATCGAAGGAAGGGGTGATGTGTTGAAAAGAGGTTGAGCGCCGCTCCGTCGGCTATTACCCGAAGCGATCCCTGCAATTCGTAATAGGTTTTAGAAAGCACAGCGAGCCTGTCGTCCATATCAAATCGGCTTCGCAGATTTTTGAACCGTGGGTCCTCCCAACTGGGCGGCAGGGGATTTTTAAGCCAAGGCCAAAGAGTAGCGGTATCGTCGGGGGCTGTCCGCTCGCCTAAGATATAGGGAAGCGCCGAATCGGGTTTGCGCCATTCGGATGAGAAATTCCCCAGCACATGGTCATTGCCTTCCGAAAGCAAGCGGAGCATATCCCAGACTTCTATTGGATGCATTTGTACCGGGGTGGCCGTAGCCAGCAGCATGCTCTTCGTCTTGAGTGCTATTTTCCATAGGAAAGCAAATAAGTTATTGGTCTCTGTTTCGGGATTATTGATGTAGGGGCCGCGTTCGTCGGCCTTAGGCAACTTGCGCCGCCTCGCTCGATGTGCCTCGTCCACGATCACGCATTCCCATTCGAGGTCGAGCAGCGATTGGGCGAGTTCGGAGCCGTGAATAACGAGCCCCTGAGAAACAAGGCCAATTTTGCGGGGGCATTCAAGAAGCGGTTTCCGGGTCGAGCTTGGATACACAATACCGGCTTCGTCGATCCATTGCGAACCGTCCCACCTCGCCGACGGCACTTCCAGAAGATCCCAGAGCTCGGTTTGCCATTGAATCATCAGGGTCTTAGGCAGCAAGATCAGAATTGGCTTGTCGGAACTCATCGCCATGAGTTGGGCCGACATCCCCAACTGCACTGTTTTACCAAGACCTACCTGATCGGCGAGCACATACCTGGCGCCATGGGCCTGATGCGAACGCCAGGCTTCCTGCACGAAATACTTCTGATGCGGCCAAAGCCCGAACTCATGGCGAAAAACTGGGGATTCCACCGCTACCGCTGCAGGATCCAGGTCTTTCCGCCAGCTTTCCAAATCCAGCTCCTGGCGAAGTGAAAGCCTTTTTACTTCCTGGACAACCGCCTGTGAAAGTGGAACGGCGGAGGGATGCGACCATAGGCGATCGAACTCGACTTGCACCCAGTCGCAGGCTTCGGGCGAGTCATCCTCCCACACGAGTTCGTAGTTGAGCGACCAGCCCGACAAGGTCTCGTTCGCCGACCCGAGGAAACTCGTCCTTTCGCCGTTCTCGTAGCGAACGACGCCAGCCTTTCCATGGATGAGCCCGAATATCTGGTTGGGAAGCACGCGCACCTCGAGCTTTGTTCCTCCCTCGCCGATCAGCAGACGATAGAGCCTCTCAAAGCGATCTTTTCCGCGTTTTACCATCTCTTCCGGCGAGTTCTTGAAGAACGAGAGCTTCTGTGCGCGATCCGCAATCTCTACATCGTCAGCGGAAATATCCGAATTGCAGATGATTCGTATCTTGCCCTTCACTCCCTCAAGCGCCTCGCCCGCTATCTCGAGCAGGGATGAATCGAAGTATCCGGCAATGCGATCGTAGGATACGGCATGTTTAAGTTTTTCCGATAAAAAGCTCCCGCCGGAAACTACAGCCGCCGCCTCGGGACGATTTCGTTGAAAGGCATAGCGGTGGATCATT
>CAYXUF010000077.1:0-5438 GCA_964468155.1 uncultured Treponemataceae bacterium
GCCACCTTCATCTTGCGCGTGAGCGCGTACAGGATCATGCCGTTCGAGACGATCATCCTGATCACTTCGGACATGTCGGTCTGGAGCACCGAGTTGATGACGGAAGGCGTCATCGTGAGAAGGCCCTGGAAAAGGAAGGTTCCCACCAGGACGTTGACCATCGATGCCTTGTTGATGTTCGCGCCTCCGATGAGGATGGCGGCGACGGCGGGGAACACCATGGGGGTCGGGGCGGTATAGAGCTGTATGAAGCCGAAGCTCTGCTGGTACACGATGATGCCCACCGCGCCCAGGAAGGTGGAAATCATCACCGAGATCGTGCGCATCCTGTCGACGCTGACGCCCGATGCCCGCGCGTAATCGGGGTTGGACCCGACGGCTGTCATGGCCGTGCCCGTCTTGCTGCGGAGGAAAACCCACATGCAGAAGGCGCAGAATCCCACGAAGAGGAGGAGGCCCGTGGGGAAGACGAAGAAGCGTCCTATCCTTATGGCGAGAAAGTCGTTGAGGATCTTGAGCCAGTAGCCTTCCACCGTGATGGTTGTCCTCAAGCCCTTGCCGGCGAAGCCCCATACCATCGTCGGGTTGTTGAAGGGGAGGACGAGCCACATGATGCACATCAGCATGACAAAGGAAAAACCCACGTACATGGCGATCGTCATTTCCTCGCCCTTTACCTTGTTGAGGAGCTTCCCGTAGAAGTAGCCAAGGAGGAGAGCGAAGGGGGTGGCGAGAAGAATCGCCCCGAAGAAGCCCAGGAAGCCGCGCAGCTCCAGCTGGAGGGAGATCGTCGAGCCGAGGAGGCCGGCGATGATGCCGAGGGCGAGGCCGAAGTTGAGGCCGCAGCCCGCCTGGATCATCGGAACGAGGGCGAGGACGAGGATGGCGTACTGGCCAAAGCGGTTGAGGACGTCCGATATGGAGGCGTCGAGACGGACGCCGACGGCCGGCGCGAACACGAAGAGGGATATGAGAAAGAGGAAGATTATGATGCGGGGCCATCCGAAATCTTCTATAAAGGTTTTCATTTTAGGCATTCTTGGCCTCCAGTCCGGCCATCATGATGCCGAACTCGGCGATATCGGCCGTCGGCGGCAGGACGCCCGCGATGTGGCCTTCATCGATGATGGCGATACGGTCGCAAATCGCGCGCAGTTCCTCGAGTTCGCTCGAGATCATGACGATTGTCGTGCCGTATTCGCGGTTGTATTTGCGCAGTGTGTCGAGGACGAGCTTTTTCGCCCCCACGTCGATGCCCCGCGTGGGCTCCGACACGAAGAGAAGGTCGGGCTTCATCGCGAAAGCCTTGGCGAGGCAGATTTTCTGCTGGTTTCCGCCCGAGAGTTCCTTGGCCTTCTGCCTGGTGCCCGTGCACTTGATGTCGAGGAGCTTGATGTACTCCTCGCAGAGGGAGGCCATGGACTTTTCGTCGCGCTGCCTGAGGAAGCCCCAGAGGACGGGCCTGAGGTACTGGCCGTGCACCTGCATGGCCGTGAAGGCGATATTCCAGTCGAGGCTTTCGTCGAGGAGGAGGCCAACGCCCCGCCTGTCTTCCGATACAAAGGCCATGCCCGCTTTCAGCGCCAAGGCCGGCGCGTTCAAGGCGATGGACTCGCCGCGAAGCTTGACGGAGCCTCCGGCGGGGTAGAGCCCCATGATGCCATTCGGTATGCCGAGCTTGCCCTGGCCTGCCAGGCCTCCGATGCCGAAGACCTCACCCTTGCGCACCGAGAGGGATACGTCGCGCACCGTCTCGCCGGGCATGTCCACCCAGAGATGGTCGACGGCGAGGATCTCGTCGCCCAGGCTGTCGATTTCGCGTGCGGCCACGGCCTCGGAACCCATCGAGCGGCCCACCATCCAGGAGGCGATGTCCTTGATCGTTACGCCCGAGGCGGAAACGTCCTTGACCGCCACGCCGTCGCGCAGGACGACGATCCTGTCCGCCACCTCGACGACTTCCTTGAGCCTGTGCGAGATGAAGATGATGGCTACGCCTTCCTTGGCGAGCTTGCGGAGTGAGGCGAGAAGCACCTCGGCCTCGCTCTCGGTGAGAACGGCCGTGGGCTCGTCCAATACGAGTATCCGCGACTTGTCGCGGCTGATTTCGCGCGCTATTTCGGTGAACTGCTTGTGGCCTACGGGCATTTCGGAGACGAGCATGTCGGGATCGAGCTTGACGTCGAGCTTGGCGATGGCAGCCTCGGCCCTCTTCCTGATAGCCGGCCTGTCGAGGATGCTCATCCTCTCGCCGAAAACGTTGTTGAGAAGGCTCGGGTGCATCGATTCCCTGTTGAGGACGATATTCTCCGCCGTGGAGAAGCCGGGGATGAGGCTGAATTCCTGGTGGACCATGCCGATGCCCGCGTCGAGGGCATCGAAGGGGGAAGAAAAGTGGGTCTCCTGACCGTCGATAAGGATGGAGCCTTTGAAGCCCCCCGTCTGGGCTATGACGGGCATGCCGAAGAGTATATGCATGAGGGTGGTCTTGCCCGCCCCATTTTCGCCGACGAGGCCGAGGATCTCGCCCTCTTTAAGATCGAAGCTGACATCCTGGAGAACGACGTTGCCGTAGAATTCCTTGGAAATATTCTTGAGCGAAAGAAGAGGCTTGTTGTTGCCCATATTTTTTCCTGACAATTCGAGATTTCTCCGCAGCCGTAGGGGAGGCCTACCAAGAAGCCGCCCGCGCGGGATGAAATCCCGCGCGGGCGCGTCTGCAGAGACTAAACGGGAGGCTGGTTACTTGCTCGCCTGGATCGTGTAGTACTTTTCGGGCACCTTCTGCTTCGTGGTGGGGAGGAATCCCTTTCCGAAAATGTAGGTATCCATGTAGATGAGGAACTGGTTCTTGGCGCGGACGCCGGTGGCCAGGTCGACATAGTTGGCGCCGTTCCATTTGGCTCCCGGGGTGTACTTGCCGAGCGCGGTGAACATGTCCTTCATGGAGTCTTTCTTGGCTTTCTTCTCGATGACGTTCTTGGCGAATTCGCCGAGGCCCGCGGTGAGGGTGTAGCCATAGGAGAATGCCCAAGTTCCGAACCGGCCAGCGCCGCCCTTGGCGACGACGGCGGCTTCCACTTTCTTCAGGATGGCGGGGAAATCGCCCGCTTCCTTGGAGAGGTCAAGGCCGAGAGCCCCTGGATAACCCATGAGGGGAGAGGGAAGGTCGGCTTCGACGAAGATGCCGCCGTAGGCGAGCATCTGCTTGAGCAAGGGTTCGGTCTCGCCGTCATTGGTGCAGAAGAAGGCGGCGTCCTTGCCGTACTTCTCGATCCACTGGGGAACTTTCTCGAGCATGAACTGCTGGGCGCCGGGCATGCCGATGTCGCCGGTGGGGTCGGGGGCGGTTTCGAAGGCGTACTTCAGCCCGAGATCCTTGCAGGCCTCTTCCATAATGGCGCGGCGGCGTCCGAGGGTTTCATAGCTCATATGGCGGGCGAACGAGATATGGACGAAGGATTTGGCGCCGAGCTGCTTGGCTGCCCAGATGATGGTGTAGCCGCGGGACACGAAGTCGGCGGAGAGGGCGAGGTCGGCCGCGCTCTGGATGACGAGGGGGTCTTCATGGGGCTCGCCGGCGAGAAGAAGGATGTCCTTGTTCTTCGCGCGGACGCGCTTGAAGGCTTCCGTCGTTCCGGGAATGGCCTGGTTGATGACGATGGCTTTCATGAGGGGATCGTCGGCGAGGGCGACGACGGAGGAGATGAAGGTCTCCTGCTGGGACATGAAATCGTCGGGATAGGTGATGTGCTGGATCATGCCGCCGGTCTTCACCGAGCCGTAATCTTTGATAAGTCTTTCAGCGCCGCGCAGATCGTCTTCGGACTGGGACACCGTGCCGGTGACGACGCCGATATGGAATTTAGCCTTGGCTTGGGCGAAAACCTCAGCTCCAGCGAGGATGAAGGTCAGCGCCAGAAGAATGGCGGTGAGCTTCGTGAGCTTTTTCATAGAACCTCCTTACGTACGTAGCCAACTAGATTGGCCTTATCATTGTACACGCTCGAAAAAACTAGTCAAGCCAAAATAGTATGGCATCGATTGGCGCCCCGGGGACTTTGCAGGACCGAGGTCGGCGGGTACAATGAAAATCAATGAAGATCCCCATCAAGCGATTCAGCGAGGAATTCTACTATTACTCCAGCCAGCTCGTCGTGTTCTTCATCGTCATCATCTTCCTGACATCGGGATCCTTCGCCATGGGCATAACCTCGTCCATCATCGTGGTGCTGTTCATGCTGGCCCAGACCCTCCTTCTCGCGGCGCAGGGGCACATACCTGTCCTGCGCTTTCTTTTTTCCCTGATAACGCCCGTCGGTTATTCGATCCTGAGGGCGGCGACAAGCTCCATGGACTTCACCGAGACGACGAACATTCTCCTCTGGGGAGCGGCCGTCTACATCGGTTTCTTTCAGGCCATGGCCTTTTCGCGCAAGAGCGGCTTTCTCAAGCGCCTCGCCGAGGCCGCGCTGTCGCTAGGTTCGGGCGTCATCTTCTTTTCCTTCTATTACTACCTCGACATGCGAATCAACATGCGACAGGCTCTGGAGTCGGGCGACTTGGACAGGGAAGCCTACCAGGAAGCGCTCAAGATCGGGCATTTTCTTTCTGGACTGAAGGATTTCGCGGCCTCGCCCCAGCATCTCTTCGCCCTTCTCGGCATCGCCAGTTTCGATATCATGCTCCTTGCCGCGCGAATGAGGGCTATCAGCCTGCGCGCTCGCCTCGACCGCATCCTGCAGCGGCCGCCTAAGCTTGAGATGCCGCCGACTTCAGACGACGAGTCCGCCGTCCATCAGGCGAAGATTGCCTTGCCAAGCCCCTCGGCCGTGGTTCCGGTACGGCTCCTCGCCTCAGCCATCTCCTCCGATATCGTGGGCTTCACAAGCCTCTCGGAGGTTATGGGAGCACAGAAATCGGCCGAGTTCCTCAACAAGTACTACGCGCTGTGGACACATGTGGCGAGCAGCCAGGGCGGAAGGATCATCTCCATAACGGGCGACTCCGTGGTCATCCTTTTCGGCCTTGTCGACGGGCAGCTCAACCCCGAACGCGCCCTTTCGGCTGCCTATGCCTTCATGGACGAGCTGGATGGATTCAGGGAGGACCTGGCCGCCCAGTCCTTGCCCGCCAGTCTCCAGGTGTCGATAGGCGTGCATACGGGGATGGTGGTTTCGGCCCTGCTCGGCTCGCCGGGAGAGCAGAGGAAGACGGTGTTCGGCGATACGATAGCGGTGGCCGCCCGCCTCGATTCGCTCTGCAGGGAACTGCATCAGGATATTCTCGTGAGCCATTCGACCTTCAGGCGCCTCAGCCTCGAAAGCCAGGCCACGCTCGACAGGATGGGCGAGGTGCTTCTGCGGCAGAGCACCCGGCCCGTTCCCGTATATACGCGGAAATAACAAGCACCAGGGAGCCATACAGGATGAAGAAGA
>CAYXUF010000078.1:0-5320 GCA_964468155.1 uncultured Treponemataceae bacterium
CTCACCAACAAAGGCCCCCAGCACGACGAAGCCTGGCTCATCTTCATGGACATGGTGAACAACCGCATCCCCAGTTTCGAGCAGAAGGCCGAAGCCCTTCACTACTTCCCCATGTTCCGCACCTGGTTCGGCCTCCAGGGCATCTGCAAGCTCCCCTGGAACGACATCGAACCCGCCGACAATGCGCGCTGGGATGAACCCAACAAGGTGCCCGAGCATGTCGACAACTACAGGGCCCTCTACACCGCCATCACGGGCGAGCCCCTCTCCTGGCCCGAACTCATCGTGCAGTCGGAACGGGTCTACAACTTCCAGCGCGTCTTCAACCTCCGCTGCGGCCACGGCCTGCGCGCCGACGACTATCCGCCCTACCGCGCCATGGGCCCCGTCACCGAGAAGGAATACCTCTCCCGCGCCGAACGCTACGACAAGCAGCTGCGCGAAAAAGTAGGCGTCGACCCCGACACCATGAGCCTCGCCGAAAAGATCGCCGCCCAGCGCGCCTACCGCGAATCGCGGTACGAAAGCCTCGTCGACGCCGTCTACAAGCGCCGCGGCTGGACGAACAACGGCGTCCCAACGCCCGAACACCTCGCGGAGATAGGCATGGACCTGCCCGAAGTGCTGGAGGTAGTGAAAAAGCAGCTTTGAGAACAACAAGCGAACTGTCTCTCCGCGGATTGAGCAGGACATCGCCATTTCGGTATAGTGAAAGGATATGAAAATAAGTCCTCTCTACCGCACCGTCATGGCGATAGCCGCGCCGGCCGTCGTCGAACTCGTCCTCACCTCGGCTACATCCTTCGCCGACACCATCATGGTAGGGAAACTCGGCGCCTACGCCATCTCGGCTGTAGGCCTCACCAATCAGCCCCGCTTTATCATGCTCGCCACCTTCGTCGCCCTCAACGTCGGCACCACGGCCCTTGTCGCCCGCTTCAAGGGCCAAGGCAACAAAAAAGACGCCGAACTCGTCACCACCCAGTCCATCATACTCAGCTTTGCCATAGCCGTGATTCTGAGCATCCTCGGAGCCGCATTCGCCCGACCCATGGTGCGCTTTATGGGCGCCGGCGCCGACACCATCGACGCCGGTGCCGCCTATTTCCGCATTCTCATGCTCGGCTTTGTGCCCACCGTTCTCCCCATCGCCATATCGGCCCTCCTGCGCGGCGTGGGCGACACCCGCCTCTCGATGAAATACAACCTCACCGCCAACCTCGTGAACATCCTTTTCAACTACCTTCTCATATACGGAAAATTCGGCTTTCCCCGGCTGGAAGTGGCAGGAGCCGCCATAGCCACCGTCATCGGCAATACCGTAGCCTGCGGAATGGCCTTCTGGGCCATCCTCGGCAGCCCTTTCCGAAAGCCGGGCAAAGCCATATCGGAATTCATAGAGCTCCACCTCACGCGCCAGAACTGCGTACCCAATTTTCCGATGCTCAAACGCATATTCAGAATAGGCCTGCCCTCGGCCGCCGAGCAGCTCGCCCTTCGCCTCGGCCTCCTCCTCTACACCCTCGCCATAACCGCCCTGGGCACGAAAGTCTTCGCGGCCCACCAGATAGCCCTCGCCATCCTCAACCTATCCTTCGTCAACGGCCAGGCTTTCGGCATAGCCGCCACAAGCCTCACCGGCCAGGCTCTCGGGCGCGGCGACCCCCGGGAAGCCCGGGAAGCCTCAGCCGCCTGCCAGAAGATCGGCGCCCTCATCTCCACCCTGATGGGAATCCTCATGTTCGCCTTCAGGGGATTTCTGATATCCCTCTTCAGCCTCGATCCGGAGATAATCGCCATAGGCTCAAGCGTCATGATACTCGCCGCCTTCAACCAGCCCTTCCAGTCCTCATTCCAGATCTACGCAGGCGCCCTCCGCGGCGCAGGCGACTCCCTCTACCCCGCCATCTCCATGGCCATCGGAATCCTCGGCATCCGTCCCCTTTTCGCCTACTTTCTCAGCCAAACCTTTTCGCTGGGCCTCTTTGGCGCCTGGCTCGCCCTCTCCGCCGACTTGATCGTTCGATTCGTCTTTATCGCCGTGCGCTACCGCCGGGGAAAGTGGATCCACATAAAAGTTTAGAAAAACCTTCCCTTGCACCCGACGTCAACCGCGTATATCATCAATCAATGATGAGAAAACTGAGCGCCGAGGAATGCAAAGCCGCCATCGCCGCAGGCGAGTTCGCCCCTGAAATCACTGCATCCGCTCCCGCCGTGGCCATCGTTCTCACACAGAGCTGGTGCCCCCAGTGGATGTGGATGAAAACCTATCTTGGAAGCTTCAAGGAAGATCCCGGTATTGCCATATTCACCATCGAATACGACAGGGAAAGCTTTTTCGAAGATTTTATGGCCTTCAAGGAAAATGTCTTCGGCAATGATCAAGTTCCCTACGTTCGCTATTACAGGGATGGCAAGCTCGTTCACGAAAGCAACTACATCGACAGGAGCGGATTCCTCCGCTTCTTGAATCGCTGAGGGAGGGATGATGAAACACGCGATGAAGCGGGTATGGTTCAATGTGGCCGCTCGGGTACTCACCGTCCTCCCTCAGAAAATTCCCACCCTCCTTACGGGACCCGGAAGCATAAAGCTTGTGCCTTCCGAACTCAAAGTCCATCACGCCCACAAACCCCTCATCGTCACCGACGCCACCCTCATAAAAGCCGGCATTGTCGGCAAGCTGACATCCATCCTCACCGAAGCGAAAATACCTTTCGCTATCTTCGACGCCGTCCTCCCCGACCCCTCCTACGAAATGTGCGCCAACGGCCTTGCCGTCCTCAAGCAGGAAGGCTGCGACGCGGTGATAGCCATGGGCGGCGGCTCGGTTATCGACGCGGCAAAACTCATCCGCATGGGCGCCACCCATAAAAAGAACATTGAAAAATTCTCAGGCCTCCTGCCCTTCCGCAATGGCGGCTTGCCCTTCATCTGCATACCCACCACAGCGGGCACAGGCAGCGAGGCCACGGCAGCCGCCGTCATTACCAACACCAAGCGTCACCGCAAGGCCACGGTTCTCGACCCCCGCCTTCCGCCCGACACGGCCATACTCGATCCCCTGCTGACCACAGGCCTGCCCCCAGCCCTCACTGCCGCCACAGGCCTCGATGCCCTCACCCACGCCGTCGAAGCCTACACCAACACCCTCCATTACTCCGACGTCGACGTTCAGGCCATGGAAGCCACCCGCCTCATCTTCTCAAACCTCCGCACAGCCTGCGCCGACGGCGGGAAGGTCGAAGCCCGCGAAGCCATGCTCCGCGCCTCCCACCTTGCCGGCCGGGCATTCACGCGCGGCTTTGTCGGCTACGTCCATGCAGTCGCCCATCGCTTCGGCGAGCGCTACCACATACCTCATGGCCTCGCCAACGCCATCACCCTGCCGTATTTCCTCGACCTCTATATAACAGCCTGCCCCGAACGCCTCGCCGATCTCGCCGGCGCCGCGGGACTCTGCAATCGCGATGCGAGCGAAAACCCCGCAACCTGTGCCCAAGCATTTGTCGACGGGGTCAGAGCCCTCAACGCCGAAATCGGCATCCCCGAAAAGGCAGCATTCCTGAAAAAGGAAGACATCCCCGGCATCGTCGCTGACGCCTTCAGGGAAGCCCACGGCACGCCCTATCCCGTCCCTCTCGTGCTCGACGCCGCCCAACTTGAAAGCATCCTGAACTCCATGTGCCTTTAATATTGACAGCATTCCTCATCGGCGTATTATAGGTGGGTAATACCATATTAAAAAAGTTAAAAAAGGTACGATTAGGCGCTTTCATTCAGTCTCGGCGGAGGAATCGCCGCGTATCCACACCCCTCCTCTTGAAGTTTCCATGAACCTTCCGTGCGTACATGGAATGTCACTCCTCTGCTCCAACTCGATAATCCGCAGGGGAGACAGGAAGGAAACATGACGATCACGATCGCCAGGAACGAAAAAGGCCAACTAGCGATAACAATGCCTTACGATGCCGCAATGATATCCGCGATAAAAAAAGTCGCGGACCATCGCTGGGATCCCGAACGAAAAACATGGAACTTCCCCAATACCAGAACCCATGCCGACCTTGTCCTAAAAGCGCTCCATGCCACGGGCCTGTTCAGCGCCCCCGTGGTGGAAACCGCTGCAAAGCTGGGTCCAAAAGATCTTTTTATCGACAACGCCTATCGCGAAGCTCCCATCGATACACAGGCTCCCTTTATGCAGCGGTATCTGGCCGCGCTCACCGCCCGGCACTACAGCGATCGAACAAAGGAATCCTACGAAAAATGGCTTCGCCGCTTCCTGGCATCCACCGGCGATCGCTCACCCAAAGCCCTAGGCGGCACCGACATAAACACATTCCTGAGCCGCCTCGCCGTCGATGAAGACGTGAGCGCCTCCACACAGAACCAAGCCCTCGCCGCCATCCTTTTCTTTTTCAGAAACGTGCTCAACATACCCACCGACAACATCGGGGAAGTGATCAGAGCCAAAAAACCGAAGCGCCTGCCCGTGGTGATGAGCCGGCAGGAAGTGCGAGCCGTGCTTGCCGAACTTAAAGGCGAAAAGTGGCTCGCTGCCGCCCTCATGTACGGAACCGGCATCAGATTGATGGAATGCCTGGAACTCCGCGTCCAGGATATTGATTTTTCACGGAACGAGATTCTCGTTCGAAACGGAAAAGGCGGAAAAGATCGCCATACCATGCTCCCCGCCACATTGAAGGAGCAACTTCAGAAACATCTCACCCAGGTAAGGGAAATACACAACAAAGATCTCGCTGAGGGCTGGGGCTGTGTTCCCCTTCCCGGCGCCCTGGACAAAAAATATCCCAACGCCTCGAGCGAATGGGCATGGCAATGGGTTTTTCCCCAGGAACGCCGCTGGAAAGACCCAGCCAGCGGCCATCAAGGCCGCTATCACATGGATCCCAGCATTCTCCAAAACACCGTCCACGAAGCCATCCTGAAATCGGGCATCGCAAAGCATGCCAGCTGCCACACATTTCGACATTCCTTCGCAACCCATCTCCTCGAGAGCGGCTACGATATCCGCACCGTGCAGGAACTCCTCGGCCACAGCGACGTAAAGACAACAATGATCTACACGCATGTTCTCAACCGCGGCCCCAGCGGCGTCCTGAGTCCGGCGGACGGTTTATAGTTTTCAAGTTTACCCTGGGGAGCCTAACATTCCTCACTGTTTTACTAAACTATCACGTATTTCATTTCTCCTGTTGAACTTCTTCTCTCCCCCCAATTTTATTCCACATCTTATACGGTTCAGCATCCATAGACATCTATTTCTTCATCTATCTGTCCAATAAATGTTAGA
>CAYXUF010000079.1:0-5221 GCA_964468155.1 uncultured Treponemataceae bacterium
CGATGTGTCCGATCGTACCGACGTTCATGTGCGGTTTGGTACGCTCGAATTTTTCCTTTGCCATATCTTATTCCTCCTGTCGTGAATATTCTTATTAAGGCTCTCGGATTATAGAGGAACCATCAAGGCTGATCAAGAGGCCTAGGAGGCGATTGGCCGTTTTTTGCCTAAATTTTAATGGCTAAAAGGGTTGCCTCATCGGCACGTAGCCTTCGAATATTGCCTGGAATTGGGCTCTTCCCCTGCTCATCGAGCGCAGCTCGCCCGCGAGGCCAAAAAGCCTGCCCATGGGAGCCCTGGCTGAGATGTTTTTTATGCCGATGCCGTCTTCCACCGATTCGATGCGCCCGCCGCGCGCCGATATCGAGCCGAGGACGGCGCCGAAATGCTCTTCGGGGCACTCTATTTCGATCCGCATGACGGGTTCTAGGATTTCGGAACCGGCGGCGAGGAGGGCTTTTCGCGTCGCCAGCGCTGCGGCAGCTTCCACGGCGACCTCCCCGTTGCGGCCCGTGCCGCTTCCGGGAGGCGAAAAACCGGCGATCGTGAGAAGTAGGCTTTCCATGGGCCAGCCCTGGCTCGGACCGACGGCCATGGCCGATTCGGCTCCCCTTCGTGCGGCGGCCAGGTGTTGCGGCGGGATACGCAGACCTTGGGCGAGGACGATTTCGTTGCCGGTTTCTTTGGCAGTCTCCCCGCCCGATTTTCCGGGCCGGTTTTCGGCCATCACTTCGATGCTGAGCCGCACCCGCTCGCCGCCCAGATCGTGGTCAAACTCCTCGATTGCACCGGCGCGGCGCAGGAGGCGTTCCCTGCAGTTCACCCTGGGATTGCCCTTCCTCACATGGAGGCCGAATTCCCGCTTGAGCCGCTCGGCGACGATATCCAGGTGGAGTTCACCCTGGCCCGAGACTTCGAATCGTCCCGTCTCCTTCTCTTCCCTGAGGAGGAGGGAAAGATCTTCGAGGGCGAGAAATTCAAGGGCTTCGCGTATCGCCGCAACATCCTCAAGAGAAGCGGGTTCCATGACAAGGCTGACCACGGGAACGGGGATTTTCAAGGCTTCGAAGACGACTGGATAGGCGCGGTCGCAGAGGCTTGCGCCCGCATCGAGGCCTTGGGTCTTGAGGGCTACGACTTCACCGGGCCCTGCCTCCTTCAATTCGATGAGGGATTCGGCGTGTATGCCGAAAATCTTTTTAATGAGGATGTCCTTGGAGGAGCGCGCTTCAAAACATTTCTTTCCCGCATGGAGGGTCCCCGACCATATCCTGGTCCATGCGTAGTTTCCGCCGGAGGAATCTCGCATGGTCTTGAAGACGAAGCCGGCGAAAGGGGCTGCTGTCGAGGCCTTCATCGGAGAAAGGATAAGGCCTCGGGGATCGAATCCCGTGGGTATCGCAGCTTCCGCGGGAGAAGGAAGGAAGGCGGCGACGGCATCGAGGAGGAAGGCGATGGAGCTGTCGATAAAGGCCGAACCGCAGAATACGGGGACAATCCGGCAGGCCTTCGTCGCCGCGGCGGCGGCGCGGGCAAGGCTTTGGGGAGGAATGGGCTTGTCGGCGGCGTAGAGGCTGAGGATTTCCTCGTCTGCCTCCGCGATTTTTTCTATGAGAAGGGCTCGCGCCACCGAGGCCTCAGCCAGGGCCGCAGCCAAGGCTTCGGCGGGCAGGCCGGCCTGTTCCAGGGGGATGCCAACGGAGCCCGCGTCGAAGCGCCAGGCTGCCATATGGATGAGGTCGACAAAACCGACCCATTTTTGTCCATCGAAAATGGGGCTCTGGAAGGCGATGGTGTCGGGCTCGAGGCTCATCCTGAGGTCAGTCACGACCCCGAGGAAATCGGCGCCCGATCGGTCCATCTTGTTGATAAAATAGAGCCGGGGGAGATTCCTTGCGGCGCAGGCTTTTGCGATCACCTCCGTGCGGGCCTGTACGCCCGACACGGAGCAGAGAGCGATGACCGCTCCGTCGAGAATCCTGAGGGCGCGGTCGACTTCATTGCCGAAGTCCACATGGCCGGGGGTGTCGATGAGGTGGACGGCCCTCCCCTTCCAGTCGAAGCGCACGGCTGCCGATTTCACCGTTATGCCGTGAAGCCGTTCGACGGCGAGGTAGTCGGTGGCCGTCGTGCCTTCGTCCACGGCGCCCGTCTCCCTCTTGAGGCCGGCGAGAAAGAGCATCTTTTCGGTGATCGATGTCTTTCCCGCGTCGACATGGGCAAGTACGCCGATGTTGCGGATTCTGTCCATATCGGTGGCGGAAGGGTTGGACGCGGAAGGCCGGGGCTGGCTCATGATGGGTTCAGTATAGTCTTTGTCGGGGAGATAAAAAAGCGGGCGTTTGCGGTGGGCTTTTGCGGCGGCCTTCAAGAAGGGGTGCCTATGCTTCAGCCAACGCTCGCCATCGGCTCGCGAGAGCCAATAAAGCTTTCGCCATTCTAAATAAAAAACCCCAGCGAAGCTGGGGCTTTAATGATCAAAAGAAAACTATTACCACTTGTAATGGGCGAAAGCTTTATTAGCTTCAGCCATTTTGTGCATGTCTTCTTTCTTCTTGATGGCGGTGCCGGTGCCGTTGAAGGCGTCGAGAAGCTCGTCGGCGAGCTTTTCGGGCATGGCCTTGCCGCTGCGCGCGCGGCTGGCATTGATAAGCCAGCGCATGGCGAGGGCTTCGCGCCTGGAATCGCGGATCTCGATGGGGACCTGGTAGGTCGCGCCGCCGACGCGCCGGGACTTCACTTCGACAGCCGGCTTGGCGTTCTCGAGCGCTTTCGTATAGATGTCGAGGGCGGGAACCCCAGCCTTCTGCTGCATGATTTCAAGCGCATCGTACATGATGCGTGTACAGGTGGATTTCTTGCCCTGTATCATCATCCTGCAGACGAACTTGGTGATGGAAACGGAATTGTACTTCGTATCGGGCGCGTGGCCGCGATCGATCGATTTCTTCTTTCTGCCCATTTTTCTTGCCTCTTCCCTTACGCCTTGGGCTTTTTGGCGCCGTACTTCGAGCGCGCCTTCTTGCGGTCTTCGACGCCGAGCGTATCCTTGGCGCCGCGGACGATGTGGTAGCGCACACCGGGAAGGTCCTTGACACGGCCTCCGCGGACGAGCACGACGGAGTGCTCCTGAAGGTTGTGGCCAACGCCCGGAATATAGGCTGTCACTTCGATGCCATTCGTCAGACGCACGCGTGCGACTTTTCTCAAGGCCGAGTTCGGCTTCTTGGGGGTAACTGTCATGACGCGGGTGCAGACACCGCGACGCTGGGGGCACTCATCGAGTGCCGGGGCTTTGGTCCGCCAAGTGTTCGGCTTCCTGCCAAGGCGGATAAGCTGGTTGATCGTCGGCATATATGCTCTAGACTCCCTTATGTGGTCGCTTGCGCGTCAGCATCGCGCGGACCAGTTTCATTGTTCGCGGGTTCTTTCAGCCTGGGAAGTGCGGTGGCACTTCCCAGGCGATCCAAGATACCCCTGCGGATCAAACATTGTCAATACGGGCAACAGGGCTTAACCCCTTGCTCCCGATCCTGTTACAGCTCGTCCTGCACGGCCTCGAAGCCGGCGTCATTCTCGAAAACCGTTTCTTCCTCGAAGGTAGCCGATGAATCGGCCCTGTCCTCGAGGGCGGGGATCGGCGCCATCTCCTTCTCCAGCTTGCGCTTTTCGAGGATTTCCTCGACGTAGCCGTCCAGGTCCTCGTGCTCGCTGTCGGACAGCTTGATGCTCTTGTAAAGCCTCATGCCCGTGCCCGCGGGAATGAGGTGCCCAATGATGACGTTTTCCTTGAGGCCGCGCAGGTTGTCGACGGAGCCTGCGATAGCGGCGTCGGTGAGAACCTTCGTCGTCTCCTGGAAGGATGCGGCGGAGAAGAAGGAGTCGATCTTGAGCGATGCCCTCGTGATGCCGAGAAGCATCGGACGGGCCACCGCCGGCTGGCCGCCTTCCTTGATCACTCTTTCGTTCTCTTCGTGGAAGCGGTACTTGTCCACCTGCTGTCCGTAGATGAAGCGGGTGTCGCCCGGACTGACGATTTCCACTTTCTTCATCATCTGGCGGATGATGACGCCGATGTGCTTGTCGTTGATCGTGACGCCCTGGAGGCGGTACACCTGCTGGACTTCGTCCATGAGGTAAGCCTGGCAGGCCTGCTCGCCCGATATGTTGAGGATGTCGTGGGGATTTCGCGCTCCGTCGCAGAGGAGTTCGCCGGCTTCGACCATGTCGTTGTCGCGCACGAGGAGGCGTCGGCCCATGGGCACGAGGTGCTTGTATTCCTTGCCGAACCTGTCGGTGACGATGATCACGCGCTTGTTCTTGATGTTGCCGCGGATGGAAACCTTGCCGGAAACCATGGCGAGGATGGAGGGATTCTTGGGCTTGCGCGCCTCGAAGAGCTCGCCGACCCTGGGCAGACCGCCCGTGATGTCCATGGCCTTGGCGCTTTCCTTGAGGATTTTCGCCAGGGTGCGGCCGGCCTTGATTATCTCGCCGTCCTCGATATTGAGGTAGGCGCCGCCGGGGAGGAGGTAGGCGAATATTTCGTTACCGGCCTCATCGGTGATGATGATGCGCGGCTGCTTGGAATCGCGTTCGGCGGTAAACTCGGTGATCTTCTTGTCGACGTTGCCGGTTTCCTCGTTGATTTCTTCCTTCAGCGTGGAGCCGGGGATGATGTCCTCGAAGCGGGCATAGCCGTCGTACTCGGAGATGATCGGGTCGGCGAAGGGGTCGAAGGTGGCGAGGGACTCGTTAGCCAGAGCCATCTGGCCTTCCTTGACCATCAGTTCGGAACCGTTCCTGATCTCGAGTTTCTGCTCCTGGGCGATGAGGAGGAGCCTTTCCTTCGTCACCTTGGCGTATGATATATCGTTGGAGAAAACCTCTGCGCCGCCCTTCTTGCGGATGATGGCCGAGCCTTTGAGGATCCTTGCGCCGTCCTCGACGAGGACCTTGTCGCCCTTGGCGAGCTCGAAGGCCGAGAAAATCTTGCAGACAAAGAGGTAGCCCTTCCTCGTGAAGAGGAAATGCCCTTCCTTTGTTGTGACATACGTGCCCTGAACCTTGGTGACAAGGACGGGGTACTTGAGATAGATGCGGTTTTCCTCGGAAGCCTTGGTCGCGGCGCCGCCGATATGGAAAGTACGCATCGTCAGCTGGGTACCCGGCTGGCCGATGGACTGGGCGGCGATGATGCCGACGGCCTCGCCGATGTCGA
>CAYXUF010000080.1:0-4985 GCA_964468155.1 uncultured Treponemataceae bacterium
TCCAGCTTGTTGATGATGGCCAGCGCCGCATCCTTCTGGAAGGCATAGAGGGTGCTCCAGATCCTGCTTTCCTTGAATCCGGTGGCCTCGTTCGGAAGGACATCTTCGGAGATGTCTTCCAGAAATTCGTTGAAGATATTGTACAGCGCCAGGAAATAGATGAATTCTGGAGCGTTCTCGGCGTAGGCGGCGGTAATGCCGTCTATGACCTGCTCGGTCACGTCCTGCATGAGGTTCTTGTCGTTCCAGATCTGGTCGAACATGCGGATATATTCGGCTGATAGCGGAGCATACAGCTTGTTGACCGGATTGATGATGTTGTTGCCACGCTCGCAGCCGATATCGGCGGTGGTAAAGCCCTGAAGCGGGATGTAGGTGGTCGTTTCTTCGCCGACGACATTCATGAACCCGCTTATGTTCCCTCCCGTGAGGTTGGATCGGAAGCTCGCTTTCCTGCGGATCCAGTCGGCGCATTCACGGGCGATGGCCTTCTGCGTCAGTTCGTTGCGTAACTTTACTTCGAACTCAGTTCCGTACAGCGAGCGTTCCCTTTCCAGACGGGGTATGTAGAATTCGCGTTTTTCCTTCGGGGCTTTTTCCTGCAGGAAGGTGGGAGAGGTAAAGATGAAACGGAGCTCTGCAAGGGTGTCCAGCTGTTTTTTCAGTACCTGGTAGGCATATATGGAGAAGCAGGCCGCGGCGATGGACAGTCTGTCTCCCTTGTGTATAGAGATGCTCAGGTCGTCCTTGACCGTCCTGCTCACGTTGTCGAGCATCTCCGGCATGCGCATATGGCCAGCTCCTTTCTTTTTATAGCTTTTCCAAATTCACGCCTGTGGACCATTAATGAGCCCATACAAGGCTTTCGCTTTTACTAAGATTATACCATGAGCTAGTTCGAAGCTGTGGTGAAACCCCCTTATCGTTAACTAAATAAGCCGTGAACGTTAATTATTAGTTCGGCGCACCGCCCAGAGCAGCAGTTCCAACACCTGGCCGGGTACCTACAGGCCAGGAATCCGTCCGTGCCGGGCATCGTCGAGAAGCTTCAGCCGCCCGCGGCGCGCGCCCCGCTTACCCGGCAGACCGCCTGGTGGAAGGAAGCCCTGCCCCTTCTGGGCGACCGCGCGCGCTGCATCTACACAGGCGCGCCCCTCGACCCGGACGACATCAGCCTGGACCACTACCTGCCCTGGAGCTTCGTGGCACACGACCGGCCCTGGAACCTCGTGCCCGTGTCGCCGCGGGTCAATTCGGCCAAGTCCGACAGCCTGCCGGACCGCCGCTACCTGGCGGGCCTGGCCGGCATCCAGCACGCCGCGCTGCGCGCGATGCGATCACGCTGGCCCGACGCCCGCTGGACCGAGGCGGTGGAACCCTGGATCCTGGACCTGGGCGTTCCCGGACACGCCCTGCTGGCCCCGGACCCGGGCGCCCTGCGCGCCGCCTACGACGCTGCCATTCCGCCGCTTGAGCAGATGGCCGCGCACCAGGGCTTTCCGGCGGGGTGGCTGTGGGGGAAGTGAGGGGACGACCATGCTCTACCAAGGTGGGGTGGCCGGTCATGGGGTTGATCCGTTGCCAAAGAGGGGCTGGGTTTCCCAATCGGGAGGAAAGCCGAGCGAGGGGAGTTGGGCAGGGCGAAGTCGCGCAAGGAGGGGCTTCAGCTTGGGCACAAGTTTGTACTCGGGCGAGGCATACTCAAGGAGTCTGATGAGGATGCAAATGGATGCATAGACCCGATTTGCATCGGGCCAGGTCCTCACCCAGTTGCCGGTGGGGTTTGCCGGAAAGAGCGGAGTAACCTTGATGATCCTGGTGAAAAGTCGGCCATGATGGGCACAGATGTTCCGCACGAGATTGAGATGGTGGAACCAGCTGGCCAGGACCTTGGCCGAGTGTCGCGAAAAGCCCCAGAAATTGGCGATTCGCATCTTACAGGGGAGTGCCGCATCAAGGTTGTCGAAGAACTTTGAAAGTGTCCCGAGTGATGTTGTTTCGAATATCTTCCAGGACGGGGGCGGATCTAAATCATCGTAGGTCTTTTTATGGTGATCGACAAAGACTTCCTTGGATCGGTTCCAGTCGGAAATCAGTTCGGCATAGTCGCGCTCCCAGGCGGCGCTGCTATGGAATAGCGAGGCGTCGGCATACCAGTCCAGTCCATGATCAAGCGATGCTTGCAGGACGAGCTGGGTCCGGAGCGAGACCTCGACCCGCTCTATGGCGTCAAAAATCAGCACGCGGAGCGCACGGTCATTTTCATAGTCGGTTTCTATCCAGTGCCACTTATTTCCAGGCAGGAACGGGGTATCGGGAAGGGTATTGTCCTGGTATGGGTAGGTATACCCTCGCCACCGGTAGTAGCTGACACGTGCGAGACGCGCCATCAGGTCTGGTTTTGCAATCCCTTGGAGCCCACGAGTCAGGAGCAACTCCGCTTGATCTTCAAGCGAAAGCGGAGGCTTCGTATACTTTGGCTTGGAAGTATTGCCTGGCAAGGAATCACCTCGCCTTTTGGGCAAAAAAAGAACCCCTCTGGGTGCGCATGCAAGCAGAGGCGCGAGGGGTCTCGTTACTGTCAATATACTCCGTAGTGGCGTTTTTCGCAAGCATTCGATTGACCGTCATTCACGATCCTCGATCTTGTCGCGCTGCAATTCGGTGAGCCCGCGGCTCAGAGCCCCGAGCCCATCCCAAGAAGCGGCGGCCTTGTACCCCGGCGAATCCTCTATCCTGCGACGTTGCGTCGCTCCGATCTTGCCCGAGTTGATGGCATACATGGCCTTGAAAATGATCGGGTCGGCGGCGAGTTTCAGGAGGAGCCGATTGGTCGAATCGGGAGTACCTCCGCTCTCGTACCCGTTCATGGTCAACTCGCCGAAGCCAAGAATTGCGCCGAACGCTTTCTGGCTTGCATTGTACCGGGCACGGAGCGCGACAAGAGCTTCAGGAGAAGGAGACTCGTAAAGACGGGCATACGCCTCACGGGCGGCGTCCAAGTCTGCGTCGAGCTGACCGGAGGTTTCGAACTCGTTCCCGCAGGTGGTGCACCGTGAATATCGGGCAATGAAGGAAACCTCCTTGCCCTTGATTGTCACCTGTTCCTCTCGCTCGACAATCTCGATATCACGGGTTACCCCGCAGCGCGAGCACGGCGGTCGATCACTCATAATTGCCCTCATCATGGAACGACATCACGATACCGGCATCCCCATTGGTGGCAGAATCTTGCCTCCCGGCGTTGCCTGGAGCGTGTACGGGTGGAAGAACACCATGACATCCCCGGTCTTGCGCTTGTTGCGGGGATTCCATACGAGCTTCCCCGCCGCCAGGAGCCGCCTGACACGCATAAGGAACAGCTGGGCTGCAAGCGTTGCATCCATTCAATATACTCCCATTATCGGTATCCCGCAATACCGATATGAGGCAACCCATTCTTGGAGGAGGTTCCGAACTGATCGCTGAGTACGCATCGGAGCAAGTAGCAGGAATGCTCTGTCGCCATTCTTGTCCTCGATTTTAAACTGTTTTGTCGAGTGAACAGGCCATGATACCAGAGAGGCATGAAAAGTAAAGTCAAACTTGCATTTCAAGTTTTACGATACCGCTGCAGGCCAGGAATCCGTCCGTGCCGGGCATCGTCGAAAAGCTTCAGCCGCCCGCGGCGCGCGCCCCGCTCACCCGGCAGACCGCCTGGTGGAAAGAAGCCCTGCCCCTTCTGGGCGACCGCGCGCGCTGCATCTACACAGGCGCGCCCCTCGACCCGGACGACATCAGCCTGGACCACTACCTGCCAGGGCTTCCCGACGGGGTGGCTGTGGGAATAGCGCATGCCTGATTCGCTCACAAAGCCTCGAGCAGTGCAGCTCGCTCCGCGACGCCCTTGAAGATCGGCCCGGCGATCCTTTCGGGGAATCCCTGCGGCAAGGCTGCGGACAGATCGGCCAGAGCTTTGGGAATACCCGCGGCCAACCTGCCGATCACCCCGTCGATCTCGGCCTCCATGCCGCAACGGCGAGCCGTCTCCCGGAGGTGTCGCGACCTGATTTTGTGCCACTCGTAATGCCGGTTCTTTCCGGAGAACGCCATGGCCATCTTCAGTTTCTCGGGCGGCAGCAACCTCGACCCATAACCAAGGACGGGGTAGGCGGACATGATGTCGTACAGCGGCGTCAGGCGGAAACGCCCGCCGCGCTCGATGAAGACGGAGAAATTCTTGGCATGGCCGTCTGGCGCCGCGATCAGCCAGAAGAAGAGCTGCGCCGTCAAAAACGCTTCGCGGTCGCTGGCTGCATCCCTCGAACCCAGGAGGATGCGCATGATCACCTCAATTCCCGGCCCGCCATCCGACTCATATTTTCCGCTGGAGGCCGTACCGGTAATCTGGCAGAAATCCTCCTGCGGCAGGCGCATGATCCAGGAACCATCGGCCGTATACTGCCGGTCGAATCGTTCCACGACCAGTGCGGTGGTCTCGCCGAACTGTCCGATTTCGGATCGAGCCGTCTTCATCCCGAGTGAACGGGCAAGTCGCGAGCACAGCCATTCGTTTTCCACCGAGCCGCTCATGTCGATGCCCAATCCGCCTATCCTGCCGAGCGGCAGTTTGAGGATATGGGTCGTCGGCGTCGATCCAAGGGGAACCTGCCATTTTCCTTCATGATAGAGGAGCGCGGTCTTCTCCTGGGCGCCGGCTATCGATATCCGGAAGGAATCATCCAATGCGCGCGTTCCCACTCCCGCCGTCTGGGTGACGCCCTTCAGGATCGCCTCGATCCCCTCCGAATCAAGTTCGCGGGCTTCGATGCGCGCAATGCCCGTCGGAACCTCGTCGTCGCGAAGGAGTTGGATGGCTCCCACGCAATCCCTTCCCACTTCCGCGAGGAGATCGAAGGCCGATAACGAAGGGGCGCCATACCGGCTCCGTATCCGCTGCCTGATGTCCGCGCTGTCCGGCAGGAGATTGTCGAAGAACGACTCCA
>CAYXUF010000081.1:0-4896 GCA_964468155.1 uncultured Treponemataceae bacterium
GGGAAAATCCTGATCCAGAGCTTTCCGCCGCGCTTGATATAGCGGTTGAGGGCGATACGGGCCGCTTCGATCTGCCTGTTGGTGAGCCAATGCGGCTCGAGGCAGATAAGGCCATATTCGCCGAAAGCCACCGTATTTCCGCGCTGGGCGTTGCCTTTTTCTCGGCCTCGCTGCTGCTTTCTGTGTTTTACTCTCTTGGGTAAAAGCATTGTTAGCTCCTCGCCCTATCGTCGGTTCTGGGAGCGTCGCTTCGGGGCGCAGCGGGGCGCCTCGGACGGCGGTCTCCGCCTTCCTTTCTCTCACCGCGGCCATCGGCGCGGCCATCGGCCGATGCGCCCGCGGGTTCACGCCGTGCCTTGCGGGCAAGCATGCCTGCGTCCTCATTCTTGTCGGCCGAGTACACCATGCCCTGGTAGATCCACACCTTGACGCCAATCTTGCCGAAGGTTGTCTGCGATTCGGCAAAACCGTAGTCGATGTCGGCGCGGAGGGTATGCAGAGGGATCCGGCCTTCCTTGAGCTCTTCGGTCCTGGACATATCGGCGCCGCCCAAGCGGCCCGAAACGCGGATCTTGCAGCCCTGGGCTCCACCCTTGATGGCGTTGGAAATGGACATCTTGAGCGCCTTGCGGAAGGAACCGCGCCCCTCGAGCTGGCGGGCAATGCCCTGGGCTACGATCTGGGCGTTGGTCTCAACCTTCTTGATCTCTTTGATCTTGATCTGCACCTTCTTGGAGGCGATCTTCTGGATCTCGAGTCCGATGCGCTCGATATTCGCGCCCTTGATGCCGATCAGGACTCCGGGTCGGGCCGTATGGATCACGACAGTGATGCGCTGGGGATGACGGATGATCTCGATCTCGGCGATGTCGGCGCCCTTGGTTTCAGGCAGTTCGCCGATCCGCTTGCGGATGTGCAGATCCTCGTGGAGGGTTTTGGCATAATCGCGCGGCTCAACATACCACCGGGAATTCCAGTCTTTGTTGATGCCGATGCGAAGTCCAATTGGATTTACTTTATTGCCCACCTTACGCCTCCGACTTCTTGCCGATTTCTTCGACTATGCAGGAAATATGGCACATCCTCTTGATGAGCATGTCCGCCCTTCCTCGAGCACGGAACCACACCCTGCGCATGCGGGGACCTTCGTCGATGCGCAGCTCCTTGATGTAGAGCATGTCCTCACCGAGCTTGCGATTGGCGTTGAGCGCGTTGGAAGCAGCCGAGACGACGACTTTCTTTATCATCCGGGCGCCTTTCTGCGGCATATTGTCGAGAATGGCAATGGCATCGGTGTAGGGTTTCGCCCTTACAAGATCAGCCACGGGGCGGATCTTGAAAGAGGAGCCCATCAGCCATTTGGCCGTCGCTCGGTAACCGGTCTTTTCAATCATGGTCAGACCCCTATTTCTTCTCGGCTTTCTTGTCGCTTCCCGCATGCCCGCGGAAAATGCGGGTGGGAGCGAACTCGCCGAGCTTATGACCGACCAGGTTCTCGGTAACATACACCGGAACCCAGGTCTTGCCGTTATACACTGAGATAGTCTGCCCGACCATTTCAGGGATGATTGTCGACGTCCTGGAATAGGTTTTCACCATCTTCTTGTCTCCGGACTTGCCGACCTCGGTAACTTTCTTGTACAGGCTCTTCTCGATGAAGGGCCCCTTCTTTACGGACCTAGACACGAGTGCCCTCCTCTTACTTTCGGCGCTTCGTGATGAAGCGGCCGGACGGCTTGTGCGTATCGCGCGTCTTGTAACCTTTCGACGGCTGTCCCCATGGAGACACTGGCTGCTTGAATCCCTTTCCGCGTCCTTCACCGCCACCATGCGGGTGATCGACAGGGTTCATCACCGTACCGCGAACCGTCGGCCTGATGTTTCTCCACCTGTTGCGGCCGGCCTTTCCGACCTGCTCGTTCATGTGGTCTTCATTGCCAACCGAACCGATTGTTGCGACACATTTCTTGAATACCATGCGGAGTTCGCCCGAAGGCAGCTTCAGGACGATATAATCGCCTTCGGTACCGGCGAGCAGGGCGCTGGCCCCGGCGGAGCGGGCAAGCTGACCGCCCTTGCCGAGGGTGAGCTCGACATTGTGTACCGTGAAACCGAGAGGGATGTTCTCCAGCGGAAGAGCATTGCCCACCTCAAGCAAAGCCGAGGGGCCGGACATGATCTTCTGCCCAACCTTGAGGCCCTTCGGGCTCAGGATGTAGCGCTTCTCGCCGTCGGCATAGACGATGAGGGCGATGTTGGAGCTTCGGTTGGGGTCGTACTCGATGCCGGAGACAGTGCCGGGGATTCCAAACTTGTCGCGCTTGAAATCTATGACCCTGTATCGCTGTTTATGACCGCCGCCCTGATGCCGAACGGAGATGCGCCCATTGGCGGCGCGTCCGCCCTTGTTCGACTTACCCTTGGTAAGGGATTTTTCGGGATTGCTCCGATTGGCAGTAATCTCGTCGTTCACCACCTGGATTCTGTGGCGCAGACCCGGCGTGTGGGGCCTGAAAGTTTTGATTCCCATATATTCCCCTTACTTCCTTAGGCGCCTTCAAAAACGCGGATCGTCTCGCCCTTGGGCAGTCGAACGATCGCTTTTTTCCAGGAGGCGGTATAACCCGGCCTGCCCCTGAGCCGTTTGGGCTTCGGTGTAACGTTGATGATCTTGCAGCTGACAGGGTTGACCTTGAAGAGCCTGCGCACCGCTTCCATCACCATGAGCTTGTCGGCGCGCTGGTCAACCTTGAAGACGTACTGACCCATCTCGCGCATGATATTGCTCTTTTCCGAGAGCACCGGCTCGATCAAAATCGATTCGTATTCCATATTCAGTGCTCCTTAGTTAGTTCGCGTAGAACTCATTGAGTTGCTTCGCGGCCGACTCAAGAACGATGACCTTTCTTCCATAGAAGAGATCATGAGCCCTGAGCCTGTTGAACGAAAGAAACTTGAGCCATGGAATGTTCCTCGCGGCGCGCTTGATCATGGCATCGTCGTCCTTGAGAACAAGGATAGTGCGCTGCGGGTTCTTGGCGTCAAAGAACGGGGCAAGGGCCTTGAGGAGGTCCTTGGTCTTTCCCGATTCGACGGTGAAGTCCTCGACGATGGCGAGGGTGCCGTCCTGGGCCTTGATGCTCAGGATTGTCTTGAGGGCCAGGCGTTTCGCCTTCCTGGGCATCATGTAGGAAAAGTCGCGCGGCTTGGGGCCGAAGGAGATGCCGCCGCCCACGTACACGTTGGATTTCGTGTCGCCGTGGCGGGCGCGTCCTGTGCCTTTCTGGCTGTACGGCCTTCTGTTCGTGCCATGAACTTCACTTCTGTCCTTTGTGGACGCAGTGCCGAGCCGTGCGTTCGCAAGCTCGTTGTTTATGGCGTAATAGATGACGTCTTCATTGATGGGAAGCCCGAAGACGGCTTCGGAAAGCTCAAGAGTCCTGAGCTCCTTCCCCTCGGTGGAAACAACTTTACTTTCCATTGGGTCCTCCGCCTTCAGTTCTTCTTGATCGCTTTACGAACAAGAACATCGCAATTTCGCGGGCCGGGAAGGGCCCCGCGAACCAATACCACACCTTTTTCGGTGTCGACCTTGACAATCCTGAGATTCAGGACAGTGACGCGTTCGCGGCCCATCCTTCCGGGGAGCTTAACGTTCTTGAAGCTCTTGTGCGGATAGGTGGACTGGCCGGTTGAACCCGGCTCCCTGTGGAACTTGGATCCGTGGGTGCTGCGGCCGCCGCCGAAATTCCAGCGCTTCATGACGCCCTGGAAGCCCTTGCCCTTGGAAGTGGCGGTGACATCCACGTAGCGGATGCCTTCAAGA
This sequence comes from uncultured Treponemataceae bacterium, assembly GCA_964468155.1. Lineage (GTDB taxonomy): Bacteria > Spirochaetota > Spirochaetia > Treponematales > Rectinemataceae > CAYXUF01. The sequence goes on from CAYXUF010000081.1 coordinate 3,827, forward strand.
AGAGCCACGTCGAGCTTGTCGCCGACCTGGACATCCTTCTCGAAATCGCGCATCTCGCGAAGCACGCGGGTGGCAGCGATCCCCTCGGGGAACTGGCCTCCGTAAGGTTTCGTAACCCTCGTCTTCTTCTTTTCGTAGACGCCGACGACGACGGCATCATAGCCGTCCTTGTCGGTGGTTTTCTTGCCCACGATGACATTGGGAACCACCTGCACGACAGTTACGGGAATGAGTTTTCCCGTATCGTCGAACACCTGGGTCATCCCAAGCTTTTTACCGATTATTCCGATCATTCGGCTCTCCTGCGTTGAACGCGGCCGGCACTTGCTCCGGGCGTTTCAGCATTCCAGCAAGCTCTCAAGGCTTACTGCTTTATCTCGACATCGACGCCCGCGGGAAGCTCAAGCTTCATCAGGGCATCCATTACTTCCGGGGTCGGTTCCAGAATGTCGATAAGGCGCTTGTGCGTCCTCATTTCAAACTGTTCCCTCGACTTCTTGTGCACGTGCGGCGATCTCAGCACAGTGAACTTGTTGATGCGGGTGGGAAGGGGAATCGGACCGGAAACTTTCGCTCCCGCGCCCTGAACCGTCTTCACGATGCCACTTGCGCTGTCATCGACAAGGCGCACATCGAAGCCTCTAAGCCTTACTCGGATTCTGTCTTTCATGTGTCCTCCAAAGATCCCTTGCGCATGCGATTCCAAGCCGTACCCTGGCGGGCGCGCTCGACTCCATGTGCTGCGGGGCGCAAGAGCCCCACGGATCGCCCGGTGCAACGACCAGGCAATCAACCACTCGCGTGCGGACAACCGTCGCGCGAGCATGTCATTGTCGCAGAAAACAAAAGGGCTGTCCAGCCCCGCAAGCGGGACGGACAGCCCTTTTTATGGGCTAATTACGATTCGACGTCGATTACCTGGCCGGAAGCGACGGTATGGCCGCCCTCACGGATGGCGAACTTGAGCCCCTTGTCCATGGCGATCGGGTAGATCAGCTCGACGTTGATCTCCGTATTGTCGCCGGGCATGACCATTTCCTTGCCCTCGGGCAGGGTGACGGTGCCGGTGA
>CAYXUF010000082.1:0-4802 GCA_964468155.1 uncultured Treponemataceae bacterium
ACGCCCTTGGGATCGGCGCAGAAAGCGGCCTGGCGCTCGACGTGGGCCATGGTCTCGGCGCCCTTGGGGGAAATCGCCATCAGCTTCTTGTAGACTTCCATGCCCTGGATAGCCTTGGCCTTGTCCACCACGAGGACGGGCTTTCCGCCCTGCCACTCGATGAACTTGGTGCCATAGGATTCATACATGAAAATCGCTTCGCCGAACACGCCGGCCGGTCCGCCGTTGAAGGGGCCGAAGCCGCCGGACACAATGCCGTTCTTCTGGAAGAAGGTACCTGCGTCGAGCATCTGCTGGAAGGTCTGGGGAACCGTGAGCTCATAACCATACTGTGCCTTGAAGTCGGCCTTGTATTTGGGGTTTTCGACGAGGTCCTTGCGTGTCATCCAGACATAGAGGTTGCCGTTGATGGGCAGGCCGATAAGCTTGCCGTCCCACTGGGCCACATCGAGCATGGCGGGGGTAACGGTGTTGGGATCGACCTTCTTGAACACCTTGCCCGGCGCCCACTGGTCGTAGGGCAGCATGAGGGAGGCGAAGAGGGGGATGTTGCCTTCATCGATGCACACGAGGTCGTAGTCGGTTCTTTCCTTCGTCACGCTCACCGAGGTTTTGGTGAAAACCTGGGGAGGCTGGAGGATTTCGAAATTGACCTTGATGCCGGTGGCCTTCTCAAACTCCGGGATTCTTTCCATGAGCGTTCTCGGATAGGCGTCATCCCAGAACAGGACGTTGATTGTCTGCGCCGAGAGCCCCGCGACCAGGGCAAGGGCCAGGACAAGCGCGATATACGCTTTCTTCATCTTCTTCCTCCTTCTAACCTTTCGACTGTACCATCACAGCCGTCGAAATATTTACTTATCAAAAGAAAGTAAAGCACGACTTACCGCGCTTGTCAACAAAATGCTTGGGCCTCTGGTCCTTTTTCGGGATTGAAGCCCGGCTCTTTTTCTCTCCTGCCAATTCAGCTCGACCCGCCAGGGACTATTCCAGCGCCAGCCTGTCCTTCGCCAGCGTTGAGGGGTCGGCGAAAGGCAACCGCAAAAAAATGTGGTATCAAAATGAGGAATGAAGTATGACGCTATTACTATTTATTGATATAAAAAGATAAACATTTTAATCTTGAGCAGGCCGATACTCATGCTCATTCTTCATGCCTTTCGCGGCGGTCCCTGCCCTTCACCCACAAGCACAGGTTTCGACAGCTGGCGCTGAAACATTCATCAATGTCGCTTTCACCCGGCGGACAAGCCGGCAAGGTAGTTCAGCGCGAATCCGGCGAGAAGCGCGGCGCCGCGGGCAAGCTGGTCGTCGCCCGCGTTGAAACGGGGCGAATGATGCGGCTTGTCCGTTCCCTTGGCGGGATCGTTGATGCCCAGCATGCCGAACACGGCGGGTATTTTTTCGCCGTAATAGCTGAAATCCTCCGAGCCCATGGCGATGGGGATTTCTTTCGTGTTTTCTTTGCCCAGGAGCTCGGTTGCCGTGCGCAGCATCAAATCCGTCAACGCGGGATCGTTCACCGTCACCCCATAGATCTGCGTATAGGCGAGGCTGGAGGTGCATCGAAGGGCATCCGAGACGCCTCCGATCACTCTCGCCATGCGCGATTCCATCTCGGAGCGCGTGGCACGGTCGGTAGTCCTGACGTTGCCGGTGATAGTCGCCGAATCGGGTATGATATTGGGCGCGCTGCCCGTTTCTATCTTGCCCACGCTCAGCACGACACTTTCCAGGGGATTGATCTCGCGGCTCACGATCGTCTGGAGCATGGAAATGATGTAGCTCGCGGCTATTGTCGGATCGATAGCCTTGTGGGGCATGGCCCCATGGCCTCCTTGGCCTTGGATCGAAACTTCCCAAATGTCGGCGGAAGCCATTATCGGCCCCTTTTTGATGGCCAGGACACCTGCCGGGTGCTCCGACATCACATGCAGCCCGGCGATCGCGCTCACCCCCTCCAGGACTCCTTCCTCGATGAGTTTCGGAGCGCCGGAGTTCCGTCCCGTTTCCTCGGCGGGCTGAAAAATCAGGCGGACGCGGCCTGAAAAGCTATCCTTCATGGCGATCAGTATCCGTGCTGCGCCTATCAATATCGCGGCATGGGCATCATGCCCGCAGGCGTGCATCACGCCTGCGACGGTGGACGCGTAAGGGACATTGTTAGCCTCGACTATCGGCAAGGCGTCGATATCGGCCCTGAGCGCGACACAGGGGCCTTCCCCGACGCCCGCTATTTCGGCGATTACGCCTGATCCCGTTCCGCCAAAGCCTCTCTTGATATTCTCGCAGCCGAGTTCCCTCAGGAGCGATGCTATCTTCCTGGAGGTTTCGACCTCTTTCCATCCCAGTTCGGGATGAGCGTGTATATCATGCCTCAAGGCGATCAGGTCTTTCTCGATTCCCCTGGATAGGTCACGTATTCTTTCGGAATTCATCGGGTGCGTCCTTCTCGATCAGAACATTTTCACGATAAAGCCGGCCAGTATCACCGAAGCCACCGTCACCGTGGTAAATCCCGCGATGAGCATTTTGGGCAGGATGCGCTTCAGGAGAAACTGCTTCTCGCTTTCATTTTGGGAGAGCGAGGCCGCGACTTCCTGGGAAATGATATAGGTTCCGGGGAACCCGAAAAGGCAGGTGGAGCCGATGGCAAGGCTCAGTTCCCAGGAATATCCCAAGAGTTTGCTGAAAAGCAGGGCAACGGCGATCATCCCGATCAGGGAAATCACGAAGGCGAGAAGCATGGGAAGCAACAGGGACACGACGAGCTCAGGCGTGGCTTTGGAAAGGCTTATGAATATGGGGACGAGGAGAAAAAACATGGACAGTCCGGCGGAATTGGCCTTGTCCAGTACCTTGAATTCGATGAAGCCGATTTCATACGCGATGATGCCGAAAAAGAGGGCGACGATGAATGGATGAATGAAGTTCCCGATGAGGCCGGCGGCGCTCACGGCCAGCCACGCGACGAAGAGGGATTTGGCAAGCAGGATAAAGGGTGTCTGCAGAGCCTTGGGCAGCGGCGGAATCAACCGCCAGGTCGGAACCTCGGGGTCTGAGGCATTCTTGGCCGAGTCTTTTTCCGCCAATCCTCCCGACCTGAAACCGGCGATCAGCCTTTTCCCCTCGCGCTTGAGGCAAAACGACGCGATCGGCAGGCCTATGAAGCTTTGGAGGACGAGGAGAAGGGTGGCGAACACCATGAGCGTTTCCTGACCCTTGGCTTTCGCCGCTTCGCTGACGATGAGGGTCGCGACGACGCCGCCCGAAATTGGCCCGATGGCGGTAAGCGCCATGTCCCGCCCGATGAGAGGAGTACCGATGAAATAGAGCGTGATGGAAAGGGCGATGAGGGCCGAAATAGCCACGAGCACGGTTCTCCACTCATCCTTCAGGTCCTTGATCTTCATCAGGCTGCCCATATAGACCATGAGCATCGATATGAGAGCCATCGCCACGGGAGCAATCTTGGAATCATCGAAGAGCGTCTTGGGAATACCGACCCAAAAACCGACCAGGAAAAGAAGGCCCGAGGTGAACATCATGGAAAAAAGGGCTTTCGTTTTGTGCGAAACATAGTCCCCGATCGCGTAGATGACGGCGATGATCAGGATAGCGGTAAGCGCTGGCATAAGAACCTCCCCTAGGCTATTGCGATAGAGTCACCCTGTATGGAAAATGGATCAAACCAACCCCGTGTTTCTATGCATAAGTACATTCAAACCTAGGCGATTTGCGATGTCAAGCAAAATTTTTCTATATTTTAAAAAAAATTATCCAAATTTATACCGAAAAAGCACATTTTGCCCCTGCCGATTCGTTCGGTATTGGCATCGTAGGATACTACGTCTATAGTGGATGCAAGAGGAAAACGCAATGAAAGCCGCCATTTTCGACAAATTTTGCGCCCCGATCAAGATTTCCGAAGTGCCCGACCCCCAGGTTCCCGAGGACGGCGTCGTCCTGGCCGTGGACGCCACCGGCATCTGCCGGAGCGACTGGCACGGCTGGCAGGGCCACGACACCGACATCAGGCTGCCCCACGTTCCGGGGCACGAACTCGCGGGCACCATCGTCGAAGTGGGCAAAGGCATCAAGAACTGGAAGCGCGGCGAGCGGGTCACCATGCCCTTCGTGGCCGGCTGCGGGCACTGCGCTCCCTGCCAGTCGGGCAACCAGCAGGTCTGCGACCACCAGTTCCAGCCCGGCTTCACGCATTGGGGATCCTTCGCCCAGTATGTCGCCATCCACTACGCCGACATGAACCTCGTCCGCCTCCCTGACAGCATGGATTCGGTGTCCGCCGCCAGCCTCGGCTGCCGTTTCGCCACCGCCTTCAGGGCCCTGGAAGCACAGGCCAAGGTGCGCGCGGGCGACTGGGTCGCCATCCACGGCTGCGGCGGCGTCGGCCTCTCCGCCATCATGATCGCCAAGGCCATGGGCGCCCGGATCGTCGCGGTGGACATTCAGAAGGACAAGTTGGACATGGCGAGGCAGCTCGGCGCCGACGTGGCCATCGACGGCCGCGCCACCCCGGACATCGTCGGCGCCATCAAGGACGCCACCGGCGGCGGCGCCCAGGTTTCCATGGACGCCCTCGGCAGCCTCGCCACCTGCTTCAACTCTGTAGCCTGCCTCGCCAAGCGGGGCCGGCACGTCCAGGTAGGCCTCATGCTGGGCGACCAGCATCATCCGGCCATCCCCATGGATCTCGTCGTCGCCCGCGAACTGGAAATCTACGGCAGCCACGGCATCCAGGCCCACCGCTACGACGTCCTCCTCGGCATGGTCGCCTCGGG
>CAYXUF010000083.1:0-4795 GCA_964468155.1 uncultured Treponemataceae bacterium
CCGTATATCTTGAGCCCGAATTCTTACTAATCTACGCGGAGAAATGAGCGCTTACCGAAGCCCTCCACGATGGTGGGCACCGATTCGATGACGGCGCGGGCATTGCCGTTGAGCATGCCCAGGGCGGCGTAGAAGGCGATGAGCTCGCCCAGGGAAAGCCTGCCTGCGATGACGAGGTAGCCGCCCGCGAGCAGGATGGCCGCACCGCTTAGCATGAGGAGCTGCTGCTGGCTCACCCGCATGATGGACGAAAACCAGAGCGCCGCCAAATGCGAGGCTTTGAGGCTCTCGATCGTGTCGCCCTGGCGCCTGTTCTCAACGGATTCAGCCGTGGAAATCCTGATGAGCTCGTTGCTGCCGAGCACGAACTTGATGCCCTTGGAGTAGCGGGAGAAGTCGAGGTGGAAGGCCTTGATGAGTGCCTTGAGTCGCTTGCTCATCAGGAGAACGCCCGCGGCGAAGAAGGGCGCGAGAGCGAGGCATAGCAGGCTCAAGGCTAGGTTCAGGCGCAGGAGGACGAAGAAGAGGCCCAGGCTGATGAGGGCGCCGGGGATGGTCTGCACGAGGAGGGCTCCCGCCATCGAATCGACGCGGAAGCTGTCCTGCACGATGCGGGAGTGGAGGGTATCGAGGTCTTCCTGCGTGTAATAAGTGCGGGAACCTTCCAGCTGCGCCTTCACTAGCCTTGTGCGCAGCTCGGCGATCGCCGTCCTTATCGTGTCTATCGAAATGCGCCGGTTGACGAGCTGCAGGCCCCCGCCCACCAGGGCCAGGGCACAGATCGCGGCGATCGCCCCCAGGAGGGCCGGAAAATCCCTCTCCGGCAGGGCCTTGTCGATCACACTGTTCACGAGGAGGGCTATCGGAAACAGGGCGAGTGACTGGAGGCAGGACAGCCCGACCGAGAGGGCGATCGCGCGCCACTTGCCGCCGAATAGGCTCAAAAAAAACGCATTTCGCGGCGCGGCTTCCCGCTATTGGCTTTTTCACGCATCTTTGCTGAAGATTATAGCCTGCCGCCCGCCCTTTGTCAGGTTAAAAACTGGGGTCTGACCCCACAATATAAAAAAGCGGTGGTAAAGCAAGTCTGCTCGACCTGAGCTATACCACCGCCAGAGGCTCCCGGGAGGCATGTGTCTCCCAGGGAGCTGTTACTATTTCTTGATGAGAATGAACTCCACGCGCCGGTTTTTCCAGCGGTTCGCGGCGTCCTGGAAACTCACCACAGGCTTGCTTGAGCCCAGCCCTTCGGCGGTCAGACGCTTGGGATCGACGCCGTCCTTGATGAGCAGAGACATCACCAGCTTCGCCCGGCCAAGGGAGAGAGGCAGCAGTTCCTTCGTCTCTTCTTCCTGTATCTTGGTCTGGGAGAGTCCGGCGATCTTCGCCGCGCTGTTGGCATGACCCTGGATCTTGATGTTATACTCAGGATACTTGTTGAGGATCTGGGCTATCTGGGCGATTACCACTTCGTTGTTTTCGATCACATCGGCGCCAAGGTTGTTGAAATCGGCGTAATTGGACCTGAACACGATGGAAGGTACCTTCACCATCAGGTTTTCGCCCGCTTTTACAACGAGGACATCGACAGCGACGCTGCCTGTGGAACTTGCGCTCTTGCCGAGCTTGTCCTTGACGGTGAACGTGAAGGGATAGTCGCTGGCCGACTGGACTAATTCCTTGGCCGACGACTGCCCGTTCCATGTGATAGTCTCAGGCGGGTTGCCTTTGCCTGCCCAGCTCATGAAGAGCCGCTGCTGGGCTGGGGCACCGGCTTTGGCCGATTCCACTACCGCTTTTTCGAAGACTTCCAGCTTCCATTCGGCGATACCTGCGCCTGAATCGGCGCCCAGGTTGAAGGTGAGGCTGTCATCCTTTCCATCCCCATCGGGGCTGAACCTTGCGGGCGAGGCGACAGCGCTTGCGGAGAGTCTGGCTAAGGCGGCCTTTTCGGCAGCTGCTTTGTCGGCGGCAGCCTGAGCTGCGGCTTTGTCCGCTGCAGCTTTATCGGCGGCTGCCTTATCCGCGGCGGCCTGAGCAAGCGCCTTGTCGGCGGCTCTTGCGCGTATATCCGCGCAGTCGAAGAGGATGTCGGCGAGATGGATGCGGGAGGCTTGGGCGACGGCGGCGCTGGCAGCCTCAGCTCCGGCCTCATCGCATGCTTCCTCTGGATTGGCGATGGACCGGGCGGTCACGAAGACGGCAAGGGCCGAGGCGAGATATGCCTGACGGCTCGCCTCAGGGGGATTCTTGACGAAATCGAGGCCGTGCCTCGCGCAGGAGTAATCGAAGAGAAAATCGAGCTCGGCGGGGCCTTCCAGCACGAGGGTCTTGAATCCGGCCTTGGAGAGACCGAGAACATAGTCATCGATCTTGTCGCGGTAGAGGGAGGCCGAGCGCACGGCCCGCGTGAAGTAGGAGAGGGAACGGCGCAGCACCTCCTCGGCTCCCGCGGCGGTGAGGATGTACTTGAGACTGCGGCCCGAGATGTGGGTCAGCTTCACCCAGCCGCGTTCGATAAAGCGCCTCAGGAGGGCGTTCGTCATCCCCAGGGACAGACCTGAGGCTCCGGCTAGGTCGCGCTGCGAAATAGCCGCGGATCCGTCCTGTTTGGAGTAGATGGTTTCCAATAACTGGAGTTCGCTATCTGATGAGGACATAGTTGCTTTTACGCAGGGCTAAAAAGTTAACGTTTGGGGTCAGACCCCACTTTGGTTCCTAGGGGAACAGGCGCAGGAAGAAGGTTTCAGGAATCTGGAAGCTCAAGGGAAGGCCCCGCTTCGAATACAGGGCCATCGTGACGACCGAGCCGTCGCGGACGTCGCCGGAAAGGGTTTTCAGCTCATCGAGGCCCAGGAGGAAAGTGACCGAACCCTCCCGAAGGCCATTGGTCTGGTTTCGCGTTACCGCCTTGCCGAGCATGGTGAGCCTCGCGCCCGAAGGGAAGGCGAATTCGATTTCGCCCGAAGGACTGAAGTCGCCGGAACCGACACAGCTCAGCACCATGTTCTTGATATCCCAGCTCTCGTTCATGGTGGCTGAGAGCGTGATTTTGGAGATATCACCCAATGGGCTGAACTCATCTTTTACGACAAGGACAGGAACCGCGTTCGCGAGCCGCTCGAGGCTGATCGTGTGGACGACGTTGCCGAGGGAAACGGTCTGCGCTTCCCAGCCTTTCGCGAAAACAGAAAGCCCGACGAACATGAGAAGGACACATGTAGACATTACCGTTTTTGCATTCATAATTTTATTGAATCAGTTTTAAAACTTTTTATAATTCCCCTGTTTTAATCTTTTTTTATTCTACTTTTCTGATCCAGTTCTCCTTTATATTACTATATTCTGAAATAATTATTGTCTTTGTTTCATGGCGCTGTCAAGAATTTTTTGGAGTCTGCCCCCCTTTTTTGAACTTGGAACGCACCTCGGGGTCGGCGAGGAGCTTGCCGAAGGCGTCGAGAACAAAGGCGAGGAGGACGGAGAGGAAGCCGCCGGCCATCGTGCCCACCACACAGATCATGGAGCGGGAGGGCTCGCTCTTCTTTTCGGGCGGGATGGCGCGGTCGATCACCTCGACAAAGACCTTTTCGGAGGCATCCTGGAGTTTCATTGTCTCGAGGCTGGAGAGGAGGGTGCCGTAGATTTTCGTGGCGAGCTCGAGCTCGGCGGCGATATTGGCGTATTCCATCAGGGCTGTCGGCGTCTCCTTCATAGAGGGCCCTACCCCGCCGCCTGTCTTCTCGAAATCGGCCATCTGGGCCTTGATCGCGTTCAGCTGGCTGCGGGCACCCACGATCTTGGGATTGTCGGCAGAGAGGGCGCTCTCCAGGCGGGAGATCTCGATCTCGAGGGCCATCTTCTGCTGGATGAGGGCCTGGTAGAGCTGGAGGCTCCCCGCACTCTGGGTTTGGGGGGACACGAGCTTGTACTTCTTCTGGTAGGCCGTGAGCTTGTCCTGGGCCGCCCTCACCTTCTTCTCCTGCTCGGCCGTCTGGGTTTCCAGGACGACGATATTCTTGCCCGAGGAGGAGAGAACGCGGTTTTTCAGGTCGGCCTGTATCATGTCCAGGGCACCGTTGACGATGCGGCTGGAGAGGGTCGGATCCTTGGTCTTGACGGAAATCCTCATCACGTTGGTCTTGGTGTCGGTAGAGACGGAGAGGAGCTTGCCCAGCGATTCGACGGCGACCCCGAGGGGCGTGCCCACCTTGATCTTCTCCGGATGCTCAATGAGGACAGGCACGAGGTTGAGCTGGCCCACGAGGTTTTCGGCGAAGCTGCGGCTCTTGAGGATGGCCTCGATCTTGATGGCTGGGTTGGTGGAGCCCCCGCTCGGAAGGCTAACCCCCGCCATGGAGGCGAGGCTGGCGTACTGGGAGAGAAGGGACGAGGAGGCCGAACCCGATATGGGCAGCATGGTGGCCGAGGCGGTGAAGAGATTGGGCTGCAGGAGGGCGTAGACCACCGAGGCCACAGCCGCGATGGCGGTGACCGCCATGATGAGCCATTTGCGCCGCCACAGGGTGGCCGCGAGGTCGATGAGGCTGATCTCGTCGTCGTTTTCCGCGGCAGGCGTTGCTTTTTCTTCTGTATCTGTCACGTCGCTATCCTTTTGTCAGAGACCCAGGAGGGTTTTGGCCGTGAGCGCACCGGTGAGGATGGTTCCGATGAGGGTGAAGCTGTCGCGCACATAGGCCCAGGCCACGTTGATCTTGACTGTCTTGGCCGGCACCACGACGAGGTCGCCGGGGTTGAGCTTGTATTTGAGCACATTGGGCCTGAACCAGAGGAA
>CAYXUF010000084.1:0-4552 GCA_964468155.1 uncultured Treponemataceae bacterium
CGGGGAGTGAACCCTCAGTGAGAAATAAAAGGGGTTGCCCGGATGTTCATCCCGGGCAACCCCTTTTTATTGGCGTGACGCCGTTTTCAGTTGGCCGCAGGCGCTGGCGTTGTCGGCGTCGTTCCATTGGCGGAGGCGGTATTGTTCGTCTGGAAAACCTTGAAGAAGGTCGTATTGAATTCGTCCTTGAACTTCTTGCTCTTGAGGAATGAGTCGCGTGTCGCGGCATCCACAGCCTGCTGGAGGAAGTAGGGATAGGCGAACTTCACCATGGCCGTATCGTCGTCCGAGGCTTCGGCATCCTCGGTTACGGTGAAAACGATGACGCTGTCGCCCACGACGAGGGGCTTGGATACTCCATTCTTGGCCTTGGAGAAGAGCTCGACCATAAAGGCCTCATCCTGCTCGGCTGCCTGAAGGGCGGGATCGCTGTTCTGAAAGGGTGTCTGAAGGAGGGGAATCTGCTGATTGTAGGCATAGAAGGTGGGATTTCCGACATTCACGATGAAGGGACCGGCGGATTTAACCTCAAGCCCGGCTTTTTTGGCCGCTGTCCTGAATGCTGCGCCGTCGGCGGCTGAAGCGACAGCCCCGGCCTTTGCGACAGCCCAACTTTCGAGCCTGCCCTTTTCCTTTTCAAAGATGTAGGAACGAGCCTCTTCCAGGGTTGCCGGCTTGGTGAAGTCGGGCTGGGCGAGCTCGCCGTTTATCCTGAAGAATGCCCAGGTCTTCTCGCCAATGCTATAGACATCGGACACTGCGCCCTTGGAGAGGGAGGCTACCTTGGCGGCATCATCCTTGTTCGCGAAGTCCTCGGCGAAGGCGTAGTAGAAGACGCTGCCCGCATCCCCTCCCTTGTCGGCATAGGCATCCTGGGAGTGGCTCTTGGCGGCGTCCTCGAAAGAGAGCTTGTTCTCTTTTACCTGGGTTAAAACCTTCTTGGCGTCGGATTCCGAGCTGGTGATGGTGATGCGCGAAAGTTCCAGGCTCCTGAAAAGGTCGGCATTCTGGGCGGCCCATGCAGCCACTTCCTCGGCGGGATAGCTGGAGAGGGGAAGAGTTGTGTAGGCGATGCTGCGCTGGGGTTTGGTCATGGCGGCGACAAAGCCGATTTCGGCGGTGCTCGGCGCCATGGTGTAGAGGTCCTCATAATAGCGGCGGACGAGGAGATCGCTCTTTGTGGTATTGCGCAGTTCAAGGCGGGCCGCCTTGGTGACGGAATTATATTTTTCAAGGGAGAATTTGCCGTCCACCTGGAACTCGGCGAGTTCGGCGATAGCCTCGTCCAGGCCCTTTTCGGTAACCCTGAAGCCGCTGGCTTCCACGGTGTCCAGGAGGGCTGTCCGAATGGCTGCGCTCTGGAAAGCCATATTCCATACCTGGTAGGCATAGAGCTGGAAATTGTCTTCCGAGAGGCCCTGCTGCCGGAGATAGTTGTTTATCTGGGCGACCTGGCTGGCGAAATATGAACCCGCGGTGTAGGTGATGGGTTTGCCGTTCCAGCTGCCAAACTTCGGGGCCGATCCGGAAGAACCCATGCCCCCGCCTAATGAGGGGATGAAGACGAAGGCGATGACGGTGATGATCAGGATGACGATCGTTCCGCCATACACGAAGGGATTCTTGATGCCGCGTTTGGGAGTTTTTTTTGAAGTTTTCCTGGTTTCGGCGGCGCTGTCGGGATTGCTGATCTGGGATGCCATAGTTTTCCTTCTGAAAACAGACTTAAAATTTCGTACAATAGTAACGCCGGCTACGGTACCATGATGGGGGCTGAAAGTCAACGCTGCGACGCCTTTGAAAGCCAGGCCAGAGCATGAGTTTTCCCTGGAAATTCCATCCAGGCGGGGCTCTGCCTGCCGACGGCTATCTGGATAGGGTGGAAATCAGCCTTGTAATCCATCGCCGGGGCGCCCGGAACCCAGAATCCCAGATAATAGAAGGGTTTCCCCATCCTCAAGGCCAGAGAGGCTTCTATGAAAACCGAGTAGTATCCCAGGCTGCGCTTCCCTTCGTCGGGGTCAAAGATAAAATAGACTGACGAGAGGCCCTTCGCCAGGATGTCGACAATGCCGGCACCGCAGAGCTTGCCTTCGTCATTGCGATACTCGGTGATTGCAGTGAGGGGCGAGGCAATCATGTCCCTATAACCTGCTTCACCTGAAAATTCCGTCTCGGGATGCCGAATTTTGCTATATTTTTCATACAAGCCAAAGTGTTCGATGTTGAAGCGGGATGGAACGATGCTGATGCTGAGATCGTTGTTGGCTTTCAGAAGGCGGGAGAGACGTTTCCCTCCGGATATTTTTGAAGCGGGAATCCGGATAGGGATGCAGCGGGAGCAGCCGGCACATAGGTAGCGGTAGAGGAGGCTTCCCGAACGTCGCCATCCTTCGGCTATGAGTTCCTCATAACGATCGAGGCCTCCCTCGGCGCGAAACACCTCAGCTGTCGATACCTGCCCGGCGAGGTAAGGGCAGGGCTCGGAGACGGTGAGGACGCTGTTTTCATGCATGACGGCAGAAGTGTAGAGCAGAAGGGTTTTTTCGTCCATCATGAAGATCCGAAGTTTGGCGAAGCGACTTGATGAAAGCGATTTCCCGGCGTTACATTTAACCCATGAGCATCATGACGAAGACGGGAGATGATGGAGATACGGGGCTCTGGTCGGGCGAGAGGATCGGCAAGGACGATCTCCGCGTCGAAGCCTATGGCACCATCGACGAGCTGTCCTCGGCGCTGGGGGTCGCCCGACATTTGTGCCTTCAGGATGAGGTGCTCTACGCCATCGAGGATATCCAGCGCATTCTTTTCCGCGTCGCAGGCGAGCTTGCATCGGTAGGCGTCGCCTTCGACCGACCCATAACGGCCAAGGACGAGGAAAAGCTTGCCGCGAGGACGACATCCATCGAGGAGAGAATCCTCCTCAAGGGCTTCGTCCTCCCCGGCATGACGGCGGGGTCTGCAGCCCTCGACATGGCGCGCACCATCGCGAGGCGGGCCGAGCGCAGGGTCGTCGCTCTTTCGAGGAAGGAAGCTGTCTCGATCGACCTGCGAAAATTCCTGAACAGGCTCTCCGATTACCTCTTCATGCTCGCAAGGGTAGAGGAAGAGGCGGCAGGCAGGCTCACTTTCGTTTGATATCCTATTGAGAGAGGGAAACTCCCATGAAACTGTATTCCGGGCGGCAGATGATCATCGGCATAACCGCGGGCATCATCGGAGCCGCGGCACTCATTCTCGGTTCAGGCTACCTCGTCGCGAAGACGGGCCTCTTCGAATCCAGAAATCCTCCTCCGGCTGCCCTGCCCATCGTCGCGCCGCCTCAGACCGCCCAGACCTTGTCTAATACCATACCAGCCGATTTCCAGGGTTCGGCTGCCGCCGCCTACACCCAGGACGAAAGCGAAAACATCAACCTCTATGCCCGATACAACGAATCCGTCGTCAACATCACCACGGAGATCGTCAACGTCAACTGGTTCTTCGAGCCGGTTCCCCAGAGCGGGGGCTCGGGCTCGGGCTCCATCATCGATTCGCGCGGCCATGTGCTCACCAACTACCATGTCGTGGAAGGAGCCTACAAGCTCTTCGTCAATCTGGCCGACGGAAGCCAGTACGAGGCCTCGGTCGTCGGAAGCGATCCCCAGAACGACCTCGCCGTCATCAAGTTTTCGCCGCCCTCGGGCCTGACCCTCCGCCCCATACCCATGGGCTCCTCGGCCAACCTGAAGGTCGGCCAGAAGGTGCTCGCCATCGGCAACCCCTTCGGCTTCGAGCGCACCCTCACTCAGGGCATAGTCTCAGGGCTCGGCAGGCCCATACAGAAAGACGACACCACGGTGCTGCAGAACATGATACAGACCGACGCCTCCATCAACCCGGGCAACTCGGGCGGACCGCTTTTCAACGCCGCAGGCCAGATGATCGGCATCAACACGATGATCTACTCCTCCTCGGGAGGATCGGTCGGCATCGGTTTCGCCATCCCCGTCGACACGGCCGTGCGCATCGTGCCCGAACTCATCAAGGAAGGCAAGGTGAGGCGCGGATGGATTGAAATGGATGCGATCCAGCTGTTCCCGGCCCTCACAAGCTATCTCAGGCAGTCGGGCAACGCGGCACCCGTGGAGAAAGGCCTCCTCGTATCGGCGATAAAGGAAGGGGGCAGCGCCGCGAAGGCTGGCCTCAAGGGCGGCGGCACGGCAGTACGCTATGGACAGTCCACCTTCAGGGTGGGGGGCGACATCATCACCAGCGTGGATGGCAGAACCGTCGGCAGCATCGCCGATCTCTACACGGCCCTCGAGGACAACAAGCCCGGCGAAAAAGTGGAGGTGGAATTCTACCGGGGCAGCCAGAAGATGAAGACAACGGTTACACTCACCGAACAGAGCCGACAGCAATAAGGATCCATTATGAAACCATTCAGGGTCGCGGCTCCCTTCGAGCCCTCGGGCGATCAGGGGAGCGCCATCCGCAGCCTCGTGGACGCGGCGCGCTCAGGCGAAAAGTTCATGACGCTGAAGGGCGTCACGGGCGGCCTGCCCGG
>CAYXUF010000085.1:0-4295 GCA_964468155.1 uncultured Treponemataceae bacterium
AATTCGTCGCGGGCGGGAGCGGCGGCGTCCATTTCCACTTCCTTATTCTCCATGTGCTTCCCTTAAGTGTAGAATTTTACTGTATACCTTCTCATAAACTTGCTCTATGGTCAAGCCGGATGTATCCAAATACGTGGCGCCTGGGGCGATTTTTAGGGCGCCTATTTTTTTATTCGTATCTATCTCATCCCTCATCCTTATGTTTTCGAGGATCTCGTCGTATGAGAGGGATGAACTGCCTTGTTCGAAACGTCGTTTCGCCCGCTCTTCCACAGAGGCATCAATGTAGAACTTGGCCTCGGCCTCGGGGAATACCACGGTCGTCATGTCCCTTCCCTCAACCACAACGTTGCGGCCGCGGGCAATGTTCCGCACTATGGCGTTGACGATGCCGCGGATTTCCGGGATGGCCGAAACCTGGGCGACGATGGCATCGACGGCAGCGCTTCGCAGTTCGGCCTCAACTTTACGTCCCTCGAGAATTGTGGAACCGCTTGCGTCTACGTCGATGGACAGCGAGGAAGCGCAGGCCACGAGATCGGCCTCTTTTCCCAATCCGATGCCCCGCTCAATGGCGGCAAGCGAAATGGCCCTGTAGATATTGCCCGAATTTATGTAGACAAATCCCAAACGCGTCGAGAGGAGCTTGGCTATCGTCGATTTTCCGCAACCGGCTGGACCATCCATGGCGATGATCATGGATGCTCCCCGCTTCTGGACAGCGTCTCGCTTCGAAATGGCGCTTTGCGCCGCGTAAGTGCCTTGCGCCGAATAGGCCCGCAGGGCTTCCACTTCCTCTGCCTCAAGTTCGCGGTGCCCACCCTCGGCCAGATTGCCGAGCTCGATGGGGCCGATCCTGACGCGTTTCAGGGCGAGCGCCCTCAATCCGTAATGCTCGAGCACTCTCCTGATCTCGCGATTCTTGCCTTCTACCAGAACGACATTCATCCGGCGTTCGCCCGAGACTCGAACCGACAGAGCCCGATAGGTGATTCCTTCGACATCCACGCCCTCCTCGAATTCCTTGGCGAAGGATTCCGGTATGGGAAGGTCGGTTTCAACCTGGTATTCCTTGTCCACGCGTCCGCTCGGATGGACGAGCAGAGCGGTGAGGTCGCCATCATTCGTGAAGAGAAGAAGACCTGACGACCATTGATCGAGGCGGCCGACGTTATAGACGCGCTCTTCCACTGAAGAGCCAATGAGGGATGCGGCGACAGGCCTGCCCATCTCGTCCTGCATCGAAGTGACGAAGCCCGCCGGTTTGTTGAGCGCAATATACCTCAGCCGGGTCTGCGGTCTGACGACCTTGCCATCGAGGCGGACTTCATCGCCGGGAAAGGCGCTGTCGCCGAGCTTGGCGATGGCGCCGTTGACCGAAACCCTCCCCCCCAGGAGAAGTTTTTCGCAGGCACGGCGGGATCCGATGCCGCAGGAGGCAAGGTAAGCCTGGAGGCGAATTTTATCGCGCGGTGTCGTATTCATCCCTGTTCGCCTTCTGCTATTTCAAAACGATTTCGCTCAATCTCGCTCAGCTTGGGCAAATCGGCGATCGATCCCAGCTTGAAGTATTTCAGGAACTCCTGGGTGGTTCCATACTGCATGGGTTTGCCCGGCATGTCTTTTTTGCCCACCTCCTGTATGAATTCACGGGAGAGGAGGAAGCGGATCATCCCATCGGCGGAGACTCCGCGGATTGCCTCGATTTCAGCCCTTGTCACGGGCTGCGAATAGGCGACGATGGAGAGGGTTTCCATGGCGGCGCGCGACAGCTTGGCCTCGTTCTTCTTGCCGTAATGATCCTTCAGCTCTTCCCACAGTTCTATCTTTGGGGCGAGTATCCAGCCGCCTCCTGAACGCAAGGGGGCAAATCCGTGGACAGGGCTTTCATACTCGGCCGATAGCCTCTGGAGGGCGTTCAGGACTTCTTCGGCGGACAGGCCTGAAACGCGGGCCAGATAGGCCTCGCCCACGGGCTCGCTTTCCAAAAAGAGGATGGCGCCGACGACAGAGGCGTCACTTTCAGCCGTTCTTTCCATTGAGGACCTCGCTGACATAGGGGAAAATGAGGATATCGCCGAAAAGCCGGTGCTGCTTTATCCTGATGAGCTTATGCTTCACCGATTCGAGCATGGCGAGAAATGCGCAGGCCAAATCGAGGGCCGATCGAGGGCGGGTCACCAGCTCCACGAAGGAAAAACTGCCGCGCAGTTCGAGAAGCTCATTCATCAAGGCAATCTTCTCGTTGATCGACACTTCTTCATAAAGATCGATGATCCTTTCGGAATTGAAGTTCTGGACAAGGGAAGAGAAGGTGCGCAGGAGATCCCAGACATCGAGATCGACCCAGAGCGCGTCATCCTCCTTGTCGGCAAAAGGCAGGCTGCGCTGCATGCTCGAACGTTCCAGGGTCCACTCGACTTCCATCTCCCGCTGTTCCATCAGCCCCGAAAGTTTCTTGTACTTCTGGTACTCGATCAGCTTTTCGATAAGGCTATGACGCGGGTCATCGAAATCCTCATCATCGAGGGAGGCCGAAGGGATGAGCATGCGGGATTTTATCAGTAGGAGGGTTGCGGCCACGTTATAGAACTCGGAGAGCTCGTCGAGGTCGACGCCGGCCTCGCTGTTCAGGCATTCCAGGTATTGTTCGGTGATGGAGGCGATGTGGATATCGTAGATGTTCATGTCATTGCGCTGGATGAGGTAAAGAAGCAGATCCAGGGGCCCCTCGAAGTCCTTGAGGCGAAACGATCGTCGGCCTGTACCGGCCGCCGCGAGGCTGGGTGAAGAGGAATCAGGCGTTTTTTCGATGGCTGGGTCGCTGTTCATCACGGATGGGATGAATCATATATGCCCGGGCCGTAAGGGTAAATACCCTGGGGAGGAAGCTCTGCCAGATATTCTGTGAACAGCCTGCCCGACAGGGGGTCGATGAGGCTCGGATCGAGTTCCGTGAGGGGTAAAAGAACGAACATTCTTTCCCTTATGCCGGAATGGGGAACGACGAGGCTGTCGCTGACGATGATCATTCTGCCGTAAAGGAGAATATCGATATCGATCGTCCGCGCGCCTTTGGGCTGGACGGCTGACCTGTCCCTGCCGAGATCCCTCTCGATGTCCTGGATAGCCAGGAGGAGCTCTTGAGGCGCCTTCGATGTTCTGCCTGAATAGACGGCATTGAGAAAGTCGGGCTGGTCGATGACATAACGAGCCTTCGATTCCCAGAGGCGAGAAACCCGCCCTTCGGACAGGAAGGCTCCCAGCCTGGCGACAGCCTCCCGTATCAGAGCCTCACGGTCGCCGAGATTGGATCCCAGGCCGAGCCATACTGTTTCCATGAGCCTTCGTCAGAACAGGTCATCGGCGCTGATGACGCTCGCGCCTTCTGCTCCTGACGCCGTCTTGCCGCTTGACGCTTTGGCCTTTATTTCGGAAGGAGAAAGCGGCGATGCTATCGCAACGCCATTCTGGGCAGCTGTGGCTTTCTGGAAGATCTTGTCCCTCACGGAAGCCTCTATGGTGATGGCTGCATCGGGATTCTGCTCGAGATAGAGCTTGGCGTTTTCCCTGCCCTGCCCCACCTTTTCCTCGCCCCAGGTGAACCAGGCGCCTCTCTTGTCGATGACGGCGTATTTGACCGCGGCGTCGAGGAGGGATGCCGACCAGGAGATTCCCTTGCCGAAGATGATCTCGAGCTCAGCGCGCCTGAAGGGAGGAGCGACCTTGTTCTTGACAACCTTGACCCTGACCTTGTTGCCCACAGCATCCTCGTCCCCGCGCTCGATGGTTTCGATCTTTCGCACCTCAAGCCGCACCGAGGCGTAGAACTTGAGGGCGTTGCCCCCCGTCGTGGTCTCGGGGTTGCCGAACATGATGCCGATCTTCATGCGGATCTGATTGATGAATATGAGGATGGTCTTGCTCTTGGAGAGGGTGCCTGCCAGCTTCCTGAGCGCCTGGCTCATAAGCCTTGCCTGGAGGCCCATGTGGGCATCCCCCATCTCGCCTTCAATCTCGGCCTGGGGCGTCAGCGCCGCCACGGAGTCGACGACGATGACATCCACGGCGCCTGAACGGATGAGGGACTCGGCGATATCGAGAGCCTGTTCGCCGTTGTCGGGCTGTGAAACCCAGAGTTCGTCGATATCGACGCCGAGGTTGCGGGCGTAGACAGGATCCAGGGCATGCTCGGCGTCGATGAAGGCGGCGATGCCGCCGCGCTTCTGCGCCTCGGCGATGGCATGGAGGGCCAGAGTCGTCTTGCCCGAGGATTCAGGGCCGTAGATTTCCAC
>CAYXUF010000086.1:0-4264 GCA_964468155.1 uncultured Treponemataceae bacterium
CCCGGCAACAGCTATGCCCTCTTCGGCCTGGCCGACTGCTACAAGGCCCTCAACCAGTACCACAAGGCCATCGAAATCTGGGAACAGTACCTCCTCCACGACAACACCAACATCACGGTGCTCACAAGGGTAGCCGACGCCTACCGCAAGGTCCACGATTTCCGGAAATCGAAGGCTATCTACCAGCGCGTCCTGGAGATGGAATCCGACAACCATTATGCCCTCATAGGTCTGGGCCACCTGCACTACGACTTCAAGGAATACAAGGAAGCCCTCGGCTTCTGGCAGAGGATGGTCGAGCTCCAGGGCGACAGGGTGGACATCAGGGTGCTCACCTCCATAGGCAACTGCTTCCGCAAGCTCAAGCAGTTCGACAGAGGCGTGCCCTACTTCGAAAAAGCCCTCGAGCGCGAGCCCGACAATTTCTACGCCCTCTTCGGCATTGCCGACTGCTACAGGGGCGTGGGCAAGCAGAGCAGTTCCCTCATCTACTGGAACAAGATTCTCGAAAAGGATCCCCGGAACAAGGTCATACTCACCAGGGCCGGCGACGCCTACCGCAATCTCGGCGACCTCGAGAAAGCCGTGAAGTATTACGAGGATGCCCTCAACATCGAGTTCGACGTCTACGCCATCCTCGGCCTCGCTGTCATAGCCCGCACCCAGGGCAAATGGGAAGACGCCATCACCAGCCTCAAGATGCTCATCCAGAACGATCCCAAGAACTACCGGATCTATCTGGAACTGGCTCAATGTTATGTGGCCGCTGGCCAGCGCCAGCAGGCGGTGGAAATCCTGACCGAATTCACCAAGCTCGGGATCAAGAATCCCTTCGTATCGGAAGCCTTGTTGAGGCTTTCCTCCAAGCCCAGCTGATGACCGTCTTTCTCTCTGGCCTTCTTCCTGACGAGATACTCTCCACCCTGGGCTTCGAGCAGCCTTTCAGGGCAAAACAGGTCTACGACTGGATAGTGCGCGGCACCGGCGATTTCAGCGGGATGACCAACCTCCCTGCCTTCGAGAGGGAGAGGCTGTCGACACGCTTCGGCAGTCTGCGGTCCTCTTCCGTCAGTTCGGAATTCAAGGACGAGGACGGTTCCCTGAAACTGCAGATCCGCCTGCGCGACGGCGCCGCCGTGGAATGCGTCATTCTGGAGGACATCGAGGGACGAAAGACCGCCTGCCTTTCAAGCCAGGTGGGCTGCCCCATGGGCTGCCAGTTCTGCCGCACGGGCCAGCTCGGCTTCCTGCGGAACCTGGGCCCCGATGAGATTCTTGAACAGTACTATTTTCTCAAAGAGCGTCGCGGCTTCATATCGAACGTCGTCTTCATGGGCATGGGCGAGCCCCTGCTCAATCTCGAGGCCATCCGAAAATCCATCGCCCTCCTCTCCGATCCCCAGGGGATCGGCATGTCGCTGCGCAAGATTACCATCTCCACGAGCGGCATTGTGCCCAGCATTCTCGATATAGCGGCGAACGGTCCCAAAGTGCGGCTTGCAGTATCGCTGACGACGGCCGACGATGCGATGCGGACCGAACTCATGCCGGTCAACAAATCGTGGAACCTCGAGGTCCTCAAGGCCGCCCTGGTCGAGTATCAGGCGAAGACAGGGGAGCGCATCACCCTCGAAGCGGTGCTCACCGGCAACCGCAACGCCGGCGTGGAGAGCGCCCGCGCCCTCGTGCGATGGGTGCGCCCGCTCAAGGCCCAGGTCAACCTCATCCCATGGAACCCCGTGCCAGGGCTGCCTTTCGAAACGCCCACCAAGGCCCAGCTTGCGGCCTTCACCGAGGTGCTGGAAAAGGCGGGGCTTGTCGCCGTGCAGAGAATGCACCGTGGACGGGGCGTTATGGGGGCCTGCGGACAGCTGGGCGACACTCTCAAGGCCGACAAGGAATCCTGACCACGAATCTCATCCTTCTCGGGACGTTTTTTCCATTTTCCTTATAAGCCGTTTGAGTCGCCTCTGCAGAGCCTCATGAATTTCAACCCGGGAGCCGTCGAAGATTTCGATCGCCTTTCGTGTATAACCCAAGGCCAGCTCGAGGTGTTTTTGGCGGTGTTCATAAAGCTTTGCCTTTTCGATGCAGCCTTCAAGCCGGCTCTCATCCATGGATTGGACGACGCGCTCATAGTCACCAAACATGCCCTGGTGCCTGTACAGTCTCGACAGTAGTCTAAGGGCTGTCTGGTCCCCATCGGATCCCGCTTCCTCGAGAATGGAGAATGCGGCCTGGGACCGGCCGGCGGCCAGAAGTTCAAGGGCGAGCTGGCCGTTGCAGACCTTTTCGACCGACCACAGCCGCTCGGGCCTGGCCATGATCCTCTCAATCCGCAGAAAGAGCCTCGCGAGGGAGCGCACGTCCAGGACGTTGTGGTCGGCGATCTTTCCCATCGACGCTACGGATTCAGCGGCAGGCTGCGGACAGGAGGCCGAATAATCGAGCCACAGCCTCGGTATCAGAAAACCGGGCACATCGCCCTCCCTTCCCTCGCCGAGCACCGAAACCTCAAGCGCCTGAAGGGAACAGGAACCGAGAGTTCTCTTCCACAGGCGGCGCGTGCAGTGCAGAAGGTCGATATGGCCGAACGAAGGAACGGGGATGCCGTTCATGATGCAGCGGGTGCGCAGAAGGGGCATGTCGAAGGCTGCCCCGTTATAGGTCACAAGCTCGGGCCGCTCGGCCAGAAACCGCACGCAGTGCTCAAGAAAGCCAGACTCGCCCGGAAAATCGTCGATGAATATCTGGCGCACATAAAAGCTTTTCGCCTCGAAATAGCCGATGGCGGCGAGGAAAGCTATCGTTCCGGTGCCGCCTGAAAGGCCAGTCGTTTCGAAGTCAAAAAATGACAGGCGATCGTAGGGCGCTTCGGCCGGGGCAAGGGGATCCCCGCCTCTTTTTCGGCGCATTCTCTGGTTGGCAAAATGGCTTGTATCGAAGGAAGCGCCGCTCTCGTCATCAAGGCGTAAGCCTGTTTCCACTGTCCTCGTGAAGAGGTGCGGCGCAATCCGCTCCCATCCGGGAAGAAAGTTGCCCACCTCCCCGCGCTCAAGCGCCCTGGTTTTCGGCGCAGAAGGTTTCGATTCCGGGGTTAAAGCCGGCAATTCCGAAGCCTTGACGAGGCCAAGCGCCTTGAGGCGGGTCAGGCGACCTTTCATCCCGGGCACGGCAGACTCCCCTCAACGCCCGCTGCAGCAGGCGAGGAACTCTCCTGACAGCGATTTGAATCCATGTCCTCCCTTCCGCGCCGGGGGAACGATCTCTCCTGCGCCATACTGCGTATCCGCAGCCAGATCGGCGCCGATGCAGGAAGGGCAGCCCTCGTGGCAGGGGCAGCCATAGAGCCTCTCGTGGGCAGCGGCCATCAGCGAGTCGAGCTTTTCCGTGAGGGCTTCGGCGAGCCCCGTGCCGCCAGGATACTTGTCGTAGAGGTAGATCGCAGGCACGGAAAAATGAGGGTCCCGCACGCGCTCGGAGACGCCCAGGTCGCGGGGGTCACAGAGCACGAAGGCAGGGGCGAGGGATTTGAGAAGGCGGGCGGCTCCGACAAGCGCGGCCGCCGCCGTGGCCGGATCCAGTCTCGCCAGGAAGGAGCCGGCAGCGCTCCCTTCGGGAAAGAGAAGGGCCAGGGCCCGGGTCTGCATTTCTTCGGGCGGGAGGAAGATTTCGCCGAAACCGACATTCTCCTGGGTGTGAAAGCGCAACTTCTTGAATTTTTCGGCCTGGCTCCGCACGAGGACATCGCCCACAGCCCAGCCGAAACGCAGGGAGGCGACAGGCTCGGATCGAAGGTCCTCGGTGAGAACCTCCAGGTCGGTCTTCACCACGGCGTCGGTCCAGTAATCCACATTCTTGCGCTCCACGTGGCATACCCTGTTGGCTATGTCGAGTTTCCTGACGATGAACTGGGTTCCAAGATGGATGTACACCGCGTTGTCGAAGATGAGCTCCTTGGCGCTGGGACGATCCATCTCGCCTATCACCCGGCTTCCCCCGCCGGTCACGTCGATGATCACGATATTGTCGGCGGTAGCCGAGCGCAGGGAGATCTTCTCGCTCGGATAGCCTTCGTCCGACCAGTGCCAGCGGCCTCCGGTGAGACGCACGGCACCCTCCTCCTCGAGGAGGCTGAGCGCCTCTGTCGTCACGTGAGCCCTTTCTTCCGAGAGCCCCTGGCCGCCAAAACCAGAGCCTGCGTCGAATGGCAGCTCGAAGGCGGCGCACTTCGCGTGATCCATGAAGATGTAGGGATTGTCCA
>CAYXUF010000087.1:0-4231 GCA_964468155.1 uncultured Treponemataceae bacterium
AGGAGGACAAGAAGCAGCTTTCCCAGCGCCCTCATCCTTTTCCTTGCAGCCATCACTTTTTCTGTATAGGAACGGTGTCTGGAAAAAAGTGACATAGCACCCCCGAGAGAACCAGGGATCAGCGGATGAGGCCCGCTCTGCCAAAGGGCCAGTAGATGAAAAGAGCCCGGCCGAGCACCCTGTTTACGTTGACCGGACCAAAATAACGAGCATCGCGCGAATTGTCGCGGTTGTCGCCCATCGGGAATATTCGCCCTTCGGGGATATACCATCCCAGGCTGTATCTTCGGGACGTGGCGGCGATGCGCGCATCGGCGGGATTGATGTCCTTCAGGACGGAAACCCTTTTCATGTCGTAGCCGAAGCCATCCTTGTAGGCCGACTGGAGGCTTGCCCCGGCAGCCGATGCCGGCGGAAAAAGTCCCGCTTCCTGGTAGGCCGAGGCGAGTCCGACCGCCTCGATAGCCCTGTAATCGTCCTTTGCCACAGCCCTCTCGGCCTTGAAAGGCAGCCCCAATTCCTCCAACAGCTTCGATTCGCCGTACCAAGATGAAGCCCCTTCGGGCTTGATGCGAACCTCGCCCTTCTGCACCCTGATCCTGTCGCCCGAAAAGCCCACTGCCCTCTTGATGAGATAGTGAACCTTCTGTTCGCCATTCTCGTCCCTGTCGATGTCGACGAGGGTGAGGGTGAGCATATAGACCATCTGCTGCACAATCGTGAAGACAGGTCCTTTGGAAAGATAGGTGGGGTTTTCAAAGACAATGATCTGCCCGCGCTGCGGCTTTGAAACACCAGGCAGCTTGGCCACGCCGGGCAGGAGTTCGGGGCCGAAGGAAAGCTTGTCGACGAAAATCATGTCGCCGATCTTGAGGGTTTTCACCATGGATTCGGAAGGAATCTGGTAATTCTGAAAAACATACTGATTGATGACGAGAACGACGCAGGCCGCCCAGAGGATTGCCATGAGCCAGTCCACCACGACATTCCTCTTCTGCTGCTTCATCTTCTCCTTGAGCCGCTTTTTGAGCCTGCGGGTGAGAAGCGATTCGGTAAAAGCCTTGAGGCCGTCGATAAAATCGGCGGACCGGTCTGCCTGCTTGGTCATTGCAGATCACAGTACCATGTTCATATAGCGTTGACAAGGTCCGGACGCATCCTATACCCTTTCCGCAATGAAGGAAGAGAAGAAAATAACCCAGTCCGATATCGATCAGGCCAGGGTACGCCTTGGTCCCGTCGCAGGGATTCAGCCCCGCATCTACCTGCCGGCGGCCTATGGCCTGGCAGCTGTCCTCCTCCTCTTTCTTCTGCTGGTTCTGCCCGGAGTACGGAAACACGGCAGCTACCTTGTCTTCGAAGGGAGACCTGAAAAATCAGCCGTCTACGTCGATGAAGCCTACAGGGGAAGCACCGGCCAGTCCATCTATCTGTCCTCGGGCGAGCATTCGATCCGTATAGGGCATGAGGGCTTCAGTCCGGAAACCATGACCATCAAGGTCGGCGGCCAGCTTGTTGGAAGCCTTTTCTTCCCCCGGCATGAGAAGGTGGTTTACAGCCTCGTCGCCGCCGACGGCGAGGTATATCTTCGCTCCGCATTCACGGATTATGCTTCCTGGTCGCTCGCGGGCAAACCCAGCGCCCTCTACCAGATACCTTTCGTTCTCTCGGAAGCCGCCGCAGCCCTTGGGCCGCGGTTTCTGGGGAGCGCCTCCAGCCCGGATGCCGGCGGCTTGACCGCCGACATACTCTCGGCCACAGCCTCGGCCGAATCGGCGCGAGACGGGCTCAGGGCTTCCGTCCTTGTTGCGGGTGCCGGCATTCCCGGCCCGCTCACGCTGGTTTCGGCCGCGCGAACCCTCATTTCCGCCCTCTCCTCCGCAAAGGCAGGAGCCGTCTGGCTTCAGGACATTCTCCCGAAAAAAAGCCTGTCCTCCACCTCGATGACAGCCGCCCTGTCGGCTGCTGCCGCGGCGGCATCGAAGGAGTCGGGGGAGTTCTCCGCAGAGGAAGGCGCCAAGGCCCCCAAACCCCAGGGATCGATCCGGCTTGGAGCACACGAGTATATTCTCTTCGGGGCTGGGTCCCTCGCCCTGGGCGGCCAGGCCCCTTCCGGCTCCTTGGCCGGCTACAGCTCGGAAACGCCTCGTTTCGGCATGGCGCGCAGCGAAGTGACAAACCGCCAGTGGTCGGCCTTTCTGGACGCCAACCCATACTGGAAACCCGGGAACAGGGCGGCTCTGACCGAGGCTGGCTTCGCCGATGAATCCTACCTTGCCGATTGGGGCGATTCCTCCCTCGCCGCGACCTCCGGCGACTATCCCGTCACGGGCCTATCCTGGGCCGCGGCGACAGCCTATTGCGATTGGCTGTCGGCCTCCTCGGGCTCGATATGGAAGGCCGTCCTCCCCAGCGAAGCGATGTGGGAAGCGGCGGCTCGCGCCGGATTGAGCGATCCCGCAACGCCCGGCGAAAAGAATGCCCTGTGGTCCGATGGCACGAGAACAGGTCCCGCGCGCGCCGCTTCCCTCGGCCTTTCGAAGGCGGGATTGGCCGACATGTTCGGGAACGTGTGGGAGTGGACATCCGATGCCTATCGCCCCTACCCCGCCTTTGCCGACAGCCTGTCATCAGGCGATGAAAAAACCGTACGCGGCGGCTCATGGGCGAATCAGGTTGACACGATCAGCCTCTATTCCAGGGGAGGAGTGCCGCAAGCCCACGCCTCGGCCTTCCTCGGATTCCGCCCGGCCATAGTCGAACGATGAGCATACCGGAAAACGTCAAAGTTGTAGCCCTCAACAAGCGTGCCCGATTCGATTACTCGGTCGACGAAAGCTTCGAATGCGGCATCGAGCTCAAGGGTACGGAAGTCAAATCCATCAAGGACGGGCGTCTTTCCTTCCCCGACGCCTATGCCGAGGTTAAAAACGCCGAAGTCTGGCTCAAGAATTTCCACATCTCGGAATACGTCTTTTCCTCAATCTTCAGCCACGATCCCGATAGGCCCAAGAAGCTCCTGCTTCACGCCCAGGAGATCAAGCGGATCGACAGGAGGGTGAGGGAAAAAGGCTATACCCTCATCCCCATGTCCATCTACCTCAAGCATGGCCTTATAAAGATCGAGCTGGGGCTCTGCAAGGGCAAAAAAGCCTACGACAAGCGCGCCGACATCAAGGAACGCGACATAGATCGCGATATCCGGCGCGAGTTCCGCACGAGGGAGTGGTAAGCCTTGCGCGTCACCGGCGGAATCTACTGCGGCCGCACAATCGAACTGCCGAATGGACACCTGGAGATCAGGCCTGCCATGGACAGGATGAGGGAATCGGTTTTCGGGGTCCTGGGCGACCTCACGGGGCTCTCCTTCCTCGACCTCTTCTCCGGTTCTGGCATTATCGCCCTGGAAGCGGCCTCCCGCGGCGCCTGTCCCATCACCTGCGTCGAACGCGACAGAGCCAAGTTTCCCATCCTCCTCCAGAATGTGGCGATTGCGACCGATCAGCGCATAGAATGCAAGGCCCAGCCCGTCGAACTCTTCCTCGTCCGCAACAAGATCGCCTTCGACCTCGCCTTCCTCGATCCGCCTTTCCCCTACGCCTACAGGCTGGAGCTTCTGAAAGCCCTGTACAAGGGGTCGAGCCTGAAACCAGGCGGTCTCGCCCTCATCCATTTTCCCAGGGAGGACAAGCTGCCCCAGAAAATCGGTCCCCTTGCCCTGGAGGATGAACGCGGCTATGGACGTTCGATCGTCCGTTTCTACCGAAGCGAATGATGCCCCCGAATATTCGTAGTTGCTTTTTACCCCTATATATTTTATACTTTGTGGCACGATAGGAAGCTGCCAAGCGTAGCAAAGAAAAAGTAACTATAAAAAATACGCTTTCTGTCACGAGGAAAAGTATGAACGATCTCCCTTCTCAACTTCCCCATGATGATGGTTTTGAAATGCCTGAGGCTCTCGAAAAGGAACAGAACGAGATTTCGGAATCATCGAAAAAAGGCTACCAGCTTCTCAAGGAGAATCGCTACGACGAAGCCGTCGAATGTTTCACGCAGATTCTCGAGAAGGAGAAGGAGAACAACTACGCCCTCGTGGGCTTGGGCGACGCGGCGCGCAAGCGCGGAGCCTTCAGGGATGCGGCCGATCATTACAGACGCTGCCTCGTCTTTCATCCCGGCAACAGCTATGCCCTCTTCGGCCTGGCCGACTGCTACAAGGCCCTCAACC
>CAYXUF010000088.1:0-3948 GCA_964468155.1 uncultured Treponemataceae bacterium
CCCGCTCGCCGTATTGCTCGCGGACCCGGCGCTGGACATGAGCCGCGGCAGCGGAACCCTGAAGCCTCAGAAGACGGCCGGTCTGGATGGCTACACCCGACCAGAACGGGTAGACGGCCATGACCATCCCCCAGTGGATGACCAGATGATCGCATTGAGGAACATGTCTGAGGAGCTCCAATCCTTCGACGCGCAACGAATCGAGTTCGCTCGGAACCGTCAGCCATGTCTTAAGAAGAATCGTAATGATCTTTTCGCGATTGCCGCGCTCAGCCTGACCGCCGACGGAAACCTTGTCCTTCAGCAGCTCCTGCAAGGCATCGTTGACCGCAGCCTTGTCATTCCCTGCCAGGATCAGGTTGGCTGTCTGCTCAAGCCATTCCAGACGTACCCGCTGACTGAATCCGATCTGGTCGGTCCGTCTGGTCATCTGCCCCTCCTCTCGATTTGGATCAGAGGGACGATGAGTTCCTCGACTGAAACGCCTCCGTGACTCACGGCGCGCTGCTTTTCTTGGACAAACGCCCGCCGAGCAGGGGCCAGCAGGGCGAGGTAATCCTCGGGGAGACCAACGGTTCCCCATTCCAGCGCATCGGGAAATCGTTCTTTCACTTTTCCGCGAAGGGCTGCGTCGGGATAAATGCGGACTCGTTCGCCGCGCAGGTCCGCCACAGCCCCTTCGGATGGACGACCGCAACCTTCCGCCTCAAGGTTGCCATGATCAGAAGTCAGAAAGATACGGAAGCCCCGATCCAAGAGCAGATCGAGGAGTGTGTTCAGGTACGGCTGCTTGGCCCACTGGCACACCTGGTTGTGCATCCCGGCGGTGCCCATTTCCATCCCGTGCATGATCTTGTCGACCTTGTCCACGACCAGCCCGGCGACCCTTGCCTTGGGATGAGAAAGCGCTTCGGAAACGTTTTCCAGGCCGCCGTCACCCAGGCCCTTGAGGTAGACGACCTCGTTTGGCATAAGGCCCTGATCCGCCCAGAACTGCGCCCAGAGAGCGGGTTCCTTGTCCGTGGTCTGGATACTGTTCGGGAAAAAGATGGGAGCCTTGCCGGCAAAGGTTGCCTGGCGCGAAACGGAGGTGAGCGAAGGAATCCAGGCAAAGACCACCTGCTCCCGGAATCGCAGCCCGGGCTGTTTTGTGGCAAGTGCTTCGCGGACCACCAGCCATTGGTCCAAGGCAAGGCCGTCCACCACGATCAGTGCGATCTTGGCGGTGCGGTCTTCTCCCATTTGGCGGGCAAGAAACCGCGGGAGGTGATGTAACATAACCGGAGGCGAGGGAGGTAAATTCACAAGTCCCGAAAATCTTCTTTGCATCCAAGATATAAAACTATCATCAACCTGGGATTGAATATCTTCTGAACCTACTTTGGAGATTTCTGGAACAACTTCGAGCGTCTCATTGACAATTTTAATCAATTCAGCCCATTTCCAAGCAAATTGAATCCAATCTGTATGTCTTGCACTGTCAGATGGAATTGATTTTCCCAACAACTCAACCAATTCACAAATCCGACGAGAGCGTTCTTTACTTGTCTCACTTCGAATCCCTACCTTAATCCAAGTTTTAGAGAATGCTTCTGCATACTTATGAAATACTGGATGTAACACCCCCTCCACGAACAGGTTATCGATGTAGACCCGGATGTCATGGTGGTCGAAGGGGAGTTCGATGGGTCCCTCAATGGACAGACCGTAGGGCTTCTCGTCCTCACGAACGCCGGACGTCCCTTTGGCTGCTTCACGGTCAAGGAAGATCGGCCAGCGTTCTTGCAGGAACGCGAAGAAGGCTTCTCTGTCCGCCACCAGCGTCTCAAGTGGCCAGTCGTCGAAGACGTTACTCTGGCGCAGAAGCTGGATGAACCGTCCGTCGAGGTCAGCCGGGATTCTTTGGCCGCGGTAGTGACGGCGCAGCAGCACCCGCAGGAGGTCCGATGGCTGTTTGACCAGCTCGGGCGCGATTTCAAAGACGTGCCGGAGGACGAACTCCTTGGTGGCGTTGTCGCCCAATTGACCGGGTGCATGTCTCTTCTGCGCCTCATACAAGGCATCGAGGTCCCCGCGATCCAGGGCGGTCACAACCGGGTAACTGAGGTTCGGGAAGATGTCGCCGAGGTTGAAGGAGAGTCTGCGACCGGCCCGGAGGAGATCATAGGGCAACCCACTGAGGTCGCTTGCTTGCGAGCGCAAT
Source organism: uncultured Treponemataceae bacterium (assembly GCA_964468155.1). Classification (GTDB taxonomy): domain Bacteria; phylum Spirochaetota; class Spirochaetia; order Treponematales; family Rectinemataceae; genus CAYXUF01. The sequence goes on from CAYXUF010000088.1 coordinate 2,204, forward strand.
ACGACGACCAGGTCCGTGTGCTCGCCGCGGTCCCAGCGGGAGCGGAACTTCGACTCGTAGGCATAACGGAACGCGATGTGGTCTTCGAACGGGATCAGCTCGAATCCGCGCTCGCGGATGCCTTCGAGAATCCCTTCTTCGAGGAGGAGTCCGTCCGGATCGGCCACCAGGGTGAGTCGGGCGACCTTCGGGGTAAATTCCTTCAGGATTTGATCGCGCCAGCTACTCATGAACACCGCCCTCCACCCGAATCACAAGCAGCGGCACCATTTCGGGATAGGCATGGGCCTTCTGATCGAGCTGCTCCTGGAAGCTCCGCTCCTCCTGCGAGAGGAGGTTCAGGCGATAATTACGGACCTGGGGCAGGCCGATCCGCTCGACGGTCTTGCGGCGCGCGGCAAAGGCGTAGTCGGCCTTCTCGCGCTCGCGTGCGATGCGGCCCCGGTGCTCTTGCACGAGCGCTTCGTAGATGGGCTTCCCGTGTTCCTCTGCGGCGCTTTGCAGCTTTGCGAAAGCGGCTTGGGAGACCTCGGCGTCAAGGACGGACCGGATGTGTGTGCTTGCCGCGAGGAGCTGGTCCCACACGTGTCTGGCCGTCGGCATATAGACCATGCCGTTGTCGGCCAGGAAGAGAGGCATGATCCTTCGACGGTTCCACTCCATGGTGGCAATCGCGATCCGCCACAAGGACCAGACACCCAGAACTTCCTCGGAGAGACCTGGGATCGACACGATGGGGACCGGCTGGCCCGGCGCAAAACGCGGGAGCCGCATGGCCAGTCCCCGGACCTTCGGCTCTTCAAGAGTAAGATGCCGGGCGGCCGGAAGCCTCTCGGCTTCCTTGCCGGTGAAGACCACATTCTCGTAGGTCTCGCCGTCGGGCCAGGTGAGGTTCCAGCTCTGGCTTCTTTTCTCGGCTTGGCCGCCGTGCGCCTTCAGGTAGCTCACCGTCATGCGCTCGACCCAATGGGGCAAGGGGTGAGTCAGCAGCCGCTGGGCTTCGCCAGGTTCCAGGTCCTCGGTCGCGCCGAGTACGGATGCGGTCGTGCGCGCGTCGCGAGCCTGCTCCTGCAAGCGGGCAACCACGCTCTCCACGGATTCCTCCACCTTTTCGGGATTGAGGATCGCCTCGACATACATCTCGTCGAACATGTGGCCCGCCTGGGCCGAGTCGAGGACGTCGCCGGTCTTGTCGATGCCGAACTCCTCGAAAATGACGGCGAGCTTCTGCTCCAGTACCTCGCGGACCCGATGCTCGACCGAGCCTTCGAAGACGAAGTTGACCGCGCGAACCGCGTGGGCCTGGCCGATACGATCCACCCGGCCGATCCGCTGTTCGAGGCGCATCGGGTTCCAGGGGATGTCGTAGTTGATCACCACGTGGCAGAACTGGAGGTTCAAACCTTCCCCGCCGGCGTCGGTGGAAATGAGAATACGGACATCCTTGGCGAATGCCTCCTGGACTCGCTTACGTTCTTCCATGTCCATGGAGCCGTTCAGACAGACGACCGAGAACCCGCGCTCGGTCAGGAATCGACGCAGCATCTCCTGGGTGGGAACGAACTCGGTGAACACGAGCGCCTTGAGCTCCGGATCGCTCTCCTCGGACTGAAGGCGGTAGAGCCAATCGAGCAACGCCTCGGCCTTGGCATCCGGTCCGATCTGCTCGCAGCGGGCCGCGGCTTCCAAGAGCAGCTTGACCTCAGCGCGTTCGTTCTTGAGCGCCTTGAGGCGGGTGCGGAGCA
>CAYXUF010000089.1:0-3844 GCA_964468155.1 uncultured Treponemataceae bacterium
CGATAAGTTGTTTATCATGGCCTCCAAGATAAAGCTTTAATTCTCAAAATTCTCAAGACTGAAGGGTACATCAAAAATTTCAAGAAGATCCAGGCAGACGGCTTCAACATTATCAGGATATTCCTGAAGTACGACGAGGGTAACGACCCCGTCCTGCATGGCATGGACAAGGTTTCCAAGCCCGGCAGGCGCGTGTACTCCGGCTACAAGGAACTTCCGCGCGTCTTCAATGGGTACGGCACCCTGATAATTTCCACATCTGACGGAATTATCACCGGAAGAAAAGCCGTCGAAAAGCAGATGGGCGGTGAACTCATCTGCACGGTCTGGTAATTCGAGGGGAACAGCTATGTCGAGAATCGGAATACGGCCGGTCCAGATACCGCAGGGAGTAAAAGTGAACATCACTCCCACCATGGTGTCGGTAGAGGGGCCGAAGGGAAAACTTTCTCAGGAGTATCTTCCTGAAGTCGATATCGTCATCGCGGATGGCGCCGTCCATGTCACGAGGAAGAGCGATTCCAAGCAGGCCAAGGCCTGCCATGGTCTCTATCGCAACCTTGTCAACAACATGGTGATCGGCGTTTCCGAGGGCTTCAAGAAAGCTCTCATCGTGAATGGCGTCGGCTACCGTGCCGAAGTGCAGGGCAATTTCCTCGTCATGAGCCTGGGCTTTTCGAGCGATTTTACGGTCGTGATCCCCCAGGGTCTCACCGTGGCGATCGAAGCCAACGGCCAAAAGGTGCTCATTTCGGGCTCCGACCGTGAACTCCTTGGCAAGTTTGCCAGCGAGGTCAGGTCCCTCAGGCGGCCGGAGCCTTACAAGGGCAAGGGCATAAGGTACGAGGACGAGAAGATTCGCAGGAAGGTCGGAAAGACCGGTGTGAAGTGAGGCGCGAAAACATATGAGCGTAAAAGAACTTGACGACAAATTCAGAAAGCATGCCAAGCGCAAGGCTTCGATTCGGAAATCCATTTACGGTACGACGGAACGACCGAGGATGACCGTGTTCAAGTCGAACGTCCACATGTATGTGCAAGTCATCGACGATTCCGTCGGAAACACGCTTGCCTGCGCATCCACTGTCGAGAAGTCCCTCAAGGAGATCGCGAGGAACGTCGAAGGCGCCGGAAAACTGGGCGAGGAAATCGGCAAGAGGCTCCTTGAGAAAGGCATCACGACTGTCGTTTTCGACAGGAATGGCTACAAGTATCATGGGATCATCAAGGCTATCGCCGACGGCGCCCGCAAAGCCGGGATTACATTCTAGGGGGCTTCCGTGGACAGAAACAGAAGAGAAGACTCGCAGCCACGCGATAATTTTTCAGAGAAGCTGGTACAGCTGAACCGGACGGCCAAGGTCGTCAAGGGCGGTCGCCGCTTCTCGTTTTCGGCGCTCACCGTGGTTGGTGATCACCAGGGCAACGTAGGCTTCGGCTTCGGAAAGGCCAACGACGTCACGGAAGCGATCCGCAAGTCCGTCGACAAGGCCAAACGCGCCATCGTCCATGTGCCCGTCAAGAACGGCACACTTCCCCACGAGATTGTGGGAAGATACAAGGCCACCGAAGTTCTCATCAAGCCGGCCGTCTCGGGTTCGGGCGTTATCGCCGGAGGCCCTGTGCGCGCCATCATGGAAGCGGCGGGTTACACCGATGTCATCTCCAAGTGCATAGGCTCGAGGAATTCGATGAATATTGTCCGCGCCGTATTCGACGGTGCGGGAAAGCTGCTCGACGCGAAGACCGTGGCCAAGAACCGCGGAAAATCGATCAAGGATCTGTGGGGCTGATATGGCAAAGATACAAATTACCCTTGTGCGAAGCACAATCCATCAGAAGCCTGTTATGAGGGCTACCGTGAGGTGCCTCGGCCTGCGGAAGATAGGCTCTTCGAACACATTGGAAGCGACGCCTGCCATACTCGGCATGGTCAATACGGTGCAGCATCTTGTTTCGGCCAAGGAGGTTGAGTGATGTCCGATTATCAGCTCCACGCGCCGGAAGGTGCCAACAAGAAGAAGCGGATCGTCGGCCGGGGCCAGGGCTCCGGGCTCGGCACCACGGCCGGCCGCGGAAACAAAGGCCAGCAGTCGCGCTCGGGCGGCAAGACTTATCCCGGCTTTGAGGGCGGACAGATGCCTCTCTACAGGCGCCTTCCTCACCGCGGGTTCAAGAATTACCCCTTCAAGAAAGACTGGCAGATAGTCAACATTGTCGACCTCGTCGCGAAATTCAAGGCGGGCGAGACAGTGGATGCCGTATCCCTGCTCATGAAAGGCCTCATCAGGAAGCCGGAGCAGCTCATCAAGGTTCTCGGAAACGGGAGCATATCCATCGCGCTCAATGTTAGCGTCGATGCCGTCTCAGCCGGCGCCAAGGCAAAAATCGAAGCGGCCGGCGGAAAAGTCGAAACCCCGACCGCTATGGGTTCGGCTACGGAAGCCTGAAGGCTCCGCTAAAGGCAGGATTGCATGGCAGGAAACCCGCTTGCGGATATTTTCCGGATCAAGGAACTCAAAGATAGAATACTCTTCACGCTTTTCTGGCTGTTTGTGTTCAGACTCGGCGTCTTCCTGCCCATACCGGGCATCAACGCGAGCGCGCTCCAGTCCTACTTCGCCAGCCAGGCCGGAGGATCGGGCGGAATCACTGATTATCTGGACTTCTTCTCGGGCGGTGCCTTCAAGAACTTTTCCCTCTTCATGATGGGAGTGATGCCCTATATCAGCACCCAGATCATTATCCAGCTTCTCCTGATCGTATTCCCCAAGATGAAGCAGATCGCCGAAGAAGACGGCGGCCGCAAGAAGATCGCCCGCTGGACCAAGATCGGCACGATATTCGTATGCGCCATCCAGGGTTTCTCCAGCACGGTCTGGGCCGACAGGATTCCCAACGCGATCGTCATGTCCAACAGGACGATGTACACCCTGGTCGCCATACTCACGGTGACCACTGGCTCCATGTTCCTTGTGTGGATCGGCGAGCAGATCACCAAACGCGGTATCGGCAACGGCATCTCCATTCTCATCTTCGCCGGCATCGTGGCCAGGCTTCCCAATGCCAGCTACGAGCTCATCAAGAAAATCAGGTCGGGCGAGATCAATGCCATCTATGCCATCGTCGTGCTTCTCATGTTCGTGGGTATTGTCGCCCTCGTCGTCCTGGAGCAGCAGGGGCAGCGAAAAATCCCGGTCAACTACGCCAAGCGCGTCGTGGGAAGAAAGATGTATGGCGCCCAAAACACCTACATCCCCTTCAAGATCAATCCGTCGGGCGTCATCCCCGTCATCTTCGCCTCGAGCCTCCTCACATTCCCCCTGCAGATCGCCCAGAGCTTCGGCGTGCAGGCCAAGTGGCTCAGGGATTTCTCCTACTGGCTCAGGCCTCAGGGTTTCTGGTACAACCTGTTCTATGTGCTGTTCATCATCTTCTTCGCCTACTTCTACACGCAGGTTTCGCTGAATCCTCAGGAGATTTCCAAGAACATCCGCGAGAATGGCGGCTCCATTCCCGGCATCCGCAGCGAGAAGATGGAAGAACACCTATCCAGGATCCTCAACAGGATCATCCTTCCCGGTTCGCTGTATCTCGCCCTGATCGCTTTGATACCGAGCCTGGTGCAGCAGCTGTTCAAATTCCCGAGCGAGCTTTCCTACCTCCTGGGAGGCACCTCCCTCCTGATTCTCGTCGGCGTCGACCTCGACACCATGTCCCAGGTGGAGGCCATGCTCAAGATGCATCATCACGATGGTCTGGTTCGAAAGGGCCATATCAAGGCCAGGAACCTGTAGAAATTTTTTGGAATATGGTATTTAATTGCGTGTCCGCGCTTTGCGCG
>CAYXUF010000090.1:0-3827 GCA_964468155.1 uncultured Treponemataceae bacterium
AGCGGCACAAAGTCCCGGCGGCTCACTCCCAGTCGAGGAGGCGCCGCTGGCCCTGCAGAGCCCTCAGTTCGGTGAGATCCTGGCTCACCTCGAGGGTGCCCCTGTACTCGCCGGCGGCGCCGTAGAGGGCGTAATACTCGATGAGGATGAAGCGTCCGCCCATCTCGATCCAGAAACGGGCCTTGTCCTTCTCTTTCTTCCTGAAGGCTGTGAGGATCTTGTTGACCGTATCCACCGATTTCTGGGGATGGCAGTTCTGGACGCTGCGGCCGATGGCGGCGGGGCTGCGCGGAAAAAGCCTGTGGGGCGAGTCGGAATAGTAGAGCACCTTGTCGTTCTCGTCGATGATGCTGATATCGACGGGCAGGGTCTTGAGGGCTATGTCGAGGATGTCCTTCGAGACGCGGCCCGTGGCGAGGTCGAGGAGGCCGGCCGGTGCCGCGGGGGCATCGGCCAACGCCGGAGCGGCAGCCGGCGGAAGCGGGGCCTGGGTTTTCGCGAGCACTATCCCCGCGTCGTAGAGGGATGAAGGCTGTATCCAGGCGAAACCGATGGCGTCCTCGCCCCGGCGAATCTCTGCCCACTCGCGTTCGGAGAGCCTCCTCGTGGCCTCGGGGATGAGGATGTGCTCCTCCATGAAGATCATCTTTTCGATTTTCGCGCTGAGGCTCCGAGCGATGCCGTAGAAAGCCCGAGCTTTGGCGTCCCGGGCATCCCGCGGCTCCAGGGCATCCTTCGCTTCCTTGAATAGGGCTCTCGTCTCGTCATGCTTGCCCCACATCACGCGCGAAGGGCCGGTGAATCCCTGCTTTTCGAGGTAGGGGAAAAGCTGGTTTTCCTTGCGCGTGTAGTGGACGATTATCGGAGCGAGGTCCTCCAGGGCCGCCTTGGCCGCTTCCCTGCCCCCAAGGCCCCAAACCCATGCCCGAGCCGCGGCCTTGAGGGTTTTGGCCTTCTGTTTGGCGAGCCTGTTCTCCTCGATCATGGTCTGAACGGGGTGGCCCGCGATCTCTGCTGGCTTTTTGCCCTTGGCGAGGCTGTTCTCGAAGACCTGCACATGCACTTCGCAGAGACGCTGCACCTCTTCGACGGGCATGCCCCCATCGATCAGCGACTGCTCCATGGCGGCGATCTCCGCCGCGCTCACGCCCTGGATGAGCCTGGCGAATTCGCGCTTCACCTCGCTCACGGGGCTGCCCGAATGCAATTTTCCTATTATTTCCTTGAGTTGTATCTGACGCTGCGGATCGATGCCCTCATAGTCGCCCATGACTTCCTCCTCGTAGGCTGAAAGTCTACTCAAAGCGGGGGCAATAAACGGTAACTATTGTTACAAAACTCGCATCAATCCGTCGTATCATCGGCAGTGAGGCCGAAACGCTCCTCCTCGACGTTGCCGAAAGGTTCCACATGGACGATCACGTCGTAGATGTCAGGCAGGGATTCCTTGATGGAGTTCTCCACGGCGACGGCTATCCCATGGGCTTTGCTCACGCTCATGTCGGGGGCCACTTCTATATCGAGATCGACCACGCGCATGGAGCCGATGCGCCTGATTCTCACCCTATGGGGATTACCGGCCAAAGGAACCCTGTCGACAGCCTCGAAGATGTCCTTGTAGGGACCCGAGTCCTTGGTGCCGTCCATCAGTTCGGTGTTGGCTTCCAGAAAGATCTCGACGGCGTTCTTCAGTATCCAGAGCGCCACGAGGGCGGCGAGAATCTTGTCCAGGATGGGAATGCCCGTCAAATAAGTGAGGCCCAGCCCGAGGAGAACCGCCGAAGAGGTGACAACATCGCCGCGCATGTTCTTGCCGTTGGCGATGAGCATGGCAGAGCCGCTTTTTTTGCCGTAATGGAACTGGCTCCAGGCGAGGGCGAGTTTGCCTGCTATCGAGGCAACAGTCACCCATATGGCCATCATGGAGGGCAGGGTGCCCTCTTCACCAGCGATGATGCTGCCCAGGGCGTTGAACAGAACCTGGGCTCCGGCGAAAAAGACGATGAAGGCGATGACGGCCGTGGCGACAGTCTCTATACGTCCGTGACCGTAGGGATGCTCCCTGTCGCCGGGTTTGACCGAAATGCGGGCGGCTATGAGGGTCATGGCTGCTATGAGGACATCGGTGGCCGAATCGATGCCGTCGGAGAGGACGGCGAGGCTGCCCGAGGCGAGGCCGACGATTATTTTCAGCAGGGCGAGGAAGCTGTTCCCCGTGAGAGCGATCCAGCTGGCTTTGCGCAATGAAACGCTTCGAGCGTTCATGTGCCCTCCCTAAACCCTGAGGGCAGCGAGTATGCCGTCGGCCGCCCTCAAGCCAGAAGCCCAGGCCGCGGTGATGCCCCTCGACGTGCCGGCCCCGTCGCCCACGAGGTAGAGGCCTTCGGCCGCCCTGAAGTGTTCGTCGGCAAAGGCTGGCCTGTTGGCATACAGCTTTATCTCGGGGTAATACATGATAGTGCTGGGGTGGAGAAGGCCTGGGACGATGGAGTCGAGGAGTTTCATGGCGTTCCACAGGGCGTTGAGAATCTTGGCGGGGGCCGAGAGGCCGATATCGCCGGGGGTGCAGGAGGGAAGGGTAGGCTCGAAATCGTAGAGGTCCCCGGTGAAGGATTCGGCGAAGGATCGCTTGCCGAGCCTGAAATCGCCGACCCTCTGCATGATGGGCCGCCCGCCGCCGAGAAGGGCGGCCTGCATGCCGAGCATGCGCGCGTAAGCCTGGCCCGAGGCGAGGGGGGCTGTCAGGGTTACGGTCTTGAGGATGGCGAAGTTCGTGAGGCCGTTCTCGGGGCGGGAGGATGACCATGCGTGGCCGTTCACCGAATACCAGGGTCCCGATTCCTTGTCGCCGTATTTTTCCTGGACGACGTAGGCCGAGCGCGAATTAGTGCAGAAGGTGCGCGTTTTCTTGGGGAAGAGGAATTTGGGATCGTAGTAGTCCCTGACGATGGGATAGCGCTCCTCTTTCGTCTCGACCCGGACGCCAATGTCGACGATGTTGTCGCGATAGGCGATGCCCGCGCTGTTCATCATCGCCTGGAGGAAGGCGAAGCCCCCCCGGCCAGGGGCAATGACGAGGTTTTTATAGAAGATTTCCCTCTTGTCCGTCGTCGCCATCCTGCGCGCGGGATCGAAGCTCAGCATCGTCTCGCCGAGGGATATCTCGGCGCCGAGGTTCCGCAGGCGGGCGACAAGGTTCTTTATCAGCTCAAGGCCGCCGTCGGTGCCCAAATGGGACTGGCGGATCTCGAGGAGCTTGACGCCCAGTTTCTCGGCGCGGTGGAAATAGACGCCCACGTTCTTCTTGTCCATGATGGAGGGAAGAAGGAACTCCTCCACCCTGCCCAGATAGTGTTCGGCCTCTTCCTTGTTCCAGCAGACTTCGGGGAAGCCAATGGGCCAGGAAAAATTCATCTTGCAGTCGTTGCGAAGGCCCCCCGAGGATACTTCATTCTTGTCGATGATGAGGATGGAGAGGCCGGGTTCGCCGGCCTTGGGTCGGTGAGCCTCGAGAAGACCAAAGGCCGCGCCGAGGCCGGCAGGCCCTGTGCCGATTATCAGGACGTCGAATCTGTTCATCGTTTGGCCAGGTATTTCCTTATGTCGACGGCGACGGCGGCCACGATGATCGCGCCCTTGATGATCTGCTGCCAGTAGGGGTTCATGTTGATGAAGGTCAATCCGTAGGAAATGATGCTGAAGATGAGGACGCCGACGACCATCCCCGGCACCGTGCCAAAGCCTCCCGCCCAGCAAACGCCGCCGACGACGCAGCCCGCGATCGCGACCAGGTCGAAGCCGATGCCGGAGTGGGTGGTGGCGCCGCC
>CAYXUF010000091.1:0-3762 GCA_964468155.1 uncultured Treponemataceae bacterium
CAGGTGCATGGGCGTGTCGGCGATGAACAGCAGATCCTTGCGCCCCTCGGCATAGACGATTCAAACTAAATCTGAAGGAATTATGATCAAGTTATTTCATTCACGATCCTAAAACCGAAATACCGGCTGATAAAAAAATGGTTTTGCATGCCTCAATACCTTCATCTGTCATGAATTCATTCATCTCCGCTTTGTCCACAACAGGAGAGGTACTCCCGATTTTTGACAATTTATCAATCCATGTGGGATTGTAAGAAAGCAGTTGAACGGTTTTCCGGTTATTATCCTTTAAAAACTGAGCAATCCCCTCTAGGTTATCCCTTTTCGTTGTTATGCCCGGAATCAGGGGAACGCGGGGTAAAAAATCAAGGCCAAGGGCTTCTGCTTTGGCCAGATGCTCAAAATTTTTCAAGATGATCTGGTTTGAAAGGCCGCAGAATTTTTTATGTTCCACCGGATCAAAAAGCTTCAGATCCATGTAAACAGTATCTGTATACGGCAGAATCAGTGTTTCAAATGAAGAAAAGTTGAAAACCCCACTGGTTTCGATCAATGTGTGAATCCCGCGTTCTTTTAACCGTTTCAGCAGATCTGAAACAAACGGCATGTGAAGCAGCGGTTCGCCTCCGGAAAGTGTCACCCCGCCACCGGAAGATTCAAAAAATGGCTGGCTCTTTAATATTTCAGCCATAAGCGACGCAATGCTGATGGCTGTTCCCGCCTGTTCAAGGGCTCCGGCCGGGCATTTTTCTGCACATGCAAAACAAAGCGTACATTTTTTTCTGTCAATAAAGTGGGGATTATCCTTTGAAACTGCGCCCACAGGACAGAGATCAATGCACGTATCACAACCGATACAACGATTCCCATCAAAGGAGAGTTCAACGCCCGCTTTTTTACTTTCCGGGTTATGACACCAGACGCATGAGAGCGGACACCCCTTGAAGAAAACAACGGTTCTGATACCGGGGCCATCATCCAGAGAGCTTCCCTTGACCTTTAACACCAACGGGCCCTGTTGCTCATTCATTTACACAATTCCTTACTTTACTCAATTTCGGCACTATGCTGCATTTAAACTTCTTGAAATAATCTCGTCTTTAAGTTCAGTTGAAAGATCATTAAAGTAAGCAGAATACCCGGATACACGAATCAGTAAATTGGGGTACAATGCCGGATTGTTCCGTGCGTCAAGCAGTATCCGGGAGTCCAGCATATTGGCCTGAACCTGCATGCCGCCCCGTTTAAAATAGACATCGAAAAGAGAGGCCAGCGCCTTTTGGCCGGCATCGTCCCGGTAGCTTGATGCATCAAACTTCATATTAAAATTGATGCCATTGGCAAATTTCGTAAAATCAAGCCGGTTCATTGAGTTGATTAATGCTGCGGGACCGTTTTTATCCATGCCGTTTTCAGGAGCGATACCTGAAGCAAAGGGTTCTCCGGCGCGTCTTCCGTTGGGCAGGGCCCCGACTAAACTGCCGAAATGAACATGGGTTGTATTGGAATAAAGCCCTGCATTGTACTGGCCGCCTCTGGTGTTTTTCCCAAGGGCAGTGACTGTTTCCGAGTAGTGATCTGCAACATACCGGGTCCATGAGTCAGCTTTTTCATGATCATTACCGAACTTGTCAATTCGCCTTAACCGGGCATGCAGTGCAGTGTCCGGGATATTGTCCTTCAGTTGGGCAACAAGTGTTTCAAGATCTGTTATCTTATCTTTGAAAACAGCTTTTTCAATGGCATAAAGCGCATCCCCCACGGTTGTTATCCCGACACCCTGAATCCCTGAAAAATTATAGGTGGCCCCTCCGGCTGTGGCGCACGTACCGGCTTTCAGACACCCGTCAATCAGCATGCTTGTAAGCGGCGTTGGATGATATTTGGTATGTGCCTTTTCAATGGCCTGCAGATCAAAATGGAGCTTAGCCATCTGGTGCTGAAGCTGTATTTCATAGGCCGCCATCACATCTGCCATGGATCTCATTTCAGATACCGGCTTTGTTTTTGCACCGTATTGATTGTGAAAAAACGGATAGTTTGCATCAAAACACCTTCCCTGGTTGAGTGCCATTTCAAGAGCCAGCGGCAGATTGATAATCGCAGCATCGGTTGATCCCAGCGTTTTTCCCTGTGAGGTGGGTTCCACACATCCGATGGCCACATAATTTCTGGCATCAGCAAGGGAGTAGCCTGCCTGTGTCATGGTTTTTATAATGATGTCATCATTATATAGTGCAGGTGCACTGCCACTGCCCGTATGGATCCGGATCACCTGATCATGAAATGCTTGTGGTGTGTTGGGATTCAGACGCACATGAAAGTTGGGCTGCCGCATACGCAGCTCATCCATCAGTTCAAGCAGAATATAGCTGAGGTCATTGGTCGCATCGTTGCCATCTATATCCACCCCACCAACGGTTACCACCTGCCAGCTTGGGAATCCACCCAGTGTTTTATTTGCCACTGTGGGAAAAACAGGCACGTTTTCACATAATTTTATACAAAAGGCCGCAAGAATCTCTTTTGCGGTTTCACGGGTGATCCGGCCATTTTCCAGATCTTTCTGATAATAGGGTTGAAGGATCTGATCAATACGTCCCGGGCATACAGTCGGCCCCATGCTTTCCTGGAACAGTGCAATTTGTCCGAGCATCATGGATTGAACGGCTTCCTGAAAGGTTTTCGCGCCATTGCGCGGCACATTTCTGCATATGGATGCGATGTTCAGAAGTTCGGATTTTCGTTCCTGTGTCGTTTCTTTCTGAGCCAGTTGCTCTGCACAGTCAGCATACCGGTCCCCGAATTCAGCAAGGGTTCCGGCAGACAGTTTTACAGCTTCATAAAAACGCTGTTTTTTCTTATCGGTTGTCTCTTTCTGAAACTGCTCGGCTTCTTCCTTAATGCCGGTTGCACCGACCCTGAGCAATTTTTCATAGTCCGGCGAAAAGTGTGAAATGCCGCCTGCTTCATAGATCTGAAACTGCTTTGCAGTCAGTTGCCTGAAGATAAAGGCATGTTTATTTATCAGGCCCTTAACGGCCCTTGACGGCAGGTTATGCTTCAGCCAGAACGGTATGGTAAGGGCCAGTTTTCGTCGCTCTAAAGGGGTTGTTGAAAGAGGATTCGTCGCTCTTTTATGAAACTTGTTAATTTCCAGCAACGCCCCTATCCCATCCAGCTCAGGATAAATGATCCCCCCGACGCGCTTTGAGGTGTAATTGCCCACAATCACTTCATTGGGGTAGATCGTTACGGATTTGTTCAGAAGAACATGCCTGACCGCTTCTGCTATCTGCGTGTCAACCGGCTTTTTCCGGTTTGCCTTTTTCTTGAAATAATCGGTCCACAAAAGCGCCCTTTCAGGGCAAATACCGGGTGAAAAAGTATCAATATCATTCTTCAGAGTACTTATACGATGCTTCATTTTTACTCCTTTAGATCATTTTGATCCAGCACAAATTCAACAGCTGCAACCAGCAGTTCCTCACGATTCGGGAAGTGATACAACAGCGTCCCTCTTGTTGCACCGGCACGTTTAACAACAGATTGAGTCGTTGTTTTTGCGAAACCGTCTTCGGTCAAACACGCTGCCGCGGCCTTTAGTAATCTTTCCCGGGCCTTTATGGCCCTGCCCTGCCCTGCATCTGACCGGACTGTTTCATATGAACCTCACCTGAATCCTATGAATGACGTTATAGTTAAACTTACGAATACAGATACAGATTGTCAAGCACAAAAAGTCATAAATGACTTTTTAAA
>CAYXUF010000092.1:0-1276 GCA_964468155.1 uncultured Treponemataceae bacterium
GGTCCCTTCGAAGACGTCGGTCTCGTAGACGCCGCCCATGCAGTAGATGCCGGGCATCTCTCCGTTCTTGTAGTCCTTGATCAGAATGCCGAAGGACTTGGCCGTCGGCGTGGTGTTCACGGCGAAGAGGTCGTTGCCGACGATCCTCACCACCTGGCCGAGTTGGCCGTCGCCCTGCAGGTAGCCGTCGCCGTATGCGAGGCCCCGGTGATTGGGATTGATGAAAGCCATGGTCATTCCTCCTTTGTCAGTTGGTCGAAACCGGTTCGCCGGTCGCCGTAGCCACTCGTTGCCGGTAGGCGGCCATGAAGCCGCTCTTCAGCCGGTCCTCGAGACTCGTCTTTTTGTCTTCCACGTCCTTCGGACGGACGCCCGCGTCGCTGCGCAGGGGCGGGTCGTCGCAACCGCATGACGCCTTCGTGGTTTCCGCGCCCGCTCCTCGGTCCTTCGCGCCCTTGTCCTCGGAGTGACCGCGGGAACCGGCCTTCATCATCCGCTCGAAAGCGGCTTCGCTGGCGGCGAAAGCGTCGTCGGAAAGACCGGCCAGACGGCTCAGCTCCTGTTCGCGATCCTCGTCGCTCTCGAATGCCAGCCCGCTCTTTTCGATCTTGCGCAGGAGCTTCTGGGCCCGGCTCCTGTTCGCGGCGGCCTTTTTCTCCGCCTCCAGTTCCTCGAGCTGCTTCTGCAGCGCGAGAACCTGCTGTTTGAGTTCCTTGTTCTCCCGCTCCAACTCCTTGAGCCGGGTCTTGTCATCGGGCGCGGTCCCACCGCCGCCGTCGTCCTTCTTCTTGGCGGCTTCCGCCGCCCGTTCCTCGGTATCCTTTTGTTTCTCGTCCATTGTCGGACCTCCTTCAGAGTGGGTTGTCGAACCATCGTTTTCCGCCGCGGCGACTTTCAGGATGCGGGCGTTTTCGTCCGCGCCTTTGCGGTCGAGGAGCCCGAGCCCGGTGAAAGTGACGCCGTGGAGGATTTCGTAGACGGGCTGCCCCTGGAGCTCGCCGCCTTTGTTCTTGCGCAGGTGGACGCAGTAATCGCTCTTCGAAACGACGCGTTTGCCGCAGATCGAGCACTCGCCTTCCTCGTAGTCGCATTCCATGGAGACCTGGGAGATGATCCCTTTGCGGATGAGCTTGTAGGCCAACTGCGCGTGCGGGCTGTCGGAGACATAGAGTTCCCCCGCGCACTCGATCCGGCCGCCGCTTTCGTCCTCCACGTAATCCGCCCCCACGATGCCGCCGACGATGTCGGTGAAATCCTGGGAATGCTTCAGGTCGAT
>CAYXUF010000092.1:1376-3749 GCA_964468155.1 uncultured Treponemataceae bacterium
TTGCGGCGGGGATTGTCCTGGAGTTCCTTGTCCGCCCAGCGGGTCATGAGCCCTTCGATGAAATGCAGTGAGTCCTCGTAGTCGTTGCTGCCGAACTCGGTGACGTAGGGCGGGTCCAGATACAGAACGTCCGCGCCGAATCGCCGGACCGCTTCGGCCGCATCCAGGTTGAAGGCCTTGCACTCTTTGCCGTTGTCGAACACCAGCCGGTTGAGCTGGCCCACCGAGCGTCGGAACGACTCGATGAACTTGGACAGCGGCGGATTGGAGAGCTGGGATTGCTCCAGGCTGGCATCTGTGTCGAGGTCTGCCTTGCGGTGCATCTTGGACCGCGAGAACTGACCGAAGGCGCTCTTGGCCTTCACGGTGGTACCGAGCGCGGCCAGCGCCAGATCTTTCTTGTAGCCGTGAAGCTTCTGGATGTTCGCCCAGACCTGGTCGAGCCAACGGAGCACCGGCTTGGTGTAGTAGTAGCCGTAGAAGTGATCGACGATAAACGTGCCCGCGTCCGCATTTGGGGCGAGGATTCGATCCACGTCCTCGTCGCTCAGAGTCTCGCTGGAGTTCTCCACCACGGCCCGCGCCAGATGGTGGGGATACCGCAGGAGGTCGTTGGCGATGACTTTCAGTCCTTTGCGTTTGAAGTGATAGGCGACGTTGGCCCCGCCTGAAAAAGCATCGAGGATGCTCTCCGCGTCCTTGGGGACATGGCTTTCGATCCAGCCGAGCATCAGGTATTTGCTGCCCATGAAACCGGTGACGCGGACCGATTCCGCTTTCCCGGCCTGGCAGCTCAAGAGGTCCAGCGATTCGCCCAGCGGCGCATCCGCCAGAGCGATCAGGTTCTCCTCCACGCGCAGGGCGGCATCGACGGCCCGTCCGGCTTCGTGCTTGTCGATCCACTCCTTGGCTTTTTCCATGGTCCAGCCGTCCGGGTTCTTCTCCGTCTTGCGAACGAACCGATAGGCCTGCAACACCATGGCGCGCGGATTGCCGCCTTCGGGCACGAACTCCTTCTTCAATCGCCCGATGATGATCGCCACTCCTTCGACGCCCTCCAGGGGCTTGCGGCGGAAGCTGTCGGGTTCGAACTCGTCCGGGTTCCGGACACGGAAGCGCACCTCGTTCTCGGTTTCCTCCCAGACGGCTTCTGCCCGCAGGCTGTCCTCTGTGGACGCCTTGGCGGACCGCTCCGCGCCCTCGGCTCTGCGGCAGATGAACAGACGTTCCTTGGCGTGGGACGCCTCGCCGTGCCGGGATGTGATGGCGTAATGGTGATCGTGGGAGCGCATCGACGAATCCCGTCCCATGGAGGCGATGATCCGCCGCATCTCCGATTCGTTCGGATAGGCGTGGTCGCGGTATGAAATCAGCCAGTGCGGGATATGCTTGGCGTTGCCGAGGAAGGACTCGAAGAACTCCGCGGCGTTGGCGCGGGTCACGGTCTTGTGGTCGGTCTCGTAGTGCTTGGTCTTGGAATCCTCGACGAGGGTCAGCCCCTCCCAATAGGTCATCAGCCCTTCCACGAAGTGGTAGGATTTTTCGTAGTTGGTGGTCGAAAACTCCGTGGCATAAGGGGGATCGAAATAGGCGAGGTCGGCCTTGGCCTCCGGCAGGAAGTCGTTGATGTCCTTGCGGGATGCCTTGCACTCCTTGCCGTTGTCGAAAACGAGGGCGTTGATGCGGGCCACGTTCTTGCGCAGCCGCTCCTTGAATTCCTCCGGGGTGTCCTCGCGCTTGCCGTAGCGGGTCGACGACGAGAAATGCCCGAAGCCGCCCTTGCCGGACATGCAGGTCTTGCCCAGGGCGAAGAGAGCGATGTCTTTCTTGAAACCCGAGAGTTTGTCGATGTTCGACCGGATCGTGTCGATCAGGCCGTGGACGCCCTTGGCGAAGAAGATGCCCTTGAAGTTGTCCCGGACGAAGGTTCCGGCCTTCGCGTTGTCCGCGAGCAGCGCCTCCAGGTCCTCATCGGAGAGACGCACCTTGTCGTTCTCGATGATCGCCCGGGCCGCGTGGTGGCAGTAGCGCAGCCGGTCGTTGGCCAGGACCCGCAGGCCCTTGGTCTTGTACATGTAGGCCACGACCGCCGAACCAGAGAAGGCGTCGGCCGCGGATTCCACCCCCTCCGGCGTGTGTTTCCAAATCCAGTCGACCAGCTTCTGCTTCGAGCCGATGTAGTTGGTGATGTATTTAGGCCGCTCTTCCGGCGACGGCTCCTCGGCAGCCGCCTCGGCCTGGGCCTCGAGCGCTTCGAAGTCCAGGTCAAGGGCGGCGTCCGTTTCGAGGAGGAACGCCAGCCGTTCACGGTCGGTTGCGAAAAGCTCCATTCGGTTCTCCGGTCATGTCGCGACAAATCCGGTTGATGCCGGT
>CAYXUF010000093.1:0-3663 GCA_964468155.1 uncultured Treponemataceae bacterium
ATCGGGCTGAGAGGATTTGAACCTCCGACATCCTGGTCCCGAACCAGGCGCGCTAGCCCCTGCGCTACAGCCCGTTAATAAAAAAACCCGTCAGAACTGACGGGTTTGATCGCCTTTTTTAAAGGCGAATCGGGAGCGACGGGGCTCGAACCCGCGATCTCCGGCTTGACAGGCCAGCGCGATAAACCAGCTTCGCTACGCCCCCGTGTCATTGCTGACGAGAACGAAATATATATGGATAAGGGGGCATTGTCAATAGGATACGATTATCGCTCCCGATTTTTCATCGATGGTCCTGGCCGCGACGGGAGCCTTGGGCTGGGGCTTCCGGCCCATGCTCAGCGCTTCCGCAAAGCGGGTTTTCTGGCCTCCGGGACTGCGGGCTTCAGGCAGGCGCAGCAAATCCCCGCTTGCGAAGCCCGGAGACAGCGGAGAGTAGCTGACGAGGCTGTACCCTTCCTCCGAACAGGCATAGCGCCCCAATCTTCGGCCAGGCAAGGGGAAAGCCTCGGAGACGATCCTCAAAAGCCCCGTTGCGGCAGGGGGTTTTTTAGCAGAGCCTGGAAGGGGACCCTGCAGCGGCAGGTCAGGGATGCTGGCGAGGAGATAGGAAAAAACGAGTTTTTCCTTGGGCAGCCCGGCCTCGTCGGACAAGGCCTTCAGCCACTTCGGGGCGATTTCCGTGCCTATGGTGAAATGGCACCAGGGATACTTGTCCCTCTGTTTGGGCATGAGGACATCGGAGAGATTTTTGGCCGAAGCTCCTGATGGCGGCTCGCTGCCGGGCGTGGCCAAGCTTCGGAAGAGGCCGGGCATGGGGCAGGCTTTCCCATGGGGGCAGGGCGCGACAGGCAGGGCGCCGAAGGCGGCGAGGGCGGCTCGCACGGAACTTATAAAGGACCCGGAACGCGGATCGCCCGGTTCCATCAGGAAAATTGAACCTGAGTCCTTCAAATAGCCCAGAAGCTGGCGGGCGGTGAGGAGGGCCCGCATGCCGAGGGGAGCCTTGCTCTTCCAGAAGAACTCGTTGAAGACGTTCGCCCCGGTGAGAAGGTCGGCTTTTTCGGGCAGGTGGGCGCCAAACTGCTGGCGGAGAGTGATAATGGTCCATGGAGGGAGAGCTCCCGACAGCCTGACGCAGAGGCTTTCGAAAACGGTCTGGCCTACCTTGAGGATGCGCTCGGTCTTGTCGGTGCAGTAGATCGTCAGCTTCCTCGCGCGCAGGTCGGGGCGGGCGATGTAGAGGGCTATGGGGAGGGTGAGGGGACCTGAGCCGATGTCGATGACCGTAGCTCCATCGGGAAGTTCCAGAGGAAGGCTCCCGAAGATCGATGCCAGGCGGATGATGTTCCAGGGAAGGAAATATCGGATATAGGCCGAATAATAGGCCGGCGAACTCAAGTATTCGGCCGCCCTGTGCTCCTTCTCGGAGGTGAGGTCC
The DNA here is from genome assembly GCA_964468155.1 of uncultured Treponemataceae bacterium. Taxonomy (GTDB): domain Bacteria; phylum Spirochaetota; class Spirochaetia; order Treponematales; family Rectinemataceae; genus CAYXUF01. The sequence goes on from CAYXUF010000093.1 coordinate 1,442, forward strand.
TCCCAGAGCGACCGTACCGTGTGACCCAGCTCCTGCCTGTGTTTCTGCGTGAGGGGGACGACCTCGTCGAAGATGCCCGGCAAAGCGTCCAGGGCTCGGGCGCAATCGCCCCCGATCTTCAGCGACTGCAAGGCGGCGGATGAAGGCTGCGTCATTCCAGGCTCAGGACTACCTTGCCCGATTCGCCCGAGAGCATGGCGGCGAAGCCCTTTTCGAAGTCGTCGAAGGCGAAGCGGTGCGTGATGATGGGGCCTATGTCGAGGCCCGAGCGGAGCATGGCCTGCATCTTGTACCAGGTTTCAAAGATTTCTCGACCGTAGATGCCCTTGAGGAAGAGCCCCTTGAATATGACGCGGCTCCAGTCGATGCCTGCCCCGTCGGGAAGGAGGCCGAGGAGGGCCATCCTGCCGCCGTTGTACATGTTCTCTATCATCTGCTCGAGAGCCTTGGGATTCCCCGACATTTCAAGGCCGATATCGAAGCCCCCCACCATGCCGAGTTCCTTCTGCACTTCCTTCAGCGACTCTTTTACGATGTTGACGGCGCGGGTGGCGCCCAGCTTCATGGCCAGATCGAGCCGCCACTCGTTAGTGTCCGTGATGACGACATTCCTCGCTCCCACATGCTTTGCGATGGCGGCGGCCATGCAGCCGATGGGGCCTGCCCCTGTGATGAGGACGTCCTCGCCGATCATGTCGAAGGAGAGAGCGGTGTGCGTGGCGTTGCCGTAGGGGTCGAATATCGAGGCGATTTCGTCGGATACCGAATCGTGGATGTGCCAGGCGTTGGATGCCGGCACCGCGACGTATTCGGCGAAGCAGCCGTTCCTGTTGACGCCTATTCCGACCGTGTTGGGGCAGAGATGCCGCTTGCCCGCCCTGCATGCCCTGCAGACGCCGCAGACGATGTGGCCCTCGGCCGAAACCCTCTCCCCGGTCTTGTATCCCGAAACGGAGCGGCCCATATCGACGATTTCGCCGACAAATTCATGGCCGATTGTCTGTCCTATGGTTATTGTGCGCTGCGACCATTGATCCCATTTCCAGATGTGGACATCGGTGCCGCAGATGGCTGTCTTTTTCACCTTGATGAGAAGATCGTTGTCGCCGATTTCGGGTACGGGAACGTTCTGCATCCATAACCCGGGTTCGGCCTTGCTTTTCACGAGAGCCTTCATGGCGCCCTCCTTTTGTTGTCGATTATATACCGGTTTTCCTAGAGGAGAAAGAAGAGGGCCGCGCCGCTCACCGCTATCGCCGCGCCAACGATCTCCATGCCTTTCACTTTCTGCTTCAGTATAAGTATTGAAGGAACGATGATCACGACGGGCGTGAGGGCCATGAGGGTGCTCGCCATTCCGGCTCCCGTGTTCTGCAGGGCGAAGAGGGAGAAAACCACGCCGAGGAAAGGTCCGAAGATCGCGCCTATACCGATGTTCTTGATGATTTTTCTTTCCTTCATCGGGGTGATGAAAACCTGCCGCGGCTGCCTCATGAGAAGGGCTTGCAGGCCAAAGCCGGCGATCGCCATGAGCACGCGTATCTGGGTTCCCGAGATCGAAGAGTAGTCGCCAAGCCCGAATTTCGAAAATATAAGCCCGACCGCCTGAAAAACGGAAGCGAGGGAGGCGAAGATATAGCCTTTTTTCGAGGCTGAGAAGGGAATGCCCAGGGTCTTTTGGCCTTTTTGTCGTGTCAGCACGACGATGAGAATGCCGCCCACGACGATTGCCATGCCGAGAAGCCGCTGAGGCTTCATCCGCTCGCCCAGGAAGACGAAGGCAAAAAGGGCGGTGAACAGGGGCGTGAGGGCCTGGAAGATGACAGTGATGCGTGAGCCTATGAGAATGTATGCGTTGAAGAGGAAATAATCGGCGACAACGAAACCCACGATCCCGGAGAGGGAGAGGTAGAGCCAGGCATCGGGCGAAGCGTCGAAGGGCAGGGGCATGCCGCGGCTGACTGTCCCCGCGATGGCCAGAAAGACGAGGGCGAAAGTCACTTTCCAGAAGTTGACGGCGAGAGCGCCCGCCTTCTTTGAAGCGTTTTCGAAAAATATCGCCGATATGGACCAGCATACTGCCGTGCCGAAGGCGGCCAAGGCTCCAATTCTTTCCATCGAAGGAGAGTATAGCCAGATCGGAGGCCTTGTTCCATACAATTTCGAAACCGTTTGACTAATGGCCGATCTAGCCCTACATTAAGCATAGAAAAGGAGGTAAG
>CAYXUF010000094.1:0-3334 GCA_964468155.1 uncultured Treponemataceae bacterium
ACCCCATGCGTAAATTCCTCGTGGCTCTTCTGGCGGCGCTCCTGCTCTCTGCACCTGCTGTTTCCGCAGAAAAAATCACTTCCGCGGAGATCATCGCCTTCTGGAAGAAAAACGGCATCACCGAAGTCTCCCTGAAGGTCACCGAATTCCTCGATTTTCTGGTCAACGACAGCAAACTCGCCGATCTGCACCTCTTCACCGCCATTGGGCTCTACTCTGACCTGGATGAGTTTTACCACGACCTGGAAGAGACGCATGACGGAGTCTCCCCCGACTACTACGCCGCCATCCTGAAGCTCTCGACCAACGTGGGGTTGGGCAATTTCTTCTCGGGAATGGCGCCTTACAAAAGCTATAACATGGCCAGTCTGGGCTTATTGTTCGACGTCGTCCAAAGCAACGACGCTCAGTTTATCAACCACCAGATCGCGGCCTACAAATATTTCGTGGAAGTCGAGGGAATCCGCGATCCCTATGCCTACGACTACTGTCTGCTCGGGGATTACCTCTACCACCAATCCTATGTCTTCGCCCCCTATCCCCTTCACCCCGACGTGCTCACCCCGGCGAAGGTCCGCGAGATCGTGGAGTCGGGGTACCGCACCATCTACGGAAACACCCGCGACGAGGAGTCCGACGCCCGCCGCTTCGCCGCCACCTCTTATGCCCTGCTCGAAGAGAAGGCGGAAATATTGCAGGGTTACCTGCACGGAAGCTTCACCGATGTGGTCCTGGCCGACCGCCTCGGAAACGGTCTGTTCATCAACAACGCGGGTCCCGACACGATCTTCCGTCTTGTGCTGATCGAAGAGGACCTGCTGTCGCACGACGATACCATCTTCATCGGCACGCTGCCCCCGGGCGGAGAAACCCTCCTCACCGCCGACCTGCTGGGCAATATTCCGGGCAGGGACTTCGACCGTATCGCCTTTGTCACCTCGGGATTGCCGGTATCCCTCAATTTCACGGAGGAACTGAAGCCCTTCGTGGGGAGCTTTGACCTCAAAACCTCTCCCGCCGATCTCTTCCCCGGAACGGTCCCTGAAATAACAACCCTCAACCTGCTCGTCTACGCCCAGGAAAACGAGGGGTGCTTCACCATTGATATCGACTACGGCGATGGCACTACGGAATCCTTTGCCCCCTGCACAAACAGCGGCATGGTCAGCCTTCACCTTTCCCATACTTTCCTCCGGAACGGCTGGTTCGACATCAACATCACCATCACCAACGACGAGGGGGTCTCCTCGCAGCTCACCGACTACCTCTTTCTGGGGAAGCCCCTGAGAATCGGCTATCCGCTCATGGCCGATCCCTTTCTGCAGGCCAACACGCCCGTCACCTTCGAGGGTTATGAGGTGACCACGAACGGAATGGAAATTCAGTATGCCTGGGATTTTAACCTCAACGGCACTTTCTCTCCCGACAGCCACGAGCAGTTCCCCACCACCACCTTTTTGCCCGATCCTGCGGAATTCACCGGTACCAGCATGGTGGAGCGGAAAATCGCCCTGGTGGTCTCGGCAGAACTGGAGGGGGTGGTGTACTCCGACACGCTGATCCAGACGATCCACCTGCGCAAACCGGTCTATGCCCTCTTCTCCACCACCCCTTCGTTAGGAAGCCGGAACGAGGTCTATACCGACACCGGTACGGCAGTGGTGGAATTTGTGTCCCCCGTGATGCCGGCACCTGAACAGGGGGGGTTCTCCTTTCTCTGGGATTTCGGGGATGGCACCACCGCCACGGGAGCAACGGCCTCGCATACGTTTACGGCAGGCAGCTATGTCGTGCAGCTTTCCATCAGCGATGGCCTCTATACGGCGGTCTCTTCCCTCGACCTGAAGGTCTTTTCCCTGGCAATCCCTGAGAGTTCCACCCTGGTGACCCAACTGGAGTACTTCTTTGATTTGGATCCCGGACCGGGCAATGGGATTCCCGTAGGGGTGACCGGGGCCTCAGGCCTCTCTGCCGATGTGCACCTTCCACTTTCCGGACTCTCCCCGGGGGTACACCGGCTATTCCTCCGCGCCCGCGACGAAAACGGCCGCTGGAGCATGCCCGCCTCCCGCCCCGTAGTGGTCACCAAAGAGGAGCCGCCTGCGCACGTGGCCTCCCTGGAATACTTCTTTGACCAGCCGGGAACTCCCGGCTCCGGAACTTCAATAGCCCTGACGGATGCACCCACAGAATCGTCGGAGGATTCCCTCGCGCTGACACCTTCCCCAGAGGCATCCATGCAGGATTCCTTCGCCCTGACTCCTTCCGCAGAGCCATCGTTGCAGGATTCCCTCGCTTTAACAACTGCTGAAGTGGGATCATTGGAGGCTTCCCTTCCGTCGATACCTTCCGGAGAGATAGACCTCACGGCTCACATCTCCCTGGCGGAACTCCCCCCGGGGGTCCACCGTATCTTCTTCCGGACTTCCAACAGCTTCGGCCTGCAGAGCCCCCTGCTCTCCCGGCCCCTCCTGGTCACCCCTCCCCTTGCGCCCATCACGGCCATGGAGGTGTTCTTCGACGTGGATCCCGGTCCGGGAAACGGCCTCTCATGGCCCCTGGCGCCCGCCTTCGACCTCTCGCTCTCCGGACCACTCTCCCTGCAGGAGGTCCCCTACGGTGAACACCAACTCTTCGTACGCGCCAAAAACGGCCATCAAATATGGTCGGCCCCCGTTTCCGCCCCCTTCACCATCGAAATCCCCCGCCAACAGCTCTCCTTCACCACCGGGTGGAACCTCTTCTCTTCCTATATCCTCCCCGAAAACAGCGACATGCAAACCTTGTTCCAGCCCCTGATCGACAGCATGAAGCTCATCAAAATTATTGACAGCCAGGGCCGCTCCCTGGAGTTAGCGGGTGACCCCGGCGTATGGACCAACTCCATCGGACCATTGCTTCCCGACCAGGGCTATAAGGTGAAAATGGCGGCTCCTGCGACCCTCTCGATTCCCGGAGCTCCCGCATCCCTTCCCCTGGCCATTCCCCTGACGGCGGGATGGAATACGGTGGGTTTCCCACGCGGCGTGGAAGCCGACGCCATCGCCGTCATCCAACAACTCATCGACCGGGGTTCCCTGGTGAAAGTCCAGGACGAAAAAGGAAATGCCATCGAGAATCTCGGCACACTGGGAGGATGGCATAACGCCATCGGCACCTTCCGCTCAGGAGAAGGCTACCGCATCTGCGTCAACCAAGCCGACACCCTTACCTTCTTCCCCACCTATCCACCACCTTCCTCAACACAACCTTAGCACGACCATGGAAAAAAGATTATTTTTTGCAGTCACGCTCCTTCTCCTGCTCGGAGCCACACCTACGGCCCCGGCACAGG
>CAYXUF010000095.1:0-2824 GCA_964468155.1 uncultured Treponemataceae bacterium
CATGAGAAGACAGGTCGAAACGATCCTGAAGGCGCTGTTGGCAGCGAGTCTGGCGGCGTCACTGTTGGGTTGCGCTGCTGCCAGACCGCCTCAGCGGATTCAGGACGACATTCACACGGCGAACCGCTATATGCCCGAGTACGTGGCCGAGGCCAACAAGGCCCTGGCCGACGCGGAACACCCGGACCAGGAGCGACTGAGGGGTATGGGCGACCGGCTGGCTGTGGTGATGGAAGCCCTGGACCGCTGGGCGTCGGGGCAGGAAACGGAGCGAAAGGAGCCCAAGAAATGAAGGAAATCCTGGAACGGAACAGCGATGCCGTCCGCGAGGCTGGACGGCAATTGGTAGAGATCGGCGCGGAGCTGGCTGCCGGGAAGATCGACGAAGCCCTGGCCCGGCTCGATACCGCACGGCAGGCTTATCCCGAATGGGAGGAGCTCGATCAAGCCGCGGCTGATATCGAAGGGGTGATCCGTGACCGCGAAGGGATGCTCGCCGTCCAGCACATCCTGGCCGAGATCGTCGGCACGGTCCTCGGGTCGGCATTGAGGTCGAGGCTGCCCTGATGGCCCGGATATCCGCCAAGGAGCGCAGGCTGGCGGAGACCCTGGCGGACCCGGTCCTCTGGGGGCAGGGATACCTGCGCAACCGCGACGGTGGGCAACGCATCTACTGGCCCCACCAGGCCGAGGACCTGCTCTGTCCGGACAGGAACATCATCCACCTGGACGGGCGCGATGTGGGCAAGAGCGTCTGCATCACCACCGATGCCCTGCATTTCGCCTTCACCAACCGCGGCTGCCAGGGACTCGTCGCCGCGCCCCACCAAGGGCATCTCGACACGCTGATCGAGGAGATCGAGTTCCAGCTCGACGCCAACCCGGACCTCATGGTCAGTGTGGCTCTCACCAAATACGGCAAGCCCAAGATTCACCGCAAACCCTACTTCCGGCTCGAATTCACCAACGGCGCGATCCTCTACTTCCGTCCCGCCGGAGCTTACGGCGACGCTTTCCGCTCGCTGCATGTGGACCGGGTCTGGGTGGACGAAGGGGCGTGGCTCACCGAGCGGGCCTGGAAAGCCCTGCGCCAGTGCCTGAAGTCGGGCGGCAGACTGCGCATCTATTCGACGCCCAACGGGCTGCGCGACACGACCTATTACCGCTTGACCGGCTCGACCCAGTTCCGGGTGTTCCGCTGGCCTTCCTGGCTGCACCCGGCGTGGACCCAGGAGCGCGAGGCCGAGCTGCTGGAGTTCTACGGCGGGCGGGACAGCGCGGGCTGGCAGCACGAGGTGGCCGGCGAACACGGCAAGCCTTCCTACGGCGCGTTCAACATCGAGCACCTCAATCTCTGCCGACAGGATGTGGTCGAGTACCAGAAGGTCGTCGTCACCGGCGAGGAACTGCGCGGCTGCGCCACCGAGGAGGAATCTCACGACCGCCTGGAGATGCTGCTCAATCTCATGCCGCGGACCGGCGTCTTCTGGATCGGAGGAGATCTGGGCTACACCAACGACCCGACGGAGATCGTCGTGTTCCAGGAGATCGAACTGCCCGAGCGCAGGATCGTCAAACTGGTCCTGCGGGTCCGTATGGAGCACGTGGCCTATCCCCACATCGCCCAGACCGTCGCTCTTCTGGACCGGTATTACACAGCCGCGGGCATCGGCGTGGACAACGGCGGCAACGGAATGGCTGTCGTGCAGGAACTGCTGACCCTGGACAAGTACAAGGACCTGGCTCTCCAGGGGCGGCTGCGCGGTTACGACTTCGGGGGCATGACCACCCTGGCCGTGCGCGACGGCCACGAGGTCAGGAAGCGGACCAAGGAATTCATGACCAGCCTTATCGCCGGGGCGCTCCAGCGACGTCAGCTCGTGTTCCCTATCGAGGACCTGGAGATCGAGGATCAGTTCACCACCCACACCTACACGCTGCACGACGGGCGCATCGTCTACTCAAAGGGCAACGACCACGTCATCGACGCCGTGCGCTGCGCCATGCTGGCCCGGGAGCAGTCCACCCTCAACCAAGTGGGCGAGGAGACGGTCTCTCTGGTGCCGCTGACGACCGAACCGGTGTTTATCTGATCCGGGAAGACTCGCCTCCTTTACATACCCTGGAAGTGTCCAGGTACTGCCGTGCGTGTCCCGCCCACCGACGTTCCTTCCCCGCCTCCGGTAGATAACCCCAGGGGCGGACTTTCCCCGCCACACGGCGCGAATGTCGCGCCCACAAGGGCAAGGAACCGAGAGGACCACGGTGGAAACACGAAGCAACCCGACACCCGACAGCCCGGCATCCGTATCGGCCGTTGAGCCGACGCCGCTTTCAGCGGATGGTCTGGTGCTCGTCCCTCTTGCCGCCGCTGCGGCCTTGGACCCGTCCGTGTTCAGCAAGGTCAACGCCTCCGAAGCGATCCCGGCTTCCTGGGAGGACCGGGCGCGCAAGGCCTGGGAGTATTACCTCGAAGAGCCGCTGGTGAAGAACTGCGTCAACTCCTGGCGCACCTTCGCCGTGGGCGAAGAGATCAAGATCGCGAGCGATGACGAGAAGGTGAAGTGGGAGGCCGTGGATGCCGCCGACCGCCTGAGCGTCTCTGAGTTCGTCAAGGACATGATTCTCCAACTCCTGGTCAAGGGTGACGCCGTCGGATTCAAACGGTACACCAAGGATGGCAAGGACCTGGAGGAACTGGTCTGCGTCAACCCGGTGTCGGTCAAGGTAAAGTACGCTCAAGGACGGCTCGTCGAAGCGCGGCAGACTCCGGAAGACAATCCCGCCGCGGACGAGGGGCTGGACCTACCGGTGGAGCAGGTGC
>CAYXUF010000096.1:0-2814 GCA_964468155.1 uncultured Treponemataceae bacterium
GCCGCAGGCGATGCCCGCTTCGCGTTCGGAGGTCTTCCCGTCATCCAGGAAGCGCATGTAGAGAAGGTGCGGCGCAAAGGGCGCGCAACCGCGTTCCACCGCTTTCCGGCAGAGCCGTTCGGCGGTCGCCGTGTTCCGGGGAATGTCCCCGGCGTACCGGCTGCAAATGAATACTCGTTTCATGCGTTCCTCACAGCGTCTCGTAGTTTTTGATCTTGCGCTCGCGCAGGTCCCGGTACACGGAACGGGCCACCTGCCGTCCGTCGAGCAGCGTGGTCACCGACACCTCGATGGGCCGCTCGCCGAGTTGCTCCAGCTTCGCCATCAAGGATTCGAGCACCGGGCGAAGCGTCTCCCCCGGAGGTGCGGCGGGAATGCCGGATTCCGGACCGAGCGCTCCTTTGGTCTCGCCGAGAAGACGGGCCTGTCCGGTGGCGAGACGAGTGGCCGGTCGCTCCATCGGAACCGCCGCTCCGGTGCTTTCCAGGGAAGAGGCAAGCGTCGGAGCTTCCGCCGCCATGACCGGTGTGAGCGCCAGGGTTCCCGCCAACATGGCGGGAGCGGCGATCTTCCCGGTCAGCCCGGTCATGAACCCGAATGCGCGGGTCATGGCCTCGGCGGGCGCGGACGCAGCCTTGGTGATGCCTCCGGCCAGGGTCTGAATCAGCGCAGCGCCGCTTCGGGTCAAGTCCGCGAGCGGGCCTTCCTTGGCATCGGAGAAAGGCAGCAGATTCCGCACGAACGAAAGGGCCGACTTCGCGGCCTGGTACGGCGCGCTCACGGCGGACTTGATGCCGTCACCCACTGCGGTCATGAACGCCCTGCCGCTCTCGAACGCCGAGTCCGCCAACGAGGACACGCTGGACGCCAGAGACCCGAAGGCGCTCGATGCGGCGGTCTTGACTTGTTCCCATGCGGACGATGCGGCCGATGCCAACCCCTCGAACGGGGCCTTGATCCACTCCCAGGCGCTCTGCGCCATGGTCTTGAGGGTGTCCCATGCCGTCGACGCCGTGCCGGTGATCCGGCTCCAGGCGGAGGAAGCGCTCCCGGCGATCCAGTCGAAGGGCGCGGAAAGCAGCGACCAGGACGACTGGAACAGCGAACCGATCCGGCTCCATCCACCCTGCAGATGGTTGGCGATTCCATCCCAGGCCGCGCCGGCATAGGTTTGAACCCGGTCCCAGGCCGCTCCCGCGGAACCGGCGATCCACGAAAAGGGCGTGCTGACGAGCGACCAAGCCGTGCGCCCGACGTTGCCGAGGCCGGTCCAGAGTCTTGACGCCGCGTGTTCGATGCCGTTCCAGGCTGTCCCGGCCGCGGACTGCATCCATTTGAAGGGCGCGGCCAACACGTCCGCAGTTCCACGACCGAGCGTTGTGATGCCGTTCCAAGCGCTCGATGCCGCAGTGCCGACAGTACGCCAGACGGCGGACGCGGCCTCCGCTCCTTTTCTGAACGGCCAGGTGACCGCGGAGAGGATGCCGCCTCCAAGGCTTTTCAAACCGTCCCATACCCAGCGGACCGTGTTCAGCATTCCTTGCAGCGCCAAGCCCAGCACCTTGCCCGGCAGGGAGAGGACGCCGAGCATTCCCTTGGCCAGCGTCTTGAGAACGGCCGCGCCGGAAGCGGTGAGGTCCGACAACGGACCGGTCTCCGCGTCTGAAAAAGGCAGCAGTCTGCGGAGCCACCCGAGAGCCTTCTTGAGCATCTCGAACGGATAAGTGACCGCCGACCAGATGCCTTTCCCGACGGATACGAGAATCGCCTTGCCCGCCTCGAAGAAAGTCGTGTCGCCGGATAAGAATCCCCGCACCGCGCCGAAGACATCGGCCAGCGTCCGGACCAGAGGCAGGTTCATGAAGGCTGCAGCCAAAGCCGATGCCGCGGAAGCGAAAAAACTTCCGACGGCGGAGAAGAGTCCCTTGATGAAATCCCAGACACCGACGATCACGTCCCGGGCCCAGCGGAACGGCGTGGCCAGGAAATCGAAGACCGCGCCGCCGATGGCCTTGAGCCCGTCGAGTACGGAGAGGTCACCGGTGAGGACCTGCCAGACTGTATGGACGACCCGGGCCGCCATGCGGAGCGCCTCGACCAGAAGCCTGACCGGCAGGAAGAACTTGTAGATGAACTTCCCCGCCTCGATGAAGGCGGTGACGATGGTCTTGCCGAGCCAGACGACCGCGCGCACCACCCAAGCCACCACCGTGATGACGGCCGCCAGGTAGTAGATGACGAACTTGAGGAGATACGCGCCGACCTTGGCGATCACACCGAGCACCGTGCCGAGTGTCTCGCCGAGACTCCGGTAGGAGGAGGCATCGGCGGAAGAGGCCGCCAGACCGAAGATTTCGAGCACCGAGAAGATCGCTTTGTACAGCATGCCGTAAGCCTGCATGAGCGCACGGACCGCGGGTTCGAGAATCGCTCTGATCTTTCCGAACGCATCGGAGAATGCCTCCCACAAGCCGGTCAGAAACTGGCGCACCCGGTAGTAGATGCGGAAGACCGTGACCACCAGTCCCATCAGCCCGGCCTGTTCGAGCTTCTGCGCCAGGTCGGCCGACATGGTCCCGGCTCCGCCGGAGAGCGATGTGACGAGCGCCCGGATTCCCTGGAATACGAGTTGCACTTTATCCCACGCGCCGAGGATGGTGTCCCTGATGCCGGCGAAGTTGGTCTCCCAAGCCCGTTTGAGGAGATAGACGGCGAGTACCACACCGCCGATGATCGCGACCACCGGAAGGAAGTATGCCGCGAACGTGCTTCCCACACCGGCGATTGCCGCGCCCATGGCGGCAAGCCCCGCCT
>CAYXUF010000097.1:0-2456 GCA_964468155.1 uncultured Treponemataceae bacterium
TCGCCCTCAACCGCTATATCAAGCGCGGCGGAAAGCTCTGGATCAGGATTTTCCCCGACAAGCCCTTCTCAAAGAAGCCGCTTGAAACGCGCATGGGAAAAGGAAAGCCGGGACCGGAATACTGGGTTGCCGTCGTTCGTCCGGGCACTGTCCTCTTCGAACTGTCGGGCGTAGCACCCGCCGAGGCCGAAGAGGCCATGAGGCTTGCCGGGTCGAAGCTTCCGGTCAAGACCAGATTCGCGCTGCGCGCGGAAACGGAGTAAGGCGATGAAGAATTCGTTCAAAGACCTGAAAATCGAGGAGCTTCTCGTCAAGCGCGAAGACCTCAGGAAGAAGCATTTCGACCTCCGCTTCCAGATGGTGGTGGGACATGTCGAAAACCCTCTCGCGAGAAGGAATCTCCGCCGCCAGATTGCGCGGGTCGAGACCCTTATAAACCAGGCGAAGCTCAAGGCTGCCGCTGGCGAGAAGGCGTAAGGGCCTAGGAGTAAATCGTGGATACCGACGTTCAGAAAGAGAAGAAGAGCAAGCTGGAGCTGCAGGGAGTCGTGGTTTCCGACAAGATGGACAAGACCATCGTCATCGAGATCATGATGCGCAAGCTGCACCCGCTGTACAAGAAGTACGTGACCAGGTCCAAGAAGATGAAGGCTCACGACGAGAAAAACGAAGCCCATATCGGCGACACCGTCAAGGTTGAGGAGTGCAGACCCCTCTCCCGCGACAAGCGCTGGCGGCTTACGCAGATCGTTCAGCGGGCGAAATAGGCGAACGGGAGTAAGAATATGATTCAGGTAGAAAGCATGCTCACGGTCGCTGACAACTCCGGTGCCAAAACCGTCCAGTGCATAAAAGTGCTGGGAGGAACGCGCCGCAGGTATGCCTCCGTCGGCGACATCATCGTTGTGGCCGTCAAATCGACCATTGCCAATTCTTCCATAAAGAAAGGCACGATCGAGAAGGCCGTTATCGTGCGGACGCACAAGGAATACAGGCGTCCGGATGGAACCTATATTCGTTTCGACGACAACGCCTGCGTCGTCATCGATGCGAACAAAAATCCGAAAGGCAAACGCATCTTCGGACCGGTTGCCCGAGAGCTCAGGGAGAAGGATTACATGAAAATCATCTCTTTGGCTCCCGAGGTCCTGTAAGGAGAGGATATGGCCGAAATAAAGTACAAGCTCCGGAAAGAGGACCTTGTCCAGGTCATCGCCGGCAAGGACAAGGGCAAGCAGGGGAAGATTCTCAAGATCAACCGTGAAAAGGGCAGAGTCATCGTGGCAGGGGTCAATATGATCAAGAAAGCCATGAAGAAGAAGACTCAGCAGGATCGCGGCGGCATTGTGGAGCTCGAAGCATCGCTTCATATCTCCAATGTCATGATCGTGTGCAAGAAATGCGGCCCCGTGAAGATCGGATACAAACTCGACGGCGACACCAAGAAAAGGGTGTGCCGGAAGTGCGGGGAGGTGCTCTGATGGCTGAAGATAAAGACAAGGCAGCCGCCTTGGCGAAAGCCAAGGCAGATGGCAAGGCCAAGGCGGAAGCTAAAGCGAAAGCCAAGGCTGAGCCCAAAGCCAAGGCCGATCCCGCGACAGCCGAAAAGGCCACGCCGCCCCGACTGAAGAAGATCTATCGCGAGCAGATCGCTCCCGCCCTGTTCAAGGATCTGGGCTATAAATCCTTCATGCAGGTTCCGCGACTGGTGAAGGTGATCGTTTCGATGGGTGTGGGCGAAGCCAAGGAGAACAAGAAAATCCTGGACGCCGCCGTAGCCGATCTGGAGATCATCACTGGACAGCATGCCGTGAAGACGAAGGCCAAGAAAGCCATCGCAAACTTCAAAATAAGGCAGGGCCAGGAAATCGGATGCCGCGTAACCCTCAGGGGTGCCTATATGTGGGAGTTCCTCGACAGGCTCATGAATGTCGCTCTTCCACGAGTCAAGGACTTCAGGGGCGTCAATGCGAACGCGTTCGATGGCCATGGAAACTATTCGCTCGGACTCAACGAGCAGATCATTTTCCCGGAAATCGACTTTGACAAAATCGAAAAGGTGATGGGGCTCAACATCGCGATCGTTACGACCGCGAAGACCGACAGGGAGGCGAAAGCCCTCCTCGGCATGTTGGGCATGCCCTTCAGAAAGTAAGGAAGGCGTACATGGCTCGTAAGGCGATGATTCTTAAGGCTGAAAAGAAGCCGAAGTATATGACCCGCTTGGTTCGACGCTGCAACATCTGCGGAAGGGCGAGAGGTTATATGAGAAAATTCGACATGTGCCGAATCTGCTTCAGGAAGCTGGCTTCCGAGGGCAAGATTCCCGGCGTGACGAAGTCGAGCTGGTAGGAGGTAGCGATGAGCGTTTCTGATCCCATCGCGGATATGCTGACAAAAATCCGCAACGCAAGTGCCGCCCGTCACGAGAAGGTCGATATCATGGCCTCCAAGCT
>CAYXUF010000098.1:0-2437 GCA_964468155.1 uncultured Treponemataceae bacterium
TGTTACTGTCAAGTAGAAAAGGGCCAATTTTGGCCAACAAGAATCCCCCAGTTTGGGGTTAAAAATGAATTAACTGTTAAAAATTTGCTTACGGTTGGCAAGCCTGTAACTCTCATCGGAGAAGTTGAGAATCTGACATCGATGAGTAAGCCTGTCGAGGAGTGCCGTGGCAAGGACGGCATCACCGAGGATTTCGGCCCAACCATCAAAGCCTTTGTTGGAAGTAAGTATGATAGATGTGTTTTCATACAGTTCTGAGATAAGAGAGAAGAAGAAATTGGCTTCACCCCTGCTTACAGGAAGATATCCAAGCTCGTCAATAATAAGTAGCTGACATTTTTTTATCCAGCGCAAACGGGCCTGGGACTTTTGGGATATCTCTCGGGTTTTGAGGATATGCACGAGACCGTCCATAGTGTGGAAGGCAACGTTGTAACCATCCTGCGCAGCCTTGTTGCCGATGGCCAAAGCGATGTGTGTTTTGCCTGTACCAGGCGGACCAATCAGGATAAGATTGTAGAGACCGTCAACCCACTCTAACTTAGCCAAAAGATCAAGTTGTTTTCTTGTAATACCTTTTTGAAAATCAGTATCAAACTCCTCAAAGCTCTTAAATGCAGGAAGCCTTGCCTGTTTAAGTCTCTCTTTTGTGGCTCGCTCCTCGCGCGCTACCCGTTCTGCCCGAAGGACTTCAAGGAGATATTCCTCACCCGACAAATCCCCAGAGACAGTAAATTTACCGGTTGACAGTACGCTGATGCGGAACTGCTTGGCAAGGGATATGATTTCATGGGTCATAATGTTTCGCCCCCATTCATCATAGCTGTGTAGGCACTTACGGGACGTATTTCGGCCCTGACAACGCTGTACTTAACCGGCAGCTCCAGAGGTCTGAGTACAGGCAATGGCTCTGTTTCACTAAAATACTCAAGAGTATCGCGAAAGTCGTTGGCGCTGAACAGCTCCCGCTGCTTGCAATATTCGAGTGCGCGCTCAAGCTCCGGCTTTGTGTAGCGCGCCTGACATTTAGAAATTATAGAGAGCTGGTCACGAATGTAGCGCGGATAGCGCTCCATGATTTTAACAATGAACTCATTAGAGCCCGGCATATGTCCGAATGTCTCAAGCACTTTGGTTTTTAAGGATTCGTACTTTGTTGCCTTAAACCGTTCTCCGTTTTTCGGCAGAGATACAAAGCGGCCCTTAGAGTACGAAATATTGTGACTGGCAAGCAGCTCGTTCGTTTTTACATCGTAGAACGTAACCCTGCCCATATCGGCATCTGCTTCAATTTTCGCCATGCGTCCGGGGAAATATGTTCCGCTTGGCACTTCATAGCGGTTTTGCAAATAGTGTACGACGTTGGTTTTGCGCACTGCTGCCGTTTTGGGAGCAACCGGCGCGGACAGCGTTGGAACTGGCTTCAGATGCCGAATTTCTTCAATAAATACACGGTTGGGTATCATCTTAGTTGTGTCATGAACCTTTGAGTTGGCTACGCGGTCAAGCCATGTCATCAGTCCACTATTTAGTTCGCTTATGCCGCAGTATTTCCGGCAGGACAGATAATTGTTTTTGATGTATCCAACCACTCGCTCTATCTTGCCTTTGCTTTGGGGATCCGCGCCTCTACACAGATGTATGGAAAAACCGGCATATCGGGCATAGCTCTCGAACACCTCTGTCAGCACCAAATCTCCCGCATTTTCTGATACCGCCATTACACGGTCCTGGTCATACACGATTTCACTCGTCCTGCCGCCAAAGTACCGGAATGCCATATCATGTGCCGCTACGAACTCCTGTGCATTAAACTTGTGGTCCTGTATGATTCCAAACCGTTTGCGGGAGTGGCTCATAACCATTGCAAATATGTACACCTTCACACGGTTTCCGTACATATCCGGCAGCTTTTGCTCTCCCATGTCCACCTGCGCCTGAACCCCGGGCGGCAACTCGGCAACCTCGCTGAATTGACGTACCGCCTTCATCTGCGGCATTCCAAGTTCTTCACGCAAATTGGCTACATACAGCCGAACGCTGCGGTACGACGGTTCGAACTGCGCATACTGCATCCGAAGTTTACCATCTATGATTGCGCTTGTAATCTCAGGGTATTCTTTTATCTGCTCAACAATGAATTCCCGGTATGGGTCAAGTATTTTTGTTCGGCTTTTGCTATCAAGCAGATACTGCGCATATTGGTCATCCGTCATCCCCCAGTATCTGCGTATTGTTTTCCTGTCTAAATCAAGCTCTCTGGCCACTGCACGCTGTGAATAGCCAGCACGCTTTCGTCTTTGTATTTCCGAGTACATTTCGGTATCCACCATCCTCTTTCTTCCTCCCGTGTATTATCTTTCTCATTATACACGAGGGATTTTCGGTGGGGGATTTCTGTTTGCCATATCTGGCCCCTTTTAGTTTACCAGTGACA
>CAYXUF010000099.1:0-2002 GCA_964468155.1 uncultured Treponemataceae bacterium
CAGCACCTGCTTGTCCTCGGGTGTCACGAAGGTGAGGGCAATGCCCTTGCGCAACATGCGGCCGGTTCGGCCGATCCTGTGAGTGTAGGCCTCGGGCGTATCGGGAATGTCGAAATTGATCACGTGGGAAATCTGGGTGATGTCGATGCCTCGCGCCGCGATGTCCGTCGCCACCATGATTTTGGCGCGTCCCGAGCGGAAGCTCGACATGGCCTTGTCGCGCTGACCCTGGGAAAGATTCCCCTGGAGGGAGGTGGAATTGTAGCCCGCGTTCGTCAGCTGGAGGGCCAGTTTCTTGGCCCTGTGCTTCGTCCGGGTGAAGATGAGGGTCTGACCCTCATTGATCCCGCCCAGCACCGAGCGGAGCGCCTCGTACTTGTCGCCCTGGCTCACCGAGCTGATATAGTGGCTCACCGTCTCAACCGGCTTGGAATCGCCGATCTCCACGCGCACCGGGTTCTGCTGGAACTGCTTGGCCAGCGACCTGATCTCCGAAGGCAGGGTAGCGGAGAACAGCAGAGTCTGGTGGGCGCGGGGCAGGGCAGCGATGATCTTCTTTATGGAAGGCAGAAAGCCCATGTCGAACATCTGGTCGGCCTCGTCCAAAACGAGAATCTCGATGGCGCGTAGATCGAGAACACCCTGACCCATGAGGTCGAGGAGGCGGCCAGGGCAGGCCACGATGATCTCGGGCATAACCCCTTTCAGGGTCTTGATCTGCGACTTGGCGGTCACCCCTCCGAAAATGCTCATGCTACGGAAGCCCGTGTTCTTGCCCAAGGTCTCGAAAGCCTGGTGTGTCTGCTCGGCCAGCTCCCTCGTGGGGGAAATGACGAGGGCGCGGCGCACGCATCTCTCGCCGCCCATGAGGCGCTGGAGGATCGGCAGGGCGAAAGCCGCCGTCTTGCCCGTGCCCGTCTGGGCCAGTCCGAGCACGTCGCGCCCCTCGAGAATGGGCGGAATCGTCTTTTCCTGGATGGGCGTGGGGGTTTCATAGCCTGAGAGCGCTATGTTGGTCATGATGCGGGGGTCGAATGAGAACGATGAGAAATCCAAGGGAAATCCTATATTGTTTGCTTGAACAGCATGAACCTGGTCAATCAATACCGGGGCCGCACGTAGTCGGCTGGAAGCGGGCTCAGGGGGACGGCGCTCGAAAATAGTCATATAATCGATTCATGCAACGCCGTTCGATGAATTTCTTGCAGTATATCGCATTGGCTGCGGTTGGTTCAAGGGGGTTCCAAACCTCTAGGGGCTTCGGGCAGCGAAACCTCCTCCAAAAGATAAAGTATATGTGATATGCTGAATCTGGCATCCATAATGCCGATAAGTATCAAAGGACTACAACGCTGAAAGCGAGGGGCGAGCGTGTTTCGGCCGCCGCCTGGAGCCGAAGCCGCAACAACTCCAAAGAATAGCCGCTATTATGATAGCGGTTGGCCTTTTATTTTCTCCGAAGTGCATTTATATCGCATGATCGAGAGGTATGAATGAGTTTTTCAGATTTCAAACAGGGATACCTTTACGGAAAAGCCCATAACAGGCTGCCGATGGTTGGCGTCTTCATTGTCGCCGATTTTATCGCTGCCATGTTCAGTTTCGGTGTCGGATTCTTCATAGTCAACATCTATAACCTCGACCTCATCAACTTCAAATCCTTTGTCACGTACTGGCCTTACCTTCCCGCTTTCCTCTTCGTATTCTATATATTCCGCCTCTACCCCGGGCTGAACCTCGCCCATGCCGAGGAACTCCGGCGATTCGCCCTTACATCCTTCCTCACCCATATGGGAATCATCCTCTCCAGGATGATCATCAACCAGCAGATACGATTGGATCCATATTCCATCGCCTTCATCCTGTCCTGGCTCTTTAGCATCGTGGCCTTCCCCATGTTCCGCGCCTTCACGCGCAAAATTTTTCAGAATACTTCATGGTGGGGTATCCCTGTCGTCATCTTCGGCGCCGGCAAGACCGGGCGCCTTATGGCCGACAGGCT
>CAYXUF010000100.1:0-1991 GCA_964468155.1 uncultured Treponemataceae bacterium
TCGAACACACTGATGCCGAGTTGCTATACCACCGATACCGTCGAAATTAAATTCATCGAAATACCGGTGATTGATGCCGGTGATGACTTTAATGTGTGTGGTCAGTGCACTACACTCAACTGCACCAGTGCCGGTTACCCCGGTTCGTGGCAACCCATGTCGGGTGTCACCTGGGGCGATCCGACTGACCCGCATACCACGATTTGTTCCCAAACCTATAGCCCGCCGCCACGTGAATTCATCTGGCAGGAAACCAACGGCATGTGCTTTGGACGCGATACAGTATTGGTAACATTCTGGCGTGTTCCTACCGCCGAAATCCTTACCGATGATGCTGATTCCACCCAGTGCGGACTGTGCTTCAACCGTCTGCAGGCCGGAATTCCGGGAACAGGTATCAGTGGACACTGGTGGGATGCCAACGAACCCAACGCAGTATTTACGGCTAGTTATGTAAATAACCCTGACTCCGTTTGTGTTACCCAATACGGTGTGCACAACTTCTACTGGGTAGAAGAAACCGGACCCGAATCGGAACCGGCAGGTTTCTGTACCGACACCGCAGGACCATTGCCCATACGCTTCATCCGCATCCCCGAAGCCGATGCCGGAATCGACACCTTGTTCTGCGGATACTGTGGTACCATGAATGCACATCCGTCCTATGGTGTGGGTACCTGGACAACCCCTTCGACCGAGAACATCACCTTCGACGAGTTGCACAGTCCCACCAGCGGAATCTGCTCCAACGTGCTGAATCCGACACCTAATAACGATAACTTCCTTCTGGTCTGGACGGAAGACAACACGAACAACTGTACCGATAAGGACACGGTATACGTAATCTTTGCCCGCATACCTACGGGAGAATTCGAAATCAAGCCACCCAAATGCTTTGGTGAATACGCCACACTGATAGCCACCGAAGACACGCTGGCTACCTACAACTGGCAGTTTGTGGGCATACACACCGACAGTGTGAGCGGTCTTACAACACAGGGAGGCGACTACCGCCATTCGGTGATGTGGCACAACACCGACACAGCACACTTTGTAACGCTGGTGACCACCAACTGGTGGGAATGCGAAAGTCCGGTATTCCGCGACACGATTTACGAACCGCCCATTCCCGATTACAGCTTCGGAGTATTCCCCGACACCTGTTTGCTGGGCAAAGGAGCTGTGCTGTTCTCACAGGATACGGTGGCCAACTCGTTCGAGTGGCTCGACACCGAGGGAACACCCATCACCCCGACGCATGTTTACGATCAGGAACAGTACAATATACCGGCGGGATCGTATCGGGTATCGGCCATCTACACCACCTTCAACACGCCGTACTTTAGTTTCTACCTCGAGAACTTTGGAACTGCCTACTGCTACGACACCATTACCATCGACATAGAACCGGTGGGTCTGATAGATGCCGAATTTGAGGTATCGCTCGATATCGATTTGAATGCCCTGGTGGCACCCGAAGCCGAGGTATGGTATGTGAACCTGACCGATTACGACGAAGTGCGCACGCGCTGCGTATGGTATTTTGGTGACGGCGAATCGCAGACAGGCTGCGACGAGCAGATGCAGCACATCTACACCGAAGCCGGTTGCTACGAACCCTATCTGGTGGTAATGAACCGCGACATTCCCGAATGCCGCGACACCGCCCGCCTCGACTTCTGCATACCGGTAGATGCCGCCAGCGAACTGGAAGTTCCGAATATTTTCACGCCCAACGGCGACGGAACCAACGATTTCTTCCAGGTGAAAGCACAAACCCTGATAGAATTCAACGGAGTGATTGTAAACCGTTGGGGTCGCACAGTGTTTGAATGGACCAACTGGGAAGACATGGAAGCCGGCTGGGACGGCAAACTGAGCAGTGGCAGCGAAGCCGCTCCGGGCGTGTATTTCTACATCATCAAGGCCAAGGGCATCGACGAAGTGGAATACGACCTGCAGGGACCGTTCCACCTGATGAGGGAAAAATA
>CAYXUF010000101.1:0-1971 GCA_964468155.1 uncultured Treponemataceae bacterium
TTTTTTCTTTGATTTGATATATATTGAAATTTTAGCATATCCTATAAAAAAGGATTAAATTATATCAATGCAGGAATAATAGAAATGAAAAGTATCAGGCTGAAAATGATTCTTTTAATGCTTGGCAATGGACTTGGCGTAATGCTGTTGCTGATCACAGTAGTGTTGTATTCAGTAAATAACTACAGCAACAAACTTCTTAAAAGCAGCGCAGACACGATTTTTGAGGATTATGATAAAAATGTAAAAAACCAGATTGAGAATGTCATATCCCTCCTGGAGACTATCCATAAATACCAGTTGAGCAATAATCTGACAAATGAACAGGGTATGAAACTTGCCGCTGACTTCATTCGCGGATTAAAGTATGATTCATCAGGATACTTCTGGGCTGATGATTATGAAGGAATAAATTTTGTCAACCCTCCCAATCCTGCCACTGAAGGCAAATCAAGGATAGACTCAAAAGATGTGAACGGAAAGGAGTTTATCAGGGATATTATCAAACTGGGACGTGAAGGCGGTGGTTACACCGACTACTGGTATCCAAAACCGGGGCAGACCACTG
Organism: uncultured Treponemataceae bacterium; assembly: GCA_964468155.1. Classification (GTDB taxonomy): domain Bacteria; phylum Spirochaetota; class Spirochaetia; order Treponematales; family Rectinemataceae; genus CAYXUF01. Next base: position 569 of record CAYXUF010000101.1, read on the forward strand.
CAGACCGTAAAAGAAGTTACAGCAAGGCATTCGAGCCGTACAGGTGGGTAATTGGTACGGGAAACTATGTTGATGATATGGAGAAAATTGTAAAAATACAGCAGGATGAAAACAACGCCTATCTCAGGAACCTCATGGTTACAATAATAATTATCTCTGTCGTTCTGGGCGGATTAACAGTCTACGCATCTATCTATTTCAGCAATTCATTATCAAAGCCGGTCATTAAGACTGCGGAAGTCGCGAATAAGCTTGCACAGGGTGACCTTACACACAGGATAAATATTGAATACGAAAAAAGAAATGATGAAATCGGTATACTGGCGAAGAGCATCAACCTGGCCAATGCGAATCTCCAGACTATGATATCATCACTGGCGCTTGCAATCCAGAACCTCTATTACGCAGTGGAACAGATAAGCCAGGGGAACCAGAACCTTTCGCAGAGGACAACCGAACAGGCTTCTGCACTGGAAGAGATTGCATCGACCATAGAGGAAACTGCAGCCACAGCAGTACAGAATACAGACAATGCAAAACAGGCAAGCGTTGCATCAGACGGATCATCGCATTTTGCAGAGAGAGGTGGTGAACTGGTCAGTTCTGCAGTTTCTACAATCAACGAAATAAGTGAATCCAGTAAAAAAATCGGCGAAATTACAGGAGTAATAAACGAGATCGCGTTCCAGACAAACCTCCTTGCCCTCAATGCAGCGGTAGAGGCTGCACGTGCAGGCGAACAGGGCCGTGGATTTGCAGTAGTCGCGGGTGAGGTGAGAAACCTTGCCCAGAGGTCAGCCGCAGCAGCAAAAGAAATCGGTGAACTCATAAGCAGCTCTATTGAAAAAATAAACAGGGGCACCGAGGAGGCCAACAGCAGCGGTGAGGCGATAAAAGAGATAATCAACTCTGTGAAAAACGTGACTGAGATGATCTCGGAAATATCAGTCGCAAGCCAGGAACAGAAAGCGGGTATTTCACAGATTACTACTGCTATAAATGAACTCGACTCCATGACACAGCAGAATGCTGCCCTTGTCGAAGAGGTCGCCTCTGCCAGTGAAGAGATGTCCTCTCAGGCACTTGATCTGCTCAACATGGTAAAACAGTTTAAAACAGAAAGTGATTAAGTCAGAGGTTAAACCGATTTTATTTCTTGACAGATAATTCTCATGAAATATCAAGCATTCATTGCGCCCGTAGCTCAGTGGATAGAGCGTCGGACTTCGAATCCGTGCGTCGCAGGTTCGACTCCTGCTGGGCGCGCATAACCCCTGATAATCTCAGGGGTTTTTTATTTCCGCATAACAGATATGTTTTCGATTGACTTAAAATTCACTGAAAACTATCCAATCCTCTTGACCATGGCTATTTCTATGGCATTCATCTAAAAGATTAAAAAT
>CAYXUF010000102.1:0-1860 GCA_964468155.1 uncultured Treponemataceae bacterium
GACGGCACTGATTCGTATAACGGCTGGGGAATATTCAATCCCGCAATCGGTCTTTCCGCAGACCTGGGTTATTCTTCAGGCGACGAGGCGGATCTCAATTCAGCGACGTTCGGGTACAGCTTTGACTTTTACCACGAGGGGAACTATACATTCGGTTTCTTCAACGATATATCCGCAGTTAACGGCTACGGATCATTCCCTGTTAAGCTGGGTCTGGAGAGCACGCTTTATAATAATTTTCACCTGCGCGCGGGCGTTGTAATACCGGACTCCTACAGTTTCATGACATACACGGCAGGTGCGGGATATGCATTCACCGGTGAAACATGGGGACTCGGCATCGATTACGCCTTCACATATTCCGGAACAGAGGGCGCTTCCCATTACATAGGAGTGAAGATGGAATACGGCAGCCTTGACCGGGAACCGCCGGCGATTGCAATTACACCCGATTATACATACATCTCGCCAAACTACGACGGCGTGCAGGACCATGTGCTCTTTGATGTGGACGTGACAGACAGGAGCAGGATCAAAGGGTGGCGCCTTCAGATAACAGATGACCGCGACATGGTGGTAAGGGAGTTCACTGTAAGCGAGAGGGAGATGGAGGAGAGCATAACCCCGGTCTCATTTTTCCAGAGGTTCATAACAAAGAAGGACGCGCTTACTGTACCTGAGAACATCCTCTGGGACGGAGCAGACTCTTCGGGCAAAAAACTTCCGGACGGCAAATACAATTACCATTTCTACGCATGGGACGCGCGCGACAACATAGCGCCCGTCAGATCGGGCTATATCGTAATAGACACAACATCGCCTGAATCATCGCTTGAGACCGACAGCCTGATCTTTTCGCCCAACGGCGACAATAACAAGGAGACCCTGGTCATTAAGCAGAAAATCGTAACCTCGCCCGAAGATGTGTGGAGGGGCGAGATCAGGAATTCCGAAGGCATCCTTGTGCTGGCATACGAATGGGACGGAACCAATGTTCCCGCAAAATTCACATGGACGGGTAAAGGGGGCGATGACAAGCTCCTTCCTGACGGAGTCTATTACTACTCCCTGGCATCAACGGATAAAGCCGGAAACACGACATCAGCGGCTGTAAAAGAGATAATCCTCACAACAGTGACAGACATCGCTGACATACGTTCGTCGGTGCAGTACTATTCGTATAAATCATCCGGTGACAAAACAATCAGGTTCTTCCCGGACTTCACATCAATGAAGGGCATGGAACGCTGGGAAATAACAATCATGGAACCGGATGGTGATCCGGTGCGCCTCATATCCGGCAACGGGCAGATGCCCTCCTTCGCGGACTGGGACTGCCTGGATGAAAAGGGAAAGCCCCTGGATGACGGGGAGTACAATGTTAAACTTTCCGCATGGTACAACAGCGGCAATAATCCCGTCTCATATCCCAAGAAGATAGTATTCGACAGTACTTCGCCGGACATGTCGCTCTCCCATTCACCGGGGCTCTTCTCCCCTGATAAAGACGGCGAGAACGATTACCTGACTATCAAAACATCCGTGACCGACATGACAGGCATCTCGGACTGGCAGATCGGCATATACAATGAGAGCGGCCTGCTCTTCAAGAAGTTTACCGGTAAGGGGGCTGTGCCTGAAAGCTTCAACTGGGACGGTATCGGCGATAACGGCGAACTGGTGGAGTCCGCGTCGGATTACACAATACAGCTCACTGCCGCTGATATTGCCGGCAACAGGGCCGATACTGTTACAGACAGGCTCTCCATAGATGTGCTCGTGATCGTTACGGAACGGGGTTTAAAGATCAGGATAAGCAATATCGAGTTTGCTTTCGGCAGCGCTGTAATCAAGAAGAGG
>CAYXUF010000103.1:0-1787 GCA_964468155.1 uncultured Treponemataceae bacterium
AGTTATCTTCTGCAAATCATTCAGGGAGATAAAATCCAGCATATCAAACTGATCAAACATCAATAAAAAATACAATGTAAAATGAAAAAACAAAATTTCGATCAATCCACAGGAAAATTCAGATTTCTCTTTTCTGCTCTGGCCATAGCATTGGTTTTTCTTTTCACCAGCCGGGATGCAAAAGCACAAATTTATGAACCCGAAGGGCTGAATATGCCCGGCGCCTGGAACAGCTGGACCAATCCGCCCGTCAACAACCTTGCCTTAGCCAGCAGTACCCAGGTTGCCGGTGGAAAAATCACAAAAATCAATACTGGTACTCCACGATATCAGACTATGCTGAAGGTTGCTGTTGCCGGCGGGGATGTCATTCCCGGCACTTACAACTGGCTCTTCACAAGCGGACCGGAGACCAACGCCTTTCAGAATAAATGGGCCGGAGTTACCGTAGTCGCCGACAGCCTGCAACTCTATACCAAAGAGGGAACTACTGACAATTCCGTTACGCTTGACGACAACCGTTATTATACGGTAAATTGGGAGGATGTTGGCTATTCGAACTGCAGGGCCATTTTCATGAAGACCTGGTTCGAGCCAGTGAAGATCGACACCGTGCATGTACCCTCCGGAGTTTTGGCCAATATGCCCGTGAATATAGAAATATGGGCCAATTTTCTAATCACGCCGGAAGAACAGGTTTACGTGCGTTACTCAACTGACGGATGGCAGACCTCTGCCCTTTCACTTGCCTCTAAAAACGGCATGATGGCTACTGCAACGATCCCCGGACAGCCGGCTGGAACCACGGTGTCCTATTATGCCCTGACCACAACCCGTCTGAACCTGACCACCGATGTTGACCTCTACACCATCAATTTCAAAAACAACAACGGGGCAAACTACTCCTACACGGTTGGGACCCCACCGCCAGTAATCACCTTCGCCAACCTGCAATGGCCTGAATCAGGTGAGATCATGCCGTTAAATACATTTGAGGTGTTTGGCCAGGCCTATATTGAAGGGATTACCGGGCAAACAACACCAGCTCCGGGCTTAACAGCATGGGTAGGATACAATAATGAAAATACAGACCCCTCCACCTGGACAAACTGGGTGGATGCAGGCTTCAACGGGCCCAGCGGAAATAATGATGAATTCAAGGCCAATATTGGGGTTCTTATGTTGAATACCGGTATCTATTACTATGCCTTGCGCTATAAGTACAACAACGATCCTTATATTTATGGAGGATATTCATCCACGGGAGGTGGATTCTGGGATGGAATTACGAATGTTTCGGGTATATTAGATGTGGCTGTCGGAATTGATGACTTGAAGAGGGTGGGTGTCCGGATGTGGCCCAATCCATTTACAGATGAGTTCCGTCTGGAGTTGTCAGAACCGGCAACCATCCGAATTTCGGACCTTCAGGGAAGAATTGTACTGCTGAAAAGTTTATGTACAGGAAATCATTCTATTAATGCGAGTGCAATAATTTCAGGTGTTTATCAATTGATGATATCCAGCAGGGAGCATACGATCGTCGTTCCGGTTGTTAAGCTATAATTTGTCACGTTCTTTGAATTAAAATGATCCAAAAGGAACACGGATGAAACGGATGCTGCGTAGCGCGGATAAATTTTTTTTCATCCGCGTTTGAAAATCCGTGTCATCCGCGTTCTGGCAGGATTGGAACACGGATGAAACGGATGCTGCACAGCGCGGATAAAATTTTTTTTCATCCGCGTTTGAAAATCCGTGTCATCCGCGTTCTGGCAGGATTGGAA
>CAYXUF010000104.1:0-1758 GCA_964468155.1 uncultured Treponemataceae bacterium
CGCATGTCGGGTTCCACCTTCGTGTGCCGCTACTGCGAGCGCGAGCATCCTTTCAGGGATATTTGGGACATCTAACCGTTGTGCGCTCTCCGGTATTCGTACATGCAGAGCGCGGCAGCGACGGAGACGTTGAGCGATTCAACATGGCCTTGCATGGGGATCGAAACGACGGCGTCTGCTTTTTCCGAAAGCAGGCGCGAAATTCCTTCGCCCTCGTTGCCGAGTATGAAGCATGTCTTGCCGGGCAAATCGAGGCTTGGGAGAGGCGTGCCTCCCATATCGGCCGCATAAGCCCAGAAACCCTTGGCCTGAAGCCGCTTCACCGCGTCGGCGAGATTCTGCACGAAGGCGACGGGTACCCAGGCCGAAGCCCCGGCGCTGCTCCTGTCGGCCGCTTCGCTCAAGGGGGAGGCGCGCCGCAAGGGAACGACCACGAGGCTTGCGCCAAAAGCGTCGGCCGACCGCAGTATGGCGCCGAAGTTCTGCGGATCCTCGATATGATCCAAAACGATGACGAGGGATTTTTCGGGCGGGTTGTCGAGAAAATCCTCGAATGAAAGCTTTTTTTCCGCATCCTTTCCCAGCAGCGACAGGGCGATTCCTTTGTTGTCGGGGTCTATTCTGTCCAGGAGAGCCTGATCGACTTTTTCAACGGCTATTCCCTGCTTTTGTGCGAGTTCGAGAATGTCCCGCACGCGAGGGCCCTGTCGGTGGGCGCCAGAACCTGCCGCGACGAGGAGTTTCATCTGGGAAGTCCTGGCCCTGAGCGTTTCGAGAATGCCATGAAAGCTCGTTATGTAGTCCATACATACCATGATAGCAGAGCGAACGAATAAGTGAAAGCGTGACGCGATCCGTGCCTACGGCAGAACCCGTGCCTACGGCATTACCGTGAATTCCTGGACAAGCTGGACGGCGCTCTCAACATGCTTTACGCCCAACACGCCGTGGGCCGCCGCGAGCGCGGTGTCGATGGACGACTGTGCATTGGCAACACCATGAAGCACCACTGAGCCCTGCTCGACTGTCGCTTCCAGGAAATGTACAGGAATTTTGCGGGCGTAGATGATCTCGGTGACAACGCTCTGGGCGAGCACGAGATCGGCAACCTTCTGGACGCCAGCCTTTTCCTTCTCCTTGTCGACGAAAACACCGCGCAGCGAGTCGATCGCGACGGCGGCGTGGGCTGGATCCGTGCCTCCCGTGTTGATGGTGAGATCATACTCCCTGGCATCGGTCCAGTTCGTCGAAAAGAAGTACTTATGGAAGCCGCCGCGGTCGTGGTCATTCTGCTCGATGATCTGAAGGGCGCGCTTGTTGTCGCAGCCGAAGGTGCGCTTCGTCCTCTCCACCCTCACCGAAAGGGGTGCGGTTATCTTCACCGAGAGCATGTGGGGAACGCCCCGCAGAATCGCATAACCGCCCCGTCCCATGATGATGCAGTCATTTTCCATGGCCGCATCGAGGATGGCCGACTTGAGAAAATGCAGGTAATCATCCCTCTGCTGCGAGAGGGAAGCCCAGAAGCCTGGGTTACGCTCGTCATATTTCTGGCGTTTCTCGGCGGTGATCCCGATGGCATTGAGTTTGGCTTCAAGGTATTCCTTGTCGATGAGCTTATATCCGGAAATCCTCGCCAGTTCCTGAGCCGCCTCTTCGCCGAGGGATGCAAGTTCACGCGCAATGGTAATTATCGCCATGATCTTACCTCCTTTTCTATGCTTAATGTAGGGCTAGATCGGCCATTAGTCAAACGGT
>CAYXUF010000105.1:0-1678 GCA_964468155.1 uncultured Treponemataceae bacterium
TGGACCGGGATCGACGCGATGAGCCGTGCGGGCGTGAACTGGGTTGGGATGGAGGCCTTAAGCCGTGGCGGAGTTAATTGGACTGGGATTGATGAATTGAGCCGTGCGGGCGTGAACTGGACCGGTATTGATGCTTTGAGTAAGGCCGGAGTGAACTGGACCGGGATCGACGCTCTGAGCCGTGGAGGCGTGAACTGGACCGGGATCGACGCGATGAGCCGTGCGGGCGTGAACTGGGTTGGGATGGAGGCGTTAAGCCGCGGTGGCGTGAATTGGACCGGGATTGACGCGTTAAGCAAGGCTGGCGTGAATTGGACTGGGATCGACGCGATGAGTAGGTCGGGCGTGAACTGGCTTGGAATCGAGTCTTTAAGCCGCGGTCGTGTGAACTGGGCCGGGATCGATGAATTAAGCCGCAGTGAGGTGAATTGGATTGGGTTGAATGCGATGACGCAGGCCGGGGTCAACTGGATGGGAGTGGAGGCATTAAGCCGGGCGGGCGTGAATTGGCTCGGGATTGACGCGATGAGCCGGGGTGGCGTGAATTGGACTGGGATGGATGCGTTGAGTAAGGCCGGGGTGAACTGGGTCGGGATGGAGGCATTAAGCCGCGGTGGAGTTAATTGGGCCGGGATCGATGAATTAAGCCGCAGTGAGGTGAATTGGACCGGGATCGATGCGTTAAGTAGAGCAAAAGTAAATTGGACCGGGATTGATGCTTTGAGTAAGGCCGGTGTGAACTGGACCGGGATTGATGCGATGAGTCGCGGCGGCGTGAACTGGACCGGGATTGATGCTTTGAGTAAGGCCGGGGTGAACTGGACCGGTATTGATGCGATGAGCCGTGCCGGGGTGAACTGGGCCGGGATTGACGCAATGAGTAGGGCTGGGGTGAACTGGGTCGGATTGGAGGCGATGAGCCGGGGTGGGATGAATTGGACCGGTATCGACGCGTTGAGTAAAGCGGGTGTCAATTGGACCGGTATCGACGCGATGAGCCGCGGCGGCGTGAACTGGACCGGGATGGATGCTTTGAGTAAGGCTGGAGTGAACTGGACCGGGATGGAGGCGTTAAGCCGCGGCGGCGTGAATTGGACCGGGATTGATGAATTGAGTAAGGCCGGTGTGAACTGGGTTGGGGTGGAGGCGTTAAGCCGCGGAGGAGTCAATTGGACCGGGATCGATGCGTTGAGTAAAGCGGGTGTCAATTGGACCGGGATCGACGCGATGAGTAGGGCTGGGGTGAACTGGGTTGGAGTTGAGGCGTTAAGCCGCGGAGGAGTCAATTGGACGGGCATTGACGCGTTAAGCAAGGCCGGCGTGAATTGGACCGGGATGGACGCGATGAGTAAGGCCGGCGTGAATTGGACTGGGATCGATGCATTGAGTAAGGCCGGGGTGAACTGGGTTGGGATGGAGGCGTTAAGTCGCGGAGGCGTGAACTGGACCGGGATGGATGCGATGAGTAAAGCAGGTGTTAACTGGGTTGGGGTAGAGGCATTAAGCCGCGGCCGTGTTAATTGGGCTGGGGTCGATGAATTGAGCCGGAGTGAGGTGAATTGGATTGGGTTGAATGCGATGACGCAGGCCGGGGTGAACTGGATGGGGGTGGAAGCATTAAGCCGGTCGGGCGTGAATTGGATCGGCGTGGACGCGATGAGCCGGGGCGGCGTGAATT
>CAYXUF010000106.1:0-1659 GCA_964468155.1 uncultured Treponemataceae bacterium
ATGCGGGGAGAAGCGTCGGTTCGGGCGGGGTCGTCTGCTGCGCCACGGAATACCTACCGTTCGACGCGAATAACTCGATCGTGCCCTGGTGGATGGTGTAGGCAGCACGATGGGGGTAAGCAATGGACAGGCATTTCTCGAACGCCTCTGAAGCATGCGCCTAGCTGCTGGGTGTTCGGCTTGACCGCCACTCCAATCAGGCGGGATGGATTCGATCCAATAAACTTCATGCAATCCGGGCCGATCCGGCACTCGGTAGAAAAGACCCAGGATCAACCAGAAACGATGGAAGTCAGGGCGCGAATCATCTGGCGAGAAGGACGCAAGATAATTGTCCTTACTGAGCGGAGCGATCATCTGGATGAACTGGCTGCAAGGGTGGCGAAGGCTGGCCTCCGACTCTTTATCTTGCATGGCAGGATGAAGCGAAAGGATCGTAGCTCGGTCCTGGCGGAACTGGAAGCATCGCCCCCGCAAGAGCCAAGAGTCATTCTGGCGACAGGGAAGCTTGTCGGCGAAGATTTCGATCATCCGAGCCTTGATACCCTTGTGCTCGCCGTGCCTATTTTCCTGGAAAGGACCCTCGCTCAATACGCGGGCAGACTCAAAAGCGTGTGCGTCGGCAAATGGGATCTGCGAATCTACGATTACATCGATATCGATGACCTACGGCTATATCGGATGTGGAATAAAAGCGAACGGGGCTACCGAGCTTTGGGTTATGCTATCATGCGCGCCGAGTGAACTACCTTTCACGACCGAGCTCATTGAGATTCAACCGGAATCCATGGCGGGCAATCGTCGTGATTATGCGGCAATGGAGAGTGGTAAGACTCCGTATGGCATCTAATGTGTTTGATCGGGTACAAAATCCCCCTCCCCCATATCGCGTTGCCCTGAAACACCTTGTGGGTATAGACGAACAGCCTGCTCCATCAAGGGGAAGGCTATCGATCATTTTAAGAAACTATAACGGGACTTCATGTAGCGCACCCACGGCTCGAGCTCCGGATGACTGTCCGTCGGGACATAGCGGAAGAGTTGCTCGGTCGGAATGTACCTGAATTCGTCCGGCATGAGGAGCAGTGTCGGCCAGAGCTCGTAGAGGTCGCGGGAGAACTTGCGGTAATGCGGCGAGGTGATGAACCGGAGTTCCCGATTAGGCCCGACGGCGATGTGGACCACAATGACATTATCGACTTGGCCGCCTGTACGGTTCGGGATATTTCTTCTTCGTTGCCATGCTGCCCCCATATCCCTGCGGTAGGCACTGCAATTGTACTCCTGGCCTGAGCAGACGGCGAGCCGCAGCATGTTCCGCTGCGTCCACTTCATTGGACCTGCGTCCAATTTGCGTCCAGTGGGCCTCCAAATACGAAAAAGCCCTGGGCATCGCCAGGGCTTAATTCGTTTCCACAGTACAACTTAACTAGCTCCCCCGCGCGGGTTCGAACCACGGACCCAGTGGTTAACAGCCACTTGCTCTGCCAGCTGAGCTACAGGGGAATGCTTCCTCGGGTTTCCCTTCGGAACGTCAATACTCTATCGCCGCGCGGGCTCTCGTGTCAAGACTCATCGTCCGGAAAGAGGGTGCCTTCGAGCTGCGCTTTCTTGCGCGCCAGGGCGGCCAGGAGCCCTCCCTCGCGGGTCGGTTCATCG
>CAYXUF010000107.1:0-1400 GCA_964468155.1 uncultured Treponemataceae bacterium
ATGCTACTTCTGATGAATTACTTGTTGAATCAATCAGGAGAATTAAAGCGGCTCTTTTCGAATTAAGTTAATATAATAATATATATAATAATGGCTCATATATAGATTAATGTTGATCGTTGTTGGAAGATCTTAAGAGCTTCAGCATATGCTATTGTTAGCCAGATCCATTGTCTGATTCTCTCACTGACCGGAAGTTTTTTCTTCGCTAGCATAAACCAGTATAGATAATTCTGCAAGTACTTAGTAGATACTCCTTTAAATCTATCTATGAAGTCTTTTAACTCTCCATGTAATTGATTTACACTCTGAATATTGTACGCTTTGTTCTTTGCTATTGGCCTGCCATGGCTGCTTACCTTTACATGCTTTATGCCTTCCTGGATGGCTAATCCTTTGTATACGTTAGCTCCATCGCTGCAAAGTATAGCACCCGAATGGAATTTTCCCTTCATCATAGTTCTCAGTTCATCCTTCTTCACAGATCCTCTCCCTGCAACACCTAATACTGTGTTGCCTTTTCTATCTGTTGCCACAACAACCGGGACCTTGTTTTCCTTTAAAGTCATATTGCCATTCCCTCTTTTTCTGGGTTTTCTTCTTAGCTTTCTGCTGCCCTTCTCAGAGTACCTGAAGAGTGTGTCATCAGCTTCTACAATTCCATCAAGTTGTATTGGTTCGGCATCCTTTAAAGCGCTAAGCATTTTATGACGCCATAGAAAAGATGTCCGATAACTTATGCCGACTCTTTCAGCTGACTTCTTCAACGATAGTCCTTCAGTCATGCATTCAACATACTGCTGCCATTTTTCTTTCTTATGTATCCAATGCATGGCCGTACCATGATTCCCACAGAAATACTTCTTGCAAGCTTTACATCTATATTTCTTAACTCCTTTATGGTTCCCATACGAAACGACTTCTGAACTATTACAGTGAGGACAAATAACAGGTGACTTATCCTCTTTTTCAGAAATCGCTTTTTTGACATAATCACCATTTTCATAATGATCTATGTTTATGTCACTTAAGAGCTTCTTCCGATCCTCCAGACTCAGAGATTGGATCGCCTTTTTAATTTGGAGTATATCCATAATTCAGTTAAATTTGAGAATATATAAATATACGAAATATTTTATATAAGAGCCATAATAATATATACTTACGGTGTGAAGGCCTCACCCCCTGGCCCCCTCTCCCGGTGTGAGAAGGGGTAACTTACTCAGTGAAACTCTGTGTAACCCTGTGGTAAAAAATAATTTCTGGAGATAAATTCGAAATTTCAAATTCGAAATTCGAAATATCAATCAGTGAAACTCTGTGTAACCCTGTGGTAAAAAATGATTTAATCTGGAAATTAAATTCGAAATTTCAAATTTCAACCTCCCAATTACTGCCCC
>CAYXUF010000108.1:0-1290 GCA_964468155.1 uncultured Treponemataceae bacterium
AGCGGCCCTTGTCCTTCACCACCTCTTCCTCCTCCTCTTCCTTGCGGACCAGGGTAACTATGCCGAAGACGATGAAGACCACCCCGGCGGCCAGTCCCACTATCCAGGACGGTACGAACTGAAAGAGCACCTCGCCGATGACCACGCCCACGGCGGTCACCGCCACCAAGGCCAGGAAGGAACCGAGGAACACCGTGCGCTTGGGGTACTTTGAGGATAGCGTGATCACGGCGATCATGGTCTTGTCGCCCAGCTCGGTCAGCGAAATCAGAATGAAAGCGGAGATGAGCGGGGCGAGGTCCATCACATCTCTCCCCGTCTGGTGTGCACGATCGCCACCACCTCCATGATCATGCGGGCGGCCAAAGCCGCCGTGGTCCCGGGATCATGCGACGGGAGGACCTCCGAGATATCGAAACCGACCAGGCGGTCTCCGAGCATATCGATGCAGCGCTTCACTTCGTAACCGGTCAGGCCGAACGGTTCCGGACGGGAGGTTCCCGGGGCGAAGCCGGGATCTATGCCGTCCATGTCCAAGCTCAGGAGCACGTGCTCCCGGCGCATCATGTTCAGGACCTTCTTCCAGGAGTTCACGACGCCTCCCTCCTGGATCTGGTAGGCGTCCACGTAATTGGGCATCTCCTGCCCGATCTCCCGCTTGGATATGGAACGGACGCCGAAGGGAACCACGTTCTCCAAGCCGACCACGTCCGCCACCTTGCGCATGGTGCAGGCATGGTCGAACTTACGATCGCATTGCAATTCGAAGTCCAGGTGCGCGTCGATGGAGATGACGCCCACTTCCTGGTAAGCCTTGACGAATGGGTAGGTGATGCTGCGCTCCCCGCCCATGATGATCGGGAACTTGCCGGCCTTGACGACCTTGGTGGCTTCCTTCTCCACGGCCTTGAACATGTCCTCGCAGGAGGAGCCGCAATCCAGGTCGCCGGCGTCATGTACCTTTACCGTCGATACGTCCAGGTCGTGCTCGAAAAGGTAAGGATCGAAAAGACGGGACGCCTTACGGATGGCGGTAGGCGCTTTACGGGTGCCAGAGCGGAAACGGGTGGTCCCGTCGTACGGAACACCCATAATGACGAACTCCGCCTCCTCGAAGGTGGAATTGGCCAGGGCGAACGAGTCGCTGCGGGCCATGATCGCTCGGAGCGGATCACACCTTGGTGATCTTGCGGCGGTCCATGGCTATCATGTACATGATATCCTCGCCCGCGGTCAGCTGCCCCTTGTACTCCTCGGGTATGGGCAACTGGAACGTCTCGTAGTTGTCCA
>CAYXUF010000109.1:0-1284 GCA_964468155.1 uncultured Treponemataceae bacterium
TTGAACATATGCAGGTATACGCCATCGCTCCCGTAAACCCTGAACACTGTTGCACTGCATGGGCCGATCGATTCAGATCCGGACCGCTCATCAGTATCAATGCTCTCAACGAGGTTGAATTTGTTCCCGTCATTAAGGTAAACCCTGACATTGTACGTCGCCGACACATTTCCTATTGCCACAATATCGATGAACTCGTCATTGTTAAGGAACAGCAGTGTGATGTTGATCGCTCCAGGGCATGCATCGATACCGAGTTTGCTTACAAGGTTGAAGTCGTTCCATTTGCCATCTTTATAATACCAGAGCGCGTCTCCGGTTTCAGGGTGCGCCTCCAGGCATCCCTCATTGTACAGTTCAACTATACAGAGGTCCCCTTCCAGCTCTTTTATTTTTATCTGGTCGGGCGTATTGTATTCCCTCGTCTCGTCGCCGTTCCCGGTGCGGAACATGGTTTTACATGCAGATGATACTGCACTGATAATCTGGTTTTTGTCGTGGTTTTTATAGTTCCCCTTTTTAAACCCCGCGCTCAGGTAGCCGCTGAAAACCCAGCCCTCAAGGTGCCTGTATTTTACATTTGCCCATGGAGCATTGATATTTCCGATTTTATCTTTTTTATCTGAATATTTGATGACCAGCACCTCTTCCCTGTCCTGAATTGTGGCAAGGGCCTGGCTCGAGGCATCTGGCGCCGAGCGCAGAATAATACCTTTTTTTGATTCTACATACATCTTCAGGTTAAGCCCGTTATTTTTCTGAGCATCAGTATTCTCCTGTTTTTTGCATGAACTCACGGCAAACAACATAACAAGTATTAGTGCAGTTATTTTATGCATATTTCCTCCCCTTAATCAAGTAAAAATCCAAGTACATTCAATCACTTCACCTTAATCTTTATCCTCTTCTGCACCACGTACCCGCCCGCGGGCCAGTTGAAATAGACCCTGATCTCATAATCTCCTGGCTCAAGCGAACTGAATGTATGCGTTCCCGACTTCTGACCGTATGTGTAGAACCAGTCCCCGTATGTATCATCGGGTGTACCAGCCCTTACTATGGTTATCCAGTCATTCTGGTTTCCGGGTAGCCCGGTATAAGTGATGGTTATGGACTCTGTCCTTGAATAGACCTGTTTGTCCATCTTAATGGTGAATACGCCTGAACCGCTGTCGTCACCCGAAGCATCATCCCCGCCATCACCCGATTCAGCGGACCTGACCTTTTCGTTTACAGAAGCGAGTATGACCCCCTTTTCGCTCTGGACAACACGCGCGATAAATT
>CAYXUF010000110.1:0-1257 GCA_964468155.1 uncultured Treponemataceae bacterium
TCAACACTTACTTCCGGAACAACGAGAAGTACCACGTGGTGGCCTTCACCGCCGCCCAGATCCCGAACATAGAGGGAAGGTGCTATCCATCTTCTTTGGCAGGCCATCTGTATCCGACAGGCATTCCTATCCTGGCCGAGGATGACCTTCCTTCCATAATCCGCAAGAACAAGGTCGACCAGGTGATCTTCGCGTATAGCGACATCTCGCATGTGGAGCTGATGCACAAGGCATCTTGGGTCCTTTCGCTCGGTGCGGACTTCCGCCTCATGGGCAACTCCGCTATCACGCTCAGAGGAAACCAACCGGTCATCTCGGTCTGCGCGGTGCGCACCGGTGCCGGCAAATCACAGACCACCAGAAAGCTCTGCCGAATCCTGCACGACCGCGGTCTGAAGGTGGTCGCCGTACGCCATCCGATGCCCTACGGGGACCTGACCAAGCAGGCGGTTCAGCGTTTCGGCGAGTACGCCGACCTGGACAAGCACGATTGCACCATCGAGGAGCGGGAGGAGTACGAGCCTCTGATCGAGAACGGCATAATCGTTTACGCCGGGGTCGATTACGAGCGCATCCTGAGGGAGGCGGAGAAGGAGGCTGACGTCATCGTCTGGGACGGCGGCAACAACGACCTGCCGTTCTTTGAAAGCAATTTGCACATCGTCATCGCCGACCCACACCGCCCCGGGCATGAGATATCCTATCACCCGGGCGAGGTGAACCTGCGTCTGGCCGATGTCGTTATTATTAACAAGGTGCAGACCGCCGACCGCCGCAACATCCTGAAGGTCAAGGAGAACATTCTAAAGTACAATCCCAAGGCCATCGTCATCGAGGCCGCCTCGCCGATCAAGGTCGACGATCCGTCCATGATCAAGGGGAAGCGGGTTCTGGTGGTGGAGGACGGTCCTACGTTGACTCATGGCGAGATGGCCTTCGGAGCGGGAACCATAGCCGCGGAGGACAATGGCGCCCTGGATATCGTAGACCCTCGCCCCTACGCGGTCGGCTCTATCAAGGAGCTTTACGAAAAGTACCGTCACCTCGGACCGATCCTTCCGGCCATGGGCTACACCGACGAGCAGATCAAGGACATGGAGGAGACTATAAACAAGGCCGATTGCGACGTGGTCGTGGCCGGAACGCCGGTCGATCTCCGCCGGGTGATGAACGTCAACAAGCCGATCGTGCGCGTGCATTATGAACTGGCCGAGATCGGCAAGCCTACGTTGGAGGACATTCTCGATGAGAAGCTGG
>CAYXUF010000111.1:0-1252 GCA_964468155.1 uncultured Treponemataceae bacterium
GTTGCGACGTGAAGTTGCATTCGGTACTGCTTGGCGGGAGCGATCCTGACCAAGCCCTGCGTGTGTCCGCAGGTACTCCACGGAAGCGTGCGCCGGACGGGCGGTCCCGAAGTCGGGGCTACTGTCCGGGGTATGAAGCCTTCCCGGTAATGTAGCCAACCTGGCAGCCTCAAGGCCGGGGGAAGCGCTAGAGTCGGAAGGTAGGGTCAAACCAGTAAATGCTCGCAAGCATCGTGAAAGCGAACCCAGCCAGACGAGGCTGTTTAAGGCTGGAGCCAAAATGGCAGGCAGTCGAGTCCGGGTTGTCTAACGTGGCCCGGCGCGCACTCAGAGCACTGCCGGTGTAGCAGAGCAGACCTAACCCCTCCTGTATCGAATGCAGAACACGGAAACGCTGTCACTCCGGGCCACGCCGTTCGTGGCCGCCCCAACCGCAAGGCCGGGGAGCGGAGGCAGCATGGAGAAGACCGAAGAAGCCAAGGCGGGTCTGTAATGGACCCGATATGCCCACGTCGGTCAGGTCTCTCTTTGCAAGAGAAGCCGTCGAACCATCCTTGAGGAGGAAGAGCAAATGATGAAGGAGCAATCCTTTAGTGCGTCCTCCAACAGTGAGTCGGATTGGGAAGCCATCCAATGGCCCAAGGTCCGCTGCGCTGTCAGGAGGCTACAGTTGCGTATTGCAAAGGCAATCCGAGCAGGCAAATACGGCAAGGCCAAGGCGTTGTCGTGGCTGCTCACCCACTCGCGCTCGGCCAAGCTATTGGCCGTCAAGCGGGTGACGGAAAACAAGGGGGCCAAAACCCCCGGTGTAGATAACGTAAGATGGAGGACTGATAGACAAAAGTATGCCGCAGTGCAGAACCTGAAACGTCGTGGTTACCGGCCGCTTCCTTTGCGCCGACACTACATTCCGAAAAAGAACGGCAAGCTGCGCCCTTTAAGCATCCCCACCCTGCGGGACCGCGCCATGCAAGCGCTCCACGCGCTGGCGCTCAAACCCATCGCCGAGACCGTCGGCGACCGCAACTCCTACGGGTTTCGAGAAGGCCGGTCCTGCGCCGACGCCATTGGCCAATGCTTTTGTGCACTGGCCAAGAGCTACGCGCCGGTCTGGGTGCTGGAAGGGGACATCAAGAGCTGCTTCGACCGTATCAGCCACCAATGGCTTCTGGCGAACATTCCGATGGACGCAAGAATGCTACGGCAGTGGCTGGCCGCCGGCTACTGGGAAAAGGGCCGGCGGTTCCCAACG
>CAYXUF010000112.1:0-1176 GCA_964468155.1 uncultured Treponemataceae bacterium
TTAGCGCTATTCGTTAGGCTTCACCCAACTTCGCTGTCCTTTTGAAATCGTCAGACTGTTTGTTTCGGCTCTTTCAATCAAATCCCGCTGGGCTCGTTCTTGCGCCTGGGCCAACTCGATTCGCCACGCCGGGCCGTTTTGGTGGCTTCGCTCACGCGTGAGCCGTCGTAGAATCGTTCATCTTCTTCGACTGGTCGCGCTCTCGCGGTTCTTCGTCAGCTCGTTCTGTTCGGTCTTCCCGAGCCCTGCTTGCCCAAGGCTATCGTTTGGGGTTCTTGGCTGGGTTCGGTCAGTCCGTTTCCTTCCGGGCGTTCAGCCTAACTTTGCGCTCAACCTGGACGCCGCCTCTACGAGTCCGTTCTCCCCTGATCTTTGTGGAATTCTCGTTCCCAGCTAACGCGCCGCCTCGGCAGCGCCAGGTTAGCTTTCTCGTTAGGCCGCTACTTGGGGATCCACGCCATGCTTCGCAAACTCACCACAGAACTCCATCGCGAAACCCAAATCGGCCTCCTTGCTCTGGCTCTACTTGGGGCACTTACGGCCATGCTTTTCGGTGGCGGCACATTTGAGGCGCGTGCGACCAATGTAGCGATTGCGATAATTGTCTTCCCCGTGGCTTTCGGAATGCTATGGCTAATTTTAATGACGCATATTTGGGTTGGGATCACCCCCAAAGGTTTTATTCGCTTTGTTTTAAATTTTTTTTTCATCTTTTCAATATGTTCAGGATTCCTCGCGGTTGTGGTCCCATTCTTCGCAGATGATCCCGAGCAACCAGGCTCCTCGGCCCTTATGGCTGCAGGTGTTCTTGGTTTTGGGCTGGCAACATTCCGAGTCTACAAAAAACACCTTTCTCACTCGTCCGAAGCGGCCTAACCTCGCGCTCAACCCGGACGCTGCCTCTGGTGGTTCGTTCTCCTCTGATCTTTGGTGAATTCTCGTCTCCAACTTCCCCGCCGCTTCGGCAGCGCGGGTTAGCGCTAATCGTTAGGCTTCACCCAACTTCGCTGTCCTTTTGAAATCGTCAGACTGTTTGTTTCGGCTCTTTCAATCAGATCCCGCTGGGCTCGTTCTTGCGTCTGGGCCAACTCGATTCGCCACACCGGGCCGTTTTGGTGGCCTCGCTCACGCCTGAGCCGTCGTAGAATCGTTCATCTTCTTCGACTGGTCGCGCTC
>CAYXUF010000113.1:0-1027 GCA_964468155.1 uncultured Treponemataceae bacterium
GTGCCGACGACAAGTTGCTGCCTTTCGGCGAAGCCAAGCCGGGCGCCACCGGCCTCGAAGTGCTGCTGCCGCTGACCCTGAAATGGGCCGAGGCGGCGCAGGTCGACCTGCCGACCGCACTGGCCCGCATTACCGCCATGCCCGCCCGTATCCTCGGCTCGTCCGCGGGCTGCCTGGCGATCGGCACGAATGCCGACATCTGCGTCTTCGATCCGGCAGCGAGCTGGCAACTGACGCCGGAAGCCCTGAAGAGCCGCGGCAAGAACTCCCCCTGGCAGGGTTACATGATGAGCGGCCAGATCAGGGCGACGCTGGTCGGCGGACGCGTGGTTTACCAGATGCGCCCATAATTCATATGGAATAAATTATTTCATTGGCATTAAAATGGAGCGGCCCCGCCGGCTTGTCCGGCGGGGCCGTTGTCTTTTGCAAACCAATAATTTTCCAATGAAGAGGAGCATCCGATGAAACGCCTGTTGAGCCTGATTCTTGTCCTGATTTCCAGCATCAGCCTGGCCTACGCTGCAGTGAACCTGAATACCGCCACCGTCGACGAGCTCGATGGTGTCAAGGGCATCGGCCCGAGCAAGGCCAAGGCCATTGTTGATCACCGCAGCAAGAATGGTCCCTTCAAATCGGTGGACGACCTGAAGGGAGTCAAGGGATTCGGTGAGAAGAGCGTGGCGCGCTTGCGTGGTGAACTGACCGTCGGCGAAGGCGGCGCCAGGGTTGCTGCGAAGAAATAAGCCCGTTCCGGAAGCGCAGGAAAAGCGGCTGCTTCGGCAGCCGCTGTTGCTTCAGCCGGCCAGTCCGGCAACGATCTCGGGGCGGGCACCGGCGACTTCCACTACCTTGCGCCGCGAGGTTTGCCCGCTCTTCAGACAGACCACCGATTTGGGTAGCGCCAGCGTGTCGGCAATGAAGCGGATCAGCGCCTCGTTCGCCTTGCCATCCACCGGCGGGGCGGCCAGGCGGATTTTCAGCGCCTCGCCATGCAGCCCGGCGAATTCGGTTTTCTTCGCGCCGG
>CAYXUF010000114.1:0-1011 GCA_964468155.1 uncultured Treponemataceae bacterium
AACTTCGGACTTCTGGTTCTTGTTCTGAATATCTTTCTGTACAAGCCGATCAGGGCTCTGCTTGCCCAGCGCCGGCAGGAGATCCAGTCTGCCCGTGAGCGTGCAGTCGCTGTGGATCAGCAGGTGCAGGAAAAAGTCGCTCAGTACGAGGCTCGTCTGCGCGATGCCAAGGCTGAAGTTGGCGCCAAGCGGGCTGAACTGGTGAAAGAGGCTCAGGCGGAAGAGGCATCGTTGCTGGACAAGGCACGCCAGGATGCTGCAGCGTCAATCGCTTCAATTCGTGAGCGGGTGGCCAAAGAGTCTGCCGAAGCACGGGTCCTGCTGCAAAAGCAGGTGGATGTGCTGTCTGGCGATATTTGTGAGAAAATTCTGGGGAGGAGTCTGTAAGCCCATGCTGATTCAGAATGATCGCCGTATGCAAAGAATTCTCTCCGGTCTGGCCGTTGTTGTCGCTATCCTGGTTCCTGTGCTGGCCATTGCTTCAGGCGGTGGTGAGCATCATCCGGATAGTGGTGCGCAGCTGAAAGACTTTGGTTGGCGGGTAGTCGATTTTGCGCTGCTTGTCGGAATCATGGTCTGGGCCTTGAAAAAGGCTAATGTAAAAGGCTCCTCGGCTGAGCGTCAGCAGCAGATTGAAAAAAATCTTCGTGAGGCCGCTGAGGCCCGTGAGGCTGCTGAGGCCAAGCTGAAAGAATATACTGACAAGCTTGAAAAAGCGAATCAGGAGATTGATGCGCTGCGCGCCGCCATGCTGAAAGAGGCAGAGTCAGAAAAGCAACGTATTGTTGCTGAAGCTCAGGCTGCTGCTGCCAAAGTTGCGGTGCAGGCTGCTCAGGCTGCTGATCAAGAGGTCTTGAAAGCCCGCACAGAACTGCGTGTAGAGGCTGCCCGTCTGGCGGTTGAACTGGCCGGAGGCAAGCTTGGTGCTGCTGTGCAGAAGGCTGACCATGACCGCTTTGTACAGGATTACCTTGGGAAGGTGGTGCAACTGTGATCAATAACGCCATTGCC
>CAYXUF010000115.1:0-1004 GCA_964468155.1 uncultured Treponemataceae bacterium
GCGGTGACGAAGGCGCTCTCGCGCTCCAGCAAGGTCAGGCCCAACTGTGCCGCGCGCTCGCGCAGGCCAGCCAGGGCCTCGTCCACATCGCGGCGGTCGAACTCGTGGTTGCCGGGCACGAACAGCACCGGCACCGGCCAGTTCGCAAAGCGCGACAGGCCCTGCCAGCTGCTGTCCACATCCCCGGCCAGCACCAGCAGGTGGGCGCCAGGGGCCGGGGTGGGCGTGAAGTCCTCGGTTTCCAGGTGCAGGTCAGACAGCAGCTGGATCGTCAGGCGACCCGCCGAACCTTCCGCGTGCAATCAGTTGGCCCCGTGGCAGTTCTTGTACTTCTTGCCGCTGCCGCAGTGGCAGGGGTCGTTGCGGCCGAGCTTGGGATGCTCGCGCACCACGGTTTCGACCTTGTGGCTCTCGGCCAGGCCGATCTGGGCCAGGTCCACCACGTCGAACACCAGGGCCTCGATGGCCTCGTCCAGGTTCTTGAGCGGGTGCTCTTCGTCCAGGGCCTTGGTCATGGCCTGCTGGGTTTCGTCCTGCTCGGGCAGGTGGCGCCAGATCGAGTCCAGCAGGTCGGGCACGCCCGACAGCGCGGCTTCTTCCAGCTGCGGGAAGTTGGCCAGCGCCCACTCGAAGCCGGCGGCCCAGTAGCCGATGCCTTCCAGCGCGTCCTTGCCTTCGACCGGCTTGCCGTCGTCGTCTTCGATCATCGGCACGATGGGGTCGAACCAGCCGTCTTCCAGGATGCCGCGCAGGATCTCGTCCTTGCGGCGGGTGATCAGGCTGACCAGGCGGTTGTGCTGGGCTTCGCTCCAGCCTTCGATGCCGGCCTCGGGCATGCCTTCGGTGCCGAAGATCGGCGGCAGCCAGTCTTCCGGCTGCAGCAGCACGGGCTGGACCAGCACACCGGCCAGGTAGCCGTCCAGGATCACGGCATCAACGGTTTCAAAGGGTGCGGGCACAGCGGCCAGCAGCTCGTCGATTTCGTTGATCTCGGCGTCGGTGAG